>NZ_JBEXPB010000004.1:0-263563 GCF_040611795.1 Streptomyces sp. NPDC006529 | reverse complement strand
TACCCGCCGCTCTTCCGATCGGCCCCAGCGGCCCCGCGAGGGGCAACGGCCCTGGCGGGCCGCCCCGGGCTCCGCCCGGACCCGCGCCTCAAACGCCGGCGAGGCTGAGGTGGTGCCCCCGGGCGAGGATGGGGGTGGCCAGGCTGAGGGGGCCAGGCTGCTGAGGGGGCAGGCTGAGCGGGCTGAATCGGGCCTGGCGCAGGCCAAGGGGCCCGCGCCCCGACGCCGGCGGGCCCGGGGGCGGCGAGACGGCGCAGCCTGGGCGGCGGGGCCACGGGGGCCGCGCCGGCCAGGCTGCGGGGAGGGGGGGTCAGGCTCGCGGGGCCGGGGCCGGGTCGGCCAGGACGTAGCCGTCGCCCGCCCGATGGGCACGGGAGCGGCGCAGATCCGCAAGGACGAAGGTCCGCTGCAGCCAGCGGTCGGTCCCGTCGAAGCGCGGGCTGAACGCGGTCCGCCCGTGCACCGTGATCCGGTTGTCCACGACGGCGAGGTCCCCCGGCTCCAGCCGGACCGTACGGGCGGTGCGCTCGAAGAGGCGCTGCAGCTCGGCCAGGGCCGCCACGGCCCGCCCGGTGAGCGGTTCGGTGGCCGCCATGTCCACCCGCAGGTCCGGGTCCTCGTACGCCCCGGTGAGCACCGCGTGCGGCTCGGCGGGCCCGTCGGACGCGCCGAAGGACGGCGGCGGCGCGGTGCGGAACTCCGGCCGGTGCAGCGCCGCCCGGGTGCTCTCGTCCATCAGCGGCAGCACCTCGCGCACGCAGGAGGTGCGCAGTCCGGCCAGCCCGTCCGGGTCGGCGCGCAGGCACAGCAGCATGACGAAGTCCGGCCGGTGCGGGTGGAAGGCGTTCTCGTTGTGGAAGGTGAGCAGGACCGAGCCCGCGTTGCCCTGGAAGTCCTCGCGCCCGGGCACGGGGACGACGTCCTGCACGAGCGCCCCGGTCTTTTCCGGGCGGAAGGCGGCGGGGTCGCCGAGCCCGCACGCGGCGAGCATCAGCACCGACGCCGGTACGGTCGCGGTGCGCTGCACCGAGCCGTCGGTCAGGGGGGTGCCGCCGAGCACGGGCCCTCCGGCCGGCAGTCCGCGCACCAGCAGCGCGCCGCCCGGCCCGGGCGCCCGGCGGAAGGCGCGCAGCGTGCGGCGCAGCCGGGCGGGCAGCTCCTCCCAGCGGTCGCGGGCCGAGGCCACCCAGGCGGGGTCGTCGACCAGGGCCCCTGCGGGTCCGGCCCCGAGCAGTGCGGCGACCCGTTCGGTGGCCGCCGTTTCTGCTCCGGTGAGCACCAGGTCCGGCGCCGATGTTTCGATGTCCAGTGATACCGGCACGGAGGCCAGCCTTTCTCTCTGCGGTGGGGTGGTCCGGTCAGTGCGTGGCGGCCGAGTCCAGCTGCCGGGAGACGACCTCCCACAGGCTGCCGACGGTCTCGAAGGCCTCGGGGCCCAGTTCCTCGTCGGGGAGGGCCACTTGGTAGGCGTCCTCCAGCCGCACCAGCAGCTCGACGACGGCCATCGAGTCCAGTCCGGCGGCCCGCAGCCCGCTGCCGGCGGACAGCGGGCGCTCCTCGGCGAGCCGCGGCAGCAGCTCGGCCAGGACGTTCTCGTACCGGTCGTCCCAACGGTGGTGTGTGGTCACGCTGTTCAGCTCCTTGCGGTGCGACCGGTGAGGTCGCCGTGGTGGTGGTCGGGCAGGGGTTCGCGGGTGAGGGTCAGCCGGTCGGCGCTGACCACCCGGCCGTCCCGGACGGTGATCTCCGCGGGGGCCGGGCGGCTGAGGAAGCCGAGCAGGCTCGCGGTGGCGCCGTACGCGCCGACGTTGGGCACGGCCAGCAGCGCGCCGGGCCGCGGCGGTACGGCCTCGGCGGCCCGGCTGATCACGTCGGCGGGGGTGCAGAGCGGCCCGACCAGGGCCACCCGGCGGGCGGGGGGCTCGTCCGTCCCGGACGCGGGGTCCGCGAGGTGCAGCGGTTCGGCGCGCAGCGACGGCAGCCGGCCCACCCCCGAGAGCCCGCCGAGGTGGTTGATCCCGCTGTCCAGCACGCCGTAGGCGGTGCCGCGGCTCTCCTTGACCTCGGTGACGGTGCAGACGAGCCGCCCGCTGTCGCCGACGAGGTACCGGCCGGACTCGAAGGCCAGCTCCAACCGCTCGCGCCAGCCCGGCAGATGCTCGTCGAGCGCGGCCTCCAGCGGTGCGCGCAGCGCGTGGTAGAGCGGCCGCTGCCCCGGAGCGGCGTACGGGCAGGCGAATCCGCCGCCGAGGTCGAGCATCCGCAGCGGCCGGCCCCAGTGGGCCTCCAGCGCGGCGGCGGTCCGCAGGGAGGCGACGGCTTCGGCGAGCAGGCCGCGCGGGTCGGCGGCATTGGTCAGCGGGAAGAAGTGCAGTCCCCACAACTCCGTCCCGTCCACGGTGAATTCATCGACGTCGGGCAGGCCGTCGGCGATGTCGTGGCCGAACTGCGAGGCGCCGCCGGTCATCCGCAGACCGACGCCCGCCCCCGCGCCCGCGCCGTTGATCCGCAGCAGGCAGCGCGCGGTGACGCCCCGGGCCCGGGCCGCGGCGCCGACCCGGCGCAGGTCGGCGGGCGACTCCACCGAGAAGGTGCGCACGCCCGCGGCCAGTGCCTCGCCCAGCTCCTGGGCGGTCTTGCCCGGGCCGCCGTAGAGGCAGTCGGCACCGTCGAAACCAGCCGCCAGGGCGGCGGCGAGTTCGCCGGTGGAGCAGATCTCGGGGCGGCATCCGGCCAGCCGCAAGGTGCGGACCAGCTCGGGGTGCGGGTTCGCCTTGAGGGAGTAGTAGAGGTGGGATCCTCCGGGCAGGGCCGCCCGCAGGTCCGCGGCGGCGCGCTCGGCCCGGGCCAGGTCATACACGTACAGCGGGCTGCCGTAGCGGCGTACGAGCCCGGCCGCCAGCAGGTCCTCGGCGGGCGGTGGCGCCGGGGCCGGAGCCCGGACGGGCGCGGCGGGCGGCGGGTCAGTGCGCATCGGTCTCCAGCGCCTTCCGGTCGGTCTTGCCATTGGGGGTGAGGGGCATCCGGGCGATGACCCGGCAGTCGGCGGGCACCTTCGCCGCCTCCAGCCGTTCTTCCAGGCCCTCGATCACCCGGCGCCCGGTCAGCCCGTCCTCGCCGGTGACGACCAGGCGCAGGTCGAGCCCGTCCCGGGGCGGCAGCGCGGCGGCGGTCCGTACGCCGGGCACGTCCAGGGCGGCGGCCTCGATCTCCGGGGTGCTCATCCGCACGCCGCGCCGTTTGAACTGGTCGTCCACGCGGCCGCTGATGTAGAGGTGTCCGTCCGCGTCCAGCCACCCGTGGTCGCCCGTGTGCAGCCGGGTCCGTCCGGTGTGCGGGTCCGGGCGGTAGCGCAGGGCGGTGGCCGCGGGCGCGTTCCAGTAGCCGGTCATCACGTGCGGGCCACCGACGACGATCTCGCCGGTCCCGCCGGGCGGGAGCGGGCGGCCCCGCTCGTCGAGCACCTCGACCGTCGTGTCGTCCAGGGGCAGGCCCACCGAACCGGGGCGCTCCCGGTCGGCGTCCGGGGCGGCGATCGTGACGCGCTTGCATTCGGTGATGCCGTACATCGCCACCACGGCCGACCCCGGGAAGCCGGACCGCAGCGCCTCGATCGTCGAACCGGCCAGCGCCGCGCCCGTGTTGGTGAACAGCCGGACGTGCTCGGGCGGCGCCCCGCGGGCGGCGAGGCGGCACAGCATCTGCGCCAGCGAGGGCACCACCGGCACCACGGTGACCCGGTGCTCGCGCAGCAGGCCGAGCACCCGCACCGGCGCGGCCGCGTCCGCCAGCACCACCGCCGAGCCGCCGATCGCGGCCAGCAGGAGCTGGTAGAGGCCGTAGTCGAAGGAGAGCGGCAGGGCGGCGAGCACCACGTCCTGCGGCCGGTAGTCGAGCCGACGGGCGATCGCGCGGGCGGCGAAGACCACCTGCCGGTGGGTGCAGACGACGCCCTTGGGGGCGGAGGTGCTGCCGGAGGTGTAGATGAGCTGGGCGACGGCGTCGGCCGGGGGGCGGCCGGGCACGGCGTCCGGGTGCGCGGGCGCGTCCGGGCCGAGGGGGAGCAGGAGTTCGGCGGGTGCGAGCGTACGGGCGCCACAGGCGGCGACCGCCCCACGGACCGGCTCCGCCTCGGAGGGGTCCAGCACGACCACCGCGGGAGCGGCGTCCGCCAGCACCCCGCGCAGGACGTAGGCCTTCAGCTCCGGGTTCAGCGGCACCGCGACGGCCCCCGTGCGCAGGACGCCGTAGTACAGCGCGACGAACTCCCGCCGGTTGCCGAGCCGCAGGACCACCCGGTCACCCGGTGCGACGCCCCACGTGCGCAGCCGTGCGGCCACCACCCGGCTCGATTCGACGAGTTGGGCGTAGCTCCAGGCGCCGGAGGCGTCCCGGACGGCGGTCGCGCCGGGACGGGCGGCGGCGGCCGCGTCGAGCAGGTCGGTGACGAGGGCGCCGTCGTCCGGCTCCCTCGGGGTCGCGGCGCTCACGCGTACCAGCCCGCGGGGTCGGTGATCTCGACGACCGCACTGGTGCAGCTGTAGCCGGTGCCGCCGCCGACGAGCAGCACCCGGTCCCCCGCGCCGACTTCGCCCGTCTCCAGCAGCTCGTTCAGCCCGGCGAAGTGGTCCCCCGCGCCCAAGTGGCCCACCTCGCGGCAGAACTCCCAGTTGGAGAACTTCTCCTCGATGCCCAGCTGGTGCTCCAGCTGCCAGGTCAGCCGTTGGTGGCCGGTGGCGTTGAGCACCACCCGGTCGACGCGTTCCCTCGGGGTGTCCGCATCGGCCAGCGCGACCCGGATGGACTCGGCCGCCACCTCCGCGGTGCGCAGGGTTGCGGCCCGCATGTTGCGGTGCGCGCGGAAGTACTCCTGCGCCCGCGCCCCCAGGTCGACCGGGCCGGCCTGCGGATCCGGGCCGGACCGGAATCCGGCGCCCCGGGCGAGGCCCTCCAGCGAGTTGTCCACCCGGGTCGCGGTGGACAGCAGCCGGGCGCTCGCTCCCCCGGGCGAGGAACTCAGCACCAGCGCGGTGCCGCCGTCGCCGTAGACCATGCCCCGCTCCGCCGTCCAGCGGTCGAAGGCGGGGGGTGCGAACCGGTCGGCCGTGGTCAGCAGCACCGCCTCGTCCTCGCGGAAGCCTGCGGCCCGGCCGGAGCCGCGCGCCCCGAGCTGGCGGGCGGCCAGCTCCATTCCCGCCAGTCCCGCGTTGCACTGCTGCAACAGGTCGAAGGCGGGTACCGCCGATCCGACCGCGTGCTGCGCCACATACGCGGCGGACGGCCACAACTCGGCCCCCTGGAACCACAGGTAGCTGTGGAACACGGCGGCGACCCGCTGCGCGGCCGGGCCGGAACGGCGCAGCGCGGTACGGGCCGCGCGGACCGCCATCTCCGGCGCGGACAGGTCGTCCGGCCCGCCGGCCACGGCCGAGCTGACCGAGTGGATCTGGTTGAGGGCGTGTTCCCCGGCGTCGTACGCACCGGCCTCGACCGCCGCCGCCGCGTTCGTGCGGTCGGCCAACCAGACACCCGTGCCGGCCAGGTACACCTGCTCCCAGCGCATGTCTCTCCGATCTCCGGCCCCGTGGCAGGACGCCCGGGGCGACTGTCGGTGACGATGTTTCCGTCCGCCGCCTGCCGCGCGGTTGCCCTGCACTGACAGCCCGGTCGGTGTCGCTCTGGCCGCCCGCCGGACGTGCCCTGGGTGCCCGCTGGCTCCCGGCTGCCGGGCGGCTGACGCACGACGGGCCGTCGGCGGTGACACCGCCGACGGCCCGCGTGTGCCGGGCTGGCGCCCGACTGAAGCCGGACTGAAGACCGGCTGGATGCGTAGCGAGAACGCACGAAAGGGAAGAAGGGAAGGGGTACGGCTCAGGGAGTGAGGCGCAGGCGGTCCCGGGCCGTGGCCTCCACCGCCGCCGCCGTGTACGGCCAGGGCAGGCTCCCGCCCTTGGCCCAGGGGCCGATCTGGTCGGTGTAGGTGTCCGCGCCCGCGTGACCGGACGCTCCGGTCAGGTTGATCCAGCGGGAGCTCTCGAAGTCCGCCAGGTCGACCACCATGCGCATGGAGGGCACCCAGATCACCTCGAAGCCCTTCTTCGGGTCCCAGCCGTTGGCCAGCACCGAGTCGGTGCCGCCGCCGACGCCGACCGGATCGGCGTTCAGCAGCCACTGGAGCGGGGCCGGGCCGCCGGCGCCCAGCGTCGGGTTCTCCAGCGTGAGGGTGTGCAGGGCGCCCCAGCGCCACTTCGCGGGATCCTCGCCGAGGCGTCCGCGCAGCTCGGTGGCGGCCCGCTCCATCGCCCGGCCGAGCATCGCGTCACGGCCGTGCAGGGAGGGGTCGGTGGCGCTGGTCCACCAGATGCTGTCCGGCTGGTCGAGCAGGCCGCGTACGACGTCAAACCAGCGGCCGCCGCCGTCCGGGTGGGCGTAGCCCTTGACTCCGGCCTTCTCCAGCCGGTCCGTGAAGGCGATCTGCAGCAGTTCGCGCCAGACCGCGTTGAAGTAGGCGGCCGGGGCCGAGTCGGCGCCCTGGCTGAAGTCCCAGCCGCGGAGCAGCTCCCGGGCCGGTTCGGTCTGCGCGCCGACTCCGGCCTGGAGCAGCCGGGGCACCAGGGTGGCGGCGTTGCCGTTCCAGCTGTCCTGGGTGATCCGTTCCATCGCCGCGACGTCCAGCTTGCCGCCCTGCTCGATGAGGCGCGCGATCCGCTGGCTGCGGTAGCCGGTGCCCCAGCTGCTGCCGATCAGGTGCGGGTAGGCGGGGCCGACCACCGCGTTGTTGGCGGTGACGATGTATCCCTCGGGCGGGTTGAAGCTGGTGGGCAGCTGGTCGAAGGGCAGGTATCCGGTCCAGTCGTAGGCCCCGGTCCAGCCCGGCACCGGGTGGCGGCTGTCGCCCGCCTTGCGGACGGGTATGCGGCCCGGGGTCTGGTAGCCGATGTTCCCGGCCGTGTCCGCGTAGATCATGTTCTGCACGGGCGAGGCGAAGACCGCGGCGGCCGCGCGGAACTCGTCCCAGTTCCGGGCCCGGTCCAGGGCGAAGAGGGCGTCCATGGTGGGGGCCGGGTCGAGCGCCGTCCACTGCATGGAGACCGCATAGTCCTCCTGCGGGCCGCGCGGCGGGACGTCGGGCTCCTTGCCGTCGTCTCCCACCTCGTCGGCGGATTTGAGCACGTCGGAGATCAGCGGTCCGTGCAAGGTGGAGCGGACGGTCAGGTCCACCGCGGGGGCGCCCGCCACCTTGATCCGCTCGCGGCGGACGGTCAACGGCTTCTGCTCGCCCTGGTGTTCGTAGTCGGCTCCCTTGACCTTCTCCACGAACAGGTCGGAGTCGGCGGCGCCCAGGTCGGTGAAGCCCCAGGAGATCGCGTCGTTGTGGCCGATCACCACGCCCGGCATGCCGGCGAAGGTGAAGCCGGTGACGTCGTACGGGCAGTTGGGGCCGGTCCGGGTGCAGTGCAGGCCGACCTGGTACCAGATGCCCGGCAGCGAGGGGGTCAGGTGCGGATCGTTCTCCAGCAGCGGCTTGCCGGTGGTGGTGCGACTGCCGGAGACGACCCAGGAGTTGGATCCGATGCCGATGCCCTGGGGGCCGAGGACGGCGGCCAGTACGTTGCGCACTCCGGCGCTGTCGGCGAGCGCGGCGGAGGCCGCGACGGGCACGGCGGGCGCCCCGGCCGGGGGCTGCCCGCCGACGGGCGGCGCCGCCGGTGCGGAAGCCGCCGTCACGGGCGCGGGGGCGGGTGCCGGCGTGGGCGCGGACCCGGGGGCGCGGTCGGGGACGATCGGCGACCAGCGCGCGTAGTCGTATCCGGGGAAGAGCGCGTCGGCCGTGCCGGCGGGGAGCTTGGCCGCCAGCATCGCCTGCTGGAACTGGTCGATCATGCCGGTGTTGAGGTTCCAGGCCATCGTCTTCAGCCAGGAGACCGAATCGGCCGGGGTCCACGGCTCGGGCCGGTAGTCGCCGGCGACGAAGCCGAGCACCGGATACTCGACCGACAGCTTCGCGCCCCCGTTCCGCGCGAGGTAGGCGTTCACTCCGTCGGAGAAGGCCCGCAGGTAGGCCTGCGTCTGCGGCGACAGCATGGCCACCTCCTGCTCGGCCACCCGGTACCAGCCGAAGGTGCGCGCCACCTTGTCGGTCTGCACCTGGCTCGGGCCGAACATCTCGGCGAGCCGGCCCGCCGTGACGTGGCGCTGCGTGTCCATCTGCCAGAACCGGTCCTGGGCCTGGGCATAGCCCTCGGCCATGAACAGGTCGTGCGCGTTGTCGGCGTAGATCTGCGGGATGCCGGAGGCGTCGCGGACGATCCGGGCCTCGCCCCGCAGCCCGGGCACGCTGGTACTGCCGGAGAGCTGCGGCAGGGAGCGCTGGACGGTCCAGTACGCGTACCCGGCCAGGGAGGCCGCCGCCAGCACCACCAGGGCGGTGAGGGAGACCGCGGTGCGCAGGAGGATCCGCCGCACGCGTCGGCGGCGGGGAGCGGGCGCGGCAGCGGGCGCGCCGGAGTCACCGGCGGGCGCCTCGGCGGCCTCCGGTCCGGGCGCCGGGCGGGGCGTGTCCGGACTGGAATCGTCCGGTGGGGCCGTGTCGGTCTGGACTGTCATGGGGTGGCGCTTCCTTGTCTCGACGGGATTGCGGCCATGGCGAACGCCGCCGTGCACGGGCCGGCGGCGCGGTGCACGGCGGTGGGCGACGGGCGGGGGAAGGGGTGGGGGAAAAGGGGGGCGGGGAAGGACGAACGGCGGGGTGGGTGCGGGGGGGCCGCGGCGGCTCAGCGCGCCAGCCGGGCCGCGCCCTCGGACCAGGGCCCGCGGGGGGCGGTGCGCGGCACGGACGCGCCGGAGGCCGCCGGGTCGACCAGGGTCAGGTAGGGCCGGCCGCCGAGCTCCGGCGCAGCGCCGTACGGAGCGGCCGGGGCGCGGTCGGAGCCGTCGTGGCCCGGCGCCCGCCGGGCCGCATCGGCCGGGGCGAGGCGGGCGAAGGGGTCGGGGCGGCGGGCGAGGATGGCTTCCTCGATGCCGCGCAGCTCCGGGCCCGGGAGCAGGCCCAGGTTCTCCATCAGCGTGTGCCGGGCCCGCTGGAAGGCGGCCAGTGCGTCGGCCTGTCGGCTGCCGCGGTAGAGCGCGACCATGAGCAGGGCCCAGAGCCGTTCCCGGTAGGGGTGTTCGGCGGTGAGGACGAGCAGGTGCGGCACCAGCCGGGCGTGGCCGCCCAGTTCGAGCGCGAGTTCGGTGTGTTCCTCGACGACCGCCAGCCGCAGCTCCGCGAGCCGGGTGCGTTCGACGTCGAGCAGCGGGCCGCTCACTCCGGTGAGCGCGGGGCCGGGCCAGTCGGCCAGGGCGGCGGCCAGCATCCGCTCCGCCGCCTCGGGTTGTCCCGCCGCCCGCAGGGCCCGGGCGTCGGTGACCGACCGCTCGAACCGGCCGAGGTCGCACTGCCCGGGCCCGATGGAGAGCCGGTAGGAGGCGCCGACCCGGGTGAGCACTCCGCCCGCGGTGCGCGGCGTCCGGTCCGGCTCGAAGAGCTTGCGCAGCTTGGAGACGTACGCCTGCACCAGGTTGGCGCCGTCCAGCACGGTGGTGTCGCCCCAGATGCCGTCGATCAGGTGGTCGCGGCCGACGGGCGAACCGGCGCGCAGCAACAGAACCGCCAGCAGCGCCCGTTGGCGGGGTGCGCCGAGCGGCAGCTCGACGCCGCCTCGCCAGCCCCGGACCTCGCCCAGCAGTTCGAAGCTGAGGTCGGCCGGGTGCGCGGCAGAGGAGGGGTGCGCGGTCGAAGGAGACAGAAGGGCAGTCATGGCAACCTCCGCTGGCCCGGTTCCATCGTGTGGCGGTTCGGGTGCAGCTGTGGGAGTACGGTGCGTGGTCGGGGTGGCCGGAGCCGGCGTGCGGTGCGGGCCCGGACGGACCGGGTGGGTCCGGCGGGAAGCACCGGCCCAGTGGCCGACCACCGCACGGTCCGAATGGTGCACGGGGCGCATATACGGAGGATCCTCGAGCGCGCCGACGGCGGGCGGGGAGCCTGTGATCCCGCATATATCCGTCGTAGAGCGGGCTGGATCAATCTTGTTCTCGAGCGGCCGGAACCATCACGGTCCCACCGGCTCTCCCCCATACGCAGGCATCGAACCACGAAGCGGACGGCACCCCATGAAGCACTCCCTGAAGACCCTGGTCCTGCGCAAGGCCGCCATCGTCGTCACCGTCGGCTGCGCCGCCGCCTCGCTGTTCTCGGTGGCCGCCTCCCACCTCGACGCTCCGGCGCCCGAGCACACCGTGACCGTCGCCACCGGCGGCCCGAAGGACCCGACCGACTGGAACAGCCAGGGCTGAGCCACGGCCGGCCCGGCGGGACGCCGACCCCCGTCGGGCAGCCGGCGTCCTTCAGCCCGTCGGGCCGTTCGCGCTCACGGGCCGGCCGGGCGAGCGGGACGGCTCGTCCGCGCCCGGCGGCCGGACCGGTCCTTGCGCGCCCAGCGACTGGGCCAGTTCCTCGGCCTGGTCCACATCGGGCAGCCCGAGGAGGACGAACACGTCACGGGCCTGGCGCGCCCGGACGAGCGCCGCCGCGTCGTTCCCGGTCGCGGCCAGCGCGCGGGCCAGGGCGAGCAGACAGTGCGCGCGCTGCTGCTGGGAGTTCAGTTCCTCGCTCAGCGCCAGCGCCCGCTCGGCCTCCGCCAGCGCCTCGTCGTACCGGCCCAGGCCCCGCAGGCTGTCGGAGAGCCGGAACCGCGCCTGGGTCTCCCGGCCCCGCAGCCGGGCGGAGGCGCACAGGTCCAGGCAGGCGGTGTAGCTGACCACGGCGTCCGCGTGCCGCCCCAGCTCGTTCAGCGCCATGCCGTGGACGTACCAGGCGTACGAGGTCACGTGCGGGTCCCGCTCGGTGCGCAGCCGCTCCAGCGCGGCCTCGCACACCTCCACCGCGTCGGCGGGGCGGCCGCTGTGCAACCGGGCCTGGGCGGCGTTGAGTTCGGTGGTCAGCTCCCCCGAACGGTGTCCCAGGCGCCGGGCCAGCTCCAGGGCGCGGTCGTAGAAGACCACCGCGTCCGTGAAGCGGCGCTGCCACTGCGCGATCAGCCCCCGGTCGTTGAGGATCTGCCGCAGGATGACCTCGTCCCCGGCCCGCCCGCAGGCCTCGGTCGCCAGCCGGGTGTGCAGCTCGGCCTCGGCCAGCAGGGTGTTCTGGAGGGCGGCGTTGCCGCACACGAACCGGGCCCGCGCCTCGGCCTGGTCGTCGCCGCGGAGCGCCGCGGCGTCGGCCACCTTCCGGGCGGCCGTGGCCAGTTGCAGGTACGGGATGTCCTGGCCGAAGGGGCTGAGGGCGACCAGCAGGTCGCCGGCCGTGCGCAGGGTCCGCGGGTCGCCGCCCGCGGAGCCCTGGGCGGCCAGGGCGGCCGCGTTGGCCGCGCAGTCGAATTCGTCGCTCACCCACGCGCGTGCCTCGGCGAGCGTGGCGAAGCCCGGTCCCGACGCGGGCGTGGCGCCGAGGATCGCGGCGACCGGGTCGCCCGGCACCATCAGCTGGAACGCCGCGCGCGATCCGTCCAGCAGGAAGTCGAGGAGCCGCCCCAGGGCCGCGGCCCCGTCGTCGCCGTCCGCCTCCTGCGCTCCCGGCTGCTCCGATCCCGCGAGCTGGAGCGCGAAGGAGCGGACCAGGTCGTGGTAGCGGTAGTGGCCGGGCCGCGGTGCCTCCAGCATCGCCGCGTCGACCAGTGCCTCCAGCAGCTCCTCGGCGTCGTACGCGTCCAGGCCCAGCGCGGCCGCCGCGGCGGCCGTCCCGATGCCCTGCCGGGTCACCGGTGCGAGCAGCCGGAACGCCCGCGCCTGCGGGCGGGTCAACTGGCGGTAGCCGAGTTCGAAGACGGCCGCCACGGCCAGGTCCCCGGCCCGCAGCTCGCCGATGCGCAGCCGCTCGTCGGCGAGCCGGCCGGTCATGGTGGCCACCCGCCAGCGGGGCCGGGCCGCGAGCCGCGCCGCCACGATGCGCACGGCCAGCGGCAGGTGGCCGCACAGGGCGACCAGCTCGGCTGCGGCTTCCGGTTCCTCGTCCACGCGGGCCGCTCCGACGATCGCCCGCAGCAGGGCGATCGCCTCGGCCGTGTCGAAGACGTCCAGGTCCCGCTGGATGGTGGTGGAGAGCCCGGCGAGCACGGCGCGGCTCGTGACGATCACCGCGCAGTCGGCGGAGCCCGGCAGCAACGGCCTGATCTGCGCGGGGTCGCGGGCGTTGTCCAGGACGACCAGGATGCGGCGGCCGTCGAGGGTCGTACGGAAGAGCAGGGACCGGTCCTCGGTCGAGGCGGGCAGCCCGGGGCCGGGGACGCCCAGCGCGGTGAGGAAGCTGCCCAGGACGGCTCCCGGGTCGGCGGGCTCCATGCCGTTGCCGCGCAGGTCGGCGTAGAGCTGGCCGCCGGGGAAGTCCGGTTTGGCCTGGTGGGCGACCTGCAGGGCGAGGGTGCTCTTGCCGATGCCGCCCATGCCGGTGACGGACACCACCGCGAGGGACGGGCGCGCGGGGTCCGTCAGGGACCGGTAGAGGTCCTGGACCTGGTCCTCGCGGCCGGTGAAGTCGGAGATGTCGGCGGGCAGCTGGGCGGGCCTGGTCGGCGCGGGCACTTCCCTGGGCGCCCCGGCGGGCGGTTCCCGTTCGGGTTCCGGTTCGGGCGCGGCGGGGTGCGCCGACCGGTCGCGCTCCTCGGCCGGATGGCCCATGAGCAGCGGGTCGTTCGCGAGGATCCGCTCGTGGAGCGCGGTCAGTTCGGGACCGGGGTCGATGCCCAGTTCGTCGGCCAGGACCCGGCGGGCCCGGCCGAACACCGCGAGCGCGTCGGCCTGGCGCCCCATCGCGTACAGCGCCCGCATCAGGAAGCCGTAGGGCCGTTCCTGGAGGGGGTGTTCGTGGGTGAAGCCGATGAGGTCGGGGATGACGAGCGCGTGCCGCCGCTGCCGCAGGTCGTGTTCGAAGCGCTCCTCGACCAGCGCGAGGCGCAGCGCGGTGAACCGGGAGCGCTGCTGCTCGGCGAAGGGCCCCGGTACGCCCGCCAGCGGCTCGCCGCTCCACAGGCCGAGCGCCTCGGCGAGCAGCCGCCCGCACTCGTCCTCCCGGCCGGCCGCCCGGGCCCGCGCGGCCCGCGCCGCGAGGTCCTCGGCGTACAGCGCGTCCACCGAAGGGGGCGGTACCAGCAGCTGGTAGCCGTCGCGCAGCGAGACGAGGACCTTGGGCGCGGAGCGGTCCTCCTCGACGATCTGGCGCAGCCGCCAGGCGTGGGTGCGCAGGCTCGACAGGGCGGAGTCCGGCGCGTCCTCGCCCCAGATCGAGGCGAGCAGCTCGTGCGCGGGCGTGGCGCGGCCCGCCCGCAGGAGCAGGGCCGCCAGCAGCGCCTGCTGCTGCGGCGATCCGGTGGTCAGGACCGCGCCGTCCCGGACGACCCGAACGGCTCCGAGCACGGTGAAACGGATGCCGTCTTCCCCCATGAGTCCCGTTTTCCTTCCCCACTGGTCTTGTGATCACTGGTCTGGTGATCACGGTGGAGTGCCCCCCGGCTGTCCCACCGATGTCGGCCCGGCCGCCCCACCACGAAGCGGGACGAAGGCATGGTCGCAGAGCCTGCTTACGAGAGGACGACCACCAGGAGGCATCCGTTCCCGAAGACGGGAAAGGGGCCGTTCCAGATTTCTCTGAAACGGCCCCTCACCTACGACTCTCACGAGTCGGGACGACAGGATTTGAACCTGCGACCCCTTGACCCCCAGTCAAGTGCGCTACCAAGCTGCGCCACGTCCCGGTGCCCCTGTCACCTGGGGTTTCCCCCGGGCGGCGGTGCATGGGCAACATTACCCCACGGCGAGGGGTGGGTACGCATCGGTGACCGGGCGGGGGCAGGATGGGCCCGTGGACGCGGAAGCGAGAGACCGGGACGGCGAAGGACGGGCGCGCAGTGCGCGGCCCCGGGACGGGCTGGGGCGGCCCCTGCCCTACGGGGCGGCGGGTGTCGAGCGGCAGCCCGAGGGGGTGGTGCGGACCCCGGCGGAGACGGTGCGCGAGGCGCAGCGGCTGCTGGACGCGGGGATGCCGTTCCACGCGCACGAGGTGTTCGAGGACGCGTGGAAGTCGGGCCCGCCGGAGCAGGCGCCGCTGTGGCGCGGCCTCGCGCAGCTGGCGGTCGGGCTGACCCACGCCGCGCGCGGCAACGCGGTGGGCGGGGCGCGGCTGTTGCGACGGGGCGCGGCTTCCCTCGCGGAGATGGAGGGGGCGCACGGCATCGACGTACCGGGCCTGGTCCGGTGGGCCGGTGAGCTGGCCCACCGGGTCGCGGCCGGCGGCGGTCCGGCCGTGGACGCGGCGGGCGAGGCGCCCCGGCTACGCGGCGGCGGGCTGGAGTAGGTCCCAGCGGTTGCCGTAGAGGTCCTCGAAGACGGCGACGGAGCCGTACGGCTCGTGCCGCGGCTCCTCCAGGAAGCGGACGCCCTCGGCGCTCATCCGCGCGTGGTCCCGCGCGAAGTCGTCGGTGTACAGGAAGAACCCGACGCGGCCGCCGGTCTGGTCGCCGACGCGGGCGCGCTGGGCCCCGTCCTTGGCCCGGGCCAGCAGGAGCGCGCTCTCGGTGGCGCCGGGCGGACGGACGACGACCCAGCGGGAGCCGTCCGGGCGTGCGGTGTCCTCGACCGGCTCGAAGCCGAGGGCTCGGGTGTAGAAGTCGAGGGCCTCGTCGTAGTCGTGGACCAGCAGTGCGGTGAGGGCGATGTAGGCGGACATGACCCCTATGGTGCGGTAGGGAGCGCGGTGTCCGGGGCGCGGGGGCGGCGCCGGGCCGGGTCCGGGGCGTGCCGTGCAGAATGGCCCGGTGAAGAAGTTCTCAGTGATCGGTATAGGCGCGGGCGACCCGGACCACCTCACCCTCCAGGCGGTGAAGGCGATCGGCGCCGCGCACGCGTTCCTCATCCTGGAGAAGGGCGAGGAGAAGGCGGACCTGACGGGTCTGCGGCGCGCGATGCTCGACGCCCACGCCCGCCCGGACCACCGGCTCGTGGAGGGCCGCGACCCGGACCGGGACCGCACCCCGGCCGATTACGCGCCGACCGTCGACGGCTGGCGCAGCGCGCGGGCCGAGCTGTTCGAGCGGTTCATCGCGGAGGACCTGGCCGAGGGCGAGACCGGCGCGTTCCTGGTGTGGGGCGACCCCTCCCTGTACGACTCCACCCTCGCCATCCTCGACGAGGTGCTGGAGCGGGGCCGGGTGGAGTTCGCGCACGAGGTGGTCCCCGGCATCAGCAGCGTCTCGGCGCTGCTGGCCCGGCACCGCACCAACCTGAACCGGGTCGGCCGGCCCGTGCAGATCACCACCGGCCGGCGGCTCGCCGAGGGCTGGCCCGCCGACGTGGACGACGTGGTGGTGATGCTGGACGCCCGGCACGCCTTCACCCGCCACCTCGACCAGGACCTCTTCATCTACTGGGGCGCCTACGTCGGCACCCCGGACGAGATCCTGGTCTCCGGGAAGCTGGCCGAGGTGGCCGGGCGGATCGAGGAACTGCGCACCGAGGCCCGGGCCCGCAAGGGCTGGATCATGGACACGTACCTGCTGCGCCGGAACTGACCGGCCGGACGGACGCGGGTGGGCGGGGCTTCCCGCCCACCGCCCCGTCCCGCCCCCGTCAGCCCAACAGCGCGGGGAGTCCGGCCGCGAGGCGCTCGTACTCCTCGGGCCGGTTGTAGATCTGGCCGCAGACCCGGATGCCGCCGCCGCCCGGCCAGGGCCAGACCAGGACCCGGATCCGCAGCCGCGCCGCGATCTCCTCGCGCAGCGCGCGGGCGCCCTCCTGGGTCTCCGCGGTCCCCGGCGGCAGGCGCAGGGAGCGCAGGGCGAGGCCCTCGGTGTACGGCAGCGGGACGAGGCCGGGCACCTCGGCGAGCAGCGCGGCGCCGTAGCCGGCCAGCGCGCTGTTGTGGGCCCGTACCTTGGCGGCGTCGAGACGGGCGAGCAGGTCCAGGCCCTCCGGGGCGGCGAGCCAGCCGGTGTAGTCGACGGTGGCCCGGCCCTCCACCGAGCGCGGGAAGCCCCGGTGGTCCTCCCAGGACGGCACCAGGGGCCGGATCCGGGCCCGGCGCGCCGGGTCGGCCACGGCGAGGATCGCGCTGCCGGAGGGTGCGTAGCCCCACTTGTGCAGGTTGCCGAACCAGAAGTCGGCGCGTCCGGCGAGCGGATCGGCGAGCATGCCGAGGGAGTGCGCTCCGTCGACGACGGTGGTGATCCCGCGCTCGGCGAGGTCGGCGAGGAGCCGCGGCGAGGCGATGACGCGCGCGGTGGGCGAGCTGATGTGGTCCAGGACGGCCGCCTTGGTGCGCGGGGTGAGTCCGGCCAGGACGGCTTCGCGCACGGCGTCCTCGTCGGGCAGCGACGGGTCGAGGGCGACCCGGGTGAGCGGGGCACGGCGGGCGGCGGCCTCCACGACGGTGCCGTAGCCGTGGTCGGTGACCAGGATCTCGTCGCCGTCGGCGAGCGTGAGGGCGGCCAGGGCCAGGTTGGCGCCCTCGGTGGCGTTGGAGACGAAGGCCATGCCGTCCGGGTCGGCGCCCGGGTCGAGGTGGGCGGCGATCCTGGCGCGGGCGGCGGCCACCCGGTCGGGGGCCTCGATGAAGAAGGCGTCAGGGTCGGCGTGCGCCTCCTCGCGCAGGGCCCGCTGGGCGTCCTGGACGGGGATCGGCACGGCGCCGAACGAGCCGTGGTTGAGGTGGGCGATGTCCGGGTCCAGGCGGAAGAGTCCGGCCCCGCCGGGGAAGGCGGACGGGGTGGTGGGCTCGGTCACGGTGCCTCCGGGGGTGCGGCGCGACGGACGGGCGCGCGGGAGCGGCGGTGCTGTCCTGCGGATCATGCGCGGTGGCCGCGTGCTCCGGTAGGGCCAATTGCGTCACGGCGGACGGCGCGTCACCGGGCGCACGCTCCGAGCGTCCGCCGCCCCCGCGCACGCTCCCCGCGCCGTTCCGCCGCGGCGCGCGCTCAGGGTGTCCGGCCGCTGGTGACCCCGTAGTACTGGAGGTCCTGCACCTCGACCGTGCCGTCCACCCGGTACGGCAGTTCCACCGCGGTCTGCGAGTCCCCGTCCCGGACCACCCGCGCCGAGCTGGTGCCGGGGCGCAGGGCGAGCAGATGGGCGTGGACGCCGGCCGGGGCCTCGTACGCGTCCTTCGCCGGGCCGGTGGCGGTACGGACGGTGGCGGGCGCGGTCAGGAAGCTCAGCACCTCCACCGCGTCGCGGGGCGCCGCGCTGCCCTTGCGCAGGGACATCACCAGGGACTGGCTGCCGGTCGGGTCGGCGGCCGCGAACTGGGTGCGGGAGGTCAGGTAGAGGGTGTCGCGGACGATCTCGGGCCAGGCGCCCGTCTTGAACCGCGCGAGGTAGTAGGAGGAGATGTCCAGGTAGGTGTGGCCGTTGTGCAGGGAGGGGGCGAACTGGCTGCCCTCCGAGTAGTCGTTCCAGGTGGTCAGCTGCACCCAGTCGGCGCCGTCGTCGATGGCGTGGGTCCACGTGGAGCGCAGGGTGGCGGTGTTGCCCGCCTCGTCGTAGATCCCCTGGTTGGGGCGGGCGTCCTGGACCGAGACCGGCTGCATCCAGATCTTGCCGAGGTCGTGCGCCCGCCGGATGTCACCGGCGGCGCCGTCCTGGCCGACGTAACTGCGGCTGCCCCACTCGGAGAACCCGTAGCTGATCGGCGCGAACTGCGCGCTGTGGGCGCCGGCGTCGAGGAAGAGCGGGACGAACGCGGTCCGGATGCCGTGCTTCGACTTCAGCCGGTCCAGCACCCCGGTCCACCACGCGGCGCTCTGCTGCTCCGCCTTGAAGGGCGAGACGACCAGCCGGCCGTCGGCGAGCCGGTGGGCGGCGGGGGCCCTGCCGAGCGCGGCGAGGGCGTCCGCGAGCACGGCCGGGTCGTCGGTCCGCAGGGAGGTCATGTCCGGCATCAGCATGACCTTGAAGCCCGGGTCGACCGAACGGGCCGCCTCCATCAGCCGGTTGGCGCGCTCCCAGTTGGGGCCGGAGAGGGAGAGGAGGTCGAGGGTGAAACCGTCGATGCCCGCGGCCACGGCCGTGCGCACCTCTTCGCGGAGGTTGGCGGCCTCCCAGTCACCGCTCTTGGGCGCCGTGGGCAGCGGCCGGTCGCGCAGCAGGCCGCCGTAGCGCGCGTGCTTGCCCTTCTCCCCCGCCGGGGTGAGGTAGTTGCGGGTGTAGTAGTCGCCGTCCGCGCTCGCGTTGTCGAGGGAGAGCGGGTACGGGGTGAAGTAGTGGGCGAAGACCAGCTTCTTGCCGGAGCGCAGCGCGGCGGGGGCGGGCAGGTCGAACGGCAGTGCGCCGGGGGGACGTTGTCCCGCGCCGTCCCCGTCGGCCGCCCCGCCCCCGCCGCCGGGTGCGGAGGGGACGGCGCCGGTGTCCGCGGCGCCGCTGCCGGAGGTGTCGGCCGCGGGCGGTCGCTGGTCGGGCCGGGCGGACCAGGGCGTGCCGATGGCCGGCGCCGGACGCGCGCCGCGGGATCCGCCGGAGAAGGGGTCCCCGGCTACCCCGGTCGCGGCGAACACGCCGACGAGGAGGAAGGCCCCGGCGAGGGCGGCCAGCAGGGCCCGGCCGCCGCGCAGACCCGCGCGGCGCCGGTGGGATAAGGGCCGTCTCCGGCGGTGCGCTGTCATCCTGGTTCCCTCCGCCGGAATATGCCCGAGGACCGGGCTGCACAGCAGTAGAGCGGATTCCCGTCATCCGGACAACCGTTCCCCGGACGGCCGGGCCGGGCACGTACGTCACGGGGACCACGGCGTCTACGCCGAACGCAGGGGCGACCGGGCGGGTCCCCCGGTGACGGCTCCGCGGGGACGCCACCGGAATGCGTAATTCCTCTGGCCCTGGAGCGCCACTGGCGCATAATCGGCGGCACGCGGCTCGATCCAACCCTCGATCCGCGCGTGGCCACGCGTGCGAGGGGGGCATCGTGCCGATGGGGGACGGGGATCAGGCACACCGACGGGGGCCCGGCGGCGAAGCGGCGCGGGACACGGGTCGGGCGGAGCAGGGGCGGGAGCCGGGCCGCGAGCCGGGTTCCCCGGGGACGCTTCCCGCGACCTCCGCCGAGCTGTCCCGGCTGCTCACCACCGTCCGGCGGGGGCGGGTGCTGACGGTGACCGGAGGGTTCGGCGCGCCGCGGAGCCTGCTGGTGCGGGAGATGGGCCGCCGCCTCGCGTCCAACTTCTGCGACGGGGTGGCCGTCGTCACCCTCGACCGCGCCTGCGGAGTCCGGGAGCTGGTGGGCCTGCTGGGCTCCGTACCCGGCCGGGCGTCCGTGCCCCACGGATCGGCGCAGGCCGCCTCGTGGCTCGCGGAGCGGGACATGCTGCTCGTCCTGGACGGCTCCGACCGGCTCACTCCGGAGGCGGTGACCTGGCTGCGGACCCTGCTCACCCGCGCGCCGGGGCTGCGGATCCTGGCGGCCGGACGCCACCCGCTCGCACTGGAGCAGGAGCGGATCCACAGCCTCTGACGCGGCTGGGCGGAAACGGGTCAGACGGCCGGGAGGTCGGGGGCGGTCCAGTCCTCGGCCAGCAGGCCGAGGACCACCTCGTCGGCGAAGGCTCCGTACACCCAGGCCGAGCGGCGGAAGGTGCCCTCCAGGACGAAGCCGGACGCGGCCGCGGCCCTGGTCATCGCCGTGTTGTCGGCGAGGGTCTCCAGCTGGAGGCGGTGCAGGCCGCGCACGGTGAAGCCCTGGTGGCACAGGAGCCGGACCACCTCCCGCCCGAGCCCGCGGCCGCGGCTGCCGGGCCGCAGGGACAGGCCGAGGTGGGCGCAGCGGTTGTGGGTGTCGATGCCCCAGAGCAGGGCCTCGCCGGCGAGTTCGCCGGAGCCGAGGTCGACCACCGAGAAGAAGTCGACGTCCTCCGAGGGCGCGGCGGGTTCGTACGGGGAGTGCCCGCCCGTGGCGGACAGGGGGCGCCAGGGCCGGGAATCGGCCCGGGCGCGGGTGGGTACGTCGTCGTAGAGCTCGGCGTGCAGGACGGCCACGTCGTCGGGGTGGCGGGCGCGCAGCCCGGCCAGATGTCCTTTGATCACGCGGTATTACTAGTCGCTGGCGGGAAGGGACCACAACAGGATTACCGGCGGACGCGCCACCGCCCCGGCCGGGGGTTCCCGGCCGGGGCGGTGCGCCGCGGTGCGATGGCGTGCGGCGGCGTGCGCCGCCGGCGCATCGGCCGCGGGGTGGATCAGCCCAGGATCGAGAGCGCCTGGTTGAGCGTCGCGGACGGACGCATGACCGCCGTGGCCTTGGCCGCGTCGGGGTGGAAGTAGCCGCCGATGTCGGCCGGGGAGCCCTGGACCGCGATCAGCTCGGCGACGATCGTCGACTCCTGCTCGCCGAGGGTCTTGGCGAGGGGCTCGAAGGCGGCCGCCAGCTCGCTGTCCTCGCTCTGGCGGGCCAGCTCCTGCGCCCAGTACAGGGCGAGGTAGAAGTGGCTGCCGCGGTTGTCGATGCCGCCGAGGCGGCGGCTCGGGGACTTGTCCTCGTCCAGGAACGTGCCGGTGGCGCGGTCCAGGGTGTCGGCCAGCACCTGGGCGCGGGCGTTGCCGGTGGTCTGCGCGAGGTGCTCGAAGGAGACGGCCAGCGCGAGGAACTCGCCGAGGCTGTCCCAGCGGAGGTAGTTCTCCTTGACGAGCTGCTGCACGTGCTTGGGGGCGGAGCCGCCGGCGCCGGTCTCGAAGAGGCCGCCGCCGTTCATCAGCGGGACGACCGACAGCATCTTGGCGCTGGTGCCCAGCTCCAGGATCGGGAAGAGGTCGGTCAGGTAGTCGCGCAGCACGTTGCCGGTCACCGAGATGGTGTCCTCGCCGCGGCGGATGCGCTCCAGCGAGTAGGCGGTGGCCTTCTCCGGCGACAGGATCTCGATGGTCAGGCCGTCGGTGTCGTGGTCGGCGAGGTAGGTCTTCACCTTGGCGATCAGCTGCGCGTCGTGCGCGCGGGTCTCGTCCAGCCAGAAGACGGCCGGGGAGCCGGTGGCGCGGGCGCGGGTGACCGCGAGCTTGACCCAGTCCTGGATCGGCAGGTCCTTGGTCTGGCAGGCGCGGAAGATGTCACCGGCGGCGACCTCCTGCTCCAGGACCGTGGTGCCCTCGGCGTCGACGAGGCGGACGGTGCCCGCGGCGGCGATCTCGAAGGTCTTGTCGTGGCTGCCGTACTCCTCGGCCTTCTGGGCCATGAGGCCGACGTTCGGCACCGAGCCCATCGTGGACGGGTCGTACGCGCCGTGCGCGCGGCAGTCGTCGATGACGACCTGGTAGACACCCGCGTAGCTGCTGTCCGGCAGGACGGCGAGCGTGTCGGCCTCGGCGCCGTCCGGGCCCCACATGTGGCCGGAGGTGCGGATCATCGCCGGCATGGAGGCGTCGACGATGACGTCGCTCGGGACGTGCAGGTTGGTGATGCCCTTGTCCGAGTCGACCATCGCGAGGGCCGGGCCCTCGGCGATCTCGGCGTCGAAGGAGGCCTTGATCGCGTCGGCGTCGGGCAGCGCGCCCAGGCCGTTCAGGATGGAGCCGAGGCCGTCGTTCGGGGACAGGCCGGCGGCGGCGAGGGTCTCGCCGTAGCGCGCGAAGGTCTTCGGGAAGAAGGCGCGGACGACGTGGCCGAAGACGATCGGGTCGGAGACCTTCATCATCGTGGCCTTGAGGTGCACGGAGAAGAGCACGCCCTCGGCCTTGGCACGCTCGATCTGGCCGTTGAGGAAGGTGCGCAGCGCGTCGACGCGCATGACGGAGGCGTCCACGACCTCACCGGCGAGCACCGGTACGGACTCGCGCAGGACGGTGGTCGCGCCGTCCTTGGCGACGAACTCGATGCGCAGGGTGCCGGCCTCGGCGATGACGGCGGACTTCTCGGTGGAGCGGAAGTCGTCGGCGCCCATGGTGGCGACGTTGGTCTTCGACTCGGGGGTCCAGGCACCCATGCGGTGCGGGTGCGCCTGCGCGTACTTCTTGACCGAGGCGGGGGCGCGGCGGTCGGAGTTGCCCTCGCGCAGGACCGGGTTGACGGCGCTGCCCTTGATCTTGTCGTAGCGGGCGCGGGTCTCGCGCTCCTCGTCGGTCTTCGGGTCGTCCGGGTAGTCCGGAAGCGCGTAGCCCTGGCCCTGGAGCTCGGCGACCGCGGCCTTGAGCTGCGGGATCGAGGCCGAGATGTTGGGCAGCTTGATGATGTTCGCGCCCGGGGTCTTGGCCAGCTCGCCCAGCTCGGCGAGGGCGTCCTCGATGCGCTGGTCCTCCTGGAGACGCTCGGGGAAGCTCGCGATGATCCGGCCGGCCAGCGAGATGTCCCGCGTCTCCACGCGCACGCCGGCGGTCGAGGCGTACGCCTGGATCACGGGCAGGAACGAATGGGTGGCCAGGGCCGGGGCCTCGTCAGTGTGCGTGTAGATGATGGTCGAGTCAGTCACCGGATGCTCCGCTCCACAGTCTGCGTCTCTCGTCTGCAACATTGCTCGACATCAAGATATCTCGTGATCGGGCCTGCTCCGACAGCCCCCCGCTCCGGCTTCGGCGAGACACGCGTCACCCCTGGTGGGAGCGCCGGGAACGGCGAGAGCGCCGCGCCCGACGGGATACGTCGGACACGGCGCTCTCGGCGTGGCGCCGGGGGAACCTCAGACAGCGAGCTTCGGGTTCGGGCCGTACTGGTTCGGCTGCGGGTTGCCCTCGCTGGCCATGAGGACGAGCAGCCAGATGCCGCCGACGAGCGGGATCAGGGCGATGAGCATCCACCAGCCGGACTTGCCGGTGTCGTGGAGACGGCGGACCGCGACGCCGAGGCCCGGCAGCAGGACGGCCAGCGCGTAGATGCCGTAGAGCAGCGGGTAGGTGCCCAGCAGGTTGTCGACGACCGCAACGATGATCAGCGCGATCATGTTGAACAGGACGAACATCCAGTACTCCTGGCGGCGCGAGCGGCCGGAGAAGTCGATGTAGCGCTTGAGCACATCGGTGTACCAGTGCATGTGTCCCCCCAAAGGACGGGTTTTGGCGGCCCGTCCTGGTGGAGCAAGCCGGGGCAGAACTTATGCCCCCTTTACGTTGCGGTCAAGCCATCACACAAGACGTATTAAGAGCCTATTTCAAGGCGTTCCCCGGCCAAAAACCATGTTTACGGGCGGCACTTCCGGGTGACGGAATTCTTACGGCGGGCGCGTGGCGCCCCGTTGGGGCCCGCGGCTCCGTAGCGTCCGGCCCATGCGAGTACTCGTCACAGGCGGAGCCGGATTCATCGGCTCGCACATCGTCGGGGCGCTGCGGCGCCGAGGCCACGATCCGGTGGCGCTGGACGCGCTGTTGCCCGCCGCGCACCCCGGGCCCCCGGAGCTGCCCGACGCGGAGTTCGTACGGGCCGACGTGCGGGACGCCGCGGCCGTGCGGGAGGCCCTGCGCGGGGTGGACGCGGTGTGCCACCAGGCCGCGATGGTGGGCCTCGGCAAGGACTTCGCGGACGCGCCCGCGTACGTCGGCTGCAACGACCTGGGCACGGCGGTGCTGCTGGCCGAGATGGCCTCGGCGGGGGTGCGCGATCTGGTGCTGGCCGGCTCGATGGTCGTCTACGGCGAGGGGCGCTACGACTGCCCCGCGCACGGCGTGGTGCGCCCGGCCCCGCGGCGCGCGGCGGACCTGCGCGCGGGCCGCTTCGAACCCCGTTGCCCTTCCTGCGGCGCGGAACTGACGCCGGGTCTGGTCGACGAGGACGCCCCGGCCGACCCGCGCAACGTGTACGCGACCACGAAGCTCGCCCAGGAACACCTGGCGGCGTCCTGGACCCGCTGTGCGGACGGCCGTTCGATGTCCCTGCGCTACCACAACGTGTACGGTCCGGGCATGCCGCGCGACACCCCGTACGCGGGGGTGGCGTCCTTCTTCCGCTCCTCGCTGGCCCGCGGCGAGGAGCCCCGCGTGTACGAGGACGGCGCCCAGCGGCGCGACTTCGTCCACGTCCGGGACGTCGCCGAGGCGAACGTGACGGCCCTGGAGGCGGTCGGCTCCCGGCCCCCGGGCACGGCGGTCGCCTACAACACCGGCAGCGGGGACCCGCACACGGTGGGCGAGATGGCCACGGCCCTGGCCACCGCCCACGGCGGCCCGGCCCCCGTGGTGACGGGCGAGTTCCGCCTCGGCGACGTCCGCCACATCACGGCGGACTCCCGCCGCCTGCGCCAGGACCTCGGTTGGCACCCCGAAACCACCTTCACGACGGGCATGACGGAATTCGCCCACGCCCCCCAACGCCCCTCGGCCACCCCCACCCCTGAACCCAGCCCCATGGCCGACCGCTCCAGCCCCGCAGGCAACCACTCCAGCCCGGCCAAACCCAGCCCCGCCGGCGCTTGAGGCGACTCCAGCCCCGCCGGCGTTTGAGGCGACCCCAGCCCCGCCGGCGCTTGAGGCAACCAGCCCCACCGGCGTTTGAGGCGCGGGGGCCCGGGGGCGGAGCCCCCGCACTCGACCCGCACCCGGGCACCCCGGGCACCCCGCGGACCCAGCGGACCCGGGGCCCCCGCCCCACCCCCACCCCACCCCACCCCACCCCACCCCACCCGGCCAGCGCTAGCGCAACGGCAGGGTCACCTCAAACCGACACCCCCCGGGAACGTTCCGCACCTCCGCCCGCCCCGCATGCGCCTCCACGATCCCCCGCACGATGGCCAGCCCCAGCCCCGCCCCCGCGGGCGGCACCGGCCCCGCCCCCGCCGGAGGCGTCCGCGCCGCGGTCCCCCGCCACCCCGTGTCGAAGACCCGCGCCAGATCCTCCGCCGGGATCCCCCCGCACCCGTCGGTGACCGACAGCACCACCCCGTCCCCCCGCCGCTCCGCGGCCACCGCGACCGTCCCGTCGGCCGGGGTGTGCCGGATCGCGTTGATCAGCAGGTTCGCCAGCACCCGGGTCATCTCCTTGCCGTCCACCTCGACCGGCACCCGCTCCACGTCCTCCCCCACCAGCCGCACCCCGTGCTCCCGCGCCAGCGGGTCCACCCCCGACAGCGCGTCCCCGACCAGGTCGTACGCCGACATCCGGCTCGGGGTCAGGGCGAGCGCCCCGGCGTGGATCCGGGAGAGTTCGAAGAGGTCCCCGACCATGGAGTTGAGCCGCTCCACCTCGGTGCGGATCTGCCGGTGGTAACGCGCCGGGTCGGCGGCCATGCCGTCCTCCAGCGCCTCCGACATGGCCCGCAGCCCGGCGAGCGGGGTCCGCAGGTCGTGCGAGATCCAGGCGACCAGCTCCCGCCGGGAGGTCTCCAGCGCCCGTTCCCGCTCCCGCGAGGCGGCCAGCTTCGCACTCGTCGCCGCCAGCTCCCGGGAGAGGCCCGCCAGCTCGGCGGTCGCCTGCCCCGGCGGCGCCGCGAAGCTGCCCCCGTCCCCGAAATCCCGTGCGGCCAGCGAGAGTTCACGGCTGCGCGCGACCACCCAGCGACCCAGGACGAGCGCGGTGGCCAGGGAGACCACGGCGGCCATCGCGGCGACCAGGGTGACCACGCCCAGGTCGTGCCGGGAGAGGAACATCGCCTGGGCGACCGCGAGCGTACCGGCGAGCATGGCGGTGACGGTGACGGCTCCGACGACGGTCAGGGACACGGTCACCGACCGGTGGCGGACCAGGCGCAGGACGGCCGCGCCCAGGACCCCGGCGCAGGCGGCGCCGCCGAGGGCGAAGAGCGCGATGAGCGCGATGTCCTTCACCGCGCCCCCTCGGTCCCGGCATCGAAGCGGTAGCCGACGCCCCACACGGTCTGGATCAGCCGGGGGCTGCCGGGATCGTCCTCGATCTTCGCGCGCAGCCGCCGGACGTGCACGGTGACGGTGGACAGGTCACCGAAGTCCCAGCCCCACACCTCCCGCATCAGGTCCTCGCGGCCGATCGCCCGCCCGGGGTGCCGCAGGAAATGCGCGAGCAGATCGAACTCGCGCAGGGTCAGGGCCAGTTCGGCTCCGTGCTTGGTGGCCCGGTGGGTCGCCGGGTCGAGCGCGAGCCCGGCGCCCGCGAGCACCGGCGGCGCGGCAGCCGGGGTATCCGGACCGGCGGCCCGGTCGGCCGCGCGGCTGCGCCGCAGGACGGAGGTGACCCGCAGCACGAGTTCGCGCGGGCTGAAGGGCTTGGTGACGTAGTCGTCCGCGCCGACTTCCAGGCCGGCGATCCGCTCGTCCTCGTCGCCGCGCGCGGTGAGCATGATCACCGGTACCGGCCCGGTCGCGCGCAGCCGGCGGCACACCTCCAGCCCGTCGATGCCGGGCAGCATCAGGTCGAGGACGACCAGGTCGGGCCGGTGGCGCTCGGCGCGGGCCAGGGCGGCGGGGCCGTCCGCGGCGAGCTCCACGGCGTACCCGGCGCGGTGCAGGTAGCCGCTGACGACTTCGGCGACGGTCGGGTCGTCGTCCACGACGAGGATCCGGCCGGCCGTGTCGCCGGGCGGCGCGGCGCCGGACACGGACACGGGCGGGGGCGGCGACGGGGGGTCCAGGCTCATGCGTCCAGCCTCCCACCAGCGGTCCCCCGGCGGAGCCGCCGGTCCCCCCGGCAGGGGTGACGTCCGCGTTTCGTAAGGAGTCGATGGCCCTTTCGCGGCCCTGTCGTTCCTACGGTGAAACCCGTGACAGCAGACTCAGCAACCGCGGCCCCCCTGCCCGCGACGCCCCCCTCCGTGGACGTCGTCCTTCCCTGTCTGAACGAGGCCGAGGCGCTGCCCTGGGTCCTCGCCCGCATCCCGGCGGGCTGGCGCGCCCTGGTCGTGGACAACGGTTCCACGGACGGTTCCGCCGAGATCGCCCGGGCGCTGGGCGCCACGGTGGTGACCGAGTCCCGGCGGGGTTTCGGCGCCGCCTGCCATGCCGGGCTGCTCGCCGCGGAGGCGGACGTCGTCTGCTTCTGCGACGGCGACGCCTCCCTCGATCCGGGGCTGCTGGCGGGGTTCGCCACCTCCGTCGCCGCCGGTGAGGCCGACCTGGTGCTCGGGCGCCGCCGCCCCCGCGGCCTCGGTGCCTGGCCGCTGCACGCGCGGGCCGGGAACATCGCGCTGGCCCGGCTGCTGCGCCGCCGGACCGGCCTGGCCCTGCGCGACCTGGGCCCGATGCGGGCCGGGCGGCGGACGGAGCTGCTGAGCCTTGAGCTGAGCGACCGGCGCAGCGGCTATCCGCTGCAGATGGTGGTCCGGGCGGCCGACGCGGGCTGGCGGATCCGGGAGGTGGACGTGCCGTACCTGCCGCGTGCGGGGAAGTCGAAGGTGACCGGGACCTGGCGGGGCACCTGGCAGGCCGTGCACGACATGAGCCGGGTCCTGGCCGAACCTCCGCTCAGCGCCTCGGGCTCTGCGTCCACCGGCGCCGGGGCCTCGCTGTGACCGGGACCGCCCGGGCCGCGGGCGGGCCGGCGGGCACCACGCTGATGGTGATCGCCAAGGAGCCGCTGCCGGGTCGGGTGAAGACCCGGCTCACCCCGCCGTTCAGCCCGGCCGAGGCCGCCGCGCTGGCGCGGGCCTCGCTCGCCGACACGCTCGACGCGGTGGCCGCGACCCCGGCCGCGCGGCGGGTGCTGGTGCTCGACGGGCGGCCGGGGCCGTGGCTGCCGCCCGGTTTCGAGGTGGTGCCGCAGTGCGCCGGAACGCTGGACGAGCGGCTGGCGGCCGCCTTCGCGGGGTGCGCCGGGCCCGCGCTCCTGATCGGCATGGACACGCCTCAGGTCACGCCGGAGCTGCTGGCCCGCGCGACCGGTCCGCAGGCCTGGGCGACGTACGACGCATGGTTCGGACCCGCGGTCGACGGCGGGTTCTGGGCCCTCGGGCTGGCCGCGCCGGACCCCCGGCTGCTGCGCGGCGTCCCGATGTCCGTGCCCGAGACGGGCGCGGCGCAGGAGGAGCGGCTGCGCGCGGCCGGCCTGCGGGTGGGACGGCTGCCGCTGCTGCGCGACGTGGACGGCGGCGAGGACGCCCGGCTGGTGGCGGCCGAGGCTCCGGGGGGCCGGTTCGCGGCCCTGTACGGGACGTTGACGGCGGGGGCGGCCGCCGCGGACACGGCGGTCCGTTCATGAGCGCCCTCGACGTCGACACCGTGGGGAGCGGCGGCGGGGCGGCGGCGGCGGCCTGGACGGCCGATCCGTACACCGCGGCCCTGCGCAGCGGCCGCGGCCCCCTCTTCCTGCGGAGCGGCGACGGCCGGCTGCTGCCGCTGGACGTGGAGCGCTGGTGCGGGGCGCCCGGCCCGGCGGACCGGACGGTGCTGGACCGCTGCCGCGGCGCGACCCTGGACATCGGCTGCGGACCCGGCCGGCTGGTCGCGGCGCTCGCCGTACGGGGCCACCGGGCGCTGGGCATCGACGTGAGCCCGGAGGCGGTGGCCCGTACGACGCGTTCGGGCGGAGCGGCGCTGCACCGCTCGGTCTTCGAGCCGTTGCCCGGGGAGGGCCGCTGGGACACCGCGCTGCTCATCGACGGGAACATCGGCATCGGCGGGGACCCGGCCTCGCTGCTGGGGCGCCTCGCCGGGGTGGCGTCCCCGGGCGGCGCGCTGATCGTCGAGTGCGCGGCGGGCGCCCGGCCGCGGGCCGACCGGCTCGACGAGCGGTGCGTGGTGCGGGTCGACGACGGCCGCGGGGCGGCGGGTCCGCCGTTCCCCTGGGCCCGGGTCGGCGCCGCCGCGCTGGACGGGTACGCCGGCGCGGCGGGGTGGGCCGCGGCCGAGCGGTGGACCGCGCAGGGCCGGGTCTTCGTCCGGCTCGTACGGCGCGCGCACGGCGGGCGCGGAGGGCTCGGCGGGCGGTCCGGGCAGGTGGTGGGACCGGGCCGACGGGGGCGGAGCGGACCGCAAGTTACTTAGAGGTATCTAGTGACTTACCACGCAAGCGACAGTAGAACTTGTTCTCACTCCGCCGAGAGTGAGGAAGGTCACATGAGTGACTCCACCATGTCCGACAAGGGATCCAAGGGATTTTCCCGTCGCGGATTCATCACAGGAACAGGTTCCATTCTAGGGGCCATGGCCGTCGCCGGTCGAGCCAACGCCGCACAGCTGCGCAGCGCCGGATCCACCCCGGCCGCCACCGCCGTCACCTCCGCACCGATCAGCGACGGGGCCCACGTCCCGGTGCTGGTGATCGGCACCGGATACGGCGGCTCCGTCGCCGCGCTGCGGCTCGCCCAGGCGGGCGTCGACGTACAGATGGTCGAGATGGGAATGGCCTGGGACACCCCCGGGCCGGACGGCAAGATCTTCTGCAACACGCTCAACCCGGACCAGCGGTCGTACTGGCTGCGCACCCGGACCAAGGCTCCGCTGAACTACTTCCTCGGGTTCCCGATCGACAAGGACATCCCCAAGTACACCGGCATCCTCGACGCGGAGGACTTCGCGGGCATCACGGTCTACCAGGGCCGCGGCGTCGGCGGCGGTTCGCTGGTCAACGGTGGCATGGCGGTCACGCCCAAGCGCGAGAACTTCGCCGCCGTGCTCCCGACCGTCAACGCCGACGAGATGTACACGACCTACTACCCGCGCGCCAACGCCGGGCTGGGAGTGGGCCTCATCGACCCGGCGTGGTTCGACACGGTGGACTGCTACCAGTTCGCCCGGGTCGGCCGCAAGCACGCGCAGCGCTCCAACTTCCCCTTCGTCTTCGTGCCCGACGTGTACGACTGGGACTACATGAAGAGGGAGGCGGCGGGCACCGCCACCAAGTCGGCGCTGGACGGGGAGATCCTCTACGGCAACAACAACGGCAAGAAATCCCTCCAGAAGACCTACATCGCGGCCGCGAAGGCCACCGGCAAGGTCTCCATCTCGCCGCTCCACAAGGTCACCACCGTCTCCCCCTCGGCCGGTGGCGGCTACACCGTCGTCATGCAGCAACTGGACACCACCGGCGCCGCCGTCGCCACCAAGAGCGTCACCGCCGCGAAGGTGTTCTTCGCCGCGGGCAGCGTCGGCACCAGCAAACTCCTCGTGAAGCTCAAGGCCACCGGTCTGCTGCCGAACCTCAACGACGAGGTGGGCAAGGGCTGGGGCGACAACGGCAACGTCATGTGCGGCCGCGCCAACCACATGTGGGACCCGACGGGGAAGCTCCAGGCGACCATCCCCTGCGGCGGCATCGACAACTGGGCCGCGGGCGGGGCGTTCGCCGAGGTGGCGCCGCTGCCCACCGGCATCGAGACGTACGCCTCCTTCTACCTGTCGATCACCAAGAACCCCCACCGGGCGCAGTTCAGCTACAACGCCGGTACGGGGAACGTGGACCTGGACTGGCAGACGGCCTGGAAGCAGCCGGCCATCGACATGGCCAAGACCATCTTCGACAAGATCAATTCGAAGGAGGGGACGATCTACCGGACCGACCTCTTCGGCACCTACAAAATCTGGGGGGACCACCTCACCTACCACCCGCTCGGCGGGGCCGTCCTGGACAAGGCCACCGACAACTACGGGCGGCTGCACGGGCACCCCGGTCTGTACGTCATCGACGGAGCGCTGATCCCCGGCAACACCAGCGTCAACCCGTTCGTGACCATCACCGCGCTCGCCGAGCGCAACATCGAGAAGATCATCGCCACGGACCTGTGACCCGGCGGCGGCCGCCGATGCGCCCCGACGCGCGAAGGGTGCGGGGCCGACCGGACGCCACCGGTCGGCCCCGCACCTCGTGCGCTTCACCGGTCCCGCTCCCGCTCCCCCGGCGTGCGCGTCACCGGCCGGGCAGCACGCAGACGCTGTCGAGGCCGAGGACGTGGTTGAGCCGGCCGAAGGCCAGCCAGGAGCCGATGCTCATGCTCAGCTCGACGATCTCGACCTGCGTGTACGACGCCTTCATCCGGTCCCAGAACTCCTCGTCGAGACCGTGGTGATCGAGGGTGTAGCGCTCGGCGTACTCGGCGGCGAGCCGGGTGCGCTCGTCGAACGCGTCCGTCGTGCGCCAGTCGGTGACGGCGTCGGCGAACGCGTCGTCGACCTTCTCGCCGTCCCGGTCGGTGCGCCAGTCGAGGCAGAAGACGCACCCGTTGATCTGCGCGACGCGCAGCCGCGCGGCCTCGAACTCCCGCAGGCCCAGGGTGGTGTGGGCGTAGACCGAGAGCGAGAAGTTGGCGGCGGCCATCCCGATGCCGGGGACCATGTCGCCCCAGACGTACTCGATCGGGTGCTGGCCTTCCGGGATGTCGATGTGCAGGGCGTTCATGACTGCTTCCTTCCGAGTCGGCCGACTGCCGGGCGCAGCGGCACGTCGAGCGCGTCGTAGAGGCCCGGGTCGGCGGCCACGAGCCAGTCGATGGCCCCCACCAGCCGCCCCACGGCGGTGGCGTTGCCGCCCGCCGAGCGGTTCTCGCCCTCGTCGGTGCACTCGATGGTGACCTCGATGCGGGGGCGGCCCTCGATGACGACGCGGTGCGCTCCGGCGCCGTCGGGCGGGGTGGGCCAGTCCGGGGCGCAGGAGGGGTGGATCCGGGTGACGTGCTCGATGACGATGCGGGGTTCGCCCTCGACGATCCCCTGCACCTCGAAGCGGATGGCGCCCTGGGTGCCGGCCTCGAACTCGCCCATGGTGGCGGTCCGTACGGTCGTCTCCAGCGCGCGCCGCTGCGAGGTCTCGCGGATCTCGTCGAGCTCGACGCCGAGGGCCCGGGCCATCATCCGTATCTGGCCGCCCCACACCATGGTGGGGACCGACGGCACGAGCATCATCGGTTCGACGTCCATCGGCATCCCCATGCCGACGAGGTTGCGGACGGAGTCCGGCTGGTCGTAGGTGGAGTAGTCGAAGATCTCCTGGCAGCGGATCGCGTCCACGGTGGTGCCGAGTCCGCTGATCAGCAGGGGCAGTACGTCGTTGCCCCAGCCGGGGTCGACGCCCGAGGCGAAGAACGAGCCGCCGCCCCCGGCGACCGCCGCGAGCACGGGGTCGCGGAACTCGGGCGGCGCGCTGCGGTGGTCGTAGAGCGGGTAGAGGGCCGGGCTGACGACGACCGCCCCGGAGCGGACCGCCCGGACGATGTCGTCGAGGGCGCCATCGGGGCGGACGTCTCCGGAGGCCGCGTACACGACGGCGCGGTGCCCGGCGGCCAGGACGGCTGCGGTGTCGTCCGTCGCGGGGACGCCGAGGGCGCGGTCGAGACCCGCCAGTTCACCGGCGTCGCGGCCGACCTTGGCGGGATCGTGGACGAGCACAGCGGCGAGTTTCAGGGCCGGGTGGGCCTCGACGGCACGGATGGCCGCGCGGCCGACGTTGCCGGTACCCCAGACAACCGTGGAAATCATGCGCGGAGGGTAGCGAGCGGGCCTGCAGGTTCCTAGGGCCGCGACCCGCAAAACCAGAACGAGTTTCAGTCCTGCGCGCTCGTCTCCCCGTCCGTTGTCCCGCCCGCCGTGGCGCCCGCGCCGTCGGCCGTGCTGCCGGGGCGCGGCCGGCGGACGGCGCGGTACCCGGCCGCGGCCGCCGTGACGGCGAGCACCGCGCCGAGCACGATCAGCAGGTTGCGTCCGTACGGGAGCGGCAGCGCCGAGGAGTTGGGCGGCGCGCCGGGGCGCAGCAGCAGCGGCAGCGTGATCAGGACGAGCGCTCCCCCGGTGAGCAGCGCGCCGCGTACGAGCCCCCGCGTCCCCTGGGACCACGGGCCCGGCCACCTCCCGGGCGCGAGGCGTACCGCGCCCGAGCCCGCGGCGGCCAGGACCAGCCCCACCAGGAAGACCAGCGGGGCGATGATCCCGTCGTGCAGCACGAGCCCTCCGCCGAGCCAGATCACCACGTCCAGCGGGTCGGGCAGCGCCAGGACCTGCCGGACCCCGACGGCGATCAGCACCAGCCCGAGCGCCCCGAGCAGGTACCGGGGGATGCTCCGGGACCTCATCACAGCACCTCCAGCAGGGCGACCCACTTGGTCTGGAGCACCCCGGGCCGGTTCGGCGCGATGATCCGGGCCGGGAACCCGTGGTCGGGCGAGAGCGGCTGCCCGTTCAGGGTCAGGGCGAGCAGGGTGAGCGGGTCCCGGGCGTACTCACCCCCCATCTCCATCACCCGGTACGCCCCGCCCGCCTCCAGCGAGGTGACCCGGACGGCCGCGCCGGGCGGGGCTCCGGCCCGCTCCAGCAGGTCCCGTACCCGCACGCCGCCCCAGTGCGCGTCCACGCTCCAGCCCTCGACGCAGGCGATCGGCAGCCTCGCCGACGTCTGCGGGAGCGCGAGGAGTTGGGCACGGGTGAGGCGGTACGGGACGGGTCCGCGCACCTCCAGCCGCCAGTCCCCCAGCGTCCGCGCGTCCACCCCGGCGGCCGCCGCCGTACGGTTCACGGGCAGGCCCTGCGGCCCGTACCCGGGGTGGCGCGGAGCCAGCAGGTCCAGGGCGGCGAGGGGGGTGAAGGACTGGCCCGCGGTGGTCAGCGTGACCGCGCCGACCGCCGCGCCGAGACCGAGCATCAGGGACCGCCGGTCGGGGCCGTCCTGGGCGGGGAGTTCGAGGGTCCCGGTCGAGGTGCGGCTCCAATGGGCCCTGATCTCGGGCGCTTTGACGGCGACGTGCAGCAGGACGGAGCCGATCGCCACCCACGCGACGGCGAAGTGCACCGGCACGAACGAGAAGGGCCAGGGGTACCACTCGGCGATGTTGAGCAGCCCGCTGAACAGTTCGAAGACGGCGGCCGCGACCAGCAGCGCCACCGAGAGCCGCTCCAGCCCGTGCCGCACCGAGCGCACCGGCGGCCAGACGAACAGCCGCGGATACACCGCCCACAGTTTGACCAGGAGCAGCACGAGCGCGGCGATCCCGGCGCCGACGTGCAGCCCCTGGCTGAGCGCGTACCCCCACACCGGACGGACCGGCAGCCGGTCCGCCGCCCAGGACGGCGGGTGCTGGAGGTAGTGGCTGATCAGCCCCGTCACGAAGCACACCGCGAAGGCCCCGCCGAGCCAGCGGCCGACAGCGGTGGCGGTACGGGCGTCGTGCAGTCGGCCGGAGAAGGCGGGCGGGCGCGGGCGCGGCAGGCGGTCCCGGCGCCGGGTCGGTGCGGTCATACCGTCCATCACAGCCCCACGGGCCGCCGGACGGGGGTTTCGACACCTTACGAAACGCGGACGCCGGGCCCGGCCGCCCCCGCCGGGACCGCTCCCGCTGCCAGGCTGACCCCATGACCGGCCCCCGCCCCGCCACCGCCCGCGCGCTCGTTCTCCCCGCCCTGGCCCCCGCCCTCCTCTGCACGCTCGTGGCGGCGCTCCTCGCCACGGTCCGCAAGGACGGCTTCTTCACCGACCAGGCGGGGCTGACCTGGTGGTACGCCGTCTCCTGGACCCTCTTCGCGCTGGCCGTGGTGGCCCTGCGCGCGGTGCCCGCCCGGTACATCGCGCCGCTGGTCCTGGCGGGCGCCGTCGCCGTGGCCGCCACCGGCCTGGCCGCCCCGCCGCGGACGAGCACCGACTCCTTCCGGTACGCCTGGGACGGGCGCGTGCAGGCCGCCGGAACCTCCCCGTACGACCACGCCCCGGCCGATCCCGCGCTCGCGCGGCTGCGGGACGACTGGCTGTTCCCGCGCGGCGCCGCCGCCTGCGCCGGACCGGACCGGGACGCGGTCGCCCCCGGGGTGTGCACACGGATCAACCGGCCCCGGGTCCACACGATCTACCCGCCCGTGGCCGAGGGCTACTTCCTCCTGGTGCACGCCCTGTCCCCGCCCGGCGTACGGCACAAGGCGCTCCAGGCCGGCGGCGCCCTGCTGGCCGTGTCCGTGACGGCCTTCCTGCTGCTCGTCCTGCGCCGCCGGGGCGCGGACCCGCGCCGCGCCGCCTACTGGGCGTGGTGCCCCGCGGTACCCGTCGAGGCGGTGAACAACGCGCACGCCGACGTCCTCGCGGTGCTCCTGTCGGTAGCCGCCCTCGGGCTGGTCACCCGCCGCCGGGCCCTCGGCGGAGCCCTGTTCGGCCTGGCCGTCGCGGCGAAGATGCTGCCCGCCGTGCTGCTGCCGGGCGCGCTGTCCGGCGTACGCCGGTGGCGCGACGCGGCGGCCCTGCTGCTCCCGGCCGCCGGGGTGGTGGCCCTCACCTACCTCCCCTACGTGCTGGCCTCCCGCTCCTCCGTCTTCGGGTACCTGGGCGGCTACGCCGAGGAGGAGGGCTACGACGACCCCGCCGCCAAGGGCCGCTACGCCCTGCTGCGCCTGGTCCTGCCGGACTCCTGGTCCCTGCCGGCCGTGGCCCTCGTCCTCCTCGCGGTGACCGCCCACGTCTGGCGCCGCGGCGACCCGGCCCGCCCCTGGCACGGCTCGCTCCTGGTCACGGGCACGGCGTTCCTCCTCCTGACCCCGGGCTACTCCTGGTACGCCCTGCTCCTGATCGCCCTGGTGGCCCTGGACGGCCGCTGGGAATGGCTCCCCACCGCCCTGGCGGGCGCCGCGTCCTACGTGGCCGCCGCCCCCACCGCCCTGGGCCCGGCCACCCCCACCACCGCCTACGCCCTGGCCGCCACCGCAGCCCTGACGGGCACGGCGGTGCGGTACCGGGCGGGCGGTCAGAGCCAGCCGTTGCGGCGGAAGCCGCGGTGGATGGCGAAGCAGGAAGCGGCCATGAGCAGGAGGACGGCGGGGTAGCCGTAGGTCCAGTGGAGTTCCGGCATGTGGTCGAAGTTCATGCCGTAGATGCCGCAGACCATGGTGGGGACGGCGACGATCGCCGCCCAGGCCGTGATCTTGCGCATGTCCTCGTTCTGGGCGACGGTCACCTGCGCCAGGTGGGCCTGGAGGATGGAGTCGAGGAGGGCCTCGTAGCTGGCGATCTGGTCGGTGGTGCGGGTGAGGTTGTCTGCGACGTCGCGGAAGTACGGGCGCACCTCGGCGGGGACGGCCGGCATCGGCTCGGTGCCGAGGCGGTGCAGGGGGCGGTCCAGCGGGGCCACCGCCCTGCGCAGTTCGAGGAGTTCGCGCTTGAGCTGGTAGATGCGGCCCGCGTCGCCGCGGCCGCTGAATTCGCTGAAGACCGTGGTCTCGACGGAGTCGATGTCGTTCTGGACGGCGTCGGTGACGCAGAGGTAGTCCTCGACCAGGTGGTCCACCATGGCGTGCAGGACCACCGCGGGGCCCTTGGCGAGCTGCTCGGGGTCGTGTTCCAGGGCCTCGCGCAGCGGGCCGAGGGAGCCGTGGCCGCCGTGCCGGACCGTGATCACGAAGTCGGGGCCGACGAAGGCCATCAGCTCGCCCGTGTCGACCACCTCGCTGGTCTCGGTCAGCTGCTCGTGCTCGACGTAGCGGACCGTTTTGAGGACGGCGAAGAGCGTGTCGTCGTAGCGCTGCATCTTGGGCCGCTGGTGGGCGTGGACGGCGTCCTCCACGGCCAGCGGGTGCAGTGCGAAGAGCGCCGCGAGGCCCGCTATCTCCTGCTGGTCCGGCTCGTGCAGGCCGATCCAGACGAAGCCCTCGCCGCTCTTGCGGACGCGGCGCAGCGCCTCCTCGGCGTCGGCGCAGTCCTCCTGCCGCACCCCGTCGCGGTAGACCACGCAGTTGACCACCGCGCTGCCCAGGGGGGACCTGGCCGGGTGGCTGAGGTCCACGGCGCGCCGGTAGCCGCGGCGGACGGCCTTGCGCAGGCCGCTGATGCGCAGACCGTTGATGCGCAGTCCTCCCATGCGCAGGCCTCCGGTGCGCAGGCTGCTGAACATCGTCACGCTGGTACCCCTCTTCGGCGGATCGCCCGCCAGTGTGCCACCGGCGCGCGGGGGCGGCAGCCCCGCCCCGGGGCTCCGGGCCGGGGGCTCCGGGCCGGGGGCTCCGGGCCGGCGCGTGCGCGGGGCCGCGTACCGTTGCGGCGCGTACGAGGACCGCGCCGCGCCCGACGGCGCGGAGGGACGAACCCGAGGAGACGGTTGTGGCGACTGCACTGGACGTGGGAACCGTGGTGGGCGACTTCACGCTGCCCGGCGGCGAACTGGTCGGCGACGTCTTCGAGCGCCGGGACTTCACGCTGAGCGCGCAGCGCGGCCGGCCGCTGGTCCTCGCGTTCTACCCGGGCGACAACACGGCGGTGTGCACGAAGCAGCTGTGCTCGTACTCCAGCGGCTTCGAGGAGTTCACCGAACTCGGCGCCACCGTATGGGGGATCAGCCCGCAGGACGTCGACAGCCACGAGGACTTCGCCCGGCGGCACGGCCTGCGGATGCCGCTGCTCGCGGACACCGGACGCGAGGTCGCGCGCGCCTTCGGGGTGAGCGCCCCGGGGATCGGCCTGCGCCGGTCGGTCTTCCTCGTCGCGCCGGACGGCACCCTGCACTGGAAGCACGTCGCCCTGCTGGGCGCGACGTTCCAGAGCGTCTCGACGCTCGCCCGGCAGCTGGCCGCGTTCGCGTAGCGGGCCTGGGGCGGAGGCGGGGACGGGGACGGGAGTCTGGCCGGGGGCGGGGCGAGGGGCTCTCCCGGGGCCTCGGGGGCGGTGTCGCGGCCGGTGGTGCCGCACAACTCCCGTGTGGAGCCGTCCGATCCGGCGGATGAGGGCCGCGGCCGGGCGGCAGCGTGCTCCTGCGTGATGGTCACCGACCGTGGGGGATGGATCCGCCGTGCCCGCTGTACCCGCCGTGCCCGCTGATCCGCCCGGTCCCGCGCGGCCCGGCCCACCCGCCGCGGCCGCCGTGATGGGTCCGCTGCTGCCCGGTGACCCGCCGGTGATCGCCTCGTACCGCCTCGTGGGGCGGCTCGGCGCGGGCGGCATGGGGATCGTCTACGCGGCCGTCGACGCCGACGGGCGCAGGGTCGCGCTCAAGACGGTGCATCCGCACCTCGCCGCCGATCCGCAGTTCAGGGCCCGCTTCCACCGCGAGGTGGGGGTGCTGCGGCGGGTCACGGGGCCGTGCCTGGTCCCCTTCCTCGACGCGGACCCGGACGCCGCCGCGCCCTGGCTGGTCACGACGTACGTACCGGGCCCCACGCTGCACCAGTACGTCGCCGCGCACGGCCCCCTGACCGGCGCCCGGCTGCACCTCCTGGCGGCCGGTACGGCGGCCGCGCTGGCCGCCGTCCACGCGGCGGGGGTGGTCCACCGGGACCTCAAGCCGGCCAATGTGATCCTGTCCCCGGCGGGCCCCCGGGTGCTGGACTTCGGCATCGCGCACGTCGCGGACGGCACCGCGGTGACCCGTACCGGCGTCATGACCGGCACGCCCGGCTGGATCAGCCCCGAGCAGTACCGCGACGGCGCGGCGGACGGCCGCGGTGACGTCTTCGCCTGGGGCGCGCTCGTCGCCTCGGCCGCCACCGGCAGGCCCGTCTTCGGGACGGGGGCGCCGGACGCGGTGGCGTACCGCGTGCTGCGCGAGGAGCCCGACCTGGAGGGCGTGCCCGGGGAACTGCACGGCGTCCTGAGCGCCTGCCTCGCCAAGGAACCCGGTGAGCGGCCGCTGTCCGGGGCCCTCGCGGTCGTCACCGCCCGGCTGCTGGGCGGGGCGGACACGGAGGTGCTGCCGGCGGGGCCGCCCGCCGCCACGACCGCCGCCGCCGGGGACGGCGTACCCGTCGACGACGCCCTGGTCGCCGCGCGGTGGGACATGCCCTCGGTCGAGGACCCCGCCTGGGGCACCGCCCCGCTTCCCACCCACGCGGACGCGAGCGCTCCCGGGCCCACCCGGCGCGGGCTGTGGCTGCGGCGCGGCCTGTTCGTCGCGGCGGCCGCCGCCCTGGGCGGGGTGGTCGGGCTGGGCCTGAGCGTGCTCCCGCCGGGAGGGGACGGCCGGGACACCGGGCAGGCGGCCGCGTCGTCAGGGTCCCCCGACGCCCGGCGCGGTACGGCGCCCCGCGCCGCCCAGGCGCCTTCCGCGCCGCCCCGCAGCCCGGGCGCTCCCCTGTCCGCGACCACCGCACCGACCCGAACCGCCACCACCGGACCCGCCACGGACCCGGCGCTCACCCGGACCACCGTCCACACGATCGCGCCCTGGTCCGTGTCCGGCGGCGAACCGGCCGAGGGCATCACCCTCACGGGCACTACCACCGGCTCCTGCTGGACGGTCTCCAGTAAGACCCAGCGCTCCGACGCCTGGCGCTGCAAGAGCGACCACACCATCCTCGACCCCTGCTTCGCCCCGGGCGAGGGCCCCTCGGACGTCGTCCTGTGCCTGGACGGCACCGCGCGGCGCATGCTCCGCATGACGCTGACGGAACCCCTCCCGGCCGACGCCTTCCGCACCTCCGGCGACCCGGACCCGAACAGCCTGATCCTCGAACTGGCCAACGGCGAAACCTGCGGCTTCGCCTCCGGCGCCACCTCGGTCCTGGCCGGCCGCCGCCTCAACTACTTCTGCGACGGCGGCGGCACCGTCTACGGCGACCCGGACCGCTCCCGCCCCCTCTGGACCGCCGACTACCGCAAGGCCGAAAGCCCCACGACGGAAGCCGTCCCGGTCAGGGCCGCGTACCAGTAGCGCGCGGGAGGCCGCCGGCACGGTCCCGCCCCGCCCCGCCGACGCAGAGGTGCTGGACGGCGGCGCAAGCAGGTAGGTAAAGATTCAACCATGTCCACTTTGCCCTCAGGAGGCCCATACAACTTAGGCTAGCCTTCCCTTCCATGCAGCTCCTCCACCTGGCCGCCTCGGCCGGCTACACCACGCCTCCCCTCTGGCGCGTCCTCACCAAGGCCGGCTACTTCATCGGCCTCACCGGGGCGATCGGCACCACCGTCACCTACGCGACCTCCGTACGCCCCGCGCTCCGCGCGTCGACGGGCCGCGGCGGCGACACCGAGGTCCTCGGCCGAAGAACGGCGGGGTACCTCGCCTGGGCCGGAGTCGTCCTGCTCGTCGCGGGCTACTTCCAGCTCGCCGGGCGCGTCGCCCGCGCGGGGAAGGGCATGCCGTTCGGCGACGCCCTCGCCCCCGCCCGCATCGCGGACTTCCTCACCGCCCCCGCCGCCAAGGGCGCCTGGGTGGCCCAGGGCACGCTCTACGTCGTCCAGAACGCCGTGCTCGTCCTCGCCGCCGCCACCCTGATCGCCCTGTTCCTCCCGCGCGCACGCCGCCACCTGAACGCCCTCGCCCTGACCGCGCTGCCCCTGAGCCTCGCGGTGACGCTCATCGCGGCGATACCGGCGACCGCACCCAAGGACGCGCAGAAGGTGCTGGACCTCGTCTTCGACCAGGTCCACATCACCAGCGGTGTGGTCTGGATCGGCGGCCTGGCCTTCCTCGCCGCCCTCACCACCTCCCGCGGCCGGCTCGGTGACGGCGCGGGCCTGCTGTGGGCGGACATCTGGCGCCGCTACTCCCTCGTCGCCCTCGTCTGCGTGGGCGCCGTCCTCACCTCGGGCCTCTGGCTGACCTGGAAGCACGTCGGCGCCGTCAGCCAGCTGTGGACGACGACCTACGGGCTCTTCGTCCTGATCAAGATCCTGCTGGTGATGGCCATGATGGCGGCGGGCGGCGTCAACCAGTTCTGGCTGATGCCCCGCATCGCCCGGGCCCGCGCGCAGGACGACACGTCCTCGCTCCTCCACCTGACCCTGCGGCACTTCCCGAAGGTCGTCTGGGGTGAAGTCGCCCTCGGCATCGCCGTGCTGGCCGTGGTCCCCTTCCTCAGCGGCTCCGCCCGCTCCGAGGCCGGCAGCCCGCCCGCCGTCTCCGACGGCAGCGTCTTCGCGGTGGGCGCGGCCCTCGTCCTCACCCTGGGGGCCTCCTTCTACATCACCGTGCGCACGTCCGACGCCCTGGCCCGCCGCACGCCCACCGGCCCTACGGCGACAACCCCCGCGTCCACCTGACCCCAAAACCAAGGTGAGCCTCGGCTAAGTCATCACCAGCGACCCCTGACGGCCCGTCACAAGCCGGGCGCCCGCCCCAGGCCGCCGAACCGCTCCACAACCACCGTTCCTGTGCGCGCACTTGACAGCCCGGGCAGGGCGGCCCACGATACCGGCCACACCCCCCGGGCCTGCACATCGCGCCACCTGACCGCTTCCCATGGGAGCGCTCCCAGGAGCCTTCGCAGGTCCGCGGTGTGCGTGGTCCCGCCGGAGAGCCGCCGGCGCACGGGACCGTCCCCCACGACACAGGAGCCGCTCATGCCGGGAGCAACCACGCCGTTACGCCGCCCCGCACGCCTGCCCGCCGCCCTGCTGGCGGGCGCCCTCCTCCTCGGCGGGGCCCTGAGCGCCCCGGCGGCGGCCGACACGTCCACGAGCACGCGAGCCGTGGCCGCTTCCCCGCGCACATCCGTCGCGGCGGCGGGCACGGCCGTACGCGTCAACCAGGTCGGGTACCTGCCGACCGGACCCAAGCGCGCCACCGTCGCCACCCCGGCGACGCAGGCGCTCACCTGGCAACTGCGCAGCGCCGCCGGGGCGGTGGTCGCCTCCGGAGCGACCGCCCCGCGCGGCGCGGACGCGCCCTCCGGGCAGTCGGTCCAGGTGGCGGACTTCTCCTCGTACCAGGGCACGGGCTCGGGGTACGTCCTGACGGTCGACGGCGCCGACAGCGTGCCGTTCGACATCCGCGCGGACCTCTACGACGCGCTGCGCGCCGACTCGATGGCCTTCTTCTACCACCAGCGCAGCGGCGTCTCCATCGACGCCTCCCTGGTGGGACCCGCGTACGCGCGCCCGGCCGCGCACCTCGGCGTCGCGCCCAACAAGGGAGACGTCTCCGTCCCCTGCCAGGCCGGCGTGTGCGACTACACCCGGGACGTCAGGGGCGGCTGGTACGACGCGGGCGACCACGGCAAGTACGTGGTGAACGGCGGCATTTCGACCTGGCTGGTCGTCAACTCCTTCGAGCGCGCCAAGCGCGCGGGCAAGGACGCGGCGCTCGGTGACGGGACCCTGCGCGTCCCGGAGCGCGGCAACGCGACGCCGGACGTCCTGGACGAGGCGCGGTGGGAACTCGACTTCCTGATGCGCATGCAGGTGCCCGAGGGCAAGCCGTACGCGGGCATGGCCTTCCACAAGGTCCACGACGCGGCCTGGACCGGCATGCCGCTGCGCCCCGACCAGGACGTCCAGCCCCGCGAACTGCACCGCCCGTCCACGGCGGCGACGCTCAACCTCGCGGCGGCGGCCGCGCAGTGCGCCCGGGTCTTCCGCCCGTACGACGCCGCGTACGCCGACCGCTGCCTCGCCGCGGCCCGCCGCGCCTGGGCGGGGGCGCAGGCCAACCCGGCCGTGATCGCGCCGGATTCGGACGGCACGGGCGGCGGGGCCTACGGGGACGCGCAGGTCACCGACGAGTTCTACTGGGCGGCCGCCGAGCTGTACGCGACGACCGGTGAGAGCGCCTACCGGGACGCCGTCACCTCCTCGGCCTGGCACACCTCGGCCACCGCCTTCACCCCCTACGGCTTCGGCTGGGCGGACACCGCCGCACTCGGCCGGCTCACCCTGGCCACCGTGCCCAACGGCCTGCCCGCCGCCGACGTGGCCCGGGTCCGTGCCTCGGTGACCACGGCGGCGGACGGCTACCTGTCCAGGATGGCCGCCCAGGGCTACGCGGTGCCCGTCCCCGCGGACGGGTACTTCTGGGGGTCCAACGGCGAAGTCGCCGATGACGCGGTCGTCATGGCCGTGGCCGGGGAGCTGACGGGTGACGGCCGCTACCGCACCGGCGCGCTGGAGGCCATGGACTACCTGCTCGGCCGCAACGCCCTCGGCCAGTCCTACGTCAGCGGCTACGGCGAGTTGTCCTCTCAGAACCAGCACCACCGCTTCTGGGCACACCAGTTGGACTCCTCGCTGCCCCACCCGCCGGCCGGATCGCTCGCGGGCGGCCCCGACAGCGCGCTCCAGGACCCGGTGGCGCAGGCCAAGTTGACGGGCTGCGCGCCGGCCGCCTGCTACATCGACGACATCGGCTCGTACTCCACCAACGAGGTGGCGGTCAACTGGAACGCCCCGCTGGCCTGGCTCGCCGCCTACGCCGCCGAGCGGGCCTCCACCGGTGAACCGCCCGCCGCCGCCTGCGCGGTGACGTACCGGGTGGACAACGTCTGGAGCACCGGCTTCACGGCGACCGTCACCGTCCGCAACACCGGTCCGACGGCCGTGGACGGATGGCAACTGACCTGGGCCTACGCGGGCGGCCAGCGCGTCACGAGCGCCTGGAACGCGGCCGTCACCCAGAACGGCACCGCCGTCGGCGCCCGCAACGCCGACTGGAACCGGGTGATCGCCCCCGGCGCGAGCGCGAGCTTCGGAGTGCAGGGGACGTACAGCGGGACCAACTCCTCCCCCACGGCCTTCGCGCTCAACGGAGGCGCCTGCGCCTGACCCACGGCCGGCCGGGTCCGGGCGGATCCCCCGCCCGGACCCGGCCGCGGCCGCTTCCCCCTCGGCGACACCCCGACAACGCCCCGACAGCACCCGGCACCACCCCAGCGACCAGGAGACACCCATGCGCAGACTCCTCGCCTGCCTGGCGGCGGCGGCAGCCGCTCTGGCCGGGCTCACCGCGACGGCGCCACCCGCGGCGGCCGCGCCGACCGCGGCCACCGCCGACTCGGGCAGCTTCCGCGTGCTGACCTACAACGTGGCCGGGCTCCCCGAGAGCATCTCCAGCGCCCCCACCCCGCGCGAACCGAGCACGACGGAGATCGGCCGGCGCATCGCCCCGTACGACGTCGTGCACGTGCAGGAGGACTTCAACTACCACGCCCTGCTGTACGCCGCCGACACCGCCCACCCCCACCGCACCCCGACCAGCGGCGGAGCGGGCATCGGCAGCGGGCTCAACACCCTGTCGAAACTGCCGTCCGACGAGGACGACTTCGAGCGGGTCCGCTGGAACTCCTGCCAGTACGACTCCGGCGACTGCCTGACCCCCAAGGGCTTCACCTTCGACCGCCGGCGCCTCGCCGAGGGCGTGTACGTCGACTTCTACGGCCTCCACACCAACGCGGGCACCAGCCCGGGCGACCTGACCTCGCGCGCCGACAACCTGAAGCAGCTCACCGCCTACATCGCGGCCCACTCGGCGGGCAACGCGGTCGTCGTCATGGGCGACACCAACACCCGCTACACCCGAAGCGGCGACACGATCGCCGCGTTCGCCGCGGCGGGCGGCCTCACCGACGCGTGGACCGAGCTGGTCCGCGGCGGCACGCCACCCGCCCAGGGCAGCGACCCCCTGCTGTGCGACCAGTCCCAGCCGACCGTCCCCGACACCTGCGAGCTCGTGGACAAGGTCCTCTACCGCGGCAGCAGCCTCCTCTCCCTGCACGCCACCGCCTACCACAACGAGCACGCCGCGTTCCTCAACGCCGGCGGCCTCATGCTCTCCGACCACGACCCCGTCGCGGTGGGCTTCTCCTGGTCCCGCAACCCGGCCTACCGGCTGAGCGACCCGTTCGGCGGCCCGCACGGCGCCCCCTTCACCGACATCGACCGCGTCCCGGCGGGCGCCCGCGCCACCACCCTCACCCTGCGCTCCGGCGCCCGGATCGACAGCATGGGCATCACCCTGGACGACGGCACGGCCCTCACCCACGGCGGCACCGGCGGCGCCGCGTCCACGCTCACGCTGGGCACGGGCGAGTACCTGACCACCGCGCACCTGTGCCGTGCCCAGCGGGACGGGCACACCCGGATCTTCCACGCCGCGTTCACCACGAACCTCGGCCGCACCCTGGCCGGCGGCACCCCGACCCCCGACTGCGTCACCCACACCGCTCCCCCCGGCTGGCAGATCACCGGCTTCCACGGCCGCTCCGGCGACGGGATCGACAAGGCCGGCGTGATCGAGACCCGCCGCTGACCCGCCCCTGACACGCCCGACGGGGGGCACTGCGGGGTGTACCAGGTGACAGGCGTCCGCAGCGGGGGGCGGATGCACGGTCACGGCGGTCACCGTCAACGGCGGCGCGGACACGAAGGAATCAGCCCGCCCCGGGCCGCCGATCCGGCCGCCCTCGAAGCGGGTGGGCTTGAGGCTGTACTGCGTGCGGGTGAGGACGCCTGCGGCAGTCAGCTCCGCCAGCCGTCGGGCGGGCGTGTTCTCGCTCATCGGCAACCGGTCGCGGAATTCGTCGAACCGGCGGGCCCCGGCAAGGGCTTCCCGCGCGCGGACGGCGGGACAGTCACTGAGGAAAGGCGTTCAGGGCGGCGCCCTGACCGTCATGGACGGCAGCATGCCCGGCCAGTGGCCCGCGCCGATGGCCTGGCTGAAGCGGCGGGGACAAGGCCTGGACGCCATCGTGCTCACCCCCGGACACACCGACCACCCGGGCATCATCCGCCGGCTCTCCGGCGCCACCGGACAGCGGCGGCCGCAGGTCCTCGCGCTCACCGCGGACTGGGCCCGCGCGGGCCTGTTCACCGTCCCGCCGATCCCGCACGCCGAGCCCTACACCGATGGCCAGCGCCTCGACGTCACCGGCCACACCCACTGACGACCACCCGGACCCCGGACATGGAAAAGGCCGCCCTCCCATGGATGAGAGAACGGCCTCCGACCTGCGTTTCCGCACAGTCGGGACGACAGGATTTGAACCTGCGACCCCTTGACCCCCAGTCAAGTGCGCTACCAAGCTGCGCCACGTCCCGCTACGCGCTGACCTGCGGCGTTTCGCCGCGATCGCTCGTGCACGAGAACGATACCGCACTTCGGGTGGTGGTCGCGCGCACCTTTTGGGGGCCCGGCGTGGCCGGATCGTGCCGGGGGTGCGGCACGGCGGGTTGACCTCAAGCGCGGTTGAGGTCGCACGATCGGTGTATGACACAAACGACTGCGGACACGGCGTTCCGCTTCCAGGATCTGGACCGGCTCATGGGGCTCATGACCGGGGACGAGAAGCACGGGCCCGCCGCCACGTCGACGCTGGACGTGCTGTGGGTGCTCTACGACCGGGTGCTCCGCGTCGACCCGGCGCGCGCCGCGGACCCGGGGCGGGACCGGTTCCTGCTGTCCAAGGGGCACGGGCCGATGGCGTACTACGCCGTGCTCGCCGCCAAGGGGTTCTTCCCCGTCGGCCTGCTCCCCGGTTTCGGCGGGTACGCGTCCCCGCTCGGCCACCACCCGGACCGCACCCTCCTGCCGGGCGTGGAGATCAGCAGCGGCTCCCTCGGGCACGGGCTGCCCCTTGCCGTCGGAAGCGCGCTCGGGCTGCGGGCCCAGGGGCTGCACGAGCCGGCGGTCTGGGTGCTGATCGGCGACGCCGAGCTGGACGAGGGCAGCAACCACGAGGCCCTCGCCTACGCCGGACCGGCCGCCCTGGAGCGGCTGCACACCGTGGTGATCGACAACGACTCCGCCACCCACGGCTGGCCGGGCGGCATCGCGTCCCGGTTCGAGGCGGCCGGGTGGTCGGCCGTCACCGTCGACGGACGCGACCACGAGGCGCTGTACGCCGCCTTCACCGCACCCCACCCCGGGCGGCCGCACGCCGTGGTCGCCCGCGTCGAGACGAAGGGCTGAAAGATCCATGGACACCGTGGCCAACGCCTCCATGCGGGAGCGCTTCGTCTCCTTCACCACCCGGCGGCTCGACGAGGACCCGCGCCTCGCGCTGGCCCTCGCCGAGATCACCATGAGCGGGTTCGCCCCCGCCCGGGAGCGGCACCCGGACCGGGTGATCAACGTCGGGATCCGGGAGCAGCTGCTCGTGGGCGTCGGCGGCGGGCTGGCGCTGACCGGGCTGCGGCCGGTGCTGCACACCTTCGCGAGCTTCCTCGTCGAGCGGCCGTTCGAGCAGGTCAAGCTGGACCTCGGGCACCAGGGCACGGGCGCGGTGCTGGTCAGCGCGAGCGCCTCGTACGACTGGCCCGCGGGCGGGTTCACCCACATGGCGCCGGGCGACGTGGCGCTGCTCGACACCCTGGACGGCTGGACCGTCCACGTCCCCGGACACCCCGACGAGGCCGAGGCGCTGCTGCGCCACGCCTACGACGCCGGGGACGACACGGTGTACGTCCGGCTCTCGGAACAGTCCAACGCCTCCCCGCGGCCGGTCGACGGCGCCCGCTTCCTGACCGTGCGCGAGGGGCGCGCCGGCGTGGTGATCGCCGTGGGCCCGCTGCTGGACAACGTCCTGGCGGCCACCGAGGGACTGGACGTGGGCGTGCTGTACGCGACCACCGTGCGGCCCTTCGACGCCGCGGCCCTGCGCGCGGCCGTCGGCTCCGGACCGGCTGACGTGGTCCTGGTCGAGCCCTACCTCGCCGGGACCTCGTCGGGCGCGGCCGCGGGGGCGCTGATCGAGGTCCCGCACCGGATCCTGGGGCTGGGTGTGGGCAGGGCGGAGCTACGGAGGTTCGGCACGGTCGACGAACACACCGCCGCCCACGGCCTGGACCCGCGCGCTCTGCGCGAGCGCATCACCGCCTTTCTCCGGCCGGCCGACCGAGTAGCGCAGCGGACCACCGAGGAGCCGGCCGCATAGCCCATCCCTCCCATCACCCATCCGTCACCTTCCGGTCCCCCGGGGCGCGGGTCCGTCAGCCCGCCCGCGTCCCGTCCTCCCGCGCGTGGAAGACGGACACCAGCTCCGCCGCCAGGGCCTTGACCGCGTCCAGGCCCTCCGTGCCCCACCGGTGCGGTACGACGTCCACCGCACACACCGTGCCGAGCACCACCCCGCGCCGGTCGGTCAGCGGCGCGCCGACGTACGCGCGGACCCCGCTCTCGTCGACCACCGCGTTCCCGGCGAACCGCGCGAAGTCCCGTACGTCCTCCAGGACCAGGGCCCGGCGCCGGACCACCACGTGCGGGCAGTACCCCCGGTCGCGGGCGAGCACCCGCGCCGGATAGCCGCTCGCCGGTGCCTCGCCGCCGCGGTGCAGCCCGGCGAAGAACTGCCGTTCCTCGCCGACGAAGTTGACCCCCGCGTACGGCGCGCCCAGCGTGACCGCGATCCGCCGGGCGAAAGCGTCGAGTTCGGCGTCCACCCGCTCCCCCAAACCCAGTTCGCGCAACCGCGTCACGCGCGCGGGCGCCTCGCGGTCCTCCGGGGTGAGCAGCAGGTGCCCGGTGGATTCGTAAGAGGTCATGGCGGTTCCCCCGACTCAGAAGACGTGGCCGTGGACAGCAGGTGGTGGACGAGGACGGCCAGCGTCGCCGTGCCGGATCGGGTGAGCCGCGCGTCGCACCGCACGACGGGCACGTCCGGCGCGAGGTCCACCGCCTCGCGGACCTCGTCGGTGGTGTAGCGGTGGCCGCCGTCGAACTCGTTGACGGCGACGACGAAGCCGATCCCGCGCCGCTCGAAGAAGTCGACGGCGTCGAAGCAGTCGGCGAGCCGCCGGGTGTCGGCGAGCACCACCGCTCCGAGCGCGCCCGCGCACAGCTCCTCCCAGAGGAACCAGAAGCGCTGCTGACCGGGCGTGCCGAAGAGGTACAGGACCCGCTCGGCGTCCAGGGTGATCCGGCCGAAGTCCAGCGCGACCGTCGTGGTCGTCTTCGCCTCGACGCCGTCGAGCGGGTCGGTGCTCTCGCCCGCACCGCTCAGCAGCTCCTCCGTGCTCAGCGGCTCGATCTCGCTGACCGCGCCCACGAAGGTGGTCTTGCCCGCTCCGAAGCCGCCCGCGACCAGGATCTTCAGTGCCGCCGGGGGGCCGCCGGGCAGGCCGCCCCCGGCCCCCGCCTCAGAGCCTGCGGCGCAGGCCATCGAGCACCGCCCGCAGCAGGGACACGTCATCGGCCGCGCTCCCGGGGTCCCCGGGGGTGCCCGGGAAGCGCGGCGAGCGGGCCGTGACGGCCCCGCACTCCATCAGGTCGGACAGCAGCACCTTCGCGACCACGGCGGGCAGCCGCAGCCGGCCGGCCACCTCGGCGACCGTGACGGCTCCCGCACCGGCGCAGAGCCGCAGCGCAAGGCCGTGGTCGGGGCCGAGCGGCGCGCACGGCCGGGTGCCGGTCGCGCTCACGAGGGACAGCAGGTCCAGTGCCATCGCCGCACGGGTCCGGCCGCCGCTCGCGGTGTACGGGCGCATCACCCGGCCCGCGGTGGCGTCGAGCCAGGGCGCGTCCCGGCCGGTTCCGGCCGGGTGCTGACCGCTCGCGCGTGCCCCCGTGGCATGCCGCCTCATCGCTCCGGGGCGGTGGCCGGGCGGCGCGGCGGCGCGGCCAGGTACGGCCGTACGCTCTTGACCAGCATCGCCATCTCGTAGCCGAGCACTCCGGCGTCCGCCTCCCGGTCGGCGAGGACGGCCAGACAGGTGCCCGCGCCGGCCGCCGAGACGAACAGCAGCGCCGAGTCCAGCTCCACGACCACCTGCCGGACCTCCGCGCCGTCCGCGAACCGCGACCCGGCGCTGCGGCCGAGCGAGTGGAGCCCGGACGCGAGGGCCGCCAAGTGGTCGGCCGCGTCGGCGTCGAGGCCGTGCACGCAGGTGACGAGGCCGTCCGCGGTGAGCAGCACGGCACTGCGGGTGTAGGGCACGCGGCGCACCAGGCCGCTCAGCAGCCAGTCCAGATCCGCGTGGGGGGTGATCCTGGTCGCCGCTTCGGCTGTCATCGGAAGGTCTCCTCGCTGCGGTACGCGGATGGGGTGCGCGGCGTCGTCATGACGGGCTCTCGGACTGGGCGAGGCCGAAGCCCCGCTGGAAGGCGGCCATCAGACCCGGGTCGTGCACGGGGGCCTCGCCCCCGGGACCGTGGTCGTCCGCGCGGCGCGGCGCAGGCGCGTCGCGCAGCTGGGGCGCCAGGTGTTCCTGGGCCCGGCGCCGCGGCAGCGACGGCCGGCCGGCCGCCCCGCCGCCGCCGCTCCGCGCTGCGGGCACCACGGCGGCGGTACCGGTACGGCCGTCCGCGGCCGGGGGCGCCGCCGTGACCGGGGGCTGCATCGCGGCCGGGGGCGCCGCCGTGACCGGGGGCGCGGTCGCGGCGATCACCACCGGCCGGGGCAGCGGCTCCGGCTCCCGCTCCGGCATCACCGGCTCCACCGCCTCGGGCGCAGCGCCCACCGGACCCGCCTGCGGCCCCGGTTCCGGGACGGCCGTCCACATCGTGGCGGTGACCGCCGGCCCGGGGGTCCGCGTCGGGGCGGTCGGCTCCGGTACCGGTGCCGGAGCCGGTACCGGACTCCACGGCGGGTGCGCCACCACCCTCCGTACGGGCTCCAGCGGCGGTACGGGGAGCGCCGCGCCGGTCCCCCACGAGGTGGTCCGCGTGCCCCCCGCCGCATCGGCCGCGCCCGGCGCCCCGGCGCCCAGCAGCTCCGGCGGCAGCACCAGGACGGCCAGCACCCCGCCGTAGATGTTCGACTTCAGTTCGACGGCGATGCCGTGCCTGCGGGCCAGCGCCGAGACCACGAACAGCCCGATCCGCCCGTCGGCCAGCAGCCGCCGGGCGTCGGCCCGGTCGCGGTCGCCGAACAGCGCGTTCATGCGGTGCTGCTCCTCGGGCGGCAGGCCGGGGCCGCGGTCCTCGACCTCGACCGCGATGCCCGCCGTGACCCGCTCGGCGCGCAGCACGACGTCGGTGTCCGGGGCGGAGAACACCGTGGCGTTTTCGACCAGTTCGGCCAGCAGGTGCACCACGTCGGCCACGGCGTGCCCGCGCACCGTCCCGCCTGCCGGCGGCACCACCTTCACCCGGGTGTACTGCTCGACCTCCGCCACCGCGGAGCGCAGTACCTCGCTGAGGTCGACGGGGCGGGTCCACTGCCGCCGCGAGGCGGCGCCGCCGAGTACCACGAGGTTCTCCGCGTGGCGCCGGATCCTGGTCGCGAGGTGGTCGACCTGGAAGAGGTCCCTGAGCAGGTCGGGGTCCTCGACCGTGTCCTCCAGGTCGTCGAGCAGCGAGATCTCCCGGTGGACCAGCGACTGGAGGCGGCGCGCGACGTTCACGAACACCTCGACCTTCCGGTCGCTGTCGCAGGGAGCGGCGGGCCCGGCCAGCCGTACGAGCGTCGCGTGCGCCTGTTCCCGGGCTCCGCGCAACTCCTGGGACAGCAGCCAGAATTCGTCCAGGCGTTCCTGGCCGGGGCCGTCGGCGGGGACGGCCGCCGCAGCGCCGGCGGCGCGCGGCGGACGGGGCGGGGTCTCGCCGCGTTCCAGCCGGTCGGCCACCACGGCGAGCTCCCGGCGGCCGCGCGCGCTGGAGCGGCGCAGCGCCTCGCAGCGGTCCCGTACGGCCTTGCCCGCGCGCTGGGCCCCGAGCAGGGCGGCGGCGAGCGCGCCGACGACGAGCAGGGCGCAGCCGCCGAGCGCCGGCCACAGCCGCGGGTCCCGCGCGCCCGCGCCGCCGCCGAGCTGGAGGGTGAAGATGACCGCGGCGGCGCCGCTGAGCCCGGCGGCGAGGGTGGGCAGGACGGCCGCGCGGATCAGCTGGGGCCGTATCTGCCGGCCCGGACCGGTGACGGCGTGTCGCGACGGGGAGTGGCGGGGGCGGGCGGCGCGGAGTCCGGACATCGGCGTCCTCGGTACGGTACGGGGGCCCGGGCCCCCGGGGTACCGGGACCCGGTGTTGATCACCGAATACCCACGCTAGACCGCGTCCTCACCCCACAGGCGGCCAGGCCGGGAACTTCACCGGGGTGCGTCCCGCTCCGGAAGGAGCGCTCGCACGGCCGCCCGAATCCCCTCGCGGGCGCCGTCCCCCCGCCCCCACCACCGCCGTGAGCCCCTCGTACGGGCCCGCACTCCACGGACGGGCCCACGCTGAACGTATGGACCCGCGCTCACCGCACGGGCCCGCACCCCGCCGACCGGGCACACCAGGCGCACCGGCCGGACCGGCGTCAGCTGCCGACGGCCTCCGGCTCCTCGCGCGGGTCCGCCGCCGACGCCGACACGGGGCGGGAGGGGGCGGCGGGCCGGGCGGCGGAGCCCGGCCCGGTCGCGGCGCCGGGGACGGGGGCCGCCACGAACGGGCGCCACCACGGCTCGGCCGGGGCGTCCGCCGCTCCCGGCTCGAAGGGGCGGCCCGGCACCGGCAGCGCGATGGCCGCGCCCACCCGTCCGGCGGCCGACAGGGTCCCTTCGCCCGGCTCCTCCCACGGGTGCGGGGCCAGGTTGAAGGTGCCCCAGTGGATCGGCAGCATCGTGCCGTGCGGGGCGCCGCCCTGGAGGTCGAGGTGGGCGGTCATGCCCTCCTCCGGGGTCATGTGGATGTCCGGCCAGTACTCCGAGTACGCGCCGATCTGGATCATCGTCGCGTCGAAGGGGCCGTGCGCGGCGCCGATCTCCTTGAAGCCGGGGAAGTAGCCCGTGTCACCGCTGTGGAAGATCCGGTGCTCGTCGCCCGCGACGACCCACGACGCCCACAGGGTGTACTGCTGGTTGCGCAGGCCGCGCCCGCAGAAGTGCCGGGCCGGGGTCGCGGTCAGCGAGAGTCCGGCGACCTTGGTGGTCTCGTTCCAGTCCAGCTCGCGCAGCCGGTCGGCCGACACGCCCCAGTGCTCCAGGTGCGCGCCGACGCCGAGCGGGACCGCGAAGACCGTGTCCGTGGCGGCCAGAGCCTTGATCGTCGGCAGGTCGAGGTGGTCGTAGTGGTCGTGCGAGATCACCACGACGTCGACCGGCCCCAGCGCGGCCAGCGGCACCGGTACGGGGTGCAGTCGGCGGGGTCCGGCGAACGGGAAGGGAGAGCACCGCTCTCCCCACACCGGATCGAAGAGCACCCGGCGTCCGTCGATCTCCGCGAGCACGCTGGAGTGCCCCATCCAGGTCAGCCGCAGGCCGCTGACCGGCGGCTTCGCCAGATCGGCCAGGGTCGTCGGGTGCACCGGGACGGGCGCGCCCGGGTTGCGCCGGACCCGCTGCTCCTTGTGGAAATAGATCTTGGCGAACTCCACCATCGAGCCGGAAGGCCTGGTCCGGGCACCGACCGGGTTCTGAAAGACGCCGTCGGCGAAGTTCGGCGAGCGCAGGATCCGCTCCAGCCGCGCGCCGGACGGATCCGCGCCGAAGGCTTCGGGCCGCAGGGCGCGAAGCCGTGGACGCAAGGAACGGGAGCCGGGGTCGGAGCCGGTCAAGGCGCCTCCAGAGGGGAAGTGGGCAGGGCTGGTCGTACGTTCTACCACCCTCCCAACGCACACTGCCCCCGAAGGATTCCGCGCGCCTCCCCGCCCCGCCCGCGACGGCCGGCCCCTACAGCGGCAGCAGGTCCGGGCGCTTGGCCCCCATGCGGTCCCCCGAGGACTCCCCGCGCAATCGCCTGCCGATCCACGGCACGAGGTGCTCCCGTGCCCACTGGATGTTGTCGCGGGTCACCTCGGCCGAGCCGCGCGGCTGCTGCGGGGGCCACGGCTGGTCCGGGTCCGCGGGCACCTCCAGGCCGAGCACCTGCGCGGCGCGCAGCGCGACCCGGGTGTGCCCCTCGGGCGAGAGGTGGAGCCGGTCGTGGTCCCAAGCCCGCCTGTCCTGCACGGACTTCAGCGACCAGAGATCGAGCACCGGGCATCCGTACCGGTCGGCGATGGACCGGACGTGCGCCGAGTACGTCGCCACCTTGCCCCGGATGTGCCTGAGCACCGGCACCCCGCGGGTGTCGAAACCGGTGGTGATCATCACCATGCCGACTGACCCGACGAGGTCGGCGAGGGCCGCCTCGAACCGCTCCGCCACGTCGTCGGGGTCGCTCCCCGGCCGGATGATGTCATTGCCCCCGGCGCAGAAGCTGACCAGGTCGGGCGCCAGTTCCTTGGCCCGCGGCACCTGGTCGGCCACGATCTGGTCCAGGAGCTTCCCCCGCACAGCGAGGTTGGCGTACCGGAAGTCGTGCTCCTCGCGCTGGTCCGCGAGGAGCACGGCGAGCCGGTCGGCCCAGCCCACGCACAGGCCCCCCGGCCCCGGGTCGCCCACACCCTCGGTGAAACTGTCCCCGATCGCCGCGTACGAGCCGATGCCCGGCAGTGCCGTCTTGATTTCCGTCGTCCGTGCCGTCGTCTTCGTCGTCATCGCTGTCGTCGCTGCCACGAGAGCTCATACTCCACCCCGGGCGGTGACCTACGCGACCGTAGCCACCCCTTGACGGACCGTGATCTTTACCACCCGGCGGGTAAGGAATAAGTGAGGAGTCCGTCAGGTCTTTCAAGGGAGGCGGGGACACCGACGCGGCGGTGGCGTCAGACGTTCACGCCCTTCGAGCGCAGGTAGCCCAGCGGGTCGATGTCCGTGCCGTAGCCGGACCCGGTGCGGATCTCGAAGTGCAGGTGCGGGCCGGTGACGTTGCCGGTTGAACCGGAGAGGCCGATGCTCTGGCCCGCGGTCACGCTCTGGCCGACCGAGACCGAGAGCTGGGACAGGTGGCCGTACTGCGAGTAGCGGCCGTCCGCGTGCCGGATGACGACCTCGTTGCCGTACGCGCCGCCCCAGCCGGCGGAGACCACGGTGCCCGCGCCGACCGCGCGGACGGTGGTGCCGGTGCCCACGGCGAAGTCGACGCCGGTGTGGTAACCGCTGGACCACATGCTGCCGCTCGCCCGGTACTGGGTGGTGATGGAGGCGGAGACCGGGGCGACGAAGCCGGAGGCCGAGGCGGTACCGCTGCCCGAGCCCGTGCCGGCGGAGGTGCCGCCCCGAGCACTCGTCCCCTTCTGCGACGCACCCTCGTCGGCCGGGGCGGCCGGGGCCTCCGCGGCGGCGGCGCCCTCGTCCTGGCCCGCGTCCGCGTCCGCGTCCGCGTCCGCGTCCGCGTCCGCCACCGGCGCGGGTTCCTCGGCGCTTTGCGCGGCGGGCGCCGGAGCCTGTTCGCCCGGTCCGCCGAGCGCGAGCTTCAGCCCCGGGTGGATCAGCGAGGGGTCGGAGCCGACGGCCTCGCGGTTGTCCGCGTAGAGGCGCTGCCAGCCACCGCTCAGGTGCCGCTCCGCGGCGATCTCCGAGAGGCAGTCGCCGGACACCACGGTGTACACCGAGGAGGCCGCGGGCGCGGCGGCCGCGGCCCGGAGCGCCGCCGGAGCCTGGGCCGGGAGGGCCTGGGCCGGCAGCGCGGCGGTGGCGGGAGCCGTGGCCTGCGGGGCGGCCTGCGCGCCGGCGGCGCCCAGCAGCGGCAGCGCGAGCGCCGCGCTTCCGGTGCCCGCGACGACGAGACCGCGGGTCAACGCGGCGGACTTCGGACGGCGGTGCTTTCCCTTTGCGGGCATGGTGAATTCCTCTCCGTCGCCTGCGAGGTGAGCTGTCGGGTTCGGACTGGAGATGTCCGGCCGTAGGTCTACGGCTTCACCCCGAGCCGTCCGGAGGAGATCCATTCGAGAACATCGAGAAGATCGGTTTCGGAAACGGCGGCTTACCTGGTTCCCCCGCTCCTGCCGGGCGCGTGGATCGTCGGGTGCGGTGCCGGACGGTGGCAGGATTAGGCGGTCCATCCGGGTGGAGGTGAAGGTATTGGCTCCGGTCCCGTGGAACAAGCCGCGAATTCCCTTGGGTAATGGCGCGGGTGAGGGACCGCCGGAATTCCGGTCACCCTCCGTGGAATCCGCTGCGGCAACACCCTTGCGCACAAGGCAATTCGGCTTTAGCGATCACACACTCACGGTCACCGTATGATCCTGCTCACGGGGACGGGCCCGATCTCCCGGTCCCTTATGGCAAGTTGCGTTCAACCAGCGCAATTCGGACATGCCGCGACGATACGGAGGAGTCTTCGTGACCCAGCAGATACCCCAGGCCCCGTCCACGGAGCCGGAACTGACCGGAGTGCGCAACTTCCGTGACGTGGGCGGCCTCCCGGCCACCGACGGACGGAGGGTCAGATCGGGACAGGTCTATCGAAGCGGACATCTGGCGCATGCCACCGAAACCGACACGGAATTCCTCGCGTCGCTGGGTCTCCACACCGTCTTCGACTTCCGCAACGCCGCCGACCACGCCCTGGAGGGCCCGGACGTCGAGCTGCCGGGCGTGCGCAACGTCAACCTCCCGCTCTCCGACCCGGCGGACGGCACGGAGTTCTGGCGGATGGTCCGCGACGGCGATCTCGGCCAGCTGCGGGAGGCCCTCGGCGACGGCAAGGCCGCCCGGCGGATGGCCGCCTCCTACAGGGAGATCGTGACGACCCGCACCGCCGAGCACCGCCGGGTCGTGCAGGCGCTCGCCCGGAACGAGGTGCCGGTCCTGATGCACTGCGCGGCCGGCAAGGACCGGGCCGGTCTCTCGATCGCCGTCACGCTGCTCGCGCTCGGCGTGGAGCGCGAGGCGATCGTGGCGGACTACCTGGAGTCGAACGCTCCGCACCGCCGCTACAAGGTGCGCCGCAGCGGCGGGACCCCCGAGGCCCGCTCCCCCGAGGTGATGGAGCTGCTCGCCCCGCTCTTCGACGCGCGCGCCGAGTACCTGCACGCGGCCTTCGAGACCCTGGAGGAGATCTGGGGCAGCACCGACCGCTACCTCGCCGAGGGCCTCGGGCTCGCGCCCGAGACCCTCGACGAGCTGCGCGACCGCCTCCTGGAGTGACGGCGCCGGGCGGCCCGCCGGGCGGCCGACCGGCGGGCCGCCCCGCGGGTCAGCGGTTCGCGACGGCCTGCTTGACCAGGGTCCTGCCGAAGTCCCACATCAGCCCGCCCCCGCCGTGGGCGTCGTCCATGACGTCCCGGAAGGCGCCCACGAAGCGGTCCACGTCCGCCTCGTCCACGATCAGCGGCGGAATGAGCTTGATCACTTCCAGGTGGTCACCGGAAACCTGGGTGAGGATCCGGTGCTTCTGGAGCAGCGGTACGACGACCATCTGCGCGAAGAGCCCCTTGCGCGCGGCCTGGAGCATGGTCCACCGGCTGCGCAGGCCGAGCGAGGACGGGCGGCCGAACTCGATGCCGATCATCAGCCCCCGGCCGCGCACCTCGTGCAGCAGTTCGTACTCGTCCACCATCGCCGCGAGCCGGCCGCGCAGCAGATCGCCCATGGCACGGGCGTTGGCCACGACCGACTCGTTCTCCATGACGGACAGCACCGCGAGCCCGGCGGCCATGGCCTGGGCATTGGAGCCGAAGCTGGCCGAGTGCACGAGGACCCGGTCCATGGACGAGTACACCTTCTTGAAGATCCAGTCCTTGCCCAGGGTCGCGCCGACGGGTACGTAGCCGCCCGACAGGGCCTTGGCGACGCACACCAGGTCCGGTTCCACCCCGGCCTCGTGCTGGTAGGCGTAGAACTCCCCGGTCCGGCCGAGGCCGGTCTGCACCTCGTCCGCGATCAGCAGGGCCTTGTGCCGGTGCAGCAGCTCCTGCGCGGCGCGCAGGAAGCCGGGCGGGGCCGCCAGCACCCCCTTGCCCTGGATCGGCTCCACGACGAAGGCGGCCACGTCGCCGCGCTTCAGCTCGCGCTCCAAGGCCCCCAGGTCCCCGAGGGCGATCCGGGTGTCGGGCAGCAGGGGCGCGAACCCGTCCCGGAAGCCCGCCTCCCCGTTCACCGACAGGGAGCCGGTGGTGAGTCCGTGGAAGGCGTGGTCGCAGTAGAGGACCCTGGGGCGGCCCGTGGCGAAGCGGGCGAACTTCAGCGCGGTCTCCACGGCCTCGGTGCCGCTGTTGCCGAAGAAGACCCGGTCCAGGTGGGGACTGTGGGACAGCAGCTTCTCCGCCAGCAGCCCGGGCAGCGGCTGGCAGTCGAAGCGGGTGAGGTCGGCGAGCTGCGCGTCGAGCACGTCGTGCAGGGCCCGCCGGACGACGGGGTGGTGGCGGCCGAGCCCCATCACCCCGAAGCCCGCGAGCATGTCGAGGTAGTCGTTGCCCTCCGCGTCCCAGAAGTGGGCGCCCTCGGCCCGCTCGTAGACCTTGTCGAAGCCGATGGTGTGCAGCATGCGGGGCAGCTGGTGGTTGAGGTGGCGGGCGTGCAGCTCGTAGCGCTCGGCGCCCCGCTCGGCCAGCAGGGAGCCGAGGTCGAACTCCTTGCCCGGGCCCGGGCCGCCGTCGGCGCCCGGGCCCTGCGCGACGGCTGTCATACCCGCTTCTCCCAGTTGCCCCCCACCGTCTCCCGGGCCGCCCGCAGGGTTTCCTTGAGCGAGCCCATGGTGGCGAGGACGGCGGTGGGTTCGTAGCCGCAGTGCGCCATGCAATTCGCGCAGCGCGGGTCCTTTCCGCGGCCGTACTTGCTCCAGTCGGTCTCCTCGATCAGTTCCCGGTACGTGGGCACGTACCCGTCGCTCATCAGATAGCAGGGGCGCTGCCAGCCGAAGAGCGAGTAGTTGGGAATGGCCCACGCCGTGCAGGGGAAATCGGCCTTGCCTTCCAGGAAGTCCAGGAAGAGCGGGGAGTGGTTCAGCCGCCAGCGGCGCCGGTTTCCGCCCGAGAATGCCTTGCGGAAGAGTTCCCGGGTCTGTTCCACGCCCAGGAAGTGCTCCTGGTCGGGCGCCTTTTCGTAAGCGTAGGCGGGCGAGATCATCATCTCGTCGACCTGGAGGTCGTCGTTGAGGTAGTTGAGCACCTCGATGATGGTCTGCGGGGTGTCGGTGTTGAAGAAGGTGGAGTTCGTGGTCACCCGGAACCCGCGCTTCTTCGCCTCCTTGATGGCCTCGACCGCCTCGTCGAAGACGCCTTCCTTGGCGACGGATTCGTCGTGGCGTTCGCGCAGACCGTCGATGTGGACGGCGAAGGCGAAATAGGGCGAGGGGGTGAACTTCGCCATCTTCTTGCGGAGCAGCACCGCGTTGGTGCACAGGAAGACGTACTTCCGCTTCGCCACCAACTGCCGCACGATCTCGTGGATCTGCGGGTGCATCAAGGGCTCGCCGCCCGCGATGGACACCATGGGCGCGCCGGACTCCAGTACGGCGCCGACCGCCTGGGCCACCGGCATGCGCTGCTTGAGCACCCCGGCCGGGTGCTGGATCTTCCCGCACCCCTCGCAGGCCAGGTTGCAGGCGTAGAGCGGTTCCAGCTCGACGATCAGCGGGAACTTCTCACGCCTGCGGAGCTTCTGTTCGAAGAGATACGTCCCGACCCTGATGGACTGTCGCAGCGGCATGGCCATCTGGCTCACCTCCTGGGGAGCAGCGAAGAACGGTGCCATTCATAAAATGCGGGCAGTACCGCACGCAATACGCGGAAAGCCGATATTCCACCGCGCACGGTGCCGATACGGACGAGCTCATGCTCCGGAGCGTCCACGATCACCCGGACGGCCGCAACCGGGCGCGGCCCGGTGCGGTCGCCCGTGTGGGCGGCGGTCCAGAGGGTGGCGGCCGATTCCATGTCGACCGCGATGGCGCCGGTGGCGCGCAGCTGCGCGCGTTCCTGGCCGCGGACGACGTGGTCGGAGCCGATCAGGGGGCCGGTGTGGATGGTCCGGCCGGGTGCCGCCCGGGCCAGTGCGTCGGCCAGGCGTCCGGTGGCCGCGCAGCCGACGGCGCCGCGCGGGTCCCGGGTCTCCTCGGCTACCACGAGGTCGCCGGGGTGCATGCCGGGGACGAGCCCGGCGCAGAAGCCGGTGGCGAGTACGGCCGCCCCGCGCATCCGGGGCGCGGCCAGCGAGCGGGCGACGGCCCGCTCGGCGGCGCGCGGGCCCATGCCGGTGCGCAGGACCGCGTACCCCTCGGGAGCGCCGCGGTCGCGGCGGCTGCGCAGGGCCGCCTCCTCGATGCGCAGGGCGCAGGCGATGAGGAGCGGCGCGTCCGGTCCCGGCTCCCCGGGCCCGGCCGGGGACCGCGCGGTCACCGGGGATCCCCGTCCAGGGCGGGAGCAGGAGCGGGAGCGGGGGCCGGAGCGGGGGCGGGGGCCGGCGCCTCGACGGTGTGCAGGGCCGGGGGCCCGGCCGTCCGCGCGGCCGCGGTGGCGCCGGCCGCGAAGGGCTCGCCGTACAGGTAGCGGCCCAGCGCGGTGAGCGGGAACACCTGCCGGTAGAGGTGGTAGTTGATGGAGAAGTCCCAGGGGAAGCCGGTGCCCGTGAAGTAGGGCTCGTCCCAGGAACCGTCGGCCTGCTGGGTGTTCACCAGGTAGGTGATCCCGCGCCGCACGGCCCGGCTTTCGCGCTCACCGGCCGACAGCAGGGCCATCAGCGCCCACGCGGTCTGCGAGGCGGTGGACGTGCCCCGCCCGGCCCAGGCGGGGTCCTGGTAGGAGCGCTGGTCCTCGCCCCAACCGCCGTCCTCGTTCTGCACCTTCTCCAGCCAGGTCACCGCGCGCCGGATCGCGGGATGGGTGACGGGCATCCCGGCGGCGGTGAGCGCGGGGACCACCGAGCCGGTTCCGTAGACGTAGTTGGTGCCCCAGCGGCCGAACCAGGCGCCGTACGACTCCTGTTCGGCCAGCAGCCAGGCGATGCCGCGCCGGGTGCGGGGGTCGGCGGCCCGGCCCTCGACGGCGAGCATCTCCACCACGTGGGCGGTGACGTCGGCCGACGGCGGGTCGATGACCTCGCCGAAGTCGCAGAACGGCAGCCGGTTGGGCAGCGTGCTCGTGTTGTCGGCGTCGAAGGCCCCCCACGCACCGTTGCGGGACTGCATGCCGAGGTTCCAGGCCACTCCGCGGGCCACGGCCGCTTCGAGCCGCGCCGGGTCGGGGTGGCGGATCCGGCGCAGGGCGAGGACCACTTCGGCGGTGTCGTCGATGTCGGGGTAGTTGTCGTTGTGGAACTCGAACGCCCAGCCGCCGGGGGCCAGTCCGGGGCGCTTGACGGCCCAGTCACCGCTGCGCACGATCTCTTCGCCGAGCATCCAGTCGGCTGCCTTGACGAGCGCGGGGTGGTCGGGCGCCAGGCCCGCGTCGGCGAGGGCGATCGCGGCGAGGCAGGTGTCCCAGACCGGGGACTGGCAGGCCTCGATCATCCGCGCGCCGTCCTCGCGCCACACCGCGAACCGGTCGAGGGACTCCAGGCCCGCCCGCATCACCGGATGGCCCAGGTCGTAGCCGAGCAGGTGCAGCGCGATGACGGAGTACACGGCGGGCGGCTGGATGCCGCCCCAGCAGCCGTCGTTCTCCTGGCGTTCGATGATCCACCGGGCGGCCGCGTCCATGGCCGCCTTGCGCAGCCGGCGCGGAGCGAGCCTGCGGTAGAGGTGCAGGGCCCGGTCCATGCGCTGGAAGGCGCCGTCCCAGCTGGCGAGGCGGGCCAGGGGCCGGGCGCGGTACGGGGTGCGCGCGTCCGTGTGGAGTTCGTCGAGGGCGAAGGGCGCGGGGCGGACCGGCCGCTGGGCGGAGACGATCGTCAGCGGGACGATGGTCTGGCGGGCCCAGCAGCCGAAGTCGTAGATGTTGAGCGGCACCCACTTGGGCAGGAACACCAGCTCGGGCGGGAGTTCGGGCAGGTGGTCCCAGCTCCACCAGCCGAAGAGGGCCAGCCAGATCCGGGTGAACACCCGGGCGGCGGCGATGCCGCCCTGGTCCCGGATCCAGGCCGAGGCACGGGCCATGTGCGGCTCGTCCGGGCGGTCGCCGGCCAGGCGCAGGGCGACGTACGCCTCGACGGTCGCGGAGAGGTCGGGCGGGCCGCCGTGGAAGGTGGCCCACGTGCCGTCCGGGCCCTGCTCACCGCGGATGAACAGGCCGGCGGCGCGGGTGACGGCCTCGTCCTGCACACCGAGGAACTGCCGCAGCAGGAGGTCCTCGGCGTCCATGGTGACGTTGGTCTCCAGGTCGCCCTTCCACCAGCCCTCGGGGTCCTGGCGGTCCAGCAGGTGGCGGGTGGCCCGGTCGGTGGCCTCCCGGACGCGCCGGTCGGTGACCTCCGGCGCCGAGCGGCCGCGGGCCGGCGCTCCGGGTGGCGGCCCGGACGGTGCGGGTGGTCCGGACGGTGCGGGTGGTCCGAGTGGTCCCGGTGGCCCGGGTGGTCCGGTCCGCACCGGGCGGACCGGTGTGGCGGTGTCGCTGCCCGAGTCGGTGCCGCAGTCCCCGGCACCGCCGTCGGTCGTCGCTGTCATGGCTTCCCCTTACGTGGCAGTGTCCTCTGCTGTGCTGGGGTCCGCCGTCGGCCGGTGCGCGCTTCACGGGGAAGCGGCACCGGCCGGCGACTTGCGCGTCATATCCGCGTACGGGTGGCGATCACCTCTTGCGCACGACGACGAAGTCGGCGAGGGCGACGAGCTGGTCGCGCACCCGCTGGGGCATGTCCACGTCGTCGAGCGCCTTGACGGCGATCACGTGCTGGCGGCGCGCCTCGTCGGCGGTCCACTGGCGGCCGCCCGCCGCGTCGATGAGGGCTGCGCGGGCCGCGAACTCCTCCTCGGAGAAGTTCTCGAAGTCGTTGCTCTTGGCGTCGGCGGCGAGGAGTTCGGCCAGTTCCTCGGAGGCCGGTCCGCCCGCCGCGAGCGCGGCGACCACGGGCAGCGACTTCTTGCGCTGGCGCAGGTCGCTCCAGGTCTGCTTGCCGGTGGCCTCGGGGTCGCCCCAGATGCCGAGCAGGTCGTCGACGGCCTGGAAGGCGAGGCCGAGGTGGTAGCCGTACTCCTCCAGCTTGTCGGCCGTGCGGTCGTCGGCGCCGCCGAGCACCGCGCCGATGGAGACCGCGCAGGCGAGCAGCGCGCCGGTCTTGTTGCCCTCCATCTCCAGGCACTCCTCGACGCTGACGCGCTCGCGGTGCTCGTAGGAGATGTCCTGGGCCTGACCGTCGATCAGCTTGCGGCTGGCGGTGGTCAGCCGCAGCGCGGCGCGCCCGGCCTCGACCGTGCCCAGCTCCAGCAGGACCTCGTTGGCCAGCGCGAACAGCGCGTCGCCGACCAGAATCGCCAGCGCGGGACCGTGCACCTTCCACACCGTGTCGCGGTGGCGGCGCTGCTCGTCACCGTCCATCAGGTCGTCGTGCAGCAGCGAGAAGTTGTGCACCAGCTCGACGGCGACCGCGCCGGGGACGCCGACCTCGGCCGCGGCTCCCGCCGCCTCGGCGGAGAGCAGGGCGAGCGCGGGGCGCACGGCCTTGCCGCCGTCGCCGTCCGCCGGGTTGCCCTGGGCGTCGATCCAGCCGAAGTGGTAGGCGGCGACGGTGTCCATGGGCGGCGCGAGCCGCTCGACCGCCGCGCGCAGGACGGGGGTCGACAGGGTGCGGCCGCGCTCCAGGAGCGCGACGGTGTCCGTCTTCTCCGCCGCGCCCTGGGCCTGCTCGGCCCTCCCGTCAGCCGGGTTCCCCGGGTTCACTGGCTCTCCTCTGGTTCCTGTACGTGCGGTACCGGTCGTGCTGGTGATCGTCATACCGCCTCCTGCAGCGGGTGTTCGCGGGGGCGGCCGAGGGCGGCGAGCGCGGCGTGGGCCGCGTTCAGTCCGCTGCGGACGGCGCTCTCCATGGTGGCGGGCCAGCCGGTGGCGGTCCACGCGCCGGCCAGGTAGAGCCCGGGCGCGCCGGTCCGGGCCGGCGGTCGCAGCCGGCCGACGCCGGGCGCGGGGGCGAAGGTCGCCGTCCGTTCCCGGGTGACGAAGAAGTCGCGGACCTTGGCGCCGCGGGCGGCGGGCAGCAGCCGCTCCAGTTCGGGCAGGTACTTCGCGCGCAGCACCGAGACGGGTTCGTCGATGTCGTCGTGGGCGACGGACTGGGACAGGGCGAGGTACTGGCCGCCGTCGGCCAGGCCCGAGCTGTCGGTCCGGTCGAAGACCCACTGGACCGGGGAGCCGAGGGCCGCGAAGAACGGCTGCTTGAGCACCTTGCGGTCGTAGACGACGTGGACGTTGAGGATGGGCGCGGTGCCGATGTCGAGGAGCTTGTCCGGGTCGTCGAGGGCGCCGGCGGGCAGCAGGCCGTGGGCCTCGCGCTGCGGCACGGCGAGGACGACGGTGTCCGCGTCGATGGCGTGCTCCTCGGTCCCGACGCTCCAGCCGCCCTCGGGGGTGCGGGTGATGCCGGTGACCCGGGTGCGCAGTTCGGTACGGACGCCCGCCGCGTCGAGGGCCTTGCGCGCGAGGGTGTCGTGGAGTTCGCCTAGGGGGACGCGGGCCCAGCCGATGTCGGCCGCGCCGTTCTCCGAGAGCAGGCCGGTCTTGAAGACCATGGCGGCGAGTCCCAGGGAGGACTGCTCGGCGGTGGCGTTCAGGGTGGCGATGCCGACGAGGTCCCACAGGGCTTCGATGGTCCGGGGGGACTGGCCGTAGCGGCCGAGCCAGGTCGCGAAGTCCAGCCCGTCGAGCGCCGGGTCGGCGGGGTCGAGGCGGCGCAGCGCGAGGGCGGCGCGCCCGACGCCCGCCCGTTCGGCCGGCGAGAGGTGCGGGTAGCGGGCCAGGGACGCGGCGAGGTGCAGGGGGACGGGCAGGGCGCTGCGGCGCAGCCGGCCCAGTCGCGGTCCGCCGGGGTGGGCGACGTCGAGGACGGGTACGTCGAGCCGGTCCTGCAGCGGGGCGAGGGCGGCGCCGTCGATCCGGTCCAGGAACCACCGGTAGCCGGTGCAGCAGCGCAGGTAGACGTGCTGGCCGTTGTCGACGTCCAGTTCGCCGCGCTTGAAGGAGAAGGCGAGCCCGCCGAGCCGGGGGCGGCCTTCCAGCAGGGTCACGCGCATGCCGGTGTCGGCGAGCCGCAGCGCGGCGCTCACTCCCGCGAGCCCGCCGCCGACGACCACCGCACGGTCCGCGGTCATTGGTCCTCCTTGGTCGTCCCGACAGACGTCGGAGCGACGTCCGGGGTTGCGCCGGGTCCCATCAGGGCCGCCTCCGGGTGCTCTGGCGCGAGATGTGCCGCGCGTCGAGGCCCGAGAGGCCGCGCACGGCGACGTACGCCTTCTCGTGGGGCGGCAGCGAGACGCGCCCGCGCAGCACCGCTTCGGGCTCGCGCTCGATCCGGTCGAGCAGGCGCCGGTAGATGCCGGCCATCGCGGCGACGCAGGCGCCGCTGCGCCGGTCGAGCATGGGCAGCAGCCGGTAGCCCTCGACGAACAGGGCGCGGGCGCGGCGCACTTCGTGGTGGATCAGTCCGGCGAAGTCGGATCCGGCGGGGGCCCGGTCGTCGTGGAAGCCGTCCGCGCAGCCGAACTTGGCGAGGTCCTCGGCGGGCAGGTAGGTGCGCCCGTTGCCCGCGTCCTCGCGGACGTCGCGGAGGATGTTGGTCAGTTGCAGGGCGAGGCCGAGGGTGTCGGCGTACTCGCCCGCGCGCGCGGCGTCGGGCGCGCCGGGGGTGGTGCCGAACACGCCGAGGGAGAGCCGGCCGATGGCGCCGGCGACGCACCGGCAGTAGACCCTCAGGTCGTCCCAGGTCTCGTAGCGCTCGCCGCGGACGTCCATCAGGACGCCGTCGATGAGTTCGTCGAGGCCGCCGAGGGGGATGGGGAAGCGGCGGGCGGCGTCGGCGAGGGCGACGGCGACCGGGTCGGTGTCGTCCTCGTCGACGGCTCCCTCGACGACGCGGCCGAGCAGGGCCCGGGTCTCTTCCAGCCGGGCGAACTTGGCGTCGGCCGGCAGCGTCCCGTCGCCGATGTCGTCGACGCGCCGCGAGAAGGCGTACAGCGCGGACATCGCCTGCCGCTTGTCGGCGGGCAGCAGCCGGATGCCGTACGCGAAGTTGCGCGCCTGGGCGCCGGTGACGGCCTCGCAGTAGCTGTAGGCGGCGACTACCGGTGCCGACGGGGCGGATGGTGCGGATGGTGCGGACGCGTGTGCGGGGCCCTCCACGTTCGGGCTCACCTCTTTCTCGGCGCTGTGCGCAGGACGGCGGCCACCTCGCGGAGCAGGCCGCGCTTGGTGGGCTTGGGCGGGCCGGGTGCCACGTCGAATCCGGCCGCGGCCACGGCGTCGAGGGCGGCGCGCCCGCCTCCCACGAAGCCCGCGAGCAGCAGCCGGAGTCTGCCGTGCACGCTACCCACCAGGGGGGTGCCTTCATTCAGGAGGTGCCGGGCGCGTTCGGATTCGAAGGCGATCAGGGAGCGGACGGAGGCGCCCGCGACCGGGGCGCGCAGATCGGCCTCGCGGACGTGGAAGCGGCGCATGTCCTGGGCGGGGAGGTAGATCCGGTCGCGGCCGAGGTCCTCGGTGACGTCCTGGAGGTGTTCGGCGATCTGCAGGGCGGTGCAGATCGCGTCGGAGTGGCGCACCCGTTCGGGGGTGCTGGTTCCGGTGAGGGAGAGGACGAGGCGGCCGACCGGGTTCGCGGAGAGTTCGCAGTAGCCGAGCAGGTCGTCGTACGTCTCGTAGCGGGACACGCGCTGGTCCTGCCGGTTGGCCTCGATCAGGCCGAGGAAGGGCTCGGGGGTGAGCGCGTGGGCGCGTACCACGGGACGCAGGGCCCGGAGCAGCGGGTGGCGCGGGCCGTCGCCGGTGGCGGCGAAGACCCGGCCCAGGTCGGCTTCGAGCGCGTCCAGCAGGGCGGGGCGGTCGTCGGCCTGCCCGGCGTCGAGGCCCAGCAGTTCGGCGTCGCGGCCGCCGGGGGCGAGGTCGCCGTCGCCGATGTCGTCCACCAGGCGGGCGTATCCGTAGACCGCGGTCAGGCCGTCGCGCCAGGCACGGGGCAGGAAGGCGGGGGCCACGGGGAAGTTCTCCGCGGCGGCCTTGCGGAGGGTGGCGCGCGCGGGGTCGGCGTCGGCCGGGAGACGGAGGTGCTGCCCCGGGGTCACCGCCCGCCGCCCGGGGCGGGGACGGCGGAAACGCCTGGGGGCCGGAGAATTCCCGTAGCCATTGCCGTCACATCTCCCGTTCTACACTGCCGACCCAATGCATCCTATTTCGGACACGCCGCCGGACTTTACCCGGGGTGCGCCGGGCCGTTCACCTGCGGGTAATCCGGCCCGCGGAGCGCGATTCAGGACCGGCCCAGCTTACGTTGTACAACGGCGCGGGGACCTATCGGGTATTCGCTCCATTACGAGATGTCACGGGAGATCTCATGTGAGATCTGTCGGCGCGAATATGCCACCGCCCGCTGCCGTGCCCGCCGGTTCCGCGGAGGACAGGACGAGGACATCCCGAGCGCGCCGCGATGGCGCCGCGACACGCCGCAGGCCCCCGCCGTTGCGTACGGCGGAGGCCTGCGGCGTGTCGCCCGTCGGGCCGGGGCCGCGGAAAGCGGTCCGGCCCGTACCGGCCGCTCTAGCGCCCGGTTTCCTTCTCGTAGGCGGAAACGACCTCTTCGGTCGGTCCGTCCATGAGGAGTTCGCCGCGCTCCAGCCACAGGACGCGGTCGCAGGTGTCGCGGATCGACTTGTTGCTGTGGCTCACCAGGAAGACCGTACCGGCCTCCTTGCGGAGTTCCCGGATGCGCTCCTCGGAGCGGATCTGGAACTTCCGGTCACCGGTGGCGAGCGCCTCGTCGATCATCAGGACGTCGTGGTCCTTGGCCGCGGCGATGGAGAAACGCAGCCGGGCCGCCATGCCGGAGGAGTAGGTGCGCATCGGAAGGGAGATGAAGTCGCCCTTTTCGTTGATGCCCGAGAAGTCCACGATCCCCGCGTAGCGCTCCTTGATCTCCTCGCGGGACATGCCCATCGCGAGGCCGCCGAGCATCACGTTGCGCTCGCCGGTCAGATCGTTCATCAGCGCGGCGTTCACGCCGAGCAGGGAGGGCTGCCCGTCGGTGTAGACCTTGCCGGACTCGCAGGGCAGCAGCCCGGCGATGGCCCGCAGCAGGGTGGACTTGCCGGAGCCGTTGGATCCGATGAGGCCGATGGCCTCGCCGCGGTAGGCGGTGAAGGAGACGCCGCGCACGGCGTGCACCTTGCGGACCCCGGGCGTGTCGCCCTTGTTCCTGCGGCGGCGGATTATCTTGTTGAGGGCCGCGGTCGCGCTGCCCCGGCCCCCGCCGCCGGTGTTGACGCGGTAGACGATGTGCACGTCGTCCGCGATGACGGTGGGGACCTGCCCCACGGTGGTGTCAGCCACGGCCGTAACGCTCCTCGGACTTCCAGAAGTAGACGAAGCCCAGACCGCCGACGACGACGGCCCAGCCGATGGCGAAGCCCCACACGTGCGGCGGCAGCTTGGCCGCGGTGTAGTTGTCGATCATGGCGAACCGGATCAGGTCCATGTAGATGGCCGCCGGGTTCCACTGCAGGACGTCCGAGATCCAGGCGGGCTTGCTCTTGAGGAACGTCTCGATGGAGAACATCACACCGGAGGTGTACATCCAGGTGCGCAGCAGGAACGGCATGAGCTGCGCGAGGTCGGGCGTCTTGGAGCCCATCCGCGCGAAGACCAGGGCCAGCCCGGTGTTGAAGACGAACTGGAGCACCAGCGCGGGCACCACCAGCAGCCACGACAGCCGGGGGTAGTTCCCGAACCCGATGGTGATCACGACGACCACGATCATCGAGTACAGCAGCTGCTGGAGCTGCTGGAGCGAGAACGAGATCGGCAGCGAGGCGCGGGGGAAGTGCAGGGCGCGCACCAGGCCGAGGTTGCCGGAGATCGCCCGGACACCGGCCATCACGGAGCTCTGCGTGAAGGTGAAGACGAAGATCCCGATGACCAGGAAGGGGATGTACTCCTTCAGGGTCATGCCCTTGGAGGCGCCGAGGATCACGCCGAAGATCAGCAGGTAGACCGCGGCGTTCAGCAGCGGGGTCGCCACCTGCCAGATCTGGCCGAGCTTGGCCTGGCTGTACTGGGCCATCAGCTTGGCCTGGGAGAAGGCCATGATGAAGTGGCGACGTCCCCAGAGCTGCCGGACGTACTCGCCGAGCCCGGGTCGGGCCCCGCTCACGGACAGGCCGTACTTCTTGGCAAGCTCCGCGGCCGTCAGGCCTTCGTCGGCTGACGGCGGCCTGCTCGTGGCGAGGGCGCCGTCGTGGGTTGTGTCACTCACAAGTTGAAACTTTCGTCTTCAAGATGCGGCAGGGGGGCGTCGGGCTGGCCGCCGGGTGCCGGGGGCAGGTACCCATGCTCCCAGATCCGGCGTGGTCGGCGGATGACGGGTGGACGGCGGGCGGTCGCCGCGGTCGGACGGGGGTGGCGGGCCGCCGTCAGATGACGGGGGGACGGCCGAGCCGGGTCAGGCGCCACACGGTCCGCCACTTCATCGGGCGGCGGGGTCCGCACGGGGCGACCCAGCCCTCCTTGAAGCCGCCGAACCACGCCTTCAGCGCGCTCGCCGAGGGGCGGCGCGCCAGCGTCAGCAGCAGCCAGACGCCGACGTACACCGGAACGAGCGGGGCGGGCAGGTTGCGCCGGGCCAGCCACACCCGGTTGCGGGCCACCATGCGGTGGTAGACCGCGTGCCGGGACGGGGCGGTCTTCGGGTGCAGCAGCACCATGTCCGCGCGGTAGTCGATCAGCCAGCCCGCGTCGAGCGCGCGCCAGGCCAGGTCGGTCTCCTCGTGCGCGTAGAAGAACTCCCCGGGCAGCGGTCCGACCTGCTCGAACACCTTCGTGCGGACGGCGTTGGCGCCGCCGAGGAAGGTGGTCACGCGGGACGACCGCATCGGGTCCGAGGCGCGCAGCCGGGGCACGTGCCGGCGCTGGGTCTCGCCGCTCTCGGGGTCGGTGATCCGGAAGCTGACGATCCCCAGCTCGGGGTCCTCGGCGAAGGCCCGGCGGCACAGCTGCGCGGTGTCGGTGCGCTCCAGCAGCCCGTCGTCGTCGAGGAAGAGCAGGGCGTCCACGTCGCGGCCGCCGGGCCCGAAGGCCTCGATGCCGACGTTGCGGCCGGCCGGGATGCCGACGTTCTCCGGGAGGTCGACGGTGCGGACCCCGTCGGGCAGGCCGGTGACCCGCACGCCCTGGCCCACGACGACGACCTCGATCGGGTCGCCCTCCTGCCGGGCCACCGAGTCGATGAGCGCCTTCAGTTCGTCGGGCCGGTTGCCCATGGTGATGATCACGGCGCCGAGCCGCATCGGGGCGCTCACTTGAGCCTGCTGGAGGCCAGGATCGACACGAGGTGCAGCACGGTCTGGAGGATCGCGATGCCGGCCAGCACGGCCACGCCGAGCCGGGAGAAGTACAGGTCGCCGCGGACCTGGTCCACGACGGCGAGCACCAGGATGAGCAGCGAGGCCTCGATGCCGAGGACCAGGCGGTGGAACTTCAGCGCGGCCGCGGCCCGGCGGGCCAGGGCCATGCCGGACGAGCGCGGCTCGGCCGCCGCGTCCTTGACCACGGGCTTGCCGGCCTGGTGGCGGGCGACGCCGACCAGGTCGGTCTCGGCCTTGATCAGGATCGCGCCGAGCGCCGCGAGGGTGCCCAGGAAGGCCCACAGCCAGTCGACGCGGCTGCCGCCCCACAGGTCCGCGGCGCGCAGGCCGAAGCCCACGAGGACCGCCGCGTCGCACAGGTAGGCGCCGACCCGGTCCAGGTAGACCCCGGAGAGGGAGAACTGCTTCTTCCAGCGGGCGACCTCGCCGTCGACGCAGTCGAGCAGCAGGTAGCCCTGGACCATGACCACGCCGAGTACGGCGCCCCAGACGCCCGGCACCAGCAGCGCCGGGAGGGCGAGGACACCGGAGAGGGTCATCACGTAGGTCAGCTGGTTCGGCGTGACCTTGGTGGTGACCAGGAGACGGGTGATGCGCAGGGAGATCTCGCGCATGTAGAGGCGCCCGCCCCAGTGCTCCCCGCTGACCCGGTCCTTGACGCCCGCCGGGTGAACGACGGGCCGGAGTTCAGCTACGGATGGTCTCTGCATAGTCGGAGTAAGCGTCCCTGATCTCGGCGGCGGACAGGTTGAGGTGCTCCAGGATGGTGAAGCGTCCCGGGCGGGTCTGGGGTGCGTACTCGACGGCCTCGACGAACTCGTCCACGCTGAACCCGATCTCCTCGGGCAGCACGGGCAGGCCGTGGCGCCGCAGTACCTCGGCGAAGAGCCCGGACTGCTCGCGGGCCCCGCGCAGGTGCATCGCGAAGGCCGCGCCGATGCCGACCTGCTCGCCGTGGAGCGCGGAGCGGCCGGGGTACAGCAGGTCGAAGGCGTGGCTGATCTCGTGGCAGGCGCCCGAGGAAGGACGGCTGTCGCCGCTGATCGCCATGGCGATGCCGGACAGTACGAGGGACTCGGAGAAGACGGTGAGGAACTCGTCGTCGCCGCAGTCGCCCGGGTGGCGCAGGACGGCTTCTCCGGCGGTCCGGGCCATCGCGGCGGCCAGGCCGTCGACCGGCTCGCCGGTGAGGCGGTGCGAGAGCTCCCAGTCGGCGATCGCCGAGATGTTGGAGATCACGTCGCCGATGCCGGCGCGGACGAAGCGCACCGGGGCTTCCTTGATCACGTCGAGGTCGATGACCATCGCGATCGGCATCGGCACGCCGTAGGAGCCCCGCCCGTTGTCGTTGTCCAGGATGGACACCGGCGAGCAGATGCCGTCGTGCGAGAGGTTCGTGGCGACGGACACCATGGGCAGCCCGACCCGCGCCGCGGCGTACTTCGCCACGTCGATGATCTTGCCGCCGCCCAGGCCGACCACCGCGTCGTAGCGGCGGCCCTTTATGTCGTCGGCCAGCTTGACCGCGGAGTCGAGGGTGCCGTCGACGACGGGGTACCAGTCGGCGTACGGGAGCACGGGCTCCAGCTTGGCGCGCAGCACCTGACCGGACCCGCCGCTGATCGCGATCGCCAGCTTGCCGGACGCGGAGATCCGCTGGTCGGCCAGGAGGCCGGCCAGGTCGTCCATGGCGCCGTGGCTGATGTCGACGACGACCGGCGAGGGGATGAGCCGCGTCAGTACAGGCATGCGATCGTCCGGCCCTTGGCGAGGTCGTCGTGGTTGTCGATCTCGACCCACTTGACGTCGCCGATGGGGGCCACGTCGATCGTGAAACCGTCGTCGACGAGCTGCTGGTAGCCGTCCTCGTAGTAGAGGTCGGGGTCGCGCTCGAAGGTGGTCTTCAGCGCCTCGGCCAGCGCCTCGGCGGCCTCCGGCTCGATGAGGGTGACGCCGATGTACTCGCCGGTGGCGGTGGCGGGGTCCATCAGCTTGGTGATGCGCCGCACGCCCTTCTCACCGTCGGTGATGACCTTCATCTCCTCGTCGGCCAGGTGCTTGACCGTGTCGAGGGCGAGAATGATCTTCTGGCCGCGGCCGCGGGCGTCCAGCAGGGTGCGCTCGACGGAGACCGGGTGCACGGTGTCGCCGTTGGCGAGGATGACGCCCTGCTTCAGGACCTCGCGGGCGCACCACAGGGAGTAGGCGTTGTTCCACTCCTCGGCCTTGTCGTTGTCGATCAGCGTGATCTTGACGCCGTACTTGGCTTCCAGCGCCTCGCGGCGCGCGTAGACGGCTTCCTTGCGGTAGCCGACGACGACGGCGACCTCGGTCAGGCCGACCTCGGCGAAGTTGCCGAGGGTCAGGTCGAGGACCGTGATGCTCTCCTCGTCGCCTTCGGGGCCGACGGGCACGAGGGCCTTGGGAAGGGTGTCGGTGTAGGGACGCAGGCGGCGTCCGGCACCGGCCGCGAGGACAAGGCCGATCATGCTGGTTCTCCTTCGTCATGTACGGCGGGTGCTCCCGAGGAGACCCAGAACCGGATGCTCTCCGCGAGCACCACGAGTGCCACGAACACGGCCAGGGCCGTGAGCGCGACGGGGAAGTCCGAGGCGCGCTCCGCCAGGACGGCGGCCAGGACCGTGATCAACAGGACCCGGCCCTCGTGGCCGCCCGTCGTCCGCACCAGCCAGCGCGGGGGCGCGCCGGTGCCGCCGCGGATGCGGTACACCGTGTCGTAGTGATGGTAGGCGACCGCCGCGACCAGTCCGAATGCCGCCGGAAGGGCCCCGGGGACGTCCGCCTTGGCGGCGAGGATCAGCACGGTCGTGTACTCGGCGAACCGGAAGAGCGGCGGGACGAGCCAGTCGAGGGCGCCCTTGAGGGGGCGGGCGACGGCCGCGCCGGCGAGGACGGCGTAGAACACGGCGGCGACGACCACCTGGCGGGCGCCGAAGGCGGACGCCCACGCCGTCCACACCAGGGCGGCCGAACCGGCCGCGGCGAAGACGACACCGGCTCCCGGCGCCATCCGCCCCGCCACCCGGCCCACGAGTTCCGCCACCGGGCCCGGGTCGGCCAGGTCGGCGAGGGCTTGGGCGGCCCGGTCGGTGCGGGTCGCCCTGCGGGTCAGGGAGCGCAGGACGCGGCCCGCGGTGGTGTAGAGCGCGCCGAAGGCGCAGCCGACGAGCAGCGCGTAGAAGACGGTGCGCGGGGTGGTGAGGGCGGTCAGGACCGCGATCATCGCCCAGCGCTCGCCGATCGGCAGGATGATCATGCGGCGGACCCAGACCGTCCAGCCGACGCTGTCGAGCCGGCCGGACAGCGCCGCGGTGGGGCTCGTATTGGCGGTCGCGTCGTGGTTGGCCTCGTTGAAGGCGAAGTCCACGACGTGCCGGCAGGTCATGAGGATCATCGAGCCGAGAGCGAGGGCCCACACGTCGTCGCCGTGGCGGGCGGCGCCGAGGGCCAGGCCCGCGTAGAAGGCGTACTCCTTCGCGCGGTCGAAGGTGGCGTCGAGCCAGGCGCCCATCGTCGAGTACTGGAGCGAGTAGCGGGCGAGCTGCCCGTCGGTGCAGTCCAGGACGAAGGAGACGAGGAGCAGCACGCCCGCGGCCACGTAGCCCCAGCGGTCGCCGGTCGCGGCGCAGCCCGCCGCGATCAGCGCGGTGATCAGCGAGGCGGTGGTGACCTGGTTCGGGGTGAGCCCGCGGCGCGCGCACCAGCGGGCGATGTAGCGCGAGTACGGGCTGATGAAGAAGGTGGTGAAGAACCCGTCGCGGGACTTCACGGCGGTGCGCAGCCGGACGGCCTCGTCGTCGACGGCGGCCACGGCGGCCTCGGCGGCCGCGCGCTCGGGGCCCGCGGCGGGCACGGACGCGACCAGGTTGCCCAGCTCGGGCCGGTGCACGGGGGTGCCGGCGGCCTCGACGGCCGCGGCGAGCCGGTCCGGGTTGGGAGCGGGGGCCGACGCCGCGCCGTCGGCCGCGACGGCGCGGGTGAGCGCGGCGCGGGCGGCGCTCCGGACGGCGAGCGCGCCCGGTACCGCGCAGGCGTCGAAGCGCGGGTCGGTCAGGGCCAGCCGCAGGGCGTGCAGGTGCCCGACGAATTCACTGTCGACGATCGCGACCCGCTGGTCGGCGGGTACGGCGGCCAGCACGGCGGCAGTGCGGACCGGATCGGTCGCGGGCTCGACGTCGAAGCCGAGCGACCTCAGGTCGTCCGCGAGCGCTGAGCCGGGAACCGGCTGGCCGGTGAGGATGGCGGTCGGCAGACGAACTCACTCCTTGCGACGTACACACGGGACGGCCGCCACGAGGGGCGGCGGCACGTCGGCAGAGGCTATCGGATGAAGGGAACCGGGCATTCACCACCCGTTCGCGACCGACGATCCGACGATTGTCCGGCGTGCGGACCCGTTCGGATCATCATTGACGATCGTGCCACGCACGCCAAACCGCCCGGGTGCGAGGGTGCGCGGGCGAGCGGCGCGGGGCACCGCGGGGGCTCCGGTGCCGGACGATCCGGCCCCTGTACCCCTGGGCACGGGCAGGTGTCCGCCGCCGCATACCACGCCTCGGGGGGCAGCCCGCCGCAGATCACCGAAGTGGGGACAAGCCGCATTTGTGCGGCAGACTGAACGCCGAAGTCCGAAGCGAAGGATGGGTATGCCGACCACACCAGCCACCGCCGCGAACAGCGCGTCCACCGGCACCGGCACTCAAGAACCGATCATGCTCGAACTTGTCGACGAGTCCGGTCAGACCATCGGTACGGCTGAGAAGCTCTCCGCACATCAGGCGCCCGGCCTGCTGCACCGGGCCTTTTCCGTGTTCCTCTTCGACGGACAGGGGCGGCTGCTGCTCCAGCAGCGGGCCCTCGGGAAGTACCACTCCCCCGGCGTCTGGTCGAACACGTGCTGCGGACACCCCTATCCCGGGGAGTCCCCGTTCGCCGCGGCCGCCCGGCGCACCCACGAGGAGCTGGGGCTGTCGCCCTCGCTGCTGGCGCAGGCGGGGACCGTGCGCTACAACCATCCGGATCCCGCGTCGGGGCTGGTCGAGCAGGAGTACAACCACCTGTTCGTGGGACTCGCGCAGGCGCGGCTCGACCCGGATCCGGACGAGGTCGGCGACACCGCCTTCGTGACGGCCGACGAGCTGGTGAAGCGCCATGCCGAGGCGCCGTTCTCGGCCTGGTTCATGACCGTGCTCGACGCGGCGCGTCCGGCGATCCGCGAGCTGACCGGCGAAGCCGCGGGCTGGTAGGCCTCGCCGTGCGGCGCCCCCGGGGCGCCGCCGGTGCCGGTCAGCCCGCCGCGGTGAGCGGGCCCGGGGCGGTGAGCGGCAGGGCCGCCCAGATGACCTTGCCGCCGGTCGAGGTGTGCTCGACGTCGCAGACCCCGCCCGCCTCCCGGGTGATCTCGCGCACCAGCAGCAGGCCCCGGCCGCCCGTCTGGCCGAAATCCGCCTCCAGCGCCTTGGGCCGGTAGGGATGGTCGTCCTCGACGGCCACCCGCACCCACTCGCGGCCGATGGCGACCTCGACGGCCACCTCCGGCGAGAGCAGGGCCGCGTGCCGTACCGAGTTGGTGACGAGCTCGGAGACGATCAGCAGCAGCGAGTAGACCAGGTCCCGGTCGGCCGGTACGCCCTGGCGGCCGAGCAGGTCACGCACCGCCCGGCGCGCCTGCGGAACGGATTCTTCTGTGGAGGGCGCGGTGAACCGCCACACGCCCTCGTAGGCGAGGGGACCGGCCGGGTCGACCGGCGCGCTCCCCCCGGCTGGCGGGACATTCCCGCTGACGTCCATCTTCCGGCCCCCGTCTTCACGCTCGATCGTCTCCACGCGTCAAGAGTGGGGACGGGGTCGGCGCGGACCGGACCACTGACCATAAGTCAGCGTTATTCGGACGCTTTTTGACCGTCGAAGTATGGCCTCGTCAGTTGTTCGACTGTTCTTGATCTCCCACGGCCCGCTTATCGGCCGCCTGCCGTGCAGTGGCCGCCACGGCCGGATCGGTCACCGGCACCGCCGCCACCTCGTCCTCCCTGACCAGGCCGAGGATCCGGCGCGCGCCCATGCCGAGCGCCACCAGACTCAGTCCGTCGAACAGCAGGGCGAGCGAGAAGAAGGTTCCGATCACGTACTGACTGCTGCCCGGCCAGCGCCACAGCACCAGCACGCCCAGCAGGATCCCGAAGGCGCCCTGGACCAGGGTCAGCACGAAGTTCGATCCCCGCACCACCAGGGCGCCCGCCAGCCGGAACACCCCGCCGGTGAGGAAGAGCAGCGCGGCGAACATGGTCAGCGCCTCGGCGCTCGCCTCGGGGCGGCGCAGGATCACGAACCCGGCGGCGAGGTTGATCGCGGCGACGATGACGGCGAGCCAGAAGTAGTTGCTCTTGCGGGCCTGCACCGCCTGGAGCAGGCCGACCAGTCCGCCGATCAGCAGCAGCCAGCCGAAGAGGAACATCGAGGTCAGCGTCGCGACCCCGGTGTAGATGAGGCCGACCAGCCCGGCCACGACGAGGATCACCCCGAGCAGGGCCAGCAGTCCGAAGCCCCGGCTCAGCTTCTTCTTCTCCTGCTTCTGCTGCCCGGCCCCGTCGATGCGGCGTGTGCGGTCTGCGGCCATGGACATGCCTCTTTCTCGCACCCCCCGAGCCCCCCGGACTCCTTGATCATAGGATCGACCGGCCGGGATAGCATCCGGCGCATGGACGCGCAGCTACTGCACACCGTCGCGGACGGGGTCGCCACGGTCGTCATCTCGAACCCCGCCAAGCGCAACGCCATGACCGCCGCGATGTGGCGCGCGCTGCCCGGGCTGCTGGAGACGCTGGCGGCCGATCCCGCGGTACGGGCCCTGGTGCTGACCGGAGCCGGCGCCACCTTCTGCGCCGGGGCCGACATCTCCTCGCTGCGGGGCCGGGAGCCGCTGCCGGAGGCGGGGGCCGCGGCGGGAGCGGTGCCTTCGCCGGAGGCGGGGGCCGGTCCGGCCGACGACCCGCAGGCGCTGGCCGTGCGGGCCGAGGAGGCGCTCGCCGCGTTCCCGAAGCCGACGCTGGCCGCGATCCGCGGGTTCTGCGTGGGCGGCGGCAGCCAGCTCGCCGCCGCCTGCGACCTGCGGTTCGCCGAGGAGGGCGCGTCCTTCGGGGTGACCCCCGCCAAGCTCGGCATCGTCTACCCCGCCTCCTCGACCCGCCGCCTGACCGCCCTGGTGGGCCCCGCGACGGCCAAGTACCTCCTCTTCTCCGGCGAGCTGATCGACGCGGGGCGGGCGCTGCGGACCGGTCTGGTGGACGAGCTGCTGCCCGCGGGCCGGCTGGACGAGCGGGTCGCGGAGTTCACCCGGATCCTGACCGGCCGCTCGCAGCTCACCCAGGCCGCCGCGAAGGAGTTCGCGAACGGACGGACCGACCGGGACGCCCACTGGGCCGAGCAGGCGCGCGCCGGCGGCGACACCGCCGAGGGGGTCGCCGCCTTCCTGGAGCGCCGCACGCCCGCCTTCACCTGGACGCTGGGCGCGGCCGCGGCGCCCGGTGCGGCTACTCCATGACGAACCGGCTCTTCTCCCGCCACTGCGCCACCAGGTCGGCGGGCGCCTTCTGCGGCGAGCCCGCGTCGTAGGGCGGCTGGGGGTCGTACTCGGTCAGCAGCTGGACGGACTGGGCGACCCGGTCCCCGCCGATCCGGCCCAGCAGGGTCAGGCCCATGTCGATGCCGGAGGACACCCCGGCCGCGGTCACGTACTTGCCGTCGGTGACGACCCGCTCCCCCGTCGGCCGCGCCCCGTACGCCGGGAGCTGGTCCAGGGCCAGCCAGTGGCTGGTCGCGCGGCGGCCCCGGAGCAGGCCGGCGGCGGCCAGCAGCAGCGAGCCGGTGCACACCGAGGTGGTCCACAGGGTGGTGGCGTCGACGGCGCGGAGCCAGTCGAGCAGCACCTCGTTCTTCATCTGCGCGCTCTGCCCCGGGCCGCCGGGGACCAGCAGGATGTCGGGGGACGTCACCTCGGCGAGGGACCGCTCGGCGACGAGCGCGAGCTGGTCGGAGTCGTTGCGGACGGGGCCCGGGCGCTCCGCGACGAAGACGCTCTGGGCGCCGGGCAGCCGGCCCAGGGTGTCGAAGGGGCCGATGGCGTCGAGGGCGGTGAAGCCGTCGAAGAGCAAAATGGCGATCTGCATGCGGTGTCCTCCGGAAAGGGAGAGTCGGAAAGGGGAAGCCGGGAAGGGGCGGTCACCCGGCGCCGAAGCGCCGCCGGTATTCGGCGGGCGGCTGGCCGAGGATCTTGACGAAGGCCCGCCGCAGCGCCTCGGGGGTGCCGTAACCGCAGGCCCGGGCGATCTGGGCGACGCCGTCCGAGGTGTCCTCCAGCAGCCGCCGGGCGTGCTCGATGCGGACGCGCTCCACGTAGCGGCCGGGGGTGGTCCCGGTCTCGGCGTGGAAGGCGCGGGCGAAGTGCCGGGGCGAGAGGCGGGCCCGGGCGGCGAGCGCCTCGACCGTCAGCTCGGCCCCGGGATGCCCGGTGATCCAGTGCTGTACTTCGCGCAGCGGTTCGCGCCGGGCGCTCTGGGCGGCGAGCAGCGCGCTGAACTGCGCCTGGTTGCCCGGTCTGCGCAGGTAGACCACCAGGTGGCGGGCGATGTCGAGGGCGAGGTCCCGGCCGTGGTCCTCCTCCACCAGGGCCAGCGCGAGGTCGATGCCGGCGGTCACCCCGGCCGAGGTGGCCACGTACCCGTCCCGGACGTAGATCGGTTCGGGGTCCACCCGCACCTCGGGGTAGTCCCGGGCCATCCGCTCGCAGGCGTTCCAGTGGCTGGTGGCGCGGCGGCCGTCGAGCAGCCCCGCCTCGGCGAGCAGCAGGGCGCCCGTGCAGACGGCGACGAGCCGGCCCGGTCGTGCGCCGTGCGCGCGCAGCCAGTCGGTGAGCCGCGGCTCGAAGTCCCCCCGGTAGCGGCCGCCGGGCACCAGCAGCGTGGTGCCGGGGCCCGGAACGGCGTCCTCCAGGGCTTCGTCGGGGACCAGGGTCAGCCCGCTGCCGGTCCGCACGGGCGCGCCGCCCGGCGACGCCGTGCGGATCCGGTAGCCCGCACGGCCGGGGTAGTGGCCCACGCCCGCGAAGACCTCCACGGGGCCGGTGACGTCCAGGCTCTGGACGCCGTCGTAGAGCAGGACGAGGACGTCCCGGCAGGTTTCGGTGGGCATGGATCCATCGTCTTCCCGCCGGGTGGACGTCCGCAATGCCGGGCTCCCCACCTTTCCTGCCACCGCCTCATCGGTCGGCCGGGCGGGGGACGGCCGATAGGATCGACGGATCATGACTGCAACCCTCGTCGCCAAGGAACTCGCCGCCGGGCACGGTGCGCGCTCGCTCTTCACCGGGCTCGACCTCGTCGTCGCCCCCGGTGACGTCATCGGCCTCGTCGGCGTCAACGGCGCCGGGAAGTCGACGCTGCTGCGCCTGCTCGCCGGTCTGGACACGCCGGAGACCGGTGAGCTGCGGCTCTCCCCGCCGACCGCCACCGTCGGCCACCTGCCGCAGGAGCCGGAGCGCCGCCCGGGCGAGTCGATCCGGGAGTTCTTGGCCCGCCGGACCGGGGTGGCCGCCGCGCAGACGGAGCTGGACGAGGCCACGCAGGGCCTGGTGGACGGCGTCGCGGGCGCGGACGACGCGTACGCGACCGCGCTGGACCGGTGGCTGGACCTCGGGGGCGCGGACCTGGACGAGCGGGCCCAGGAGGTCGCCGCCGACCTCGGTCTGTCCGTCGGCCTCGACCTGCCGATGACCGCGCTCTCCGGCGGCCAGGCCGCCCGCGCCGGGCTCGCGTCGCTGCTGCTGTCGCGCTACGACGTCTTCCTGCTCGACGAGCCGACCAACGACCTCGACCTGGAGGGTCTGGAGCGGCTGGAGGCCTTCGTGAAGGGGCTGCGCGCGGGCACGGTGGTGATCAGCCACGACCGCGAGTTCCTCACCCGGACGGTCACCAAGGTCCTCGAACTCGACCTGGCCCAGCAGGAGATCAACCTGTACGGCGGCGGGTACGACGCCTACCTGGAGGAGCGCGAGCGGGCCCGGACGCACGCCCGCGAGGAGTTCGACGAGTACGCCGACAAGCGCTCGGCGCTCGAAGGGCGCGCGCAGATGCAGCGCGGCTGGATGGACAAGGGCGTCAAGAACGCCCGGCGCAAGGCGACCGACAACGACAAGATCGGCAAGAAGTTCCGCAGCGAGGCCAGCGAGAAGCAGGCCTCGAAGGCGCGCCAGACGCAGCGCGCGATCGAGCGCCTCGACGTGGTCGAGGAGCCGCGCAAGGAGTGGGAGCTGCACATGGAGATCGCGGCGGCGCCGCGCTCCGGCTCGGTGGTCGCGACCCTGCGCGAGGCGACCGTGCGGCGCGGGGAGTTCACCTTCGGGCCGGCCAGTCTCCAGCTGGACTGGGCGGACCGGGTGGCGATCACCGGGGCGAACGGCGCCGGGAAGTCCACGCTGCTCGCGGTGCTGCTGGGGCGGCTCGCGCCGGACTCCGGTGCGGCGACGCTCGGTTCGGGCGTGCTGGTGGGTGAGGTGGACCAGGCGCGCGGGCTGTTCCTCGGCGACGAACCGCTGCTGGAGGCGTTCTGCGCGGCGGTGCCGGAGACGGAGCCGGCGGAAGTGCGTACGCTGCTCGCGAAGTTCGGCCTGAAGGCGGCGCACGTGCTGCGCCCGGCGGGCACGTTGTCCCCGGGCGAGCGGACCCGGGCGGCGCTGGCCCTGCTCCAGGGGCGCGGGGTGAACCTGCTGGTGCTGGACGAGCCGACGAACCACCTCGACCTTCCCGCGATCGAGCAGCTGGAGTCCGCGCTGGAGGCGTACGAGGGCACGCTGCTGCTGGTCACGCACGACCGGCGGATGCTGGACGCGGTGCACGTGACGCGCCGCCTGCGGGTGGCCGAGGGCCGCGTCACGGAGGAATAGCCCCGGCTGTCCCCCCTGTCCGACCACCGTCGCGCTGCGTCTCCGGTCGGGCCCGGGGTGCGTCTCCGGCTGGGGCCGGGGTGCGCCTCCGGTCCGGCCCTGGGGTGCGCCTCCGGTCCGGCCCTGGGGTGCGCCTTCGTGTTTCTCCGGTCCGGCCCCGGGGTGCGCATCCGGCCGGTCCCCGGGTGTGCCTCCCGTCGGACCCGGGTGCGTCTCCGTCCGGTCCCCGGGTGCGCCTCCGGCGGGGCCTACGGCATGCCTCCGGCGGCGCCTCAAACGCCGGCGAGGCTAGTTTTGCCCCGCTCCGGCGCCTCGGCACCGAGCCGAAACCACATCCAGCCTCGCCGGCGATTGAGGGGCCGCCGGAGGCAACCGCAGCCCCCCGGCGTCCGAGGACGAACCGAACCCAGGCCCACCAACCCAACCCAACCCCGCGAGCGTTTGAGGCGGACCAGCCAACCAGCTGCACCACGCCAGCTCACCCGCACCACCCCAGCCTCGCCGGCGTTTGAGGCGCCGCCGGAGGCAACCTCAGCCCCCCGGCGTCGGAGGGCTGACCGAACCCGGCCCACCACCCCAGCCCCGCCGGCGATTGAGGCGGGCCCGGCCCGGGGTCAGGCTTGGTTCGGCGGGGGGAGGCGTTTGCGGGCCATGCGCTGGGCCACCAGCCCCCGCGGAAGGTGCCGCACGGCCATCGCGTACGCCTGGTACCGCCGCCCGGTGACGCTCAGCGGCCGCCCCCGCGCAAGGTCCCGCAGCGCCTGTGCGACCACGGCCTCCGGCTCCAGCCAGACCGCGTCGGACAGCTTGCTGACGTCCATCCCCGCCCGCTCCTGGAACTCGGTCCGGGTGAAGCCCGGGACCACCGCCAGGACGCGGACCCCGTACGGCGCCATGTCCACGCGCAGCGATTCGCTGAAGGCGGTGACCCACGCCTTGGCCGCCCCGTACGTGCCGGTCGGCAGCAGCCCCGCGACGGAGGACACGTTCAGCACCGCCCCGCGCCGCCGCTCCCGCAGCCCCGGCAGCACCGCGTGCGTCAGCCGCATCGGCACCTTGACCAGCAGGTCGAGCATCCGCTCCTCGTCCTCGACCGGGCTGTACGGGAAGGGCGCCGGGAGCCCGAAGCCCGCGTTGTTGACCAGGACGTCCACCGGCCGCCCCGCGTCGGCGAGCCGCTCCTCGACGGCGGCGCACCGTGCCGGATCGAGCAGGTCGGCGGGCAGCACCTCCACCTCCGCGCCGAACTCCCGGTGCAGCTCCTGCGCCAGGGCCCCCAGGCGGTCCTTGTCACGGGCGACGAGGACCAGGTCGCAGCCCTTGGCGGCGAACCCGCGGGCGAAGGCGGCGCCGAGCCCGGCACTGGCCCCGGTGATCAGTACGGTGGTGCGGCGGTTCACGGACGGTCTCGCTTTCCGGGTCGTGCGGGCGGTTCGGGGGTGAAGGTCCGCGTCGCGGCGGATCCGTAGGCCTGGGCGACCTCGACGAGGAAGCTCTTCTCGTCCTCCAGGTCGCTGCCCTCGACGGTGCCCGCGGGTCCGTGCACCGAGGACGGGACGTACAGCGGCTCGGCGCCGTCCTGCGGCCGCCCGGCCAGCCCGTCGAGCTTGGCCTGCCGGGCTTCCTTGAGCACGCACGCCAGCGCGGCCGCGCCGCGGCGCTGGGCGGGCACTCCGGCGCCCGCGACGTGGCTGCGGGCGCGCTCCGGGACGCCCTGGACGACGTACTCGTTGAGGATCAGGATCGCGTCCCGGGTCTCGATGACCTTGCGGTAGACCAGCAGGTCGCGCGGGACCGGCGGCCACAGCAGCTCCACGACCCGCCCGGCCCGCGGCTTCGTCAGCGCCACGTGCGGCACCGCCTCGACCAGGTCGCGCCACAGCGGCCACAGCCGCCACGCGGTGCCGATGTCGGACGCGGTCCGTCGCACGCCGAACAGCACGGGCACGAGCAGCGCGGCGGCGCGCAGCAGCCCGTGCAGGTTCATCAGCAGGGGCAGCCAGGGCATGGCGGCGGTGCTGCCGAACAGCAGCTTGAGCAGGTAGACGAACCAGAACACCCCGGCGAGCGCGGTGCCCAGGCCGAACAGCCGCAGCCCGGCGGCCAGGCCCCGGCTCTCGGTGCGCAGGCTGTAGCGCCAGCAGACGTACACGCAGGCGGTGTTGGCGCTGAGGTGGGCCGCGATGAGCACGAGCCAGTAGCCGAGGGAGGGCACCGGGTCGCCGTGCGGCGGGATGGTGTGCGTGCCGTGGCCGGGGGCGGCGTGATCGAGCAGGACCAGGGCGGTCAGCAGGCCCACGGTGGTGACGGCGGCGGTCTGGCGCAGCCGCCGGCCCCGGGTGGTGGCCGCGGCGACGAAGTAGAGGACGGCGCCCGCGGAGAAGACGCCGATGAGGTTGCGGACCAGTCCGACGGTGTGCGAGTACGCGGGGTCGCGCATCGCGTACGTCACCACGTCGGGCAGGTTCAGGGTCATCGCCGCGGCGGCCGTGGCGACGGCGAGCAGCAGTCCGCGCTGCTGCGGGGAGCGGACGGCGGCCGGGGAGCGCAGCAGGACCGCGAGCCACAGGCAGACCACGCTGGGCACCGCCAGGGAGTCCCCGAAGGCGGCGATGGGGTCAGGCGCCATGCTGCACCCGCCGGTACCCCATGGCGGACTCCAGGCGCGCCAGGGTCCCGGCGGCCTCGTCGACCGGGGGCAGTCCCGCCCTCGTCCGGATCAGGCTGGCCAGCATCTCGGCCTCCTGTTCCTGCCGGGTGGTGTAGTTGGTGCGGCCGAGGATGACCGGGGCCTCGGCGCCGCTCTCCTCGCTCGTCAGCGAGTTGTGGCCGAAGAGGATGTGGCCCAGTTCGTGGAGGACGATGTGCTCGCGGTGCAGCGGGGAGGTCTGGGCCTCGTAGAAGACGTAGTCGACGCTCGTGGTGCCCACCCACAGGCCGCACACGCCGGATTCGGCAGCTTCCTTGGGAAGCGGGTGCAGCCGGATGGGCCGGCCCCGCTGCTCGGCGATGCGCCCGCACAGGGCGTCGAGGGAAAACGGATGCGGCAAGTCCAAACGGCCGAGAATCATCTCGCAGCGTTTGCGCAGGCTGAGTTGCCGGTATGGCATGTGCTCCCTCTTCGGACCCTTTCCCGGGCAGCGTCGATAGGCAGGGGCTGATGTGGGCATGACGTCCTGAGGGGGGTCAGGGAAGCCCGTGCGCGAATGACGAACGGGCGTTCCCACATGCCTACAGATCGGCTGCGGGGGTTGGCAAGGCGGGGCCCCGGGCAAGGCGCTTATTCGGCCACTTCTTCCTGCCCGGGGCCGCGACCTGCGGACCGGCTCCCCGCCGCCGCCGGGGCCCTCCCGCGTCAGCGCTTGCGGCGGTCCTCGGGGCCGGTCAGGCCGGCCCGGCGCAGGGCGTCGGCCATGGCGCTGTTGGCGGGCGCCGGAGCACCCTTGGCCGCGCCCGCCCCGCCACCGGATCCGCCGCGGGCTCCGGCGCCGCCCCGGCCGCCGCCGCCACGGGCTCCGCCGGCGCCGTTGGCCGCGCCCGCCGGGTTGCCACCGGACGCGGAGTTGCCGCCGGATGCGCCGCGGCCCTGGTCGCCGCCGCCGCGCTGCTGCGGCGGGCGTCCGCCGGAGCCGCGCTCGCCGCGCTCCTGGCGGGGCCGCGGGGCGCCCGCCGCGCGGTCCGCCCCGTCCTCGTCCTCCAGCCGCAGGGTCAGCGAGATGCGCTTGCGCGGGATGTCGACGTCCATGACCTTCACCCGGACGATGTCCCCGGGCTTGACCACGTCACGGGGATCCTTGACGAAGGTCTTCGACAGCGCCGAGACGTGCGCCAGGCCGTCCTGGTGGACGCCGATGTCGATGAACGCGCCGAAGGCCGCCACGTTGGTGACCACGCCCTCCAAAATCATCCCGGGGGCCAGGTCGCCGATCTTCTCCACGCCCTCCTTGAAGGTGGCCGTCTTGAAGGCGGGGCGCGGGTCGCGGCCCGGCTTCTCCAGCTCCCGCAGGATGTCCGAGACGGTCGGCAGGCCGAAGGCCTCGGTGACGAAGTCGGCCGGGCGCAGGGAGCGCAGTACCGCGGTGTTGCCGATCAGCGCCGCGACCTCGCCGCCCGCCGTCCTGCCCATGGCCCGGACCACCGGGTAGGCCTCGGGGTGGACGCTGGAGGAGTCCAGCGGGTCCTCCCCGTCGCGGATCCGCAGGAAGCCCGCGCACTGCTCGTACGCCTTGGGGCCGAGCCGGGGCACGGCCTTGAGGGCCTTGCGGCTGCGGAAGGGCCCGTTGGCGTCGCGGTGGGCGACGATGTTCTCGGCGAGGCCTCCGCTGATGCCCGACACCCGGGAGAGCAGCGGCGCCGAGGCGGTGTTGACGTCGACGCCGACGCCGTTCACGCAGTCCTCGACAACCGCGTCGAGGGAGCGCGAGAGCTTCACCTCGGACAGGTCGTGCTGGTACTGGCCGACGCCGATCGACTTCGGGTCGATCTTGACCAGTTCGGCGAGCGGGTCCTGGAGGCGGCGGGCGATGGAGACGGCGCCGCGCAACGACACGTCCATGTCCGGGAGTTCCTGGGAGGCGAAGGCGGAGGCCGAGTACACGGAGGCGCCCGCCTCGGAGACCATCACCTTGGTGAGGTTCAGTTCGGGGTGGCGGGTGATGAGGTCGCCGGCGAGCTTGTCGGTCTCTCGCGAGGCGGTGCCGTTGCCGATGGCCACCAGGTCGACCGCGTGCTCCTTCGCGAGCCGCGCGAGCTTGGCGAGGGCCTCGTCCCACTTGTTGGCGGGCACGTGCGGGTAGATCACGTCGGTGGCGACGACCTTGCCGGTGGCGTCCACGACGGCGACCTTCACGCCGGTGCGGAAACCCGGGTCCAGGCCCAGCGTGGCGCGGGTCCCGGCGGGCGCGGCGAGCAGCAGGTCCCGCAGGTTGGAGGCGAAGACGCGGACCGCCTCGTCCTCGGCGGCCTGGCGCAGCCGGGTGCGCAGGTCGAGGCCGAGGTGCACCTGGATCTTGGTGCGCCAGGCCCAGCGGACGGTATCGGCGAGCCACTTGTCCCCGGGGCGGCCGCGGTCGGCGACCCCGAAGCGGCGGGCGATCATGCCCTCGTAGGTGGAGGGGCCGGGGGCCGCCGTGTCGTCGCGCTCCTCGGGCTCCAGCGTGAGGTCGAGGACGTCCTCCTTCTCGCCGCGGAGCATGGCGAGGACGCGGTGCGAGGGCAGCGCCGTGAGCGGCTCGGCGAAGTCGAAGTAGTCGGCGAACTTGGCGCCCGCCTCCTCCTTGCCGTCCCGGACCTTCGCGGCCATCCGGCCGCGGGTCCACATCCGCTCGCGCAGTTCGCCGATCAGGTCGGCGTCCTCGGCGAACCGCTCGGTGAGGATGGCGCGGGCGCCTTCGAGGGCGGCCGCCGCGTCGGCGACGCCCTTGTCAGCGTCGACGAACGCGGCCGCCGCGGCGGCCGGTTCGGCCGAGGGGTCGGCGAGCAGGCCCTCGGCGAGCGGTTCCAGGCCCGCCTCGCGGGCGATCTGCGCCTTGGTGCGGCGCTTGGGCTTGAAGGGCAGGTAGATGTCCTCCAGCCGGGCCTTGGTGTCCGCCGCGTTGATCATGGCCGTCAGCGCGTCGTCGAGCTTGCCCTGCTCCCGCACTGACTCCAGGATCGCGGCGCGGCGGTCCTCCAGTTCGCGCAGGTACCGCAGCCGCTCCTCCAGGGTGCGCAGCTGGGCGTCGTCGAGCAGCTCGGTCGCTTCCTTGCGGTAGCGCGCGATGAACGGCACGGTGGAGCCGCCGTCGAGCAGCTCGACGGCGGCCTTGACCTGCCGCTCCCGTACGCCGAGTTCCTCGGCGATCCTGCCTTCGATGGACGTCGTCACGTTCCGGTCCCGCCTTCGTCTGCACTGCACTGGAAGCTGCCAATTGTGGCAGGTGGCGGTATCGCGGGGCGGGAACCCTGCCGATCGGTCCGGCGGCGGGGCCGGCGCCGCGCCGGGAGGGCGTGGCGCCCGTCCGGGCGGGGGCCGGGGCGGCCCGCGCCCGGTGGGGCGGGTCAGCCCTTGCCGGTGAGGTCGGCGGGGAAGGCGCCCGCGCCGATCGCGCGGGCGACGAAGGCGCCGCCCAGCTCGTGCAGGCGGGCCAGGCCGGCCGCACCAAGGTGCTCGTACGGGGCCGCGTCGAGCCGGTCGGTGTCGGCCTCCAGCCGCTCGCGCAGCGCCGTTCCGGCCTCGGTCAGTTCGTTCTCGGCGTCGAGCAGCCCACGCTCGCGCAGCCGGTCGGCGGCCGCCGCCAGGTCGGCCGCGCTCCAGCCGCGGGTGGCCCGCAGCCACTTGGAGGTCATGCCGCGGCCGGTGGCGTTGTGGCTGACCAGGGCTTCGACGGGGTCGAGGCCGGCGATGAGGAGGGCGGCGAGGTGGCCGTCGCCGCGGTGCTCGCGCAGCAGCGTGGCGGCGTGCCACAGGCGCAGGTGCGGGGCCTCGGGGACGGGCAGGTCGGCGTGCGCGGAGTAGAGGGCGCGGCCGTGCCGGGTGCAGGCCTCGGTGGCGCGCAGGGCCAGGTCGGCGGCCTCGGCCATCTCCGGGGAGGCGACGGTCTCGGCGCCGAGCAGCCGGGTGAGGGTCGCGTCGGCGGCCCGCAGGCGGGCGGCCAGGACCTGCTCGGGGTCCGCCTTCTGCCAGACGGCGGGCAGGTACTGGGCGAGGTGGGCGTGGCTGTAGTTGTAGAAGGTGGCGGCGACGGCGCCGGGGCCGACGGCGCCCAGGGCGGCGCTGCGGGTGCTCAGGGCCGCGGCCGGGCCCTCGATCCCGAGGGCGGCGAGCTCCCTCGCAAGGTCCGGCGAGAAGTAGAGGGTGGCGTGCAGCGGATTGATGGCCGCGTGCCAACAGCGGCGCGCGGCGAGGGGCGGGAGGGTGGAGAGCGTCATGCCCGGCACCCTACCGACTGATTGGTATGTACAACAGGGTGACCCCCGGCCCCCGCGCGCAAGCTCCCCGGCGCCGCGCCGGGCCCGCACCGGCCCCGCACCGGCCCTGCGAGATCCGGCCGTTCTTCGCCGGCCCGCCCGGCCCGCCCCACCTGGCCGGGAACCGTCCGCATGGCGCGGTGTGACGTCCGAATGGCGATCGTGTGACAGCAGGGGCCATGGACATGACGTGGGGCGCAGGGGTGAATACGGTCGAACACACAAGCCGTGAGCCGAGCTGCACACAGCTCAACAGAACCGTCTCCCCAACCCCCTTGGAGTCCTTCGTGCGACGCAAAGTCATCGCCCCGAGCGTGCTCGCCGCCTCCCTGCTGCTGGTGATCCCGGCGTCGGCGGCGACCGCCGTTCCGGGTGCCCCGGGCATCGGCGACCCCTACTACCCGGCCAGCGGCAACGGTGGATACGACGTCTCGCACTACGACTTGAGACTCCAGTACCAGCCCACGACCGACCTCCTGGAGGGCACGGCCACCTTGCTGGCCACCGCCAAGCAGGACCTCTCCCGCTTCAACCTTGACTTCGGCCTCCAGGTCAGCGAGATCCGGGTCAACGGGGTCAAGGCGAAGTTCGCCAAGTCCGGTGTCCAGGAGCTGGAGGTGACCCCCGCGACCGCGCTGCAGAAGAACAAGCAGGCCACCGTGGTCGTCAAGTACGCAGGCAAGCCTTCGGAGTTCAAGGTCGACGGCTGGTCGGCCTGGCAGCGCACGCCGGACGGCGGGATCGCCGCCCAGGAGCCGGACTCGGCCATCTGGTGGTTCCCCAGCAACGACCACCCGCTGGACAAGGCGACGTTCGACGTCTCCGTCAACGTCCCGGACGGCACCCAGGCGATCAGCAACGGCGTGCTCCAGTCGCAGAGTTCGAAGCTCGGCTGGACCCGCTACAACTGGCGCTCCAACAAGCCTCAGGCCACCTACCTGGCCACCCTGGCCATCGGCAAGTTCGACGTCACCACCGACAAGACCGCGAGCGGGCTGCCGGTCCTGAACGCCTACAGCGTGGACCTCGGCGACAACGCGGGCGCGGCGCGGGCGAGCGTCGAGCGCACCACCGAGGTCGCGGAATGGCTGGAGGGCGTCTTCGGCCCGTACCCCTTCAACGCGCTCGGCGGCTACGTGCCCAACGTGCCCAGCGGGTTCGCGCTGGAGACCCAGACCCGGCCCTTCTACAGCCCGCGCCAGTTCGCGAACGGGGCCAACGTCCAGGTCGTCGTGCACGAGCTGGCCCACCAGTGGTACGGCGACAGCGTCTCGGTCGACGGCTGGAAGGACATCTGGATCAACGAGGGCTTCGCCCGCTACAGCCAGTGGCTGTGGTCGGAGAAGGAGGGCGAGGGAACCGCGCAGGAGCTGGCCGCCTGGACCTACGCGAACCGGCCCGCCGAGGACCCGTTCTGGCAGGTCAAGCCCGGTGACCCGGGTGCGGACAAGCAGTTCGACGCGGCCGTCTACGACCGGGGGGCCATTGCCATCCAGGCGCTGCGCAACGCGGTCGGGGACGAGAAGTTCTTCGCCATCCTCAAGGGCTGGCCGGCCGAGCACGCCTACGGCAACGCCAAGGTGAACGACTTCGTCCGCTATGCCGAGCGGGTCTCCGGCAAGCCGCTGGCCGACCTCTTCGAGACCTGGCTCTACACGCCGGGCAAGCCCGCCTTCGCGCCCCCGGCGGCGAAGGCGACGGGCCGCTCGCTCGCGGCCCCGGCCCCCGCCGCGGCCCCGGCGGCGGAGCCCAAGTCCTGGAAGAAGATCGCCGCGACGAACAGCATCCACGAGACGGAGCCGGGGCACGGGCACGGCCACGGCCGCTGAGCTCCCCACGGCAGCCGGCTCCTACGGCGGCCCGCGCGCCGTCGCCCCTCAGCGGGCGGCGGCGCGCCACCGTGCCCGGGCCTGGCGGGCCACCGGCAGGTACCGCAGCCGCTCGGGCAGCAGTGGTACGACGATCCGTACGACGGCGCTGAACCGGCGCAGCCTGCGCTCCTGGGCCGGGCTCCACTCCAGCCCGATCGCGGCCCGCGCCTCCGGCGGCATGTAGCCGACGGTGGCGAAGGCGCGCAAGCGCAGGAAGAGGGTCCGCAGCAGCGGCCAGGCGAGCCGGGTGAGGATCCGCACGGGCAGCGGTCCGCCCGTGGGCCGGGGCAGCGCCGCGTCGGTGGCGACCAGTTCGCGGGCGACCGGGGTGGACTCGATCTCCTCGGCCAGCATCCGGTGGTAGTGCGGCCAGTACTCCTCGATCGTCTGCGGCATGTCGCGGTCGTGGATGCCGAGGATCCGGCCGACCTGGAGCCACTCGGCGTAGAGGGCCCGCTCCTGGGCGGGCGTGAAGGCGCGGAAGAGGTAGCGGGCGGCGTGGAGGTAGACCGGGAAGCCGGAGGCGTGCACCCAGGAGTAGCAGGCCGGGTCGAGGGCGTGGTAGCGCCGCCCGCGGGTGTCGGTGCCCTGGATCCCCCGGTGCAGCCGGCGGACGCGGCGCCCCTCCTCGGCCGCCTCCTCGCCGCCGTACACCCACAGTTGCACCGAGCGGAGCGAGCGCTCGCCCCGCCCCCAGGGGTCGCTGCGGAAGACGGAGTACTGGTCCACGCCCGCGCCGATCGCCGGGTGGGCCACCTGCATGGTGAAGGCGGGCGGCAGCATCAGCAGCGCGCGGACGTCTCCGGCGATGGTCCACAGCACCCCGCCGGGCGGTGGCGGAGCGATGTGACCACGGGGGTCCGGGTGGCTTCCGGTGCTGGTGGCGCGCGTGGTGCTCATGACTCCAGTATGCGAGCGCGATAAGTCCCCTCCCCCGTCGGAAAGTCTTGTCCTGGGTGTTACCCAGAGGTAACTGCAGATGATGTGATGGCGCAGCCGATCTTCCCCCCGCAGGAACGATGGAGTCCTCATGCTGCCCAGCACGAACCGCCCCACCGCTCGCGCTCCTCGCACTCCTCGCGCGCCTCACGCCAGGGCCGCCGCGGCGGCCGTCGGCGCGCTCGCGGCCCTCGCGCTCACCGTCACCGCGGTCCCGGCAGCCTCCGCCGCCCCGGCCGCGGAGTCCGCCTCCGCCGCCGCGCCCCGGCTGAACGTGCTGACGTACAACACCTTCCTGATGAGCACCAGCCTGTACCCGAACTGGGGCCAGGACCTCCGGGCCCGCGAGATCCCGAAGGCGGCCTTCTTCCAGGGCCACGACGTGGTCGTCCTCCAGGAGGCCTTCGACAACGGCACCTCGGACGCCCTGAAGGCGAACGCGGCCGCGCAGTACCCCTACCAGACCCCCGTGGTCGGCCGGAGCAAAGACGGCTGGGACGCGACGGGCGGCGCGTACACCTCCACGACCCCGGAGGACGGCGGGGTCACCGTCCTCAGCAAGTGGCCGGTCCTGCGCAAGGAGCAGTACGTCTACAAGGACGCCTGCGGCTCCGACTGGTGGTCCAACAAGGGCTTCGCCTACGTCGTCCTGAACGTGAACGGCGCCAGGGTGCACGTGGTGGGCACCCACGCGCAGTCCACCGACTCGGGCTGCAAGGCGGGCGAGGCGGCCCAGATGCGCAGCCGCCAGTTCCGGAACATCGACGCCTTCCTGGACGCCAAGAACATCCCGGCGGGCGAACAGGTCATCGTGGCGGGCGACATGAACGTCGACTCGCGCAGCCCGGAGTACGCCTCCATGCTCGCGGACGCGGACCTCGCGGGCGCCGACTCCCGCACGGGCCACCCGTACTCCTTCGACACGGCCACCAACTCGATAGCGAACTACCGCTACCCGACGGACCCCCGCGAGGACCTCGACTACGTCCTGTACCGCAAGGGCAACGCCCGCCCGGCGAACTGGAACAACACCGTGGTCAAGGAGCAGTCCGCCCCCTGGACCGTCTCCAGCTGGGGCACCTCCTACACCTACACCAACCTCTCGGACCACTACCCGTTGATCGGCTCGTAGCCCACCCCCGCGGTCCGGGCCGGCCGCGGCCCGGACCGCGCGGCGCCGACGCCTGTGACCGGGTTGCTCCACGTGACATCGGTTCCTCGCGGATCAGGCGTGGCGGGCGTAGGACGCGAGGCGGTCCGCGAGCGCGGTGACGAGGTCGCGCAGTTCGTCGGGGCGCTCGATGACGAACGGCCGGTCGAGCGAGGCGAGTACCGGAGGCAACCAGTCGAGGCGCTCCGCCCGCAGCTCGACGCGCCGCCAGCGCTCGGTCGCCCGGTCCTGGTCTGCCGCGGGCTCGTGCTCCTCCAAGGTCGCGACGCCGGCGGGAAGGCGGGTGCGGATCTGTTCGACCGTCCCGTGGATCCGCAAGGTCACCTCATGCCGGTACTCGGCCGTGGCGAACGCAGACAACACGCGCTGTGCCGGACCGGGACCCGCGGGCGCTTCGAATGCGCCGGGCAGGGCGCGCGCGTCTGCGATGCGATCGAGCCGGAAGGTCCGGTCCTCGCCGATCTGAGCGTCCTTGCCCGTGACGTACCACCGGCCCGCATGGGCGACGATCCCGTACGCGTGCAGCGTGCGTTCGCTGCGCCGTCCGTCGCGGTCGGTGTAGCGGATCGAGACCGGTCGGCGGTGGCGCACCGCATCGGCGATGGTGAGCAGCACCCCGGCGTCCGGAGTGTCGAACTCGCCGGGCTGGTCCGTGAAGGCGAGGGCCTCCAGGAGTGTGTCGAGCCGACGGGCGACGTGCTGGGGCAGCACCCGTCGGATCTTCGCCGATGCCGTCTCGCTCGCCGTGCGCTCCGCGGTCGTCAGCCCTGCCCGGCGGCCGGCGACCAGGCCGAGCAGCACGGCCAGCGCCTCGTCGTCGCTGAGCATGAGCGGAGGCAAGCGGTGCCCGCGGGCGAGCCGGTACCCGCCGTAGCGGCCGCGCACCGACTCCACGGGCAGGTCCAGTTCGATCAGCTGGTCCACGTACCGCCGCACGGTGCGCCCCTCGACGCCGAGCCGGTCGGCCAGTTCGGCCACCGTCCGGGTGCCGCCCGACTGCAGCAGCTCCAGGAGTGTCAGCACGCGGGCAGTGGGTCGAGTGGGTCGGGACATGGGCACAACCTAACGCGAATACAGGACCGATTCTGTCCTCTATTTCTCCTAGCCTCCGCAGTGCACGCCGTCGGCACAGCCAAGGAGATCCCCATGGAGTTCGTCTCGATCCGCATCATCACCATCGACGTAGCGCGCCTCGTCGCGTTCTACGAGCGGGCCACCGGGGCGCGGGCGACGTGGGCCACCGAAGACTTCGCCGAACTCAGGACCGCGGGCGCCGCCCTCGCGATCGCCGGCACCCGCACCGTCCCGCTGTTCGCCCCGGGTTCCGCCCGCCCGGCGGACAACCACAGCGTGATCACGGAGTTCCTCGTCGACGACGTGGACCGCCTTCACCAGGACCTGACCGGCTTCGTCACCGACTTCGTCACCGAGCCCACGGCGATGCCCTGGGGCAACCGGTCGCTGCTGTTGCGTGACCCCGACGGCAACCTCGTCAACTTCTTCACCCCCGTCACCCCGGCGGCCATCGAAAAGTTCGCGCGCTGACGCCACGAGAACCCGCTCACCCGGGAGCCCTGAGATCCCAGGGCTCCCGGTGAACGCGGTCGCGGGGTCGCCGTTACGCCGCGCCCGGCGGGTCCTCGTAGAGGGCTTCGAGGAGGGAGCCGTATTTTTCGCGGATGACGCGGCGGCGGAGTTTCAGGGACGGGGTCAGCTCGCCCGAGTCCGGGCCCCATTCGCCGGTGAGCAGGCGGTAGCGCTTGATCTGCTCGGTGCGGTTGAGGCGGGCGTTGGCGGCCGTGACGGCGCGGGCGATCTCCGCCACGACGGCCGGATGGGCGGCCAGTTCTTCGGGGCCGGTGGCTTCGATGCCGTGGGCGGCGGCCCAGGCGGGGGCCATCTCGGCGTCCAGGACCAGCAGGGCGACCAGGTAGGAGCGGCCGTCGCCGTGCACCAGGGCCTGGCCGATCAGCGGATGTTCCTTGACGGTGTTCTCCACCAGGGCGGGCGAGACGTTCTTGCCGTTCGAGGTGATGATGAGTTCCTTCTTGCGGTCGGTCAGCCAGAGGAACCCGTCCTCGTCGAGCCGGCCGATGTCCCCGGTCGGGAACCAGCCATCGGCGTCGCTCGCGCGCTCCACCGTCCCGTCCGCCTGCAGGTAGCCGTCGAAGACGGTGGCGCCCCGGGTGAGGATCTCGCCGTCCTCGGCGAGCTTCAGTTCCAGGCCCTCGATCGGCCGGCCGACCGAGCCGAGGCGGAAGCCGTCGGCGCTGTTGACGGTGCACACGCCGGAGGTCTCGGTCAGTCCCCAGGCGTCCATGATGGTGATCCCCCAGCCCGCCCAGAAGCGGACCACGTCCAGCGGCATCGGCGCAGTGGCGCTTGCCGTCCAGACGAGCCGGTCCAGCCCGGCCAGGACCAGCAGCGGATCCAGTACCCGCTCCTTGGCCCGGCCGTAGGCCGCCTCGACGGCGGCCGGCACCTCCTCGCCGCGCTCGCGGTGTGCGGCGCGGGTCCGGGCCAGGTCGTTGGCGGCCGCTATGGCGCTCTGCTGCTCCGCGGGCAGCCGGGCCAGCACGGCCCGTACGGACGCCGCGAGCTTCTCCCAGACCCGGGGCACCCCGAAGAACTGCACCGGATGCAGTTCGCGGACCGCGCCCGCGACGGCCGTCGGGTCGGCGCACAGCCGGACGTGGGCGGCCCGCAGCAGCGGCAGGTAGATCCCGAGGACCCGCTCGGCGATGTGGGCGAAGGGCAGGTAGCAGAGGTGCTCGGCGTGTTCGGGCAGTTCGGTGTGCCGGTCGAGGCGGACGGTCTGGAGCATGAGGTTGCGGTGGCTCAGCCGCACGCCCTTGGGGTCGCCGGTGGTCCCGGAGGTGTAGACGACGGTCAGCGGGTCCTCGGGGCGGGCCTCCCGCCAGGCCTTCTCGAAGGCGTCGGAGCGGAAGGTCCGGGCGCCGCTCGCGTACAGGGAGCCGTACGTGCCGTGCGCGCCCGCGTCGGCGGCCTCGGCCACCACCAGGCGTTCCAGGGGGACGTCCGGGTCGCCCAGCAGGGGCTCCCAGCGGCCGAGTTCGCGGGCGCCCTCGATGACGGCGACGCGGGCCCGGCTGTGCCGGGCGATGTGCGCCACCTGCTCGGGCGCGGAGGTCCCGTAGACGGTCACGGGGACGGCGCCGAGGTGGACGAGGGCGAGGTCGCTGAGCCAGTGCTCGGGGCGGTTGCCCATCATCATCAGGACGTGGTCGCCGCGCCCGACGCCGAGGGCCGCGTATCCGGCGGCGAGGACGCCGACCTTGCGGCGCGCCTCGGACCAGCTGAGGGTGGTCCAGCCGGGCCCCTCGCGCCAGGAGAGGGCGGGGAGGCCCGGGTGGTCGGTGGCGTTGCGGGCGAGCAGGGCGGGCAGGGTGATCCCGTCGGGCGGTCCGGGCAGTCGCAGGTTCGTGGTCATGGGCAGCTCCTGGCCGTTTCACATCGTTGGTGCGACAGCAATACTGTTGAACACGAACGGTGGCGCGCATCAGAGACGTGCTGAGGTGCCGGCGTACTGAGGTGCTGAAGTGCTGAGGTGCCGGGTACTGACGTGCCGACGTGCTGACGTGCTGTGCAGAGAGCGAGGCGGAGACCATGACCACCCAGGCGCCCGAGCCCACGCTCACCGTCGACGAGCTGGCGTCCCGGGCGGGCGTGACCGTCCGCACCGTACGTTTCTACAGCACCCGCGGCCTTTTGCCCCCTCCCGTGATCGGACCCCGTCGGGTCGGCCACTACGGGCCGGAGCACCTCTCCCGGCTGGCCCTGATCGAGGAGTTGCAGCACCAGGGGATGACCCTGTCGGCGATCGAGCGCTACCTCGACGCGCTGCCCGACGACCTGAGCGCGCACGATCTGGCGATCCACCGGGCGCTGGTGGCGACCTGGGCCCCGGACGCGGCGCTGGAGTCCTCGCGGGAGGAGCTGGAGAAGCGCGCCGGGCGGCCCCTGTCGGACTCCGACCTGCGGCGGCTGAGCGCGATGAACGTGCTGGCGCCGACGCCGGACCCGGGCGCCTTCCGGGTGGACGTGGGGCTGCTGCGGCTCGGGGTCGCGCTGCTCGACGTACCGATCGCGCACGAGACGATCCTCTCGGCGCGCACCGTGCTGCTGGAGCACGCGCGGACGGCGGCGCACGAGCTGACCGCCCTGTTCCGGGACGAGGTGTGGGGGCCGTTCACCGAGGGCGAGAGCGATCCGGAGCGGGTGGAGGCGATGAAGTCGCTGTCCGCCCACATGCAACCGATGGTCGTGCAGGCCCTGGTGACGGCGTTTCAGCGGTCCCTGAAGGAAGAGCTGCGGGCGGCCTTCGTCTCGGAGTAGAAGACGGGGGTAGTTTTTTGCCATGGCGATCATCCACAAGACCTCGATGAACCCCGGGAAGCTGGAGCTTCTCGCCGCGTGGCTGCCCGGGCGGCCCTGGTACCTCGCGGCCGGGCGGCCCCCGGAACCGGCCAGGGCCGGCGGCTTCCGGCTCGATGATCCGCAGGGCGAGGTGGGCATCGAGTTCATGGTGCTCACCGACACCGCGGGCGAGCGGCCGGTCACCTACCACCTGCCGGTCACCTATCGCGGGGCGCCGCTGGAGGGCGCCGACGCGGGGCTGATCGGGACCTCGGAGCACGGGGTGCTCGGGCGCCGCTGGGTGTACGACGGCGCGCACGACCCGGTCTGCGTGGACCGGCTGCTCGCCCTGATCCAGGGCCGCGCGCAGGCCCAGCACCAGAGCGTCAGCAACACCCCCGAACCCTCCGTGACCGCGGTGTACGCCGGTCCGGAGGTCGCCGAGTTCCCCGCCGACGAGCTGCCGCTGGTGGCCGACGGGCCGGGCGGGACGGAGGTCCTGCTGCCCGGCGGCGCACGGCTGGAGGTGACGCGCGTGCTGCGGCCGGCCGACGCCGCTCCGGGCTCCGACGCGGGCCCCGAAGGGCTCCTCGCGGGCTGGAGCGCGCCGGACGGCGCCGCGCACCGGGGGGTCTTCGCCTCGTTGTCCTTCGGCCCCCCGGCGCCCGACGCCCGCATCGAGCGCTGAGCGTCAGTCCGTGAAGGTCTCGCCGCGCCCGGCCTTCTCCACCAGGAGGGCGGGCGGGGCGAACCGCTCGCCGTAGGCCGCGGCCAGCTCGCGCGCGCGGGCCACGAACCCGGGCAGGCCGCCCTCGTAGCCGTTGATGTACTGGATCACGCCGCCGGTCCAGGCCGGGAAGCCGATGCCCATGATGGAACCGATGTTGGCGTCGGCGACCGAGGTCAGCACGCCCTCCTCGAAGAGGCGGACGGTGTCCAGGGCCTCGGAGAAGAGCATCCGCTCCTTCATGTCGGTGAACGGGATCTCCGTGCCCGGCTTGGTGAAGTGCTCGCGCAGGCCCGGCCAGATCCCGGCCCGCTTGCCCGTCTCGTCGTAGTCGTAGAAGCCCGCGCCACCGCTGCGGCCGGGGCGGCCGAACTCGTCCACCATCCGGTCGATGACGGTGTCCGCCGGGTGCTCCGCCCAGTCGCGTCCGGCGTCCTCGAAGGCCTTGCGGGTCTCGTTGCGGATCTTGCGGGGCAGCGTCAGGGTCAGCTCGTCCATCAGGGAGAGCACCTTCGCCGGGTATCCGGCCTGGGCGGCCGCCTGCTCGACCGAGGCGGGCTCGATGCCCTCGCCGACCATCGCGACGCCCTCGTTGATGAACTGGCCGATCACCCGTGAGGTGAAGAACCCGCGCGAGTCGTTGACCACGATCGGGGTCTTGTTGATCTGGCGGACCAGGTCGAAGGCGCGGGCGAGCGCCTCGTCACCGGTGCGCTCGCCCTTGATGATCTCCACCAGCGGCATCTTGTCGACGGGCGAGAAGAAGTGCAGGCCGATGAAGTCCACGGGGCGCGAGACGCCCTCGGCGAGTCCCGTGATGGGCAGGGTGGAGGTGTTGGAGCAGAGCAGCGCGTCGGGTTCGATGACGTCCTGGATCTCCTGGAACACCTTGTGCTTCAGCGAGGTGTCCTCGAAGACGGCCTCGATGACGGCGTCGCAGCCCGCGAGGTCGGCGGGGTCGGCCGTGGGGGTGATCCGGGCGAGGAGTGCGGCCCGCTCGGCCTCGGTGGTGCGGCCGCGGGAGAGCGCCTTGTCGAGCAGCTTCTCGGAGTAGGCCTTGCCCTTGGCGGCCGCCTCGGCACTGACGTCCTTGAGGACGACCTCGATGCCCGCGCGGGCGCAGGAGTACGCGATGCCCGCGCCCATCATGCCCGCGCCGAGGACGGCGACCTTGCGGACCTTTCGGGGGGCGATGCCCTGCGGGCGGCTGGCGCCGGAGTTGACGGCCTGGAGGTCGAAGAAGAACGCTTGGATCATGTTCTTCGCGGTCTGTCCGGTGACCAGCTCGGTGAAGTAGCGGGCCTCGATGGTCAGCGCGGTCTCGAAGTCGACCTGGGAACCCTCGACGGCGCAGGCCAGGATGTTGCGCGGGGCCGGGTACGGGGCGCCGTTCAGCTGCTTCTTCAGGTTGGCCGGGAACGCCGGGAGGTTGGCGGCGAACTTGGGGTGGGCCGGCGTACCGCCCGGGATCCGGTAACCGGGGACGTCCCAGGGCTGCTGCGAGGCCGGGTTGGCGTCGATGAAGGCGCGCGCCTTGGCGAGCATCTCCTCGGGGGTGGCGGCCAGTTCGTGGACGAGGCCGTTGTCCAGGGCGCGCTTCGGGTTGTACTGGGTGCCCTGGAGCAGCACCTTGAGGAGGGCGTCGGCGATGCCCATGAGGCGCACGGTGCGGGTCACGCCGCCACCGGCCGGGAGCAGGCCGAGGGTGACCTCGGGCAGGCCGATCTTGGAGCCGGGGGCGTCGAGCGCCACGCGGTGGTGGCAGGCGAGCGCGATCTCGTAACCCCCGCCGAGGGCAGCGCCGTTGATGGCGGCGACGACGGGCTTGCCGAGGGTTTCGATCCGGCGCAGGGAGGCCTTGATGGCGGTGCCGGTGTCGAAGGCGAGCTGCGCGTCCTCGGGACGGAGGCGGATCATCTCCTTGAGGTCGCCGCCCGCGAAAAAGGTCTTCTTGGCGGAGGTGAAGACGATGCCCCGGATGGAGTCCTTCTCGGCCTCGGCGCGGTCGGCGATCGCCGCGATGGAGTCCTTGAAGGCCTGGTTCATCGTGTTGGCGGACTGGTTCGGGTCGTCGAGGACCAGGGTGACGACGCCGGTCTCGTCCTGTTCCCAGCGGATCGTGGTGGACTCGCTCATGTTCGCTACTTCCGTGTGAGAAAGGGGTGTGCCGGGGACAGGGACGGTCAGAGGCGCTCGACGACGGTGGCGACGCCCATGCCGCCGCCGACGCAGAGGGTGACGAGGCCGTAGCGCTTGTCCTGGCGCTCCAGCTCGTCGATGACGGTGCCGAGGATCATCGCGCCGGTGGCGCCGAGGGGGTGGCCGAGCGCGATGGCGCCGCCGTTGACGTTGACCTTGTCGAGGGAGACGCCCATGTCCTGGACGAAGCGCAGGACGACGCCCGCGAAGGCCTCGTTGATCTCGATGAGGTCGATGTCGTCGATGGTCAGTCCGGCCTTGGCAAGGGCCTTGCGGGTGGCCGGGGCGGGGCCGGTGAGCATGATGGTGGGCTCGGAGCCTGAGACGGCGGCCGACACGATCCGGGCGCGCGGCGCGAGGCCGTTGCGCTCCCCCGCCTCGCGGGAGCCGATCGCGACGAGCGAGGCGCCGTCGACGATGCCGGAGGAGTTGCCCGCGTGGTGGACGTGGTCGATCTTCTCGATCCAGTGGTACTTCTGCAGCGCGACGGCGTCGAAGCCGCCGAGGTCGCCGATGTCCGCGAAGGAGGGCTTGAGCCGGGCCAGGCTGTCGGCCGTGGTGCCCGGGCGGACGAACTCGTCGTGGTCCAGGACGACCAGGCCGTTGCGGTCGGTGACCGGGACGACGGACTTGGCGAAGCGGCCGTCCTTGATGGCGGCGGCGGCGCGCTCCTGGGACAGGGCGGCGTACTCGTCCACGTCGCGCCGGGAGAACCCCCCGATGGTGGCGATCAGGTCGGCGCCGATGCCCTGGGGAACGAAGTTGACGTCCCAGTTCGTCATCGGGTCGTTGAACCAGGCGCCGCCGTCCGAGGCCATCGGCACGCGGGACATGGACTCGACCCCGCCCGCGAGGACCAGGTCCTCCCAGCCGGAACGGACCTTGGCGGCGGCCAGGTTGACGGCTTCCAGGCCCGAGGCGCAGAAGCGGTTCTCCTGTACGCCGGCCACGGTGTCCGGCAGTCCGGCGGCGATCGCCGCGATCCGCGCGATGTCCGAGCCCTGGTCGCCGACGGGGCCCACGACGCCGAGCACGATGTCGTCGATGGTGGCCGGGTCCAGGCCGGGGTTGCGCTCGCGCAGGGCGTGGATGAGGCCGACGACGAGGTCGATCGGCTTGGTGCCGTGCAGGGATCCGCTGGCCTTGCCGCGGCCGCGCGGGGTGCGGATCGCGTCGTACACGTACGCTTCGGTGCTCACTGGTCAGGCCTTTCGAGGGTTCGATGGTCGGGCGGGGAGGGGAGGTGCCGGTCAGCCGAGCAGGGAACGGCCGATGATCTCCTTCATGATCTCGGTCGTGCCGCCGTAGATGGTCTGGATGCGGCCGTCGACGAACGCCCGCGCCACCCGGTACTCACTCATGTAGCCGTATCCGCCGTGCAGTTGGAGGCAGCGGTCGGCCACCCGCTTCTGCAGTTCGGTCGCCCACCACTTGGCCATCGAGGCGTGGACGGCGTCCAGCTCGCCGTTCGCGTGGTCGACGATGCACCGGTCGAGGAAGGTGCGGGTGACGGCGCACTCGGTGGCCATCTCCGCGATCTCGAAGCGGACGTGCTGGAGCTTGGCGAGCGGCCGCCCGAAGGCCTCGCGCTCCTTGACGTACGCGGTGGTGATCTCCAGTAGGTGTTCGGCGGCGGCGATGCCCGCCATCGCGATGCCCATCCGCTCCTGCGCGAGGTTGGTCATCAGGTGGACGAAGGCGCCGTTCAGCTCGCCGAGCAGGTTCTCCTTGGGCACGCGGACGTCGTGGAAGAACAGCTCGGCGGTGTCCTGCGCCTTCTGGCCGATCTTGTCGAGGTTGCGGCCGCGCTCGAAGCCCTCGGCGCCCCGCTCCACCACCAGCAGGGACAGGCCGTGCGCCCCGCCCTCGGGGGTGGTCTTCGCGACGACGATCACCAGGTCGGCCAGGATCCCGTTGGAGATGAAGGTCTTGGAGCCGTTCAGCACCCAGTGGTCGCCGCGGTCCTCGGCGCTGGTCCGGATGGCCTGGAGGTCGGAGCCCGCGCCCGGTTCGGTCATCGCGATGGCCGTGATCGTCTCGCCCGAGCAGAAGCCGGGCAGCCAGCGGCGCTTCTGCTCGTCGGTGGTCAGCGAGGTGAGGTACGGCCCGATGATGTCGTTGTGCAGGCCGATGGCCAGCCCGGGGGCGCCCGCCCGGGTGAACTCCTCGGCGATGACGGCGGAGTAGCGGAAGTCGGGGTTCCCGCCGCCGCCGTACTCCTCGGGCACCGCGAGCCCCAGCAGGCCCTGGCGCCCCGCGGCCCGCCAGGCATCGCGGCTGACGACGCCCTCCTTCTCCCACTGCTCGTAGTGCGGCAGCACCTCCTTGGCAAGGAAGGTGCGCACGCTCTCGCGGAACGTCTCGTGTTCGGGCTCGAAGATCCGTCGCTCCACGGGTCTCAGTCCTCCTGCTCGGTCAGGGCCGGGACGTCCCAGTCGCGGGCCACGGATGCGGTGTGCGCGCCCGGCAGGGCGGGGCCGCTGTGCACGGCGGCCGGGGTCGCGGAGAAGCGGGGGGCGGGGGCGGGCTGGGTGATCCCGCCGACATCGGTGAAGGTGCCGCGGGCGGCGAGGTGCGGGTGGGCCGGTGCCTCCCGCAGCGAGAGCACGGGGGCCACGCAGGCGTCCGTACCGTCGAAGACCTCGGTCCACTCCGCGCGGGTGCGCGTCCTGAAGCGGGCGGCGACGGCCTCGCGCAGTTCGCCCCAGCGGGCCAGGTCCTTGCGGGCGGGTGCCTGATCCTTGATGCCGAGCAGGTCGGTGAAGGTGTCGTAGAACTGCTGCTCCAGCGCTCCGACCGCCATGTACCCGCCGTCGGAGGTCTCGTAGGTCCCGTAGAAGGGGCAGCCGCCGTCGAGCAGGTTGGCCCCGCGCCGGTCCTGCCAGCCGCCGGCCGCCATCATGCCGTGGATCATCGAGGTGAGGTGCGCGGTGCCGTCGACGATCGCCGCGTCGACGACCTGGCCGGTCCCGGTGGCGCGGGCGTGCTGGAGGGCGGCGAGGACCCCGATGACGAGGTAGAGGGAGCCGCCCGCGTAGTCGCCGACGAGGTTGGCGGGGACGGCGGGCGGCTCGTCCGGGTTGCCGATCATGCCGAGGGCGCCGGTGACCGCGATGTAGGCGATGTCGTGCCCGGCGCTGTGGGCGAGCGGGCCCTCCTGGCCCCAGCCGGTCATCCGGCCGTAGACCAGCCGGGGGTTGCGGGCGTGGCACTCGGCCGGGCCGACGCCGAGCCGCTCGGCCACCCCGGGGCGGAACCCCTCGATGAGTACGTCGGCCCGCTCGACCAGGTCCAGGACGCGGGCGGGTCCCCGGGCGGACTTGAGGTCCAGGAGCACGGAGCGCTTGTTGCGGTTGGTGATGTCGTAGGCCGGGTCGACGGCCAGGCCGCCCCCGCCGGGCCGGTCCACGCGGACGACGTCCGCGCCGAGGTCGGCGAGGAGCATGGCGGCGAACGGCCCGGGGCCGATGCCCGCCAGCTCGACGACGCGCACGCCGGCCAGCGGGCCGGTGGGCGTCCCTGTCATCGCCGTCCCGGTCATCGCGGTCACTGCCATCGAGCCCCCAGCATCCGTGGTACCCCTGTGTGACACAACTGATGTAACACCAGTGATGCTAGGAAGGGGCCCCGCCGAACACAAGCCCCTGGGGGCGGTCTGCCGAGCAAGCGCTTAGGAAGGTTCTACTCCCCGGCTCCGGAGCGTTCGTCGAGCGCCTTCACGTGCCGCTTGAGGGCCACGGTCCGGTAGCTCTCCTCCACCCACTCGCACACCACCTCGGCGCCCGGCGACCCCTTCTCCCCCAGCGGTACGGTGACCCAGCCCGAGCGGCCCAGTCCGTACCCGGTGGGCGCGGCGCCCGGCGCGGTCATCGCGTGGCCGTGCAGCGCCTCGTCCTTGAGCTTGACCGAAAGACCGGGCGGCTCGGGGCCGTCCGCGTTGCCGAGAAAGACGAAGATCTTCTTGTTGACCTTCACCACGGAGTCCTCCGGGCCCCACGGGTGCTCCTCGACCGCCTCGGGCAGCCCGAGGGCGAACTCCCGGACCGCCTCCCACGTGCGCACCGCAGCCTTCATCGTCGCCTCCCACTCACCGCAGGTCGCACCTGCTCGTACGGACAGCCGTTCCTCACGCTAGCCTCAGCGACCGACAGCAGTCGGGAGGAGCGGTGATGAACAGCCGGAACAGCAGCCAGATCGCGCCAGAACCGCCGGAGGACCAGCCGGATCAGCAGCCGGATCAGCAGCCGGACCCGCAGCCGCACCAGCAGCCGGACCAGCAGCCCGAGCAGCCCCGGCGACGCGCCGAACGGGACCACGACGTCGTGCTCTTCGGGGCGACCGGCTTCGTCGGAGCCCTCACCGCCGCCTACCTCGCCGCGCACGCGCCCGCCGGATGCCGGTGGGCCCTCGCGGGACGGGACCTCGCCAAACTCGAACGGCTGCGTGAGCGGCTCACCGCCCTCGACCCCCGCTGCGCGGACCTTCCGCTGCTGCGCGCCGACGCCGCAGATCCCGGGCAGGTGCGCGAACTCGCCGCCTCCACACGGGTACTGGCCACGACCGTGGGGCCGTACATCCGCTACGGCGCCGAACTGGTCGCCGCCTGCGCCGAGAGCGGCACCGACTACCTCGACCTCACCGGCGAACCGGAGTTCGTGGACCGGATGTACGTCGAGCACGACGCGCGGGCGCGGGAGAGCGGCGCGCGGATCGTGCACGCCTGCGGCTTCGACTCCGTCCCGGCCGACCTCGGCGCGTACTTCACCGTCCGGCAGCTGCCCGAGGGCGTACCGCTGACCGTGGACGGGTTCCTGCGCACGCAGGCCGCCTTCTCCGGCGGCACCCTGGCCTCCGCGCTCGGCGCCTTCGGGCGCGGACCGCAGACCCTGGCCGCCGCGCGGGCGCGCGGGCTGCACGAGCCCCGGCAGTCGGCCCGCCGGACGCGGGGCCCGGTCGGCGCGCCCCGCTACAGCCGGGAGACCGGGACGTGGGCGCTGCCGCTGCCGACCCTGGATCCGCGGGTGGTGGCGCGCTCCGCGGCGGCGCTGGAGCGCTACGGTCCAGACTTCCGCTACCGGCACTACGCATCCGTACGGCACCTGCCGGTCGCGGTGGCGGGTGCGGGGGTGGTCGGCGCGACGGTCGCCCTGGCCCAGATCCCGGCCGTGCGGAACTGGCTCTCGGGGCTCTGGGAGCCGGGGCGGGGTCCGGACGCCGAGCGCAGGGCCCGCAGCTGGTTCACGGTCCGCTTCGTGGGCGCGGGAGGCGGGCGGCGGGTGTTCACCGAGGTCGCGGGCGGTGACCCGGGCTACGGGGAGACGGCCAAGATGCTCGCGGAGTCGGCCCTGTGCCTCGCGTACGACCGGCTCCCGGCCACCTCCGGCCAGGTGACCACGGCGGTGGCGATGGGCGACGCGCTGCTGGAACGGCTCCAGAAGGCGGGGATCCGCTTCCGGGTGGTGGACGAGCGCGCGCTCTGAGGCCGCAGGCCCCCGGCGCGCACTCCGAGCCCTGACGCGCCGGTCAGCCCGCCTCGCGCAGGGCCCGGCGGCAGAGGGCGTCCGCGTGCCGGGTGGTCTCGGGGATCCGGAAGCGCGGGCTCAGGGCCAGGGTGTGCGCCGCGGCGTTGTCGAGGGAGACCCGGTGCCCCACGGACACGTACACGGGCTTGATCCCGTCCTGGGTGCGCAGCGCCCGGCCGACCTCGGTCCCGTCGGCTGCGCGCAGGGGGGAGGCGTCCCCCCTCCTGGCGCCCGGTTCCTCACAGGTGAAGGTGAACGGGTTCTTCGCGACGCCGATGGTGGCCAGCCCGGTGACCACCCCGAGGTGGCAGGCGAGGCCGAAGCCGCGGGGGTGCGCGAGTCCGTAGCCGTCGCAGACGACGAGCCCGGGGTCCGCGGCCAGCGCGTCCAGGGCGGCCAGCACGGTGGGCAGTTCGCGGAAGGCGAGCAGGCCCGGGACGTACGGGAAGCTCACGCGCCCCACGGCGGTCGCCTCTTCGACGACCTCCAGGGTGCGGGCGTCGAGGACGACGGCCGCCGCGGCGACCAGGTCGCGCGCGTCGTCGTACGCCACGTCGACCCCGGTCACCCGCCCGCGGCCGACCGGGGGGCCGGCCTCGTCGAGCACCACCCCGTGGCGGAGTTCGTCCTGTATCGCCCGGGCCTCGGTCTCGTCCGCGGGGGTCTGCACACTCGTCATGAGGTGCGAGGGTAGCCTGGCGATCATGTTCGTCATGGAGTTGTCCTACACCGCGCCCATCGAAGCCGTCGAGGACGTCATGGACGCGCACCTCGCGTGGCTGGACGGCTACTACGCCTCGGGCGTCTTCCTCGCGTCGGGCCGCAAGGTCCCGCGCGAAGGCGGCGTGATCCTGGCGGGCGGCGTCTCCCGCGCCGAGGCCGAGCGGATCGCCGCCGAGGACCCCTTCACCGTGGCGGGCGTCTGCGCCTACCGGATCACGGAGTTCATCGCCACGAAGACCTCGGCGGACCTGGCCGCGGTCCGCGAAGCGCCCCGGGCGTAGCGGCTGCCGCGGGGCGCTGCCCTGGCTGTCTGTGCCGTGACCGGGGCCGCTACCCCCGGCCGCCCGGTTCCAGGCGGGCCACGCGGCCCTTCTCGCCCGCAGCCCAGCACGCCAGGTCGGCGGTGCAGTCGACCGTGTCGAAGGAGCCCGGGGCCAGCGGCCGCCAGCTGCGGCCGGCGTCGAGCGTGACGTCCGTGCCGGTCGGCCCGACCGCCAGGGCGACCGTCCGCGTGTACGGGACCCAGGCCACCCCGGAGCGGTAGCCGGGCGGCGGCGCGTCCGACGGGCGCCAGGTGCGGCCCGCGTCGGCGGAGACCGCCCCGGCCCGCGGGGACGCCTGGCCGGTCCGGTAGTCGCCGCCCACCGCCAGACCGTGCGCGCGGTCGCGGAAGGCGAGCCCGAACACCCCCTTCGCCGGATCGCCCGCCGGAACGGCGGAGTCGGCCGCGCTCCACGTCAGCCCGCGGTCCGCCGAGTGCAGCACCCGGGCGCTCGCCCCGCCGCCGGTGGCCAGCCAGACGTCGGCCGGGCCCGCGCTGACCAGGCACTGCCCGCTCGCGGCGAACCCTGCCTCACCGGGCAGGGCGTCCGGCATCCCGGCGCTGGGCAGCACCCGCCAGCTGCGGCCGCCGTCCGCCGTGGACAGGATCCGGAACTTGCCGTCGACCGGGTCGCTCACGGCCAGTCCGTGGGCGGGGTCGAAGAAGGTCAGGCAGTCGTAGAAGGCCTTGGGGTCGGGGTTGCGGAAGGCCTCGGTCCAGCCGGCCCCGCCGTCCTCGGTCCGCCAGACCCGAGAGTCCTCGCCCTCGCCGATGGACAGGGCCACGGCCCGGCGCGCGTCGAAGGCTTCGATGTCGCGCAGCTCCAGTCCCGCGGCGCCGGGCGGCGAGACGTCGCCCCAGGTGCGGCCGCCGTCCACCGTGCGCAGCACCTTGCCCTGGGACCCGGACACCCAGGCCGTCGAGCGGTTCACCGCCGCGAGCCCCCGGAAGCGGGCGTCCGTACCGGTGTCCTTGAGGGCCCAGCCGGGAGCCGCTCCGAAGGCCGCCAGGCCACCGGGCTCCGCCGCGGCGGGGGCGGCCAGTACCCCGACCAGGGCTGCCGCGCACATGCCAACTGCCAGAAGTCTCATGGCGCCGGAAGCTAACGCACCCGGCAACGGCCGTCCAGGGTGCCTCGACCGATGAGCACGCAGGGTGCCCGTTCGGGCACACGGGTGATCCCCTGGGCCGGTGGAGTGAGCGGAAACCGGCCTTAGTTGACCCCTCCAGCGCGTCACGGCAGCACACCGCTCCCTATGCGTGCCACGGTCGCCACGGACCGGCTGTGTGATCACACCACCGTGTTCCGGCCATTCGGTGACACAGCTCACGCCTTCCCCGCATGCACGGATTGGCGTTTTCCCGCGTCTATCCGGTTGCCGGGCCCCAGCCAGAGCCCGGCAACCGATCCGCCGCAAGGGAGCGAGCCTTGATCACCATCATCGAGCAGGCCGTGCAGGCCCGTCTGGTCGCCACAGCCCCGAAGGTCGAGACCGTCCCCGTCACCTTCCACTACGACCGCTCGGATCCCTTCGCCGTCCGCATGGCCTTCCCCGCCCCGGCGACCCTGGAGGGCGTCGAGGTGTCGTGGACCTTTGCCCGAGAGCTGCTGGAAGCGGGGCTGGAGCGCCCCTGCGGGCACGGGGACGTACGCGTGCGGCCGTACGGATCGGGCCGGACCGTGGTGGAGTTCCACGCTCCGGAAGGCGTGGCGATCGTCCTGATGGCGTCCTCGGAGCTGCACCGCTTCCTGGAGCGGGCCGCGGCCGTGGTTCCGCCCGGCCTGGAGCACCTGTACCTGGACGTGGACCACAGCCTGGCCGAGCTGATGCGCGACTCCTGCTGAGGCCCGGGGGCTCCACGCCCGGCGACAAAATCGTTTGCGGGCGGCCACGGCCCCCCGTAGCTTCGTAGACGCCCCATCGCCGTCGAAACGGAGTAGGACGTTGCTCTTCTGAGGTCCGAGACACCGATCCCGCAAGCCCTCCGCCAGGAGCGCTCGCGCCGGCTGTCTCCCCGCGTTGCACCGCACCATTCACGCAACCTGGAGGCCTCCATGAGCCATTCCCCTACGTTCGTCACCTGCTCCGACCTCTCCTTCGACTGGCCCGACGGGACCCCGGTCTTCGACGGGCTCCAGCTCGCCGTCGGCCCCGGCCGCACCGGCCTGATCGGCCTCAACGGCTCGGGCAAGTCCACCCTCTTGAAACTGATCGCGGGCGAACTGGCCGCCGGCGACGGCCAGATCTCCGCGGCGGGTACGGTCGGCCACCTCCCCCAGGGGGTCACCCTCGACACCGCCCTGCGCGTGGACGAGGCCCTCGGGATCGCCACCGCCCGCGCCGCCCTGCACGCCATCGAGGCGGGCGAGGCCACCGAGGCCAACTTCACTGCGGTCGGCGACGACTGGGACGTCGAGGAGCGGGCGACCGCCACCCTCGACCAGCTGGGCCTGGGCCGGATCGGCCTCGACCGCACGGTCGGCGAACTGTCCGGCGGCGAGTCGGTCCTGCTGCGGCTGGCCGCCCTTCTCCTCGCCCGGCCGGACGTCCTACTTCTCGACGAACCCACCAACAACCTGGACCTGCGGGCCCGCCGGCGGCTCTACGCCGCCGTCGAGTCGTGGACCGGCGTCCTGGTCCTGGTCAGCCACGACCGCGAACTGCTGGACCGGGTCGACCAGATCGCCGAACTGCGCGAGGGCGAAGTCCGCTGGTACGGCGGGAACTTCAGCGCGTACGAGGAGATCGTGGCCGCCGAGCAGGACGCCGCCGAGCGCCTGGTCCGGGTCGCGGAGGCCGACGTACAGCGCCAGAAGCGCGAACTGTCCGAGGCGCACCTCAAACTGGCCCGGCGCAAGCGGTACGGCCAGAAGATGAACGACACCAAGCGCGAGCCCAAGATCGTGATGGGCCAGCGCAAACGGGCGGCCGAGGTGTCGGCCGGCAAGCACCGGATCATGCACACCGAGAAGCTCGCGCAGGCGCGCGAGCGGCTCGACCAGGCGGTGGAGGCCGTGCGCGACGACGACGAGATCCGGATCGAGCTGCCCGCCACGCGGGTTCCGGCCGGGCGCGGCGTGCTGACCCTGCGCGGACTGCGCCTCGCGCATGCGAGCGCGGTGGCGGTTCCGGGCGAATGGGAGCTGCGCGGGCCGGAGCGGATCGCCCTGGTCGGGCGCAACGGCTCGGGCAAGACCACCCTGCTGCGCACGGTGGCCGGGCACCTGCCGCCCGTGGCCGGGGAGGCGGTGGCGCACGTACCGGCCCGCTTCCTGCCGCAGCGGCTCGACGTCCTGGACGACACGCGGTCGGTGGTGGAGAACGTGGCGCGCTTCGCTCCGGAGGCCACGAACAACCGGATCCGCGCGCGGCTCGCGCACTTCCTCTTCCGGGGCGGACGGGCGGACCGGGCGGCCGGCACCCTGTCGGGGGGCGAGCGGTTCCGGGCGGCGCTCGCGGCGCTGCTGCTGGCGGAGCCGGCGCCGCAGCTGCTGATGCTGGACGAGCCGACGAACAACCTGGACCTGGCGAGCGTGGCGCAGCTGACGCAGGCGCTGGAGTCGTACGAGGGGGCCCTGGTCGTCGCCAGTCACGACGTGCCGTTCCTGGAGTCGATCGGCATCACCCGGTGGCTGCTGCTGGACGGCGAGCTGCGCCCGACCACGGCGGAGGAGGTCCGCGCGTCGATGTGGCAGGACTGAGCGGCGACGGGGGACCACCTTCCGGTGGACTTTCCACGCCCTGGCACCCCCTTCAACTGCATACATAACCGGACGTAACCAACCACCCCCCGGGGTGGGGCTTGGTTCCTCTTCACGGCGCGCTTAACCTACGGGTTCGTAGGCTACGGAACCGTAGGTATTCGCTTTGTCCCCAGGAGCACCCGTGACGATCACCTCTCCCCACCTCGGCAGCTCGGAGGCGTGGACCGACGCCAAGCTGCTGTTCGCGCTGGAAGAGGTGGTGGAGAAAGAGCTGAACCGCCACCTGAAGGTGACCAGGGACTGGATGCCCCACGAGTACGTCCCGTGGAGCGACGCCCGCAATTTCCCGGGCTTCTTCGAGGACGGCGAGGAGTGGCGGGTCGGCCAGTCCAAGGTCACCGACATCGGCCGCACGGCCCTGGTGGTCAACCTGCTGACCGAGGACAACCTCCCCAGCTACCACCACGAGATCGCTTCCCTCTTCGGCCGCAACGGCGCCTGGGGCACCTGGGTGCACCGCTGGACCGCGGAGGAGGGGCGCCACGGCATCGTGATGCGCGACTACCTGCTCGCGTCGCGCGCCGTGGACCCGGACAAGCTCGAAGAGTTCCGGATGATGCACATGTCGGAGGGCTTCGAGTCCGACAACCGGCACTCGATGCTGCACTCGGTGGCGTACGTCGCCTTCCAGGAGCTGGCCACCCGGATCTCGCACCGCAACACCGGCCACCAGTCCGGCGACCCGGTCTGCGACCGGATGCTCGCCCGCATCGCGGCCGACGAGAACCTGCACATGATCTTCTACCGCAACCTGCTCGGCGCCGCCTTCGAGCTGGCCCCGGACCTGACGATGCAGGCCGTGCGCGACGTGGTCGTCGACTTCCGGATGCCGGGGCACGGCATGCCGGGCTTCGAGCGGGCCGCCGCGCAGATGGCCATCGGCGGCATTTACAACATGCGCATCCACCACGACGACGTGCTGAGCCCGGTGCTCCGCTACCTCAAGGTCATGGAGATCGACGGCCTGGGCGCCGACGGCCGGAAGGCTCAGGAAGAGCTGGGCATGTACATGGACGGCCTGGACGCCGAAGCCAAGAAGTTCGACGAGCGCCTCGCCGCGCGCGCGGCGCGCATCGCGGCCCGCAAGGCCTGATGACCCGCACGGCCTGATCCCGCTTCGGGAACGACGACGATGCCCCGGCAGAGCCCCGCGCCGCCGGGGCATCGTCGCGACCGGCCCAGGGGGCCGGGCCCAGGGGGCCGGGTCTACGCGGCACGCCGGGCCGGGTGCCGGCCGACCCCCGGGCAGAAGCTCCCGGGGCGGCCGTGCGCGCGGCGGCCGGCGCGTCAGCCCCGGGAGCGCAGTGCGTGGCGTTCGCCTTCCGAGAGGCCGCCCCAGACACCGAAGCGCTCGTCGTTGGCCAGGGCGTACTCCAGGCAGGCCACCCGCCCCTCGCACGCACCGCACAGCCGCTTCGCGTCGCGCAGGGAGGACCCCGGCTCGGGGAAGAAGAAGCCGGGACCGGTCTGCGCGCAGAGGGCCAGTTCGTACCAAGAGACGTCCGTCGCCGCCGTCGTCGTGCGTTCGCTCGTGTTCATCGACATGCGGTGATCCTCACCGCGCCCGCTGTACGTCCGATCAACGACCGATCAACACCGTTCATCGGCCCGCGCCGTCGTGCGCCGGCGGGGACGCGCCGGGGCGCGCTTACTCCGCCGGTCTGGCCCGGCTCGGCTGGACGCGCTTCGGTTCGCCCGGCATCTTCGGGTAGTCGGGGGGGTAGGGCATGTCGCCCATGCCGCGGTGGTGTTCGTCGTGTTCCGCCAGCTCCAGGACGGCGTCGAGGCTGAAGGCGTGGTCGTCCATGTCCGCATGGAGGTCGCCCAGTTCGGCGAAGCGCTTGGGCATCGTCACGATGTCGAAGTCCCGCGGCTCGGCCGCGTCGACCTCGTCCCAGCGCAGCGGTGCCGAGACCGGGGCGTGCGGGCGGGGGCGGACGGAATAGGCCGAGGCGATGGTGCGGTCGCGCGCGGTCTGGTTGTAGTCGACGAAGATCCGCTCGCCCCGCTCCTCCTTCCACCAGGCCGTGGTGACCTTCCCCGGCATCCGGCGCTCCAGCTCCCGGCCGAGGGCGATCGCGCAGCGGCGGACCTCGGTGAACGTCCAGCGCGGCTCGATGGGCACGAAGACGTGCAGGCCCCGGCCGCCCGAGGTCTTGGGCCAGCCGCGCAGGCCCAGTTCCTCCAGCAGCGCGCGCAGCTCGTGCGCCGCCGCCACCGCGTGGTGGTAGTCGGTCCCCGGCTGCGGGTCGAGGTCGATGCGCAGCTCGTCGGGGCGGTCGGTGTCACCGCGGCGCACCGGCCACGGGTGGAAGGTGAGGCAGCCGAGGTTCGCGGCCCACAGCACGGCCGCCGGTTCGGTCGGGCAGATCTCGTCCGCCGTCCGCCCGCTGGGGAAGGCGATGTGGGCGGTCGGAATCCATTCGGGCAGGTTCTTCGGCGCGCGCTTCTGGAAGAAGGACTCCCCTTCCACCCCGTCCGGGTAGCGCTCCAGGGTGGTCGGCCGGTCCCGCAGGGCGCGCGTGATGCCCTCCGCCACGGCCAGGTAGTAGCGCGCGACGTCCAGCTTGGTCAGGCCGCGCTCCGGAAAGTAGATCTTGTCCGGGCTCGACAGCCGTACCGTCCGCCCGCCCGCTTCCAGCTCGATCGCATTGCCCGCAGCACCCATGTGCGCCACGGTAGGCGCGCCCGGCTCACCTCGCATACCGGGCGGGCATGGACGTACCACCGCAGAATCGGAGACATGGACGACAGACCGAGGTGGAGCTGACATGGATCTGCCCGTGATGCCCCCGGTGAAGCCGATGCTGGCGAAGTCCGTGTCCCGCATCCCCGCAGGCATGCAGTACGAGGCGAAGTGGGACGGCTTCCGCGCCATCGTCCACCGGGACGGCGACGAGATCGAGATCGGCAGCCGCACCGGCAAGTCGCTGACCCGCTACTTTCCCGAGCTGGTCACGGCGCTCAAGGACAATCTGCCTCCGCGCTGCGTGGTGGACGGGGAGATCGTGATCGTTCATGGCGGGCGGCTGGACTTCGACCGTCTGAGCGAACGCATCCATCCCGCCCAGTCCCGCGTCACCCTCCTGGCCGATCGGACCCCGGCCAGCTTCATCGTCTTCGACCTGCTCGCGCTCGGCGACGAGGCCTTCCTCGACACCCCGCTCGCCGACCGGCGCACCGCGCTCACCGCAGTCCTGTCCACGGCCCGTCCCCCCGTCCATCTCGCGCCCGCCACCACCGACCCCGCGCTCGCGCAGGAGTGGTTCGAGCGGTTCGAGGGCGCCGGGCTCGACGGGGTGATCGCCAAACCGCTCGATCTGCCCTACCGGCCCGATGCCCGCCTCATGTTCAAGATCAAGCACGAGCGTACGGCGGACACCGTCGTCGCGGGTTTCCGTTTCCACAAGAGCGGTCCGATCGTCGGATCGCTCCTCCTCGGCCTGCACGACGAGCACGGCGTGCTCCAGCACGTCGGCGTCTGCGCCGCCTTCCCCATGAAGCGCCGCGCCGAACTGGTGGAGGAGCTCGAACCCCTGCGCATGCCGGACCCCGCGGGCCACCCCTGGGCGGCCTGGGCCGAGGAGGCCGCCCACGAGAGCGCCCGGCTGCCCGGCGCGCAGAGCCGCTGGACGGGCAAGAAGGACCTCTCCTGGGTGCCGCTGCGCCCCGAACGCGTGGTGGAAGTGGCCTACGACCACATGGAGGGCGACCGCTTCCGGCACACCGCCCAGTTCCGCCGCTGGCGGCCCGACCGGGTGCCGGAGAGCTGTACGTACGCCCAGCTGGAGGAGGTCGTCGGCTACGACCTGGCCGAGGTCCTCGGCCCCCCGACCACCTGAGCCCGCTGACCCCCGCCGCACCGCACCTCTCAGGCCCGCGCCACCACCCGCGGGGCGAAGTTCCCCTCGCCCAGGTCCTCCGCCAGCAGCCGCTTCGCGATGGCGTCGGCCGCCGCCCGCAGCTCCGCGCTGCGCGGGCGGCCCCGGTCGCGTTCGAGCCGGTCGCCGAGCCAGGTGGCCCAGGCGCCGGAGATGACCGCGGCCTCCCGCTCCCCCGCCCGGGTGAGCGAGAAGAAGGTGCCCTCGTGCGTCAGGTAGCCCTCCTCCACCATCCGGTCGAAGACGGGCACCAGCACCTCGGGGGGCAGCGAGCGGCGGGAGGCGATCATTCCGAGGCTCGCGTACCCGACCGTGCGGGTCAGCAGGTCGACCTGCATCACCGCCCAGGCGCCCGCCATGTCGAGCCGGGTGTCGGATCCGGCGACGATGCTCCGCGCCTGCTCCGGCCCCATGCTCCGGACCAGCTTGCCCACCGCCAGTTCGAGCAGTTTGGCCGAATCCCCGGAGGCCGTGGCCGGGGAGGCGAAGCCGTCGCCCATGTCGGTCGAAGCCGCCCGGGCGCTGTCGCGCAGCTTCACCTGCTTGAGGAAGAGCGCGACGACGAAACCGGCGCCCGCGACCGGCACCGTCCACAGGAAGACCGTGTGCAGCGCGTCCGCGTAGGCCGCGATCACCGGGGCGGCCGCGGCCGGGTCCAGGGCGTGCACCCCTTGCGGGCTCTGGGCCCGCGCGCCGATCGCCGCCGGGTCCCCGCCGGTGATCCGGGCCGCCTCGGCCACGCCCGAGGTCAGGGCGGGCTTCATGCTGTTGGCGTAGATCGTGCCGAAGACCGCGGCCCCGAAGGCGCTGCCCAGGGTCCGGAAGAAGGTGACGCCGGAGGTAGCGGTGCCGAGGTCCGCGTAGTCGACGGTGTTCTGCACGGCGATGGTCAGCACCTGCATGCACAGGCCGATCCCGACGCCGAGCACGAACATGTACAGCGATTCGAGTACGGCCCCCGTCCCCGGCCCCATCCGGGACAGCAGGTAGAGCCCGACGCCCATCACCAGGGAACCCGCGATGGGGAAGATCCGGTAGCGCCCGGTCTTGCCGGTGACGTTGCCGCTGAAGATCGAGGCGATCAGCAGGCCGATGACCAGCGGCAGGGTCCGGACGCCCGAGACCGTGGCCGAATCCCCGTCCACGTACTGGAGGTAGGTCGGCAGAAAGGTCATCGCGCCGAGCATCGCGAAACCGACGACGAAGCTCAGCACGGAGCACACCGTGAAGACCGGGTTCAGGAACAGCCGCATGGGCAGCATCGGTTCGGCCGCCCGGGTCTCGGCCACGCAGAACAGCGCGAGCGCGGCCGCCCCGCCCGCGAAGAGCCCGAGGATGACGGGGGAGGTCCAGGCGTACTCGTTGCCGCCCCAACTGGTGCCCAGGATCAGCGCGCTGGAGCCGACGGCGACCAGCGCGATGCCGAGGTAGTCGATGGCCGGGTGCGCGGCCGACCGTACCGAGGGGATCGTACGGGCGGCCGCGACCACCACCAGGACCGCGATCGGCACGTTGACGTAGAACGCCCAGCGCCAGCTCAGGTGGTCGGTGAACAGCCCGCCCAGCAGCGGTCCGATGACGGTCGCGACGCCGAACACGGCGCCGATCGCGCCCTGGTACTTGCCGCGTTCGCGCAACGGCACCACATCGGCGATCAGTGCCATGGAGGTGACCATCAGGCCGCCCGCGCCGATGCCCTGTACGCCCCGCCACAGGATCAGCAGGGTCATGTTGCCCGCGAGGCCGCAGAGGAACGAGCCGGTGATGAAGACGACCGCGGAGATCTGGAAGACGACCTTGCGCCCGAAGAGGTCGCCGAACTTGCCCACCAGCACCGTGGCGACGGTCTCCGCGAGCAGGTACGAGGTGACCACCCAGGACATGTGGGCAGCTCCCCCCAGGTCCGCCACGATGGTGGGCAGGGCGGTGCCCACGATGGTCTGGTCGAGCGCGGCCAGCAGCACGCCCAGCATGATCGTGCCGAAGACGATGTTGCGCCGCCGCCGGTCGAGCACGGGCGGCGCGGCGGCTATCGCGGGGTCGGCCGCGGGGGCCGCGGAGGCTGTGGTCACATCTCGCACTCTCACAGCGCCGCCGCCCGCCCGCATGCGGCGCTGGGCCGTACGGGTCACCCGCGCGCGGGATCAGCGCAGGTAGGCGAGGCCCGGGTGCTCCTGTACGTACCCGTCCAGCAGCCGCCGGGCCACCGCCACAGAGTCCACCAGCGGGTGCAGTGCGAAGGCCTTGACCGCGTCCCGGCGCGAACCGCCGGCTGCGGCCGCCAGGACCGCCCGCTCGACCGCCTTCACCGAGGTGACCAGCCCCACCGCGTGCAGGGGCAGCGGGTCCACGGCGACGGGGTGCGCGCCGTTGGCGTCGACCAGGCAGGGCACCTCGATGACGGCCTGCGGGTCGAGCACCGAGAGGGTGGTGCGGTTCGGGACGTTGAGGATCAGCGTGGTGCGCTCGTCGCGGGCGATGGCCCGCATCAGCGCGAGCGCCACCTGCTCGTACCCGCCGGACTCCAGGTCGCTCTCCTCGCGGTCCCCGGCGCCCGCCGCCTCGCGGTTCTCGGCCATGTAGGTGGCCTCGCGCTCGGCGCGCGTGCGGTCCCACGCCGCGAGCGCGTCCCCCGGTCGCTCTTCCCAGCCTTCGGCCTGCGCGTAGAAGGCGCGCTGCTGGTCGCGCAGGAAGGCGCCGCGGGTGCGCTCGGCCTGCTGGTAGGCGCGTACCGTCTCGCGGTTGAAGTAGTAGTAGTGCAGGTACTCGTTCGGGATCGCACCGAGCGAGCGGAGCCAGTCGGCGCCGAAGAGCCGGCCCTCCTCGAAGGACTCCAGGGCGGCGGTGTCGGCCAGCAGCCGCGGCAGTTCGTCCCGGCCGCCGACGCGCAGGCCGCGGATCCAGCCCAGGTGGTTGAGGCCGACGTAGTCGATCCAGGCCTCCTCGGGGCGGGCGCCGAGCAGCCGGGCGATCCGCCGGCCGAGCCCGACCGGGGAGTCGCAGATCCCGATGACCCGCTCGCCCAGTTCCTCGGCCATCGCCTCGGTGACCAGTCCGGCCGGGTTGGTGAAGTTGATGACCCAGGCCCCGGGGGCGGTACGGGCGATCCGGCGCGCGATCTCGCGCGCCACCGGCACGGTGCGCAGGCCGTACGCGATCCCGCCCGCGCCGACCGTCTCCTGGCCCAGCACTCCCTCGGCCAGGGCGACCCGCTCGTCCGTGGCGCGCCCGTCGAGGCCGCCGACGCGGATCGCGGAGAAGACGAAGTCGGCGCCGCGCAGGGCCTCGTCGAGGTCCTTGGTGGCGCTCACCTCGGGGGCGTCGGGCACCCCGGCGGCCGCGGCCTGGTCCGCGAGCACCCGGGCCATGGCGGTGAGGCGGCCGGGGTCCGTGTCGTGGAGCGTCACGTGGGTGACCCGGCCGTCGGCGTGGTCGCCGAGCAGGGCCCCGTAGACCAGGGGTACGCGGAAACCGCCCCCGCCGAGGATCGTCAGCCGCACGTCCTACCGCCCTTCGCCCGCGCGGCGGTGTCCGCCGCACTCCGGCCACGTGTCACGTGCCGCGCGCCCGTGCCACCGGTGCCGTCCCGCTGGTCACATGCCACCCGTCCGTGCCACATTCCGTGGCACGGACGGGTGCCGTTGCCGGCGGGCCGCCCGTGCCACCTTTCGTGGCACCAGTGTCACCCGGCCGGCGAGTCCGCCGTCGACGGCACGGCGCGCAGCCGCGCGGCGGCGGCCTGCGGCGGGCGGGCCGCTCCGCGCGGCGCGGGCCCGACCGGTACGCCCTGCGGCGCCGACAGGATCAGGGTGACCCGGGTCAGCCCCATCAGGTCCAGCATCCGGCCGGATTCCGCCACCATCCGGCAGCGGGCCGCGCCCCAGCGCGGGTCGGGGTGGCGCACGGAGCGCACCGCTCCGTCGCGCTCGGCAGCCGCGGCCCCGTGGGTGCTGAGCCAGTGCGGGACGCCGTACCGGTAGGCGGCTTCCATGAACGGGTCACGGGCCACCTCCTGGCGGATGCTGCGCAGTCCCTCGTCGTCGGGATCGGCGGCCAGCGTGGTCGCGAACTGCGCGAGCAGGGGCACGCACCAGGCCGGCTCGTGGTCCTCCAGCACGGCCGCGGCGTCCGGGTGGAACAGCACGAAGCGCAGGAAGTTGTCGTCGGGCAGCGCGGTGGGGTGCGGGCGGACGGTCTGGAAGAGCTGGTCGAAGGCCGAATTCGTGAGCGCTACGTCCCACCGGCGGTCGACCAGGAAGCTCGGGTAGGGCACCGCCTCCATGAGCGCGGCGTAGTCGCGCAGGTAGTCGCGCTGCGCCGGGTCGGCGGGCAGCCGGTTCTCCTCGGCCGCGCGCCAGGTCGGCGGCGGATCACGGTCCACCATGACGCGGAAGAGCCAGAAGCACTGGCGCTCGCTCATCTCCAGCGCCTCGGCCAGGGCGAGCAGCTTGCGGTCCGTCCACTCCTTGACCAGGCCGCGTTCCCAGTTCCCGTACGCCCGGACGCTGATGCGCAGGCGTGCGGCCAGGTCCTCCTGGCTGAGGTTCAGCTCTTCGCGCCGTTGGCGCAAAATCTCCTTGCGTCGCTCCGACCGCACCGCGCCACGGACGGGCTCTTCACCCGTCAGGCGCCCCTCACCGGCTCGGGCGAGGCCATCGGACGGGCCCACCGCTGCGAGATGTGGCACCGAGAGCTCCCCCTTCTCACGGTCTGGATCTTCATTTACGTGTGGCGATCCTGCTACCGACTTCATTCGAGTGTCAACTATTGTGGCAATTCCAGCCCCTTGACGGCTCATTCACGCCACAGCTGTGGCAAGTTCTAGTCCTTCAAGGGGAGAAGGGTTAGCCTCCAGGGGCCGACCATGTGCCCGAACCGACCCTCGCGCGATCTAGGAGAACCACTGGTGACAGACGGCTTCCCGGCTCCCGTCGCGGTGGCCAACGTGCCCTTGGCAGCCACCGTAACGCGCGTCGCCGAACTCGCGGGCAAGCTGGGCCGCGACCAGAGCGAGGTCTTCGATCTGCGCCGCCTCTCGGAGGCCTCCGGGGTGCCGGCCGACGTGGTCAAGAGCCTGCTGGAGGGCCGCCCCACCGGCGAGCCCGATCTGCAGACCCGCTTCCTGCAGCGCCTGGACCTGCTCCGGCGCACCCGCGTCAAGCCCAACGGCCGCCGCTACACGCAGCAGGAGATCGCGGACGGCGCCGGCATGTCGCGCCAGCAGGCCGGGGCCCTGATCAACGGCGACCGGCGGCCCACCATGGAGCACTGTGACGCCATCCAGCGCTTCTTCGGGGTGCACGCGGGCTTCCTCGCCGCCCACGACGCCGACGCCCTCACCGATGCCCTGCTGCGCACCGAGCAGCAGCTGCTCCAGGATTTCGCGGGGCGCGAGCGGCAGAACGCGGCCGCGCAGGCTTCAACGGGCGATCCGCTGGCAAGACTCCTCCAGAACCACGGCGTCCGGGGCATCGCCTGGCGCGCCGCCCAACTGCCCAGTGACAAACACCGGGACAAAGTGACGGAATGGCTGGACATGCTCCTCGAAAGCGTCAAACCGACAGAATCATGACCCAGTCGAAAGCCTGGGTCTGACCCTTGAGTCCTGATCCGGATCCGCGCCGACGGGGAGAACGGTGAGCATAGGCAGAGAGCAGCGGCGGCTGTGCGGAGAGCTGGTGGCGGCCATCCGCCAGGCCGCCCCCGTGGAACCCGTGGACCTCTACACCACCCTGTGCGAGGGCATGAGCAGACACCGCGGGCGCCCGGTGGAGTTTCGCATGGCCTCTTTCCCCCCGGGGACGGCAAGCGGCCTGTGGCTCGACATGGCCGACCGCGACCTGGTCGTCGTGGAGGAGCGCACGGCCCCCGACCACCAGTTGGTGATCCTCGGCCACGAGCTGTGGCACATGAAGGCGGGTCATTGCAGCCATCACGTGGACGGCGCGGCGGTGGCCGCCCGGCTGCTGTCGGATGAGGCCGACCTCAGCGAAACGGTCCGCCGGGTCGCCGCACGCACCCGCGCCGACGTCCGGGAGGAGACCGAGGCGGAGACCTTCGGCCTGCTGCTCGGCAGCAAGTGCCGCCCCTGGCTGTCGGCTTCCCTGGGGCCGGAGCCCACCCGACGCGACAAGCTCGCGGGACGCATCGAGGCGTCCCTCGGCTACCGAGGACCACGAGGCTGAGAACGTGCTGACCACAAGGCCGGGGACCACGGCGAACACCGGCCCGAGGGCGTGCTGAAGAAGTGAAGGGCCTGGACTTCTACATTCCGGCCGGCGTCCTGGTGATCGCCTTCACCTGCAAGCTCCCGGGGCTGACCCGGCACTGGCGCGATCCGCTGGTACGGGCGGTCAGCGTGCTGCTGCTCGTGGCCAGTTCGGTGTTCTTCTTCGCCGCCCCGCCCACGATCGCCGCCGTCAACCGGATCACCGGCGTCCCCAACTTCTCGGCGCCGCTGGTCTACTGCATCCTCACCGCCTTCAGCGCGTCCTGCCTGCTGCTGCTGATCAACTGGCGGGGCGGCCCCGACGACCGCGCGCGCACCCTGTCCCGCTGGTGCGTGGGCTCGTACAGCGCCGTGATCGTCTCGCAGTTCTCCCTGTTCGCGACGGGCGGCGCCCCGGTGGAGCGGCTGCGGGACTTCGACACGTACTACGCGAACACGCCCTACATCCGCGAGATGATCCTGATCTACCTCGTGGCGCACACCGTCGCCGCGGTCGTGATGACCGTATTGTGCCGGCGCTGGTCCCTGCACGTGCGCGGTTCGCTGCGCTCGGGGCTGATCCTCATGGTGTGCGGGTTCATGCTCAACCTGGTCTTCGACGCGGCCAAGTTCGCGGCCGTCGGGGCCCGCTGGGCCGGGCAGGACCTGGACGTGCTGAGCACCACGGTGGCCCCGCCCGTCGCGTCCTTCTCCGCCCTCCTGATCGGGACGGGCTTCGTGCTGCCGCTCGTCGTCCAGCGCGCGTCGGCCTTCTGGCAGACCTGGGCGACGTACCACCGGCTCGGACCGCTGTGGCGCGAGCTGCGCACGGTCGTCCCGCACGGTTCGCGCGCGGTCCGGATCTCCTGGTGGTCCCCGGCCGACCTGCGGGTCACGCAGCGGGTGGCGGACATCCACGACGGCATCCTCCACCTCGACCCGTACTTCGACCACGCCCTGCGCGACCGGACCCGGGCCGCCGCGCTCGCGGCGGGCGCGGGGACCGCCCAGGCCGATGCCACGGCCGAGGCCGCGATGGTGGCCGCCGCCGTCCGGGCCCGCGCGGCCGACCCGGAGGAGAAGGTCATCGGCTCGGCGGACGCCTATACGTCGGCGAGCGTGCAGGGACCGCGCGACCTCGTGCGCATCTCGCGCGCCCTCCGCTCCCCCGAAGCAGCACGGACCCGCCGGCACGCGGCCAGTACGGAAAGCAGCCACCCATGAGCGAGACCACGAGCCGCGCCCAGCCCGGGCCGAGACGCGTACCGGCGCCGCGACCCGCGGCGGGGGAGACGGCCCCCGCCCCGGACGCGGCGGCAGCCGGCAGCGGTACGCCGTCCCCGCGGCGCGAGGCCGTCGTGATCGGCGGCGGACTTACCGGCATGCTCGCCGCCGCCGCCCTCGCCCCGTACGCCGACCGGGTCACCGTCATCGAACGCGACACCCTCCCCCGGGCCGCCGAGCCGCGCGCCTTCCTCCCCCAGGCCCGGCACGCGCACATGCTCTGGTCGGGCGGCGCAGAGGCCATCGAGGGCCTGCTCCCCGGGTTCTGCGAACGGCTGCTCGCGGCGGGCGCGCACCGGATCCCGCTCACCTCCGGCATGGTGGCCCTCTCCCCCGGCGGCTGGTACCGCCGCTGGCGGCCCACCCGCTACCTGCTCACCGCCGGCCGGGACCTGATCGACTGGGCCGTGCGCGCGCAGATGGCCGGACTCGCCAACGTCCGGGTCGTCGAGGACACCCGGGTACTGGGCCTGACCGGCGACGCCGGTCGGGTCACCGGTCTGCGGATCACCGCGCCGGACGGGGCCGAGGAGGTCCTGTCGGCGGCCCTCGTCGTGGACGCGAGCGGGCGCGGCACCCGCACCCCCGAGTGGCTGGGCGAACTGGGCGTGCCCCGGGTCCGCGAGGAACTGGTCGACTGCGGACTCGTCTACGCGAGCCGCCTCTACCAGGCACCGCCCGGGGCCGAGACCGGATTCCCCGTGGTCAACGTCCAGGCGGCGACGCACGACCCGCGCCCCGGCAGGAGCGCCGTCATCATGCCGGTCGAGGGCGGCCGCTGGCTGGTCACCCTGTCCGGCACCAAGGGCGGCCAGCCCAGCGCCGACAGCGCCGCCTTCGAGTCCTTCGCCCGCTCGGCGCGCCATCCGGTCGTCGCGGAGCTGCTCCAGTACGCCACGCCCCTGTCCGAGGTCACCACCTTCGCGAACACCGCCAACCGGCGGCGCTACTACGAGAAGTCGCGGATCTGGCCCGAGGGCTACGTGGTGCTCGGCGACGCCGTGGCCTCCTACAACCCGGTGTACGGGCACGGCATGTCGGTGGCCGCCCAGGGTGCGCGGGCGCTGCGCCGCTCCCTGCTGGAGGGCGGCGGCCTGCGCGCGGCGGGCCTGGCCCGGCGGACCCAGCGGGCGGTGGCCGCGCCGGTGTCGGTGGCCTGGGACCTGGCGACCGGGCAGGACATCTTCTCCCCGGACGCCGTCGGCAAACGGCCGGGGGCGGCCGACAAGCTGCTCTCGCGCTACGTCGGCCGCCTCGTACGCACCGCCACGGCGGACTTCGTGGTGGCCACCGCGCTCACCGAGGTGATGACGCTGTCGGCGCCGATCACCACGCTGGTCCGCCCCCGGGTCCTGCTGCACGCGCTGCGCGGACCGCGGATGCCCCAGCTCACCGGGCCGCCGCTGACGGAACGGGAGCTGGGCTTCACCCGGCGTACGGACCGGACCGCGGCGGGGCACGCCGAACCGGCTGAGCCCGTCGGGCCCGTGGAGCCCGCCGGCACCTGACGCGCTACGTCCCGAGGGCGAGCGCCAGCGATGGGAACAGGTCCTGGAACGGGGCCGCGGAATCGATCCCTTCCCTCCCGTAGGGGGCGTCGAAGCTCCACACCATGAACAGCAGGAAGACGATCAGCCCGCTGAAGAGCCCGGCCAGCAGCAGCTCCCGACCGGACCGGCGGATCTGCAGGGTGAAGATCAGCCCGATGGTGACCAGACCGCCGGTCAGCAGCCCGAACCAGATCACGCCCGGCAGCGTCGCCCCCGAACTCTGGGTGCGCGAGTGGCGGGCGTCGTCCGCCGTCGCGATCTGGTCCAGCAGCGGCTGGTAGGCCTGGGCCTGCAGTTCGGTGGCCGGGCTCTGGTGCGTGACGTCGCTGCGCAGGGCGCCCAGCAGCGCGGCCCCCTTCGGGGAGGCGTTCGCGCCGGAGGTCAGCAGCGGCCAGTCCACCGTGACGGTGTGCGTGACGTACGCGTCCACCTCGCCGCGGATCCGGTCGCGCACCGGCGCCGGATAGACGTCGGCGCGCTGGGTGACCTCGTACAGGGACTGCGCCTCGCGGCGGACGGTGTCCTCGGCGGCGCCGCGCGCCTCCCAGACGCCCGCGATCGCCAGACCGAGCACGATCGCGTAGACCACCCCGACCATCATCGTCATGTACTCGATGACGTCGGGGGTTTCGCTGGTGTCCTCGTCGGCGGCGACGCGGCGGTGACGCAGCGCGGTGCAGGCGAGGACGAGCGCGCAGACGAGCGCCATGGCGATGGCCAGGACCAGCCATTCGGACATGCGGGATCTCCCGGTGTGGGTGTGGATCGGTCGGTGAAACGGGGGGCGGGCCGCGCAGGGCCGCGGGGGCCGCGCCGGTGGTGTGGTGCCGGTCGCTCCGGGCGGTCCGGCTCAGGCGGTGCGGCTGCGGCCGCTGCGCCCGCGCGGGCGCAGGGCCGCGGCCGCGAGCACGGCCGGGGTCGTGACGACCACGAGCAGCATCATGGTGGACAGCCCGGCCGGGCCCCGTCGTTGGAGGGCCGCGGAACGGTACGGGCGCACGTGGAACCCGGCCGCCGGAAGCACCGCCGCCCGCGCGGCGGCGGGCCGCGGTGACGGCGCGGGAACCACCGGGACCGGCGGAACGGGCGGAACGGGAGGCGCGTCCTGCGCGGCGGCCGCGGGCCCGGCGGCCGGAAGCGGGGGCCGGGCCGGCGCGGGGGCGGGCGCGGGCACGGGCCGAGCCGGGTGCCGGACGGTCGGACCCGCGGGCCCCGGCAGGGCGCCCGGGACGGAGGGCCGCACGGACGGCCGGCCGACGGCCGGAGGCAGCGCCACGGGCGGCTGCCCGGCCGGCACGCACAGGTCGACGCGGGCGCCGGGGGGCCGCACGTCCACCTGCCCGTGCCCCCCTCCGTGTCCCGCTCCGTGCAGCGGGCAGAAGACGGCCACCAGCCCGGCTCCGGCGAAGTACTGCCAAGCGGCCACCGCACTGCCTCCCTGTCGCGCGCCCGGCGCCCCGCGGCTCGCGGCGCTCCCGGTCCAGTTCGTGCTCCCGGCTGAAGAAACGATTGCGGCGGGGCTTCGATACGCCGTGGATCAGTCAAGATCGCCGGGGCGGGGATTACTTCCGGCCACCGCGGCCGGGCCCGGTTCACCCGCCCGGCCCAGCCCGCCACGGCACCCGCCCCGCGCCCGCCCCATCATCGAGGGAGCGCAGCCGCAGCTCAGCGGGGATCACAGGGACGGTGCCGGGTGGACGCGAGCAGTCAGGGCGATCTCGGAGCGCGGGTCGACGCGCTGATGGACGGTCTGCGGGCCGATCTGGAACGGCTGACCTCGATCCCCTCGATCTCCTTCCCCGGCTACCCGCCGGAGCCGGTCGAGGAGGCGCACGACCTGATCGTCGCGCTGCTGCGCGAGGCGGGCGTGACGCAGGTGCAGCGGATCGACCTCCCGGACACCGCCCCGGTGGTCTACGCCGAGATCCCGCCCCCGGAACCGGACGCCCCCACCGTGCTGCTCTACGCGCACTACGACGTCCAGCCCGCCGGCGCTCCGGGGCTGTGGCTGTCCCCGCCCTTCGAACCGACCCCCGTCCCGGGCGGGCTGCGGGCGCGCGGCGTCGCCGACGACAAGGCGAACGTGATCGCGCACCTGGGGATGCTGCGGGTGTACGGCGGCCGCCCGCCCGTCGGGATCAAACTGGTGATCGAGGGGCAGGAGGAGTACGGCAGCGCCTTCGACGACTACCCGCCCACCGATCCCGCCCGGTTCGCCTGCGACGCGATGGTCATCGCGGACCTCGGCAACCTGCGCCCGGGCACGCCCACCCTGACCACCGGGCTGCGCGGTGCCTGCGAGGTCACCGTCGAGGTGCGCACCCTGGCCGAGCCCCGGCACAGCGGGGAGTTCGGCGGGGCCGCTCCCGACGCGCTGCTGGTCCTGCTCCGGGCGCTGGCCACCCTGCACGACGACGCGGGGGACGTGGCCGTACCGGGCCTGCGACGGGACCCGTGGGACGGTACGACGTACACCGATGAGGAGTTCCGGGACCTGGCCTCCGTCCGGGGCGATCTGCCCCTGATCGGCACCGGCTCGCTGGGCGAGCGGCTCTGGAGCGGGCCCGCGATCACCGTCATCGGGCTGGACGCCCCGACCGTCGACCACGCGGCCTCCGCCGTGGTCCCGTACGCCCGGGCCAAGCTGAACCTCCGCTTCCACCCGCACCAGAGCGCCCGGGAGGCCCGGGCCGCACTGGTCGCCCACCTGCGCGCGCAGCGTCCCTTCGGCATCCCTCTCACCGTCACCCCCGGCGACACCGGCCCCGGCTTCGAGGCCCGGACCGGGGGCCCCGCCTACCGGGCGGCGCTGACCGCGCTGAAGGAGGCCTGGGGCACGGAGGCCTCCTACGTCGCCACCGGCGGCTCGATCCCGCTGGTCAACGGCCTGGCCAAGGCGGCGCCCGGGGCCGAGGTGCTCCTCTTCGGCGCCCAGGACAGCATGTGCAACCTGCACGCCCCCAACGAACGGGTGCTGTTCTCCGAGCTGCGCAACACGGTCGTCGCGATGGCCGCCTTCGTCCGCGAGTACGCGGCGGACCACCGCCCGGGAGCCGCCCGGTGAGCGCCGCGAGCCCGGCCCCCACCCCGGCCGGACCGGAGGCGGAACCCGGAGCGGGCGGCGAGCCCCCGCCGCCCTCGCGGAAGTTCGCCTTTCCCAGCGCCCTCACCGTCCTGGCCCTGGTCACGGTGGCGATCTGGCTGCTGGCCTTCCTCATCCCCGCCGGGCAGTACGACCGCGGCGACACCGGCACGCCGGTCGCGGGCACCTACCACCGGGTCGCGGGCACCCAGAGCTTCACCGACCGCCTGAACGACCTGTTCCTCGCCCCGGTCAACGGCCTCTACGGACTCCAGGACCCCACGACCGGCCAGGTCGGCCCCGGACTGACCGGCGCCCTCTACGGCAGCGCGGGCGTGTTCCTCTTCGTCCTGGCGATCGGCGCGTTCATCACGGTCGTCTTCGCGACCGGAGCCCTGGACCGGGGCATCGCCCGCCTCGCCCACCGGCTGCGCGAGCGCGGCGCGCTGCTGATCGCCGCCGTGATGCTGGTCTTCTCCGTCCTCGGCACGGTGGAGGGCTTCGCGGAGGAGACCCTCGGCTTCTACGGTCTGCTCGTGCCGATGATGCTGGCCCTCGGCTACGACCGGCTCGTGGCCGTGGGCGCCGCGATCCTGGGCGCGGGCGTCGGCGTCCTGTGCTCCACGGTCAATCCGTTCGCGACGGGCGTGGCCTCCTCGGCGGCCGACATCTCGCTGGGCGACGGGATCGTGCTGCGCTTCCTGATGTGGATCGTGCTGACGGCGGTGACGGTCCTCTACGTCGTCCGGTACGCGAAGCGGGTCCAGAGGGACCCGGCGAAGTCGCTGTGCGGGTTCCTGCCCGGGGACCGCGAACAGAAGGCGACCGGCGACGAGGTGGCCGAGCCGGAACTGACCCGGCTGCACAAGACGGTGCTGGCGCTGCTGGTCCTGGTCTTCGCGTTCATGATCTTCTCGGTGGTGCCGTGGTCGAGCGCGCTCACCGGGAAGGCGGACGCGATGCCGTACGGCTGGGAGCTGGACTGGTCCTTCCCGCAGCTCTCGGCGCTGTTCCTGTGCGCCGCCGTGCTGGTCGGCCTGGTGGCGCGGATGGGCGAGGCGAAGCTCAGCTCCACCATCATCCAGGGCGCGGCCGACTTCATCTCGCCCGCCCTGGTCATCATGCTGGCGCGCGGGGTCACGGTCATCATGAACAACTCGAAGATCACCGACACCGTCCTGCACTCGATCGAGGGCGTGGTGAAGGGGACCTCGTCCGGTGTCTTCGCGGTGATCGTCTTCCTGGTGAACCTGCCGCTGGCCTTCCTGATCCCGTCCACCTCCGGGCACGCCACCCTCGCCATGCCGATCCTGGCGCCGCTCGCGGACTTCGCCGGGGTGCCCCGCGCGGTGGTGGTGACGGCCTGGCAGTCGGCCAGCGGCTGGATGAACCTGTGGGTGCCCACCACCGCGGTGACGATCGGCGGGGTGGCCCTGGCCAAGGTCGGCTACGACACGTACCTGCGGTTCGTGTGGCCACTGCTGGCCGTTCTGTTCGTGCTGATCTGCGGGTTCGTGGCCCTGGGCGCGACGATGTAGCGCTGCCCGGGCACGTCAAAGGGGCGCGGACCACCGGGTGGTGGTCCGCGCCCCTTCGCGTGTGCGGTGGGAGCGCGGCGTCAGACCGCCACGACGGCGGAGCCGAAGCGCTCGCGGTAGGACTCCAGGTCGTCCTCGGTGATCTTCGCGAAGAGCACCGGCGGCACGGTGAACGGGGTGCCCGCGGGGACCGCGTCCAGCGCCTTCGCCCGCTCCGGGGTCACCCAGGTCGCGGTGTCGTCGGCCAGGTCGAACGCGGAGCGCATGGCGCGCGCCGAGGCCGGGATGAACGGCTCGGAGACCACCGAGTAGAGGTGGATGAGGTTCATCGCGGTGCGCAGCGTGAGCGCCGCGCCCTCGGCGTCGGTCTTGACCTCCAGCCAGGGGGCCTTCTCGTCGAGGTAGGCGTTCCCGGCCGACCACAGGGCGCGCAGCGCGGCCGCGGCCTTGCGGTACTGGAGCGCGTCCATGTGGCCTTCGTACTCGGCCAGCAGTTCGGCGATCTGCTCGCCCAGCTTGGCCTCGGCCTCGCCGGCCGGGCTGCCCGCCGGGACCTCGTCGCCGAACTTCTTGCGGGAGAAGGTCAGTACGCGGTTGACGAAGTTGCCGAGGGTGCCGCCGAGGTCCTTGTTGACCGTGGTGGTGAAGTGCTCCCACGTGAAGGAGGAGTCGTCGGACTCGGGCGCGTTGGCGATGAGGAAGTAGCGCCAGAAGTCGGCCGGGAGGATCTCCAGCGCGTGGTCGGTGAAGACGCCGCGCTTCTGCGAGGTGGAGAACTTGCCGCCGTAGTACGTCAGCCAGTTGAAGGCTTTGACGTAGTCGACCTTCTTCCACGGCTCACGGGTGCCCAGCTCGGTGGCGGGGAACATCACGGTGTGGAAGGGGACGTTGTCCTTGGCCATGAACTGCGTGTACCGCACGTCCTCGGCCTCGTACCACCACGCCTTGTAGTCGCGGTTCGCCGGGTCGGCGTCCGCCCACTCCTTCGTCGCGGCGATGTACTCGATCGGCGCGTCGAACCAGACGTAGAAGACCTTGCCGTCGGCGGCCAGCTCCGGCCAGGTGTCGGCCGGCACCGGCACGCCCCAGTCCAGGTCGCGGGTGATCGCGCGGTCGTGCAGGCCCTCGGTCAGCCACTTGCGGGCGATGGAGGAGGCGAGCTGCGGCCACTCCTCCTCGTGCTCGGCGACCCAGGCCTCGACCTCGCCCTGGAGCGCGGACTGGAGCAGGAAGAGGTGCTTGGTCTCGCGGACCTCCAGCTCGGTGGAGCCGGAGATGGCCGAGCGGGGCTCGATCAGGTCCGTGGGGTCCAGGACGCGGGTGCAGTTCTCGCACTGGTCGCCGCGGGCCTTGTCGTAGCCGCAGTGCGGGCAGGTGCCCTCGACGTAGCGGTCGGGCAGGAAGCGGCCGTCGACCGGCGAGTAGACCTGCCGGATCGCGCGCTCCTCGATGAAGCCGTTCTCCTGGAGGCGCCGCGCGAAGTGCTGGGTGATCTCCGCGTTCTGCTGCGAGGAGCTGCGGCCGAAGTAGTCGAAGGACAGCTCGAAGCCGTCGTAGACCGCCTTCTGCGCGTCGTGCGCCTGGGCGCAGAACTCGGCGACCGAGAGCCCGGCGGCCTTGGCGGCCAGCTCGGCGGGGGTGCCGTGTTCGTCGGTGGCGCAGATGTAGAGGACCTCGTGGCCGCGCTGGCGGAGGTACCGGGAGTACACGTCCGCCGGAAGCATCGACCCGACCATGTTGCCCAGGTGCTTGATCCCGTTGATGTAGGGAAGCGCGCTGGTGATCAGGTGTCGAGACATCCTCGGATGCTCCATTTCATACGTGCGGCGTGTGAAGGATCGTGAAGGGGCTCATCGTATCGAACCGCCGAAACACCACGTGCCGCATTTCAAGGGGTGGGCCTTACACGAAAGCGAGGGCTGTGACCTCGTGCGTCACTGCCCTCGCGCTCCCGGTCATGGTACAGGAGCGCCGATCATGTCCGGCCCGGCCGACGGCTGCCCGACGGCTGCCCGGAGCCGTCGGACGGCCGTCGGAGCAGTCTTCGAAGGGCCGTCGGAACGGCCGTCGGAGGGGCTTCGCGCGGCGCTCAGTCGCGGCCTCCGGCCGCCCCGTCGAGCGCCGTGACGCGGGCGCCGCTCGCGAGCCGTCCGGTCAGGGTGACGGGGGCTCCCTCGGGTCCGGCGGGGACGCTCAGGCTGTGGCCGCTCGCCTCGGCGCGGACGGCTCCGGTGGCCGTGACGGACGTGACCTCCCGACTCCCGGCGGCCAGTTGGAACCAGTGTCCGGCGGCCGTCCGCCACCGGGTCCCGACCAGCAGGTGCTGGCCGAACCGGCCGCAAGCCGCGGTGGACCGCGCCCGGGCCACCTCCTGGAGCGGGCCGGACGGCGGCCGGAGCCGGACGCGCACGTCGCCGGGTCCCGCCCATCCGGAGGCCCGGGTGCAGGACCAGACGGCCCGCCCGCCGCCCTCCGGCAGCTCGGTGGCGGCGAAGTCCCAGATGTTGACGGCCCGCACCCCGCCCCCGCGCAGGTCCCGCAGCCCGCAGGCGACCGGCGCCCAGGCGGCGCGCGCCGCGGGCCCGGTCGCCTCCCTCGGCTGGCGCGCGGGCACGGCGCCCGGCCCGTCCGGCAGGGGCGTGTAGGTCAGGTGTACGGGCGTCAGCGCGCCGAGGTCGGCGAGCACGAAGGAGTGCTTCTCCACGATCCGGGGGGACGAGGTCAGGGCCAGCACGGGCCACCCGGCGCAGGGCCCGGCCGCCGCGGGCACCGCCGCGGCGGCGGTCAGTCCGTCGGCGGCCACGGCCAGCGGCTGCCCGGCGTCGCCCGGCCGCGCCAGGTCCAGGACGGCGGCCGTGGCGATCCAGGGGGCCAGCAGGTAGCGGGCCCGGCCGCCCGCCCGGCCCACGGCGAGGGCGCCCGCGGTGGTGACCCCGGCCTCGTCGGTACGGGCGAACTCCAGCTCCCGGTCCCGCGGTCCCCCGGCGGCTTCGCCGTAGCGCACCACCCGGTCCGCGTCGAGCAGCAGCACCACCGCACGCCCGTCCACGTCCCCGGCGTACAGCAGCTGCGGCGGGCGCCCCGGCGGGTCCACCGGGGTCCCGGGCGCCGCGGTCACCGGCACCTGCGGGGACCGGGCGGCCCAGGCCCCCAGCGCCCGCGCGAGCAGGGCCCGGTCCCCCGCCCGGGCGCCCCGCGCGGGCCAGGCGGTGAAGTCGACCCGGGCGGTGTCGGACCAGGCGGCGGCGGGGACGCGGACCAGCCGGGCCGGATCCAGCGCTCCGGCGGTCACGCTCCCGGCGGCGGGCCGCGCGGCCGGCCCGGGCGGAGCCCCGTCGGCCACCGCCACCCCGGCGACCAGGGCCAGTACGGCCGCGGCGGCCCATCCCGCGCGCACCCGGCGGCGTCGGCGCAGGAGGTCGGTGGGCCGGGTGTTGACGACGCAGGCGTCGAACTCCGAGGACCGCAAAAGCGTTTCACCGACCGGCAGGGCGAGGGCCTCGCGGACGCTGTCGGCGGGGGCGGCGGCTCCGGCCGCGGCCAGCACCCGGACCACCGCCTCCTCGGCCAGCCCGTCCAGCCGGTGCAGTACGAAGGCGGCACGGACCTCGGCGGCCACCCCTCCGAGCAGCCGGGCGGTCTCGTCGATCCCGCCCGCCGGGGGCCAGAGCCGCAGCCCCCAGACGAAGGGGGGCGCGGGCGGCCACCCGAACCGCGCGAGGGCCGACCCGGGCCGGCGCCCGGGGGCCAGCGCGGCGCGCAGCACCCGGGCCCGCACCCCGCCGAGCGGACCGCCGGGGCCGGTGGGCGGGGCGGAGCCCGCCGCGGTCGCGGACCCTCCTCCCGGCGCCCCCGGACCGCCGGATTCTCGCCGAGCTCCGGGCACCGCCCGGCCGGGCGGTGCGACGCCCGGCCGCTGCGGCTCGCCACCCCCGCCCGCCCGGGGCAGCGCCCGCTGGACGGCCCGGTGCGCGAGGAGCACCCGGGCGTGCCGCCCGAGGGTGTCCGGGAGCGTCAGGTAGGCGAGCCGTACCAGGTGGGGGTACTGCTCGACGAGGACCGCCTCGGCTTGTTCGACGGCGGTGGAGCCGAATCGCTGTGATGTGCCCACGGTCCGACAAACGAGTGAATCCTGGGATGGTCACATGTCGCGCCGCGTCCGGCCGGGGCGCGGCGGGGCCGACGTTCCCCCGCGGTCTACCGCCTAGGGGGTGTCTGGTGGGTCTGCGTGGGGAAGGAGCGGCGTCCGGTGCGTGCTCTCGGTGTGCCGGCCGGAAGCCTGCGTACTGGACGTACTCGGGCTTTCGGCCGGTGCGGCGAGAGCGCGTGCCGGGCGTCGCGACGCCACGGAGACCCACCAGACACCCCCTAGCGCCCCCGGGAGCGCCCCGGCGCCGCCGGTGCGCCACTGACCGGCGACGATCGTCGGAATGCCCGTACGTCATATGCGCAATCGCTGGGGAATCGACAGTTCGGCACCGCCCGCGATCGGAGTCGATCACCCAACGACCAGGACCGGCCAGGGCGTTCACCCGTTTCTCCGCGGCGCCCGCACGCCCGCCCGAACGCTGGCAGGGTGGGGGGCGAGCACCTCCAGTGCCACGAGGGGGAGAGGTGGAGCGGTGAGCGATGGCGGACCGGAGGAATCCGGTGGGGCGGTGGGGCTGCCGAGCCGACGGCAGCGGCCGGCTACGCCCATGAGCCAGTGGGACACGCGGGCGCGCCTGTCGTACTGGGCCTTCCACACCGACCGGCGGCCCGCGTACATGAGGTTCGCGTACCTGCAGCTGGGTTCCGAAGCGGACGCGGAGGACGCCGTCGACGCCGCCTTCGACGCGATCATGAACGAGTGGCTCCGGATGCTCCACATGGACCGGCTGGAGGCGTACGCCTGGACCGTCCTCAAACACCGGATCGTCGACGTGCAGCGCACGCGCGAGCGGCGGCCGCGGCCGATGGACATCAGCGCCTTCGAGGCCGCCCTCAAGGACGCCGCCGTCGATCCGTACGAGGTGCTGACGGACAGCATCCGGTTCTACACGGCGGTCTCCCGGCTGGCCGAGCGCCAGCGCGACGCGGTCCTGCTGCGCTACGGACTGCACTGCACCACCGGCGAGGCGGCCCACGTGATGGGCGTCGAGGAAGCCACCGTGCGCTCCCACCTCAGCCAGGCGCGCCGCAGGCTCGCCCGGCTCCTCGGCGGGGAGCCCGCGCCATGACCCACCACGGCGAGCACGCGGACAGCGCCGAGCATCCGGGCCGCACCGGGCACGCGGGCCCGAGGGACGGCGGGAACGGCGGTCCCGCCCGCACCCTGGCCCACTTCCTGGCCCGGGCCCGGGTCCCGGACCGCTACCCGCACTACGACCTGGGCGCGGCCGAGACCCGGCTGCTGCTGCGCACCCGCGCGGCCGCCGCCGGGGCCGCCGCCGCCCGCGCCCGTCCGGGACCGCCCGGCTGGAGCGATCCGGCCCGCGACCGGCCCGTGGAGGCCGAGCAGGCCCGCCGCGACCTCAAAGCGGTCAGCCTGGCCGTGGTCTGCGGGCCCGAAGCCGCCGCGCGGCTGCGCGCGTTCGCCGCCGGCCGGTGCGGTGATCCGCCCGGCGCTCTGGTCTTCGCCTGTCTGCTGCACCTCGCCGGGCTGCGCGACGGCGCTCGGTTCTGGTGGCAGTTCGCGGCCGGTTCCGGCGCCGCGCACACCGAAGCCGCCGCCTACTGCCTCTTCCTCGACCACTCCCGGCGCGGCGAACACGAGGACGCGCGGTTCTGGGCCGCCGACCTCGCCCGCCTCGGCTACCTCCCCGGGGGGCCGCGCGACCTGCGCGAGATCCGGCTGTGCGCACAGGCCCGGGTCCTGCGGTACGTGGACCAGCTGGAGGACATCGATCTGGGTCCGGTGCCGCTGCCCCGGCCCGGGCTGGCCGAGGTGCTCCCCGCGTTCCTGCCCACCGCCCCGGCCCGCGAGCCGGACGGCCCCCCGGGCCCGGAGGCCGGCCGGGGGGGCCGGGGGCCGGATGCCGGGGGGCGGGTCCCCCCGGGGACGGGCCGCGCGGAGGGCCGGCCGGAAGCCGCCCGGGCCGCCCCTTCCGTCACCTCCGCCCCTTCCGCCCCGCGCCGGGGTACGCGTCCCCGCGCGGCCGATGCCGACACCACCGGGGCACTGGCCGCGGCGCGGCGCGCGCTGGCCGTCGTGGGCGCCATCGAGCGGCACCCCCTGGGGGTCGGCGCCGCCCGGATCGGACGGGAGACGGGGCTGGCCGAGGCGGAACTCCGCCCGGTGCTGGCCATGCTGTGCGAGGAGGAGTACGCGAACCGCCCGGCGGCGGGGGTCTTCGGGCGCGGTCCCGCGCTGGACCGTCTCGGCGCCCCCGGCGGCCACGGGCTCGCCGCCCAGCTCCAGCACACCCTGGCGCTGGCCCGGGACAGCGCGGGCGCCGCCTTCTACCTCAGCCGGTACGCCGGGGGCGAGGTCCGGATCACCCAGATGGCGGACGGGCCCGGCACCCCGCCCGTCGAGGAATGGATCGACTTCCGCGCGGCCGCCCACGCCAGCGCGGTCGGCAAATGCCTGCTCACCCAGCTCGGTCCGGACGACCGGGCCGACCACGTGGCGCGGCACCGGCCCGCCCGGCTCACCGCGCGCACCATCACCGACTGCCGGGTCCTCTTCCACACCCTGGACGCGCTGGCCCCGGGCGAGCCGGTGTTCGACCTGCGCGAGTACTCCCCCGGCGTGGTCTGCTCGGCGGTGCCGCTCGGAGCCGGCGGTACGGCGAGCAGCCTGGCGCTGTCCCTGCCCGTGGCGCACGCCGACCGCCTCGGCGTCGCCACCGACACCCTGCGCCGCAAAGCCGTACCGGTCCTGCTCGCCCTGCTGCTGACCGGCGCGCTCCCCCCGGTCGACGCGGCCCCTCCGGCCGGCCCGCCGACCGCCGAACAGACCCTGCGCCACCTGCGCGGCGCCTTCCGTACCCGGCACACCCGCGCCGCCGGCGCCGCGGCGTCCCGGGGGCCGCACCTGGTCAGCGATCCGGCCGCCGAGGCGGCGTACCTCTTCGACGCGGCGCCCGGACCCGAGGAGCGGGGCCGCCCGGTCCTCGCCCTCCCCCGCACCTTCGCCCCGCTGCCCCCGCTCGGGACCGGCGGCGGCCTGGTCGTCCTGCACACCTGAACGGCCCGCGCCCCACGTGCCGGTGTCAATTGCCCTGTTCCCCCGGCCTGTTGTGCAAACCAGCGGATAGTGTTCCCGCGACGTCAGTACGGATGCCGAGGGGGCAGCAGCATGACCATCAGCTTCGGGGGAACCTTCTTGTCCGACGCGATCTGGATGCTCGCGCACGCGCAGCTCACCGCGGTGGACCGGGCGGCGGTCCCGGAGGACGCGCGGTGGAAGCTGTGGGAGGAACCGGACGGGGACACCCTGGTGTCCGTCCAGGACGGCCTCGCCACGCCCCTTCTCATGAAGCTGGGGAACGTACCGGACACGCAGGTGGTGGTGTACGGATCCTTCGGCAGCAAGCCCGGCGGCGGCACCTGCCTGTCGGGCTTCACGGCGTCCGGCACCGAAGAGGACCTGACCCACGCCACGGCCGACGAGGTGCGCGCCTGGCGCGAGACGCACCCCACCGGACGCTTCGCCATCAAGGTCAAGGTCACGGCGGACGCCGAACTGGACTGGCCCGGCTGCCTGGTGGAGATCCTGGTCCACGAACTGGCCGCCCACGCCGAGCCCTTCGCGGACTTCCTGCTCGCCGAGGACTTCGTCCGCGGCAGCGGTGACCTGGAGTCGGAGGCGGAGCAGCACCGGCGGCTACACACCGGCAACCCGCGCTACCGGCTCCTCGGCGCGTGCTACCTGGAGCAGTTCCCGGAGGAGGGGAACGGGCCCGAGTTCTGCGCCCGCATGCTGATGGACACCCAGGCGGAACCGACCCTGCCCCCCGGCCTCTGGCTCACGGCGGCGCGCCTGACCGCCCGGCCGGAGGAGACCGCCTGACGCGGCGGAGGCGACGTCCCGGGCCGGCGCGCGAGGGCGCCGGCCCGGTCGGCGGTCAGGCGGCGAACGCCGTTTCCAGCCGGGGGATCAGGTCCCGCAGGTCCTGCTCCCAACAGCCCGCGTTGTGGCCGCCGTTGCACTGACTGCCCCAAGCGGAGCCGTCACCGTAGTCGACGTAGTAGTAGGGCATGTGCAGGGCGTCCATGCTGTCCTTGACGTGCTGGGAGGCGCTCTCCACCCAGAACTCCGGGTCGGTCACGTCACCGCGCCCGTTGCCGACGTAGAGGGAGACTCCGACGCCCGCGAGCTTGTTCATGTGGGCCGCCGGATCGACCTCGTTGAACCGCCAGTCGGCGTTGAACACCGGGTAGGGCGAGCCGAACACGGCGTCGCTGTCGACGCTGGGCTGGTAGGCGACCAGGGACCCGACCACGGCCATCCGCAGGTCCATGGACCTGACCGACAGGTCGACGTCGCCGGACAGGGACGCCGTCTGGGCGAACAGGTCGGGGCGGACCTGGGCGTAGTGCAGCGCCCCGAACCCGCCCATGGAGATGCCCGCGACGGCCCTGGCCTTCTTGGCGGCGATGGTGCGCAGGTTGGCGTCGATGAACGGGATCACCTGCTTGAGGTGGAAGTTCTCCCAGTTCTGGGCTCCGGCCGCGGTCTTCTGGTTGAGCCAGTTGGCGTACCAACCCCGGGGCCCGCCGTCCGGGATCACGGTGATCATCTGGTTCGAGGTGGTGAGCGCCGGATAGTTCTGCTGGATCGGGTCGTCGGGCGAACCGTGCAGGAAGTACAGCACCGGGTAGCGCCTGCCCGGATCGTCGTGGTAACCGCTCGGCAGGATGATCTTTATGTGGTGCTTGCCCGCCACCTCGGGCGTGGTCACGGTGATGTAGAAGTTGGTGGCGCCGCCCACCGGCGCGTCGACCTGGGTCAGGCCGAAGCCGTCCGTCATGACCGGCGGCGCGGTCCCGTCGGCGGCCCGCGCCGCACCCGCCGGCACGGCCAGGGCCACGATCGCGGCCATCAGGGCCACCACCGCGCGCCATCGGCTCGAAGTCCTCGTCACAGCATGCTCCTTCGGTGTCTCGATCAATCAATGGACATGTCGGTGAATCATGCGGCCGGGCGGTTTCAGTCCAGGACCTTGACCTCCAGAACCGGAGAGGCCGCGATGTCGTTCTCGGTGTAGCGCTCGGTCACCCACTGGCCCGCCGAGAAGAGCCTGGTCTGGTCGGCGTAGTGGGCCGAGTTGGGGTTCGCCGACTGCGAGTAGGCCAGTACCGAGGAGGTCTGCGGCGGGCCGTCGGCCGTGAACCGCACCTGCTGGACGAAGCTCGACCCGAAGGTGATGTCGAACTTGCCGTCGACCAGGCCCGGGGTGACCACGTTCAGAACCCCCAGCTCGCTCATCGAGCCGTGGACCGGGATCTTCTCGCCGTTGCGCGTGACCTTCTGGACGTCCGCCAGCCGGGCGTTCAGCGGCACGCCCGCGGTGCGCAGCGAGAGCACCGCGCGGGCGAGCGCGTCGCGGACCGCCGAGTTGCCGGAATCCAGCGAATTCGGGGTGTGCACGGGGTCGTTGGCGTCGAACGGGACGCGCCACGGAAGTTTCTCGATCGCCTGACCGCCGAGCAGGCGGACCCAGTAGTTCTCGAACAGCCACGATCCCCTGCTGTTCGCCGTGAAGTCGTGGTCCTGCCAGGCGGCCAGCACCGGACAGGCCTCGCTCACGTTGACCAGGTTGCCGTCCACCAGGACGAGCCCGAAGGATGCGCCCTGGCAGGCCGCGACGGTGGCATTGAGGGCCAGGTCGGCGGCCCGGCTGTTGTCGGTGAACAGCAACTGCCGCATGTTCTGCGGTGTGAAGCCCCTGCCCGGGAGGCCGTCGTTGCCGTTGATCCGGTTCTGCGCGGTCAGGATCAGCTCCTGGGTGCGCAGCGACCGGGGCGCCGTGGTGTCGCCCATCACGCGGGGGAAGGACAGCGGCTGGGCCGGATTGGCAAGCCAGGCACTGTCGTTGGCGTTCCCGACGAAGTCGGACCGGATCAGGCGGGGCTGTTTGTGGGGGTCCAGCAGCCCGGGCGCCACGGCGTTCGGGTCGGCGGGCCAGTCGCACGCGCTGCGCTTGCCGTCGAGGACGGAGACCGGCGGTACGTTCGGCAGCCGCAGCGTCTGGTCGAACAGCAGTTGGCCGGTCAGCGTGAGGCACGACCGGGCGTGCGCGTCGGTGATGTTCGGGGTGGCCTGGATGTCCGCGTACAGGGCGTTGCCCTTGCGGTCGGTCGCGATGGTGTTGAAGAAGGGGACGCCCTGGGTGCTCTCCAGGGTGTGCACCACGTCGTCGACGTCCTTGGCCTGGTCGAGGTGGAACCAGGTGTTGAGCGCGCGCAGGTTGTCCATGTTGACGTCGCGCACCGCGTGCGCGCTGACCACCCAGGGCAGCGGGGTGCCGAGGACGGAGGTGGTGATCGGGCCGTAACGGGTGGCCCACAGCGTTCTGGTGACCCTGCCGACGGTGCCGTCCGCCTTCCGTACGTCGACGCCGACCTGCTGCGAGGTCATCTGCTGCCAGGCGCCGTCGACGAGGTACCTGGTCGGGTTCAGCGGGTCCACCTGCACGTCGAACAAGCCGAACGGCGCGACCGTGGCGACGGTGTGGGTCCAGGCGACGTCGTCGTTGTGCCCGATGTTCACGGCGGGGAAGCCGAGCAGGCTGGCCCCGGAGACGTTGGCCTTCCCGGGGATCGTCAACTGGCTCTGCCACATCCGGTTCTTGCCCTGCCAGGGGAAGTGCGGATTGGCGAGGAGCATGCCGGTGCCCCCGGACACGCCCTGCGAACCGACCGCGAGCGCGTTGCTCCCCATGCCCTGCTGCCGGCCGGCGGCCATCGCGTCGCGGATCCTCTTCGCGGTCTCCTCGGGCGAGGGGGCCGCCTGGGCCGGCGCCGCCGACGCGCCGGGGGGCGCCGCGTTCACCTCGCCCTCCAGCAGCGCGTCGGCGGTGCCCATGATGATCTCGGCGTGCGCGTGCCGGTAGACGTCCAGCTCGGTGATCGGCCGCACCCAGGCCGCGCCGCGGCAGGCGGGGTCGGAGATGTTGTTCACGCCCGTCTCGGCCAGGTACCTGTTGTACCCCCGGACGTAGCCGCGGATGGCGTCCTTGACCTCGGGTTCCGGCCCGTCGGGGGCGGGCAGGCCGATCAGCCGCTCCACGACCCGGTCGTCGTTCATCCGCTGGAAGTACAGGTCGCTGTTGAGGTTGTTGGTGGTGTTCTGGTGCTCGCCGGGGCTGGTCCTGCCGTCGGGCCCCAGATAGCGCGACCGCTGGGCGTTGACCATGAGATAGGTGTCGGCGAGGGTGCAGATGTTGTCCTTGGCCACCGCGTACCCGTAGCCCGTGCCCAGCCCCGCCCAGTCGGAGGCGATGATGTGCGGGATGCCGTACTCGGTGTAGCGGATCGTCGGCTTGTCCGCCCCCGCCGCCCCGCCGCCGCCGGCCGGCGCCCCCACGGCCGCCATCGTGCCCATCACCGCCACCGCGACCACGACCGCCACGGGCAGCCGCGCCCTGATTGCCCTGATGCTCCTGAGCCCCATCGAACCGTCCTCCCCCGCCGTGCGAGCCCTGTCCGAACTCGACCACGCTAAGGAGCCCCGATGAAATCCCGATGACACCGCCACGGACGGCCCGCCGGCAGGGGCGCGGGCGGCACCGGGAACGCAAAAGAACCCCACCGGAGTGGGGTTCCTGCTGGTGTCCGAGGGGGGACTTGAACTCACCACTCGGGCGCCAGCCTATAGGCGCTCTGACCTGCGTGAATACCTGTCGGGGCAGGGGTTCGGCAGTCCTGCTGTTTCTGTCTTTTCCTGCTGTTTCAGGCCGTCTCAGGACGCTGTTGGTCACCCGTTGGTCATGTGCCCAACCTGGCCAGGGGCGGGCGATCTCGCCCGCTCGATCAGGCCTTCTCAATGGCCTCGAAGATGTCGGCGTCGGTCTCCTGCTGCCACTTCGGCAGGTCGGGCCAGTCGGCCACGTAACCCGGCTTGGGGTCCTCGAAGTGCTTGAACATCTGGGCGATCCAGCACGTCGCGACGAACCGGCTCTTCTGCTGGCGGGACAGCCTTGATGCGTGTCCGCCGCTGATCTCGATGAACTGCCGGACCTGGGCGTAGACCGAGCTTGCCGCCTCGCGCTCCCACTGCGGGGTGTCGTCCCAAGGCGTCACGTACCCGGCTTTCGGCTCCCCGGGGAAGTGCTGGTGCACTCCCGCGATCCAGGCTTCCCGGAACACTCGTGCACCATCGGTCTGCGACATGCCAACCCCTCTCGTCATGGCGTGCTGAGCGCGGCGATCTCCGCCCCCAGCTCCGCTACGCGGTGGTCCCTGCTCAGGGGGCCGAACTCGTCGCACAGGGCCTGGAGTCTACGGGCGACGTATCCGGAGGATGAGGCTTGGGCCAGGAGGAGGGCTTCCCGGCCGTACACGACGACGTGTTCGGGGTCGCGCCGCTTGGCGCCGATGGCGGCGAGATCGGTCAGGACGGCGCCGCGCCGCCGGTAGGACTGCCCGGATGCAAGGGCGGTCTGCTCCAGTGCCCACTGCAACGCTTCCTCCGCCAGGTCGAGCCGTCCGAGCTGGACGTAGCGGGCTCCCCGTTCCTCGGCCAGCCGCGTCCCGTCGAACCGCAGCCACCCGCCGTTGGTGCTGCCCGCGCTCAGGCCCATGACGTGCTCCGCCTGGTCCAAGGCGCGCTCGCATGCGGTGAGGTCGCCCAGGCCGGCGTACGCCTCTGCCTGGACGGCGGCGACCCAGTGCCGTGTGGCGAGGTTACTGTCACCTCGCCCGGCCAGCCGCTCGGCGGCTCCCAGGACCTGTGCCGCCTGCCGGTAGCGCTGCTCCGACATGTCCACGTAGGCGTGCCGGACGAGCGCGCACGCCCACAGGTCGTAGGCTCCGGCGTCCCTGCTGACGGATGCTGCAAGGGCGTAGGAGGCGGCCGCGTCCGTGTACCGGTTCGCGTCGAAGGCAACTTCCCCGGCCAGTTGGAAGAGGTCGGCTGCTGCGCTCAGGAGCGGGCGGGAGTTGCCCCGGGTGTCGACCGCGAGAGCTTCGTTGAGGGTGGTCAGTTGGTCGCGGACGACGGGGTAGACGGACCCCTTGGAGCGGGCCAGTTGGTAGACCTGCCACAGGTGCCCGTTCATCCGCGCGAAGTCGCCCGGTGCGCCCCTGAGGACCCCGTCGGAGAGGGCTTCCGCCTCGTCCAGCGGCAAGGCGGTCAGCGCCCCGCTGACGGTGAGGATGCGGAGGAATTCGCGGCGGATCACTTCGTCTGGGTCTCCCGCACTCGGGTGGTCACTGGGCTGCTGGCATCTGGTCGTCCGGCTTACGGCTCGTGGCTGTGTCAGAAGGGCGTCCAGCTCTTGAAGGCTCACTTCGAGGGCGGCTGCCAAGCCTGGCCGCTGAGGCGGCTGCGGTGCGACCCTGCCGCTCTCCCAGCGTCCGACCGTTGTGCGGTCCACGCCAAGTAACTCGGCCAATTTCTCCTGACTGTAACCCAGGGTCTTGCGCCGTTCCGCCAGTCCCATGACGCCCCTCTTCCCGTGACCTGAACCCACGGCATTCCCGTGCACGGATGTGCATCAAGAGTGCCGCATTGATGCCGTGGAGGGCTCGGACTCCCCGCGCTTTCCTTGGTGTTGTCGCAAACGGGCACGGGGGCAAACCTTCGGAAAGGTGCGGACATGGCAACGGAGAACGGCATGGCGCGCGATGGTTTCGGTTCCGCCCAGTATCAGGGCCTCGGAGCTGACCGCCGCGTTCTCATGATCCTTCGGGTTTCCCGCGACTCGGGTCGCACCTGGCAGCAGAGCACCAGCGTCCAGGAGGGTGACGCCTTCGTCATCCTGTCCGACCCAGGGCGATACCCGCCCTGCGGGTGCGCCCGCTGCACGGGCCATCAGTCACTGTCCGCCACGTCGCTCCGCCCGGCTGACATCGAGCCGAGGACGGCGTGAGGTCTGGCTTACGGAACTGGGTGCTGCGCCGCTTCGGCCGGTACGCAGGCCCGCTCTACCTGGCCGTGGTCCTCGGCGGCTCGGCCGTGTTCCTCGCCGGAGCCCTTGCGACGCGGTAGCTGCCTCGAAGGCTGCTGCCCTCCCATTCCTCCCGCCGGATTCCCGGCGGGTGTTCCCGAGTAGAGAGGTAAGTCCGATGGTGGAAGAGAACACCGGTTCGGCGGCCCCCGAGGGGGGCGGCCTGCTCGTCGCGAAGCGGAAGATCGTCGCCGCGCGCACCCGCGCCGAGCAGGAGTCCGACGTCAGTAGCGGCCGTTCCGATGGCAACGACTAGCGGGGCTGCCCACGATGCTTGATGCAGCCTCGTGGGCGGGGCGTCTGGGCGGGGACACGTTCCTCGCCCAGACGTACCACCGCTCCTACGCGCACTTCCCCGGCACCGCCGCCACGGCGGGCCTGTTCTCCTGGGACGACCTCAACCGGATCATCGCCACACAGCGACTGGAGCCGCCCCGGCTGCGCCTGTCGGCCGACGGCGAGATGGTCCCCCTTCACCGCTACGCGATCCCGACCACGAACCGCCGCGCGGTCACCTGGTCCCGCATCCAGCCGGCCGACTTCCATGCCCAGCTCAAGGACGGTGCGTCGCTGGTCCTCGATGCGGTCGAGAAGATCCACCCGGCGGTGGGTGCGGCTGCCGAAGGTCTCGAACGGTTCCTCGGTACGTCCGTGCAGGCCAACGCGTACGCGTCCTGGACCGATCGGGAGGGCTTCGGCCTGCACTGGGACGACCACGATGTCGTGGTGGTGCAGGTTCACGGCTCGAAGCGGTGGCGCTTGTTCGGCTCCACACGCGAGGCTCCGACCTTCCGGGACGTGGAGTCGCCAGAGACGCCCGAGGGCGACCCCGTGGCGGACATCGTTCTCGCCCCTGGTGATGTGCTCTACCTGCCGCGCGGTTGGTGGCACGCAGTCACGGCCGACCAGGGGACGGAGTCGCTGCACCTGACGTTCGGCATGGTCCCGCACACGGGCGCGGACCTCATGCTCTGGGTCGTGGATCAGCTCCGGTCGCCCCTCGCGCTGCGCAGGGACATCCCGCGGTTCGCCTCACTGAGTGAGCACTCCGACTTCATCGCCGCGCTACGCGGTGAGGTGCTGAACGAGCTGGCCGATCCCCGGTTGGTGAAGCGGTGGGCGGAGTCCATCGACACGACCGATTTGGGGCACGCGATTCCCTCGCTGCCCTACGTGGACGGGCTGCCCGCACGGCCGGAAATCACGGTCAGGCTGACCGCCCCTCGGGGCCGTCTGACGGCGAACCCCGCCCACAGCACGGTCACGTTCTCGGCGGCCGGTACCGCCTGGGACTTCGCCGAGTCGGCCGCGACCGTCCTCGGCACGCTGCTGGCCGGTCAGCCGACCACGCTTGGCGAGATGGCCCACTCCTCCGGACTGGAGATCAAGGACGTGGCCGACCTGGTCTCCGCCCTCATCGAGGGCCATGCCGTCGCGGTCGTGGGGACCGCACTGTGACCGCCGCTCTCTCCTTGGGGACATACCGTGTGCGTGCCGTCAGTCAGGCGGCACGCACCGCCCTGGCTGCCGGTAGCCCCTGGGTAGACACAGCACCCAACTACGCCCACGGTCGGGCGCATGAGGAGCTGCGCCCGGTTCTCGGGGAGTACCCGAGCGCGCGGGTAGCTACGAAGACGGGGTTCTTCACGGAAGAGCAAGGCCGCACCGCCCTGGCTGAGAGCGCGCTCACCCGGGAAGAGACGGCCGGCCGACACAGCCTCGAACCGGGCTTCGTTCGCTGGCAGACGGAGCGTTCGTTGGGCTCACTCGGCCGCGTGGACCTGGTGTTCGTGCACAACCCCGAGCACCACGGGAACGGCCTTGACCGTGCCGCTCTGCACTGGCGTATACGAGAAGCCTTCACGGCGTTGGAAGAGTTCGCCCATGCGGGCAGGATCGGCGGGTACGGCGTCGCCACCTGGACGGGCCTGACCTCTGAAGCGTTCACGGTGCCCGAGTTGCTTGCGCTCGCCGGACAGGCGGCGGGTTCCGCTGAGCACCACTTCACGGCGTTGCAGATGCCCGTCAGTCTGATCATGGACGACCTGATCAGGCAGGCACTCGACGGCGGCGGATCGCTGGTGCAGGCGAAGGACGCGGGGCTGATCGCGTTCGGCTCCGCCCCTCTGCACGGCGGCGAACTGCTGGATGCCATGACACCCGAATTGGTGGACTTCATCCGCCCCGGCCTATCGGCTGCAGCCGCTGCCCTGCTGGCTGCCGGATCGTGCCCGGGCCTCGATGTCGTCCTGACGTCCGCGAGCACCCGCGAACACTGGGACGATGCGGCGAAGGCTCTGGCCGCGCCCCTGACGGCCCAGGAACTGAGGAGGGTGACCGATGAACTCGCCGCCGAGTGAGGACGTACAGACCCTGATGGAGGCTGCCCACGACAGGGCGGCGAAGGCGCTGGGTCTCGCGTGCACTGGTCCACTGGCCTGCGGGTTCCAAGGTGCCACCCTCGGACGGCAGGCAGGGGACCGGTGGCTACGGGTAGGCCGGACCGCCAAGAGAAACGCGGGCAGGAAGCAGGGGGAGGGCATCGTGGGGGCCTCCCTGCTGGTGCCCGACGCGGTCCCGCGCCCACACCTGTACGAGGTGCACGACTGGACTGACGGCGAGTGGGCCTTCGAGGCCGAAGTCCTCGACTACGTGACGCACCCCGTCGTGTCCCCGGATCGGGCCGACCTGGACCACGACCCTGGCTTGCCTGCCGAGTGGTGGGCAGACCTGCGCCGAGCCCTGGCCCTGCTCGCTGGGGTGGAGGGAGTGAAGGTCACTGTGCGGGACGGATGGATCGAACGCGCCTTCCCCCAGTTCCTCGGCATCCCGGCCCCTGCCAGGGTCGAGCGGGTGACCGGTCACGGTGACCTGCACTGGGGCAACGTCACGACCACGCCGTTGACCCTGCTGGACTGGGAGCGATGGGGCCTGGTGCCTTACGGATACGACGCGGGCCTCCTCCATGCCAACAGCCTGCTCGTTCCCGACGTGGCGGACCGTATCCGTCTGGAGTTCGCTTCGGTCCTGGACTCCCCAGCCGGCCGAGTCGGGGAGCTGGCGGCCCTGGCGGAGATGCTGCAAGCCGTGGCCCGTGGCTGGTACCCGGACCTGGCCCCGCGCCTACTCGCTCGCGCGAAATCACTCACGGGCGTTCGGCCACCGGTCCCGGTGCACTCGGAGGTCAGCGCCTGACCGGCCCGTGCAGATCTCATCTTCCCAGCCGCTGTCTGCATACGGAGTGCCTCAGCGGAAGAAATGCTGGTCGGTGGCCCGGCCCTGACATCATCGTGGTGGATTGCAGCAGCCGGGCAATGCCTACCAGTACGCAGGCTCACGAAGGATGGTGACGACAACGGCCTGTCATCCCTGGTCTGACCTGGCGGTTCTCTGGGCTGTTGGTCACGTGGTTGGTCACACCGCAGCCTAGAAAAGCAAAGAACCCCACGTGAAGTGGGGTCTCAGCTGGTGTCCGAGGGGGGACTTGAACCCCCACGCCCGATAAAGGGCACTAGCACCTCAAGCTAGCGCGTCTGCCATTCCGCCACCCGGACCAGGTGGTCGGCCCCGGTTTCCCGCGGCGACATGGACAACAATAGCAAAGGTTCGGAGTGCTCCTCACCCGCATAAACGGTGGTCAGCAGCCTGCCGGGGCGGCGCGCGGTCCCGGGGTGCGGGCGGGCGCGCCGCCGGTCGGCGTGCGCCTGCGGGTGGTGAGGGCGGGGCGCGGGGCCGCGGCGCGGCTCACGGGCAGCGGATGACCTGGCCCGCGTACGAGAGGTTGCCGCCGAAGCCGAAGAGCAGGACGGGGGCGCCCGAGGGGATCTCGCCGCGCTCGACCAGCTTGGAGAGGGCCATCGGGATGCTGCCGGCCGAGGTGTTGCCGGAGTCGACGACATCGCGCGCGACGACCGCGTTGACGGCGCCGATCTTGGCGGCGAGGGGTTCGATGATCCGCAGGTTGGCCTGGTGCAGGACGACCCCGGCGAGGTCCTCGGGGGTGATCCCGGCACGCTCGCACGCCTTGCGGGCGAGCGGCGGCAGCTGGGTGGTGGCCCAGCGGTAGACGGACTGGCCCTCCTGGGCGAAGACCGGCGGGGTGCCCTCGATGCGGACGGCGTGGCCCATCTCCGGGACCGAGCCCCACAGGACGGGCCCGATGCCGGGCTCCTCGCAGGCCTCGACGACCGCGGCGCCCGCGCCGTCGCCGGTCAGCACGCAGGTGGTGCGGTCGGTCCAGTCGGTGATCTCGGTCATCTTGTCGGCGCCGATGACGAGCGCGCGGGTCGCGGAGCCTGCGCGGATCGCGTGGTCGGCGGTGGCCAGGGCGTGCGTGAAGCCCGAGCAGACGACGTTGATGTCCATGAGGGCCGGATGGGCGCCCATGCCGAGCTTGGCGGCGACGCGGGCCGCCATGTTGGGCGAGCGGTCGATCGCGGTCGAGGTGGCCACGAGGACGAGGTCGATGTCGTCGGGGGTCAGCCCCGCGCTCGCCAGTGCCTTGCCCGCGGCCTGGAAGGCCAGCTCGTCCACGGGCTCGTCGGGGCCCGCCATCCGGCGGGTCTTGATCCCCACCCGGGAGCGGATCCACTCGTCGTTCGTGTCGACCATGACCGCGAGGTCCTCGTTGGTGATCACTTTCGCGGGCTGGTAGTGCCCCAGAGCCACCACGCGTGAACCGGTCATGGGCAGGATCCCCCTCGTACGGCAGTCAGGATGACCCAGCTTTGCCTGCTACTGACCGGTACGGGTGCGCGTGACCCGACAGGATTCCTGCGGTGGAATTTGGAGATTCCAGAGGATCTTCCTGCGGAGCACCGGTATGGAGCGATACGCGAGAATGAACCTGACAGGCCCGGAGCGGGTCCGTACGGGCCGGCGGACCGGCACGACGAGAGAACGGGTGGGCTGATCGCCATGGGACGGGTCACCGAGCGTCGCCGCGTCGTCCGGATCCGGGACGGTGTGGCCGGGACGCGCCCGGACACGCTGGTCGCCGAGGAGCCGCTGGAGATCCGGCTGAACGGAAAGCCGCTGGCCATCACCATGCGCACCCCGGGCGACGACTTCGCGCTGGCGGCCGGATTCCTCGTGAGCGAGGGGGTACTCGCCCACGCCGAGGACATCCGCGCGGTCACTTACTGTGACGGTCAGACCGAGGACGGCAGCAACACCTACAACATCGTCAACGTGCAGCTCGCGGCCGGAGTTCCGGTCCCGGACATCACGCTGGAGCGGAACGTCTACACGACGTCCTCGTGCGGCCTCTGCGGCAAGGCCAGCCTGGACGCGGTCCGCACGGCGAGCCGCTTCCCCGGGATCGCCGCCGACCCCGTACGCATACCGGCCGGCCTGCTCGGGGAGCTGCCGGACCGGCTGCGCGCCGCACAGAAGGTGTTCGACCGCACCGGCGGGCTGCACGCGGCCGGGCTGTTCACGGCGGAGGGCGAGCTGGTGGACGTACGGGAGGACGTGGGCCGCCACAACGCGGTGGACAAGATCGTCGGGCGGGCCCTGCGCGCGGGGCGGCTGCCCCTGGCCGGGGCGGTCCTGCTGGTGTCGGGGCGGGCGTCCTTCGAGCTGGCGCAGAAGGCGGTGATGGCGGGGATCCCGGTGCTGGCCGCGGTCTCCGCGCCGTCCTCGCTGGCCGTGGACCTGGCGGTCGAGTCGGGGCTCACCCTCGTCGGCTTCCTGCGCGGCCCGAACATGAACGTCTACGCGGGCGAGGAGCGGATCCTGCTGCCCGCGCGGGACACCGTTTAGAGCCTGCGGCCGCGGCGGGTCTTCTTCGGGGCCGGGGGCTCGATGCGGTGCAGGTCGAGGGCGTCCGGCGGGAGGGCCACGCCGGGGCCGCCCGCCAGGGCCCAGTCGACGATGTCGTCGGTGGCCGTGTCGTCCATGACCCAGCCGAACCAGGCGGCGCGGGCCCCCTTGCGGCGGGCCGCGGTCGCGGGCTGGACGACGATCACGTTGGCCTGGGCGCAGGGGCCGAGGCAGTCGACGGTACGGACGGCCAGGCGGCCCCCCGACTCCTCGGCGGCCGCGCGCAGCCGGGCCAGTTGGCCGGCGTGGTCGGTCCCGGGGTTCTTGCGCGGGTCGCCGCAGCAGCAGCCCCGGCACACCACCAGGGTGCAGGGGCGTTCGGCATGGGCGGAGTGGGGGCGTATCCAGGTCACCGACGCACGTTACCGGGCGCCGGGCGCGGGGTGTTGGGCCGAGTGCGAGACCTCCACCACACGCCCGGCGGGGAGTTCGGGGTCCGGGTCGGCCGCGCGGCGGCGGGCGAGCACCGCGCACACCAGCAACTGCACGGGCGCGCGGGCCGGACAGGCGGGCTCGCTGCCGCGGGCGGGCCGGACAGGCGGGCTCGCTGCCGCGGGCGGGCCGGACAGGCGGCTCGCTGCCTCGGGCCGCCCGCGGAGGCGCGGCCGCGGCCGACCCGGGGCGCTGCCGCGGGCGGCCCGCAGCGCGTCCCGCAGCGCGAAATCCGCGCGGCCCGGGCCGCCGGATCCGCGACCGCCCCGCCCCCCGCCCCGCCCGCGCCGCGGCTCCGCGGGCCGCGCCACCCGCACCGGGCCGCGCCCCCTTCGCGTGCGCGGGCGGCGCAGGTCTCGTGGAGATTCGCCGGAGGTCTCCCCCGCGGGACCGTTCGCGGCCCGGTGCTCCGCGCTGACCAGTGATGATGGCGGCGGAACTGATCTTCCGGTCCCCTCCCGCCGGGACCCCCGGGTGGGGTACCGTCACCGGCGCTGTACGGAGCGGAGTCGTGCCGAGAGGAGCCGGCTGTGCGCGAGATGACCGTCCCACCCGTCGTGACGGAAGCGCCCGTCGGGGGCCTGGCCGACACCGTCTTCCAGTACGCCCTCCAGGACCCGGACCGGATGGTGCTCGGCCGCAAGATCCGCGGGGTCTGGCACGACGTCACCTCGGCCCAGCTGTGCGCCGAGGTGCTCGCCCTGGCGAAGGGGCTGCTGGCGCAGGGGATCCGGTTCGGTGACCGGGTCGGCATCATGGCGCGGACCCGGTACGAGTGGACGCTGTTCGACTTCGCGCTGTGGGCGGTCGGCGCGCAGCCGGTGCCCGTCTACCCGACGGCCGCCGCCGACCAGGCGTACTGGATCCTCTTCGACTCCGGCTGCACGGCCGTGGTGGTCGAGGACGAGAACCAGGCGATGACCGTCGGCTCGGTGATCGAGGGGCTACCGCAACTGGGCCGGCTGTGGCAGCTGGACGCGGGCGCCTTGGAGCAGCTCGTCGCGGACGGCCGGAGCGTGTCGGACGACGTCGTGCACCGCCACCGGAGCGCGGTGACCCCCGACGCGGTGGCCACGGTCATCTACACCTCGGGCACCACCGGCCGCCCCAAGGGCTGCGTACTGACCCACGCCAACTTCATGTACGAGGCGGACACGCTGGCGACCCGGTGGGAGTCGGTGTTCCGGGCGGGGTCGGGCGAGTCGGCCTCCACGCTCCTCTTCCTCCCGCTCGCGCACGTCTTCGGGCGGATGGTCGAGGTGGCGGCGATCCGCTCCCGGGTCAAGCTCGGGCACCAGCCGGTGCTGGCGGCGGCGGAGCTGATGCCCGATCTGGCGGCGTTCCGGCCGACGTTCGTGCTGGGCGTGCCGCACGTCTTCGAGAAGGTGTTCGCGGCGGCCCGGCGCAAGGCGGAGGCCGAGGGGCGTACGGGCCCCTTCGACCGGGCGGTGGAGACGGCGGTGCGGTACGCCGAGGCGCGCGAGCAGCAGGCCTTCGGCACCGGTCCCGGCCCGTCGGCGGCGCTGCGGATGGAGCACCAGTTCTTCGACAGGCTGGTCTACGGCAAGGTGCGCGAGGCGCTCGGGGGCCGGATCCGGTACGCGATGTCGGGTGGTTCGGCGATGTCGCGGCGCCTCGGGCTGTTCTTCGACGGCGCCGGGGTCACGGTGTACGAGGGGTACGGGCTGACCGAGTCCTGCGCGGCGGCGACCGCGAATCCGCCGGGGGCGACGAAGTACGGGACGGTGGGCCGTCCGATCCCGGGGACCTCGGTGCACATCGCGGACGACGGCGAGGTGTGGCTGAGCGGGGCGCACGTCTTCTCGGGCTACCTCAACGACCCGCCGGCGAGCGGCGCGGTGCTGCGCGGGGGTTGGCTGGCGACCGGGGACCTGGGGCGGCTCGACGCGGACGGCTACCTGACGATCACCGGGCGCAAGAAGGAGATCCTGGTGACCTCCAACGGGAAGTCGGTGTCGCCGACCGCGCTGGAGGAGCGGGTGCGCTCGCACCCGCTGGTGTCGCAGTGCGTGCTGGTGGGCAATGACCGCCCGTTCATCGCCGCGTTGCTGACCCTGGACATGGAGGGGGTGGCGCACTGGCTGGCGATGCGCGGCCGCCCGCAGCTGCCCGCGGCGGACCTGACGCGGGACGAGGACCTCGCCGCGGAGGTCCGGCGCGCGGTGGTGACCGCCAACACCCGTGTGTCGCAGGCCGAGTCGATCCGTGCCTTCCGGGTGCTGCCCGACCAGTTCACCGAGGAGCGGGGGCTGCTGACGCCCTCGCTCAAGCTGAAGCGGCGGGCGATCGAGGCGGCGTACGAGCGGGAGGTCTCCGCGCTCTACCAGGGCTGACGACCGGCCGCGACGCGACCCGTCCATCAAACTGACGGTTCGTCACTTTACTCGTCATTGATATTGACGCCTCGTCAGCTCACGCACAGAATGCGGAGATTCCGACCGGAGGGGACTCCATTCATGCTGCGTCCGATCCGCACCCTCGCCCTCGCCGCGGCGGCCCTCGCCCTCGCCTCCGCCTGCAACTCCGCGGCCGGCGCCAACGGTTCGTCCTCCGGTACGGGCGCGGGCGCGACCGGCGGGAGCGTCCGCGGGGTGAGCGGCACCTCCATCAAGGTCGGCGGCATCGTCTCGATGACCAGCGCCGGCGGCTACAGCAAGAAGGACACCGACCTCGGGGCGAAGGCCCGCTACCTGCGCGCCAACGCCGAAGGCGGGGTCAACGGCCGGAAGATCGACTACACCGGTGCGCAGGACGACGGCCAGGACCCCGCCAAGAACCTGGCGGCCGCCCGCAAGCTGGTCCAGCAGGACAAGGTCTTCGCGGTGTCCCCGATGAGTTCGGTGACCTTCTCCGGCGCCGACTTCCTCCAGCAGCAGCGGGTGCCCACCTTCGGCTGGGGCACCACGCCCGCCTTCTGCGGACCCACCTACATCTACGGCTTCAACGGCTGCCTGGTCCCCACCCCCGGCGGCACCCTCAACCAGACCTGGCCCGAGGGCATCGGGCAGGTGCTGGGCGGGGCGAAGGGCAAGTCCGTCGCCGTCATCGCCAACGACAGCGACGCGGGAAAGTTCGGCGTGCGGACCTTCTCCCAGGGCTTCGCGAGCGCCGGGTTCACCGTCTCCTACGCCAAGGCGAGCGTGCCCGCCACCGCCGTGCCGAGCGACTGGTCGGCGTACGTGAAGGACCTGCTCTCCTCGAACGGCGGCGCAGCGCCCGACGCCGTCGTCTCGGTCATGCAGACCCCCAACAACATCGGCCTGTTCACCGCCCTCAAGCGCGCCGGTTACCGGGGGCTGCTGTCCGATCCGACCGACTACGACCCGGGGCTGCTCGCCAAGGACGCGACCAGGCAGGCCCTGGACGGGGTGTACGTCCTGCTGCAGTTCCAGCCCTTCGAGTCGGCGGACGCGAAGATGGCGCAGTTCAAGGCGGACATCAAGGCCGCCTCGGACGGTCGCGAAGTCCCGCTCAACATGCACATGTTGACCGGCTACATGTCGGCGGACCTCTTCCTCTCGATCGCCCGCAAGGCGGGCCGCGAGCTGACCGCGGAGTCCTTCCAGGCGGCCGCGCAGGGCTTCTCCGACACCGGGACGCTGGTCGGTGACCGGGCGGAGCCGCTGGGGCAGAAGAACAGCTTCGGCTGCGGGGCGCTCGTACGGCTGCGGAACGGGGCGTACGAGGTCGCCGTCCCGTTCACCTGCCTCGAGCCCGTCCCCTTCACCTAGGGGCGACGGCATGGTCGATCTGCTCGTCTTCGTACTGAGCGGTCTGGTCTCCGGCGCCCTCTACGCGCTGCTGGCCACCGGGCTGGTGCTGTCGTACTCGGCCTCCGGACTCTTCAACTTCGCGCACGGGGCCACCGCCTACCTGTGCGCGCTCACCTTCTACGAGCTGCACTCGGGCCTGGGCTGGCCGGCCGTCCCCGCGGCCCTGCTCGTCGTGCTCGTGCTCGCCCCCGGCCTCGGCTGGGGCCTCGACCGGCTGATGTTCCGGCGCCTGGCCCGGATCGGTGAGAGCGCACAGATCGTCGCCACCATCGGACTGCTGGTCGCGCTGCCGGCCGCCGGTCTGTGGGTGGTGGACCTGCTGGCGGACGCGGGCGCCGACGTCCTGCCCGCGGAGAACCAGTTCGGGCTGCCGGGCGTGGGGCCGAGCCCCGCCCGCTCCTGGGAGCCCCTCGACGGGGTCGGCGTCGACTCCGACCAGCTGATCACCTGGGTGGTGACGGCCGTGGTGGCGGTGGCCCTGTGGGTGCTGATGAGGCGCACCCGGCTCGGGCTGCGGCTGCGGGCGTCCGTGGACAACCGCTCGCTCACCGAGCTGCGCGGGATCAGCGCCGACCGGCTCTCCTCCATCGCGTGGATGATCGCCTCGGCGCTGGCGGGGCTGGCCGGGGTACTGGCCACTCCCCTGCTCGGGCTGTCCGCGCACGACTTCACCCTGTTCCTCTTCGTGTCGGCGACGGCGGCGGTGCTGGGGCGGTTCGTCTCGGTCCCGCTCGCCTTCGCGGGCGGGCTCGGCCTCGGCGTCCTGCAGAACCTGGTCGCCGGGTACGCCTCCTTCACCGAGCGGATCACCGGGTTCCGTACCGCCGTACCGTTCCTGATCCTCTTCGCCGGACTGCTCGTCCTGACCCGGCGGGCCCGGACCGCCGGGACGGCCGCCGCCGACGCACCGCCGCCCGACCACCTCGCGGGCGCCCCGTGGCGGCGGCGCTGGGGGCCCTGGGCGGCGGCCGCGGCACTGCTGTGCACGGCCCTGTACACCGTGACCACGCCGTTCTGGAGCGGGCTGATCGCGCAGGGCCTGGCGATCGCGCTGGTGTTCATGTCCTTCACCGTGCTCACCGGCCTCGGCTCGATGGTCTCACTGGCCCAGGCCACCTTCGTGACGGGCGCGGCGCTGGTCGCGGGGCTGCTGATGAGCCACGGGTGGCCCTTCGCCGCCGCGCTCGCCGCCGGCACCTGCGCCGCCGCCGTCCTCGGCGCGCTGGTGGCGCTGCCCGCGCTGCGGCTCGGCGGGCGCTCGCTGGCGCTGGCCACGCTCGCGCTGGCGTTCCTGGCGGACCAGGTCCTCTTCCAGCTGCCGTGGCTGCGCAACGGCGACGCCGGGTGGTCCCTGCCTCGTCCCGCGGCCGGGCCGGTGGACCTCTCCGACGACCGGGCGATGGGCGTGGCCCTGGTGGTGCTGGTGGCGCTGGTCGCGGCCGGGCTGAGCGCGCTGCGCGGCTCCCCGTCGGGGCGGGCGATGCTCGCCGTACGCTCCGCCCCCGCGGCGGCCGTGGCGTCGGGGGTGTCGGTCCTGCGCACGAAGCTGCTGCTGTTCACGCTGTCGGCGGGACTGGCCGGCTTCGGGGGCGTGCTCTACGCCTCCTACAACACCCGGATCACGGCGACCGACTTCACCGCGCTGACCGGGCTGGTGTGGCTGGCCGTGGTCGTCGCCGCCGGTGTGCGCAGGCCGCAGTACGCGGTGGTCGCGGGGCTCGTCTTCGCGGTGGCGCCGCGGGTGCTGGCGGACTACGTGACCGCCTCGGCCCACCTGCCGGTGATCCTGTTCGGGCTGGCGGGCGTGGCCCTGGCCAACGACCCGGACGGTTACTGCGCGGCGCTCCCGACCCGGCTGGCCCGGCGGCGGACCGCGGCTCGGGCCGCGGCCGGGGCCACGGCCGCGGCCGGGGCGGTCCCTGCGCAGGCCCCGGAGAAGGGCCCCGCCCCCGACACCGCCGCCCTCCGCACGCCGGCCGGCGCCGAGGGAGCCGTCCTGGAGCTGCGCGGGGTGCGCGCCGGGTACGACGGGGGCACCGTGCTGCTCGGGGTGGACCTCACCGTCCGGCGCGGGGAGATCCTGGCCGTGCTCGGGCCCAACGGCGCCGGGAAGAGCACCGCCTGCAAGGTGGCCGCCGGGCTCCTCGGTGCCGCGGCCGGGAGCGTGTACGTCGACGGGCGGGACGCGACCCGGGACGGGCCCGTACGCCGCTCCCGCGCCGGGGTGCTGCTCGCGCCGGAGGGGCGCGGCATCTTCCCCTCGCTCACCGTCGAGGAGAACCTGGCCGTGTACCTCCCCGAGGCCCCCGCCCGGGAGGCCGTGTACGCGCGCTTTCCCCGGCTGCGAGAGCGCCGGGGCCTGGCCGCCGGGTCCCTGTCCGGCGGGGAGCAGCAGATGCTCGCCCTCGCCCCGCTGCTCCAGCGCCCGCCGCGGGTGCTGATCGCGGACGAGCCCTCGCTGGGGCTGGCGCCGCGGGTGGTGGAGGAGGTGTACGGCCTGCTCGCCGAGTTGCGCGACGCGGGGACCGCGCTGCTGCTGGTGGAGGAGAAGGCCGCCGGGATCCTCGGCGTCGCCGACACCGTCGCCTGCCTGTCCCAGGGCCGGGTCTCCTGGTGCGGACCGCGCGCCGAGGTGGAGGCGGACCGGCTCACCGAGGCCTACCTGGGGATCGGCTCATGACGCGGACCGCGGAAGGGGGCCCGGCCGGCAGCGCGGCGGCGCAGGCGGGCCCGTACGTCCTGGAGGCCCGGGAGATCTCCGTGCGGTTCGGCGGGGTCCGGGCGCTGGACGGGGTGTCCCTCGGCGTCCGGGCGGGCGAGGTGTGCGGGCTGATCGGGCCGAACGGGGCGGGCAAGACCACCCTGTTCGACGTCCTGTCGGGCATCCGGCGGCCCGACGGCGGCCGGATGCTGCTCGACGGCGTGGACGTCACGCGCCGCTCCGCCGTGTGGCGGGCCCGGCACGGGATGCGCCGCACCTTCCAGCGCCGGCAGCTGTTCGGGCAGCTCAGCGTGGCCGACAACCTGCTGGTGGCCCAGGAGTGGCGGGGCGGGGGCGGGGGCCTCGCCGCGGACCTGGTCGGCTCGCCGACCCGGCGGCGCCGGGAGCGCGAGCGCAGGGCCCGGGCGGAGCGGGTGCTGGCGGACTGCGGGCTGGGGGCGCTCGGAGCGGCGTACCCGGGCGGCCTGCCGGTGGGGAGCGCCCGGATGGTGGAACTGGCCCGGGCGGTCGCCGATCCGCCCCGGGTACTGCTGCTGGACGAGCCGGCTTCGGGGATGCCGGCGCCCGAGCGGGAGCAGCTGGCCGCGGTGGTGCGGCGGCTCGCGTCGGAGGAGGGGTGCGCGGTGCTGCTGGTCGAGCACGACGTGGCGTTCGTGATGGAGCTGTGCGCCCGCGTGGTGGTGCTGGACCTCGGAACGGTACTGGCCGAGGGCACGCCGGCGCGGGTGCGGGCGGACCCGCTGGTCCGGGAGGCGTACCTGGGCGGCGCGTGAGGGGGGCGGCCGCGGGTAGGGGGAATAGAGCGCCAGGATGGCCGGTTGTCGCCGGTCGTACGGCCCCCCGGGGCCGTGGCGCCGGCGTGCCCCCGCACGCAACGGCGCCCCACCGCACGGAACAGCACCGTACTGAACAGCACCGCACCGAGTCGAGGGAACGACCACGTGAACCAGGTCCCCACCATCAAGCTCAACAACGGCACGCTCATGCCCCAGCTCGGCTACGGCGTCTGGCAGATCCCGGACGCCGAGGCCGAGCGGGCCGTCGGGAGCGCCCTGGAAGCCGGGTACCGCAGCATCGACACCGCCTCGATCTACGGGAACGAGACCGGCACCGGCAAGGCCCTCGCCGCCTCCGGCCTGCCCCGCGAGGAACTGTTCGTCACCACCAAGCTGTGGAACGGCCCGTCCGAGACCTGGGGCCGCGACAACGTCCTGCGCGAGTTCGACGCCTCGCTCGCCAAGCTGGGCCTCGACCACGTCGACCTGTACCTGATCCACTGGCCGCGCCCGATGCGCGAGGACTACCTCGCCATCTGGAAGACCTTCGAGGAGATCGCCGCGAGCGGCCGCGCCAAGGCCGTCGGCGTCTCCAACTTCGGGCAGCCTCAGCTGGCGCGGCTGGCCGAGGAGAGCCCGCTGGTCCCGGCCGTCAACCAGGTCGAGCTGCACCCCCTCTTCAACCAGGCGGAGCTGCGCGCCGTGCACGCCGACCTCGGGATCGCCACCGAGGCCTGGTCCCCGCTGGGCCAGGGCAAGGACCTGCTGACCCTCCCCGCGGTCGCCGCGGTCGCCGCCAAGCACGGGCGCACCGGCGCCCAGGTGGTGCTGCGCTGGCACCTCCAGCTCGGCACCATCGCGATTCCGAAGTCGGTCACCCCGGCCCGCATCCGCGAGAACCTGGACGTCTTCGGCTTCGAGCTGGACGCCGAGGACATCGCCGCGCTCGACGCGCTGTCGTCGGCGGGCGGGCGCATCGGCCCCGACCCGGCCGGCTTCGACGCCTGAGCCGCGTGCACCGCATCCGGAACGTCGCCGGCGGTCTGCTGCTGGAGGCCGAGGGCACGTCCCGGGTGCGGGTCGGGCCCGAGGGCCCGCCGCCACTGCCGGCCGCCCAGCTGTGGGACGTCGTACCGGTGCACGGCGGCGGCGCGGTGTTCCACGTGGTCAGCGCGCTGAACGGCAGGCTGCTCGACGTTGCGAACGCCTCGACGGAGAGCGGCGCGCGGGTCCAGCTGTGGCGGGCGAACGCCTTCGGCGCGCAGGAGTGGCTGGTCGAGGAGCACCTCGACGCGCCGGGCGTGGTCTCGCTGGTCGCGTGCATCAGCGGACTGCCGCTGGAGGCGGCCGGGGACGGGCGCGTCCGGCAGGCCGAGGACACCGACTCGCCCGCGCAGTGGTGGCGGCTGGAGGCCGTCCCCCCGGACGGGTGAGCCGGCGGGCGGCGGGTCAGCTCGCGCCGTGGGCGGGGGCCAGGTCGTGGACCCGCTGGACGAGGCCGAAGTCGGTCTCGGTCACGGCGTCGCCCGCGCTGTGGGTGTTCACCGCGAGCCGGACCGTGTCGTAGCCGAGGGTGAGGTCCGCGTGGTGGTTCAACTCGTGCTGTACGGCGGCGATGTGGGCCACGAGCGCGCTCGCGGCGACGTGCGATCCCAGCCGGTAGGTCCGTACGATCCGGTCGTTCTCGAAGGCCCAGCCCGGGAGTTCCCGCAACCGGTCCTCGATCTCCTTCTGCGACAGCGGCTGACTCGGCATGGGCAGGCTCCTTTGTCCCCGTGATGTCGTCTCCGGACGTCGTCCCCGTGACGTGTCGTCAAGGTTCCCACAGCGCATGCCCGGGCGGACCCTTCGCGCCGTGGCGCGCCTGGGCTAACGTCGCCCGCATGACGATGTCGGTGGGACCTCTGCTCCGGGCCTGGCGGGAGCGGCGCGGGATCAGCCAGCTGGAGCTGGCGGGCCGCGCGGACTCCTCCTCCCGGCACATCAGCTTCGTGGAGACCGGCCGGTCCCGGCCCAGCGAGGAGATGGTGATCCGGCTGGCCGACCGGCTCGACGTGCCGGTCCGCGAGCGCAACGCCCTGCTGCTGGCGGCCGGTTACGCCCCGCGGTACGCGCACACCCCGCTGGACGCGCCGGAGTTGGAGGCGCTGCGGGAGGGACTGGAGCGGCTGCTGACGGCCTACGAGCCCTACCCGGCACTGGTCGTGGACGGGACGTACACGGTCGTCGCGGCCAACCGGGGCATCGCGATGCTGCTGGACGGACTGCCCGCGCACCTGCTGGAGCCGCCGCTGAACGCGATGCGCCTCACCCTGCACCCGGAAGGGCTCGCGCCCCGGATCCACAACCTCGCCGAGTGGCGGGGCCACCTGCTGGCCCAGATGGACCGGCAGATCGCGCTGGCCCGTTCGGAGCCGCTGCGGGCGCTGTACGAGGAGGTGGCGGCGTACCCCGTCACGGGTGCGGCGGCCGGAACCGTCCCGGCGGACGCCGCGGCCCCGGCGGACCCGGCGGGATCCGCGGCGACGCCCTTCGCGCTGCCGCTGCGGATCGAGCACGAGGGGCAGGTGCTGTCCTTCGTGTCGACCATCGCCACCTTCAACACCCCGATGGACGTGACCGTCGCCGAGCTGGCCGTCGAGACCCTGCTGCCGGCCGATCCGGCGACGGCGAAGTACCTGCGCTCACTGGGTCCTTGAGCCCCGCACCGCCGCGACCAGGGCGCTGGCGGGCCGCTCGCGGGAGGCGAGCCACCCGACGGCCGCGCCGTAGGTGCTCAGCAGGGCCGGATCCCGGACCGCAGTGCGGCGGCCCGGGATCCGGTGCCCCCACTCTCCCGTCCGCCGCCCGCCGGGTCGATTACCCCGGGGGTCGTGCGGCCGGCGCGGGGAGAGGTCAGCCGAGGTCGGCGAGGCTCAGCCCGGCCTGCGCGGCGGCCGCCTGCACGGTCTGCTCCAGCAGGACGGCGATGGTCATCGGGCCGACGCCGCCGGGGACCGGGGTGATCAGGGAGGCGCGGGCGGCGGCCGACTCGAAGTGGACGTCGCCGCGGTTGCCGTCGTACCCGGCGTCCAGGACCACCGCGCCCGGCTTGATGTCCTCGCCCCGGATGAACTCGGCCTTGCCGACGGCGGCGACCAGCACGTCTGCCTGGCGGATGATCGAGGGCAGGTCCTCGGTGCGGGAGTGGCAGTAGGTGACGGTGGCGTTCTGCCCGAGCAGCAGCATGCCGGCGGGCTTGCCGAGGATGGCGCTGCGGCCGACGACCACGGCGTGCTTGCCGGCGAGGTCGACCTCGTACTCGGCGAGCAGCCGCATGATGCCGCCCGGGGTGCAGGACACGAAGCCCGGCAGCCCGAAGCCCATGGCGGCGAAGGAGTGCATGGTGACGCCGTCGACGTCCTTGCCCGGGGCGATGGCCTCGAAGGCGGCGCGCTCGTCGATGTGGTGCGGGACCGGGTGCTGCAGCAGGATGCCGCTGACCTCGGGGTCCACGGAGAGCGCGGTGAGGGTGGTGATCAGTTCCTCGGTGGTCGTCGAGGCCGGGAGCTCCACGTGGCGGGAGGTGATGCCCGCCTTGGCACAACGGTTCTGCTTCATGCGTACGTACGTCACGGACGCGGGGTCCTCGCCGACCAGCACCGTCGCGAGACAGGGCGCGGTGCCGGTGCGGCGGGTGAGCCCGGCGGCCAGCACGGCGGTGCGCTCCGAGATGCGGCGGGCGAGGGCGGTGCCGTCCATCAGCCGGGCGGTACGGTCCTGGGCCTGAACGGTCTGGGCAGTCGTCACGGGGTCTCCTGAACGTCGCTGCGGGATCGCGGATCGCCCAGGCGCGCGGCAGTCGGCGTACGGACACCTCGGTGCCGCGGTACGCCGGGCCGCTCCCCGGTGGTGATCCACCCAAGCGCCAGTCACGGCCCGCCGACCACTGTAGTCGACGCCCGCGGCGTGCGCCGGGCCGCGCGGGCGGGCGGGCGGGGGCGGACCGCGGCCGCCGCGGCGCGGAATCGAGTGGATCACCCGGCATCGAGCTGGGACGATCGCGGCATGACACCTCATTTCGATCAGCTCGTCGCCGAGGCGGAGTCCGTGTCCGTGGACGGCTGGGAGTTCTCCTGGCTCGACGGCCGGGCGACCGAGCAGCGCCCCTCCTGGGGCTACCAGAGGCTGCTGGGCGAGCGCCTGGGGGGCGTACGGGCGGCCCTGGACATCCAGACCGGCGGGGGCGAGGTGCTCGCCGGAGCGGGCGCCCTGCCGCCCCTGATGGCGGCCACCGAGTCGTGGCCGCCGAACATCGCCAAGGCGACCCGGCTGCTGCACCCGAAGGGGGCGGTCGTCGTCGCGGACGCGGACGAGCCGCCGCTGCCCTTCGGCGACGAAGCCTTCGACCTGGTCAGCAGCCGGCACCCGGTGACCGTCTGGTGGGAGGAGATCGCGCGCGTGCTGCGCCCCGGCGGCAGCTACCTCTCGCAGCAGGTCGGCCCGGCGAGCGTCTTCGAACTCGTCGAGTACTTCCTCGGCCCGCAGCCGCCGGAGGTCCGGCGCGCCCGGCACCCCGACGACGCAGTGGCCGCGGCCGGGGCGGCGGGGCTGGAAGTGGCCGATCTGCGCTCGGAGCGGCTGCGCACCGAGTTCCACGACATCGGAGCCGTGATCTACTTCTTGCGGAAGGTCATCTGGATGGTGCCCGGCTTCACGGTCCACCGGTACCGCGACCGGCTCCGCGAGCTCCACGAACAGATCGATCGCGAAGGACCGTTCGTGGCGCACACCGCACGATTCCTCATCGAGGCCCGCAAACCGGAACGGTGAAAAGGGCGGACGGATCCGTGGCCGAAAGGTTGCGCGGACACAGCGTGGCGCAGGTCACTCAATTCATGGCGTAACGAATCGACTCGGGCATGCGATGAAGCGACAGGTGTCTTCGCGCGGCGCCGGAATAACGACCCCCCTCGGGCCCGTTCCACGAGTTCGCGCGATGATGTCCCGTCCCGCCCTTATATCTGCCGCAACGAGAGGCTCCTTGTGTCGCTCAGCCCGTCCCGTACGTTCCCTCCGGAGATCGCCGAATCCGAGGCCCTGGTCGCGCTCGTCGAGCGTGGCCGCGAACAGGGTCACATCAACGGTGACGACGTGCGCCAGGCCTTCGAGGCCGGCCGCATCCCGGTGGACCAGTGGAAGCGGGTCCTGCGCAGCCTGAACCAGGTTCTGGACGAGGAGGGCGTCGCGCTGCACGTCAGCGCCGCCCCGGCCGCGAAGGCCCCCGTCAAGAAGGCTCGCAAGGCGGCGGCCCCCGCCCGCGCCGTGACCAAGAAGGCCGCCGCGCCGCGCCCCATCGGCGCGCGCAAGACCGCGGCCCCCGCCGCCGCGGCGGCGATATCCGCACCGCCGGCCTCCGGGACCGAGGAGGAGGCGGCGGCCGAGACCACCGCCGAGCCGAAGAAGCGGACGGTCAAGAAGACCGCCGCGAAGAAGACGACGGCCACCAAGAAGACCGCCGCCGCGAAGAAGGGCGCCAAGGACGGCGACGAGGGCGAGCCCGCCGCGCCCGAGGGCGTGGACTGGGCCGCGGAGGACCTGGCCGACGAGGAGGAGGAGAAGACTCCCAAGGTCGGCGGCACCCAGGGCTTCGTGCTGTCGGACGACGACGAGGACGACGCCCCGGCGCAGACCGTCATGGTCGCCGGTGCCACCGCCGACCCGGTCAAGGACTATCTCAAGCTGATCGGCAAGGTGCCGCTGCTCAACGCCGAGCAGGAGGTGGAGCTGGCCAAGCGCATCGAGGCCGGCCTCTTCTCCGAGTACAAGCTCGAAGAGGAGGAGGACCACAAGCCCGCGTTCAAGCGCGAGCTGGAGATCCTCGTCGAGGACGGCCGCCGGGCCAAGAACCACCTGCTGGAGGCCAACCTCCGCCTCGTGGTCTCGCTGGCCAAGCGCTACACCGGCCGCGGCATGCTCTTCCTGGACCTGATCCAGGAGGGCAACGTCGGCCTGATCCGCGCGGTGGAGAAGTTCGACTACACCAAGGGCTTCAAGTTCTCCACGTACGCGACGTGGTGGATCCGCCAGGCGATCACCCGCGCCATGGCCGACCAGTCCCGCACCATCCGCATCCCGGTGCACATGGTCGAGATCATCAACAAGCTCGCCCGCGTGCAGCGCCAGATGCTCCAGGACCTGGGCCGCGAGCCCACCCCGGAGGAGCTGGGCAAGGAACTCGACATGACCCCCGAGAAGGTCATCGAGGTCCAGAAGTACGGCCGCGAGCCGATCTCGCTCCACACCCCGCTGGGTGAGGAGGGCGACAGCGAGTTCGGTGACCTCATCGAGGACTCCGAGGCGGTCGTCCCGGCCGACGCGGTCTCCTTCACCTTCCTCCAGGAGCAGCTCCAGTCCATCCTGGGCACGCTCTCGGAGCGCGAGGCGGGCGTGGTCTCCATGCGCTACGGCCTCAACGACGGCCAGCCGAAGACGCTGGACGAGATCGGCCGCGTGTACGGCGTCACGCGTGAGCGGATCCGCCAGATCGAGTCGAAGACGATGTCGAAGCTTCGCCACCCGTCGCGCTCGCAGGTGCTGCGCGACTACCTGGACTAAAAAAAGTCCGGACGGGAGCCCGCGCCGTACCGGCCGCCAGCGTCGCCATCGGCGACGGGGCAGCCGGTACGGCGCGGGCTCCCGCGTGTCCGGGGGCCGCGGACGGCCTACGCCGCCGCGCGCTTCCTGCGGGCCGACATCACGGCGTGGACCAGGACGCCCGCGAAGAGGAAGAGCACGCCCTGGTAGACGGCCTCGTAGCCGGAGCCGGCGACCAGCCACATCGAGAAGCCGAAGGCCAGGCCGGCCAGGATCCCGTCCCGGACGAGCCGGCCGCGCGCCACCCGCTCGCCCTGCCCGGACACGAGGAAGTGGATCTGGGCGGCGGTGGACAGCAGGTAGGGCACGGTCGCGGTGAAGGTGGTGACCAGGACCAGGACCTCGAAGACGCCCCGGGTGCCCGAGGTGTAGTTGTAGACGGTCAGCGCCGACGCCAGGACGGCGGTGACGAGCACCCCGGCCACCGGGACCCCGCGCCTCTTCGCCTGGAAGACCTTCGGGAAGAGGCCGTCCTGCGCCGCCGCGTACGGGGTCTGCGCGCTGAGCAGGGTCCAGCCGGTGAGCGCGCCGATCATCGAGACCACGGCGGCGCAGGCGACCAGGGTGCCGCCCCACGTGCCGCCGAACACGGCGTTCACCGCGTCGCTGAAGGGCGCCGCGGAGGAGACCAGCGCGTCGTGGGCGACCAGGCCGAAGACGGACACGGTGCCCAGCAGGTAGACGGCCGCGGCGCCGAGCGTGCCCAGGAGGGTCGCCCGCCCCACGTTGCGGGCCGGGTCGCGGACCTCGCCCGCGCTGACCGCGGCCGATTCCACGCCGAGGTAGGAGAAGAGCAGGATCGCGGCGCAGGCCGAGACCGCGCCGGCCGCGCTCTGGTCGGTGGCCCGGAAGGGCCCGAGGTGGGCGGGGTCGAAGAAGAACAGGCCGCCCACCGCGACCAGCAGGAGCGGGGCGAACTTCAGCACGGTGGACACGACCTGCACCGCGCCGACGTAGCGGGTGCCCGCCAGGTTGGCGAGCGCCGGCAGCCACTGCACGGCGAGCGCGGCCAGGCACATCGACCACCGGTGCGCGCCGATCCCCGGGAAGAGGACGGTGAGGTACCCGGCCGCGGCGACGGCCAGCGCCGCGTTGGAGACCCAGGTGGTGATCCAGTAGCTCCACGCCGCCAGGAACCCGGCGAAGTCTCCGAAGGCCGCGCGGGCGTACACGTACGGTCCCCCGGTCCGCGGGAGGCGCCCGGCGAGGCGGCCGAAGACCAGCGCGAGGGCGATCGCGCCGAGGCTGAGGATCCCGAAGGCGACCAGGCTGATGGTGCCGAAGGGGGCGACCGAGGCGGGCAGCAGGAAGATGCCCCCGCCGACGATGTTCCCCATCACCAGACAGGTGGCGACGGGGAGGCCGAAGCGGCGGGCGTGCGGGCCGGCGTCCGGTCCGGGCCGGTCGGACGCGGTCCGGTCGGGCCGCGGCCCGTCGGGCGCGGGCCCGGCAGGGGGGCGGGCGGCGGGCGGGCGGACGGCAGGGGTGGTGCTCACGGTGGTGCGCCTCGGTCGTTTCACATGGTGGACAGCGGGCAGGTCGACACATGCTCGGTGACGGCGTGGTCCGCGCCAAATCAGCGGGTTTCGTCCGGCCCGGCCACCGGTACGGAAGGAAGTGTTCCGCTCTCGGCGGCTCCGGACCGGCGATCTTCCACCGGCGCCCGCGGCCCTGCGCGGTCCCGCGCGCGGGCGGCGCGGGGCGAACCGGGCGGTCAGGTGCCGTCGTACCCCGCCGTCGGCATCGACATCCGGCGGTGCACCTCGGCCTTCATGCCGGAGGTGTAGGCGGGCTCCTGCTGTCCGGCGGTCTCCAGCCGGACGCCCCGCCGCTCGCACTCGGCGGTGAACTCCTCGACCGAGCGCAGCGCCCGGCGCAGCACCCGGTGGTTGGGGGCGACGAACAGGTCGACCTGGCCGGCGTCGATGTCGGACCACAGTCCGCAGTGGTCGGCGCGCAGCCCGTAGACCAGCAGTTGCCGGGTCACGACGTAGCCGTGGTCGGCGGCCCAGCGCGCGCACATGGCGTGCTGGGTGCGGGTGTCCACGATGAAGGGATCGGCGTCCAGTTCCTCGAGCGGGGTCAGGCTGGCGATTGCGGCGACGCGCAGCTCATCCATGCCGCCCGACCCTACTCCGATCCGCGCCCCGCGAGGAGGGGGCCTTCGGCCACGTACTAGAACACCCGCGAGGATCCGATCGGCAGGTCCCAGAGGTCTTCGCGGGGCAGCCCTGCGCGGCTCCAGGCGGCGCGGGCGCGCAGCAGCGGTTCCATGACCGGTTCGGCGGAGAGGACGAAGGTGGCCCAGTGCATGGGGGCCATCCGGCGGGCCCCCAGGTCGAGGAAGGCCCGTACGGCTTCCTCCGGGTCGGTGTGCACGTCGCGCAGCCACCAGCGCGGGGCGTACGCGCCGATCGGCAGCAGGGCCAGGCCGATGCCGGGGTGGCGGCGGCCGATCTCGCCGAACCAGTGCCCGTAGCCGGTGTCGCCCGCGAAGTAGACCTTCTTGCCGGAGCCGAGGTCGGTGAGGACCCAGCCGCCCCACAGGGTGCGGCAGGTGTCCAGCAGGGAGCGTTTGGACCAGTGGTGGGCCGGGACGAAGTCGAAGCGGACGCCGCCCAGTTCGGCGGATTCCCACCAGTCCAGCTCGGTGACCCGGGTGAACCCGCGGCGGCGGCACCAGCGGGCCAGCGCGGCCGGGACGAAGAGGGCCGTGTGCCGGGGCAGCCGTTTGAGGGTGGCCGCGTCGAGGTGGTCGTAGTGGTTGTGGCTGATCACGACGGCGTCGACGGGCGGCAGGTCCTCCCAGCGGACCCCGACGGGGGTCAGCCGGGCCGGGGTGCCGAGGATCCGGCGGGACCAGACCGGGTCGGTCAGCACGGTCAGCCCGCCGATCCGCAGCACCCAGCCGGCGTGCCCGGCCCAGGTGACGGCGACCTTTCCGGGGGCGGCGGCGGGCAGCGGTCCGGGCGCGTAGGGGAGGTCGGGGATCCCCCGCAGGCCGGCGGGGCCGGGCCGCAGCGTTCCCTCCCGCGCGAGCCGCGCGAAGTCCCGCAGCCCGGGCAGCGGGGTGGTCAGCCGGCCGGCGAAGGAGCGCGGCCACCGCCGCACTTCCCCGAGCGGCCGGGTCCCGCCCCGGCGCGCGGAACCCGGTCCGGCCGGGCGGGGCTCGGCGCGGGGGTCCGGACCGGCTGGACGGCCCTCGGTCCGGGGGTCCGTACGGCGGTCGGCGGAGCCCCGGCGGGCGCTCGGGGGATCATCCGCGGCCGCTTCCGCGCCGGAGGCGCTCGCGCGGCGTCCCGTCTGGTCCCTCATCAGGTGTGGTCCCTCATCGAGAAGTCTCCGTTCACCGGCACATCGGGCGCGGGGTGGGTCGGTGGCGCGGCGGGCGGCCGGGGCGGGGGTCAGGTCAGTTCGGCGAGCACCGACCCGAACCGGTCGAGCGAGCGCCGTACGTGCGGGAGTCCGAGCGGGTCGGCGGCCTCCAGGGCGGCCAGCCGCTCTTCCGGGGTCGCGCCGAGGAACGGGCCGGTCGACAGCCGGAAGCGCAGCGCGCCCAGATCGTCGTCGAAGCGCTGGCCGCCGGGGGCGGGGGCGCCGAGCCGGGTGCCCAGGTGGTCCTCCAGTTCCATGGCGTCGCCGACGCCGTGGCGGGCGAGTCCGGCGCGCAGCGGGGTCAGGTCGGCGTAGAGGTGGCGTCCGGCGCGCGGGGGCCGGGCCAGGGCTCCGACGGCCAGCAGTTCGCGGTGGGCGGCCGCGGCCACCGCCGCGTGCAGGGCGGCGGCCGAGCGGCCGCGGGCGACGACGGCCGCGGGTTCGTCCAGGGCGTGCGCGGCGGCGACGGCGACGGGCCCCGCGACGAGCGCGCCGGTGGCGGTGAGGACGTCGAGGGTCCGGGCGCGCAGCCAGGTGCCGCGCGGCGTGCCGGGGAAGCGCACGACGGCCGCGGGCCACCCGCCGGGCAGCAGCGCGCCGGAGAGGTCGAGCAGGACGGCGGCCTGGTCGGGCAGCATCTCGGCGGGGCTCAGCACGGCGTCCTGGTGCGGCCGGTGCAGGGTGTCGCGCCAGGTCTCGTCGCTGACCACGAACAGTCCGGCGGATTCGGCCGCCTCGCACGCCTCGCGCAGCACCTCCGGCGGCGGCACGGTCGCGGTGGGGTCGTCGGCCACCGACAGGAGCAGCACGCGCGGGTCGCCGCCCTCGGCGCGCACCCGGCGTACGGTCTCCAGCAGGGCGTATGGGTCGGGCACGCCGCCGCATTCCGCCGGGGTGGGCACGTGGTAGGCGCGCCGTCCCAGCAGCCGGACCTGCGGGGTCCACCAGGCGGGACAGGGGCGGGGCAGCAGCACGTCACCGCCGTAGGCGCCGAGCAGGGCGAGCAGTAGCGCGGGGGCCCCGGGTCCGGCGGCCACAGCGTCCGGGTCGGCGGGCAGGCCGCGGCGGGCCCAGTGGCGGCAGGCGGCCTCGCGCACGGGTGCGCCGCCGCCGGGGGGTTCGGGGGCGGAGCGGCCCGCGGCGTCCGCGAGGACGGCGGTGAGCTCGGGCAGCACGGGCAGGCCGGGTTCCGGGGCCGGGGGTCCGTACCGGACCGGACCGCGTCCCTCTGCCGCCGTGCGCCGCATCCACGCCACCGCCTGCACCACCGCTTCCGTCCGACCTCCGGCCGACACCGCTGACCCGACCTTTATACGGTCCTTTGAGATGATGTGCTGCTTGTGTGGTGATCACGCGCGGCGCGGGCCGGGTTCAGCCGCCCGCCGGACGGCGCGGCCAGTCCGCGCCGCCTGCCCGCCCCCTGCCCGCCTTCAGCCCGCGCGTCCGACCAGGGCCAGCAGCCGCGTCTGGGCGTCCGCGCCCGCCGGCACGTCCAGCGGAGGGGCGAACGCCCCGCTCGCGGCGAGCCCATCGGCGTACGGCATGACCTCCTTGATCGAGAACTCGACGAGGCCGTCCGGGAGCCGGTCGTCGGCCCCGATGCCCCGCGCCAGGTCCCAGGCGTGCACGACGCAGTCCGCGGTCAATTCGGCGCAGTACGCCGCCGCGCCGGTCGGCCCGTAGGACAGCCGCACGGTCCGCTCCATCGCCCCGGGAGCGGTGAAGGCGGCGTGCGCGGCGGCCGCGGCCAGTCCCCAGGCGGTGTCCGGGTCCGCGCCGAGCACGTCACCGGAGTAGGCGTCGCCGACCTCCTCGACCGTCCGCCCGCCGGTCACCAGCGGCGGGACCCAGAGCTGCTCACCGGTGACGTGGTTGACCAGATCGCGCACGGTCCATCCGGTACAGGGGGTGGGCGCGCCCCACTGGTCGTCGGCGATCCTGCGCACGTACGCGCCGAAGAGTTCCAGCGCCTTCGCGTGCTGGTCGAGCAGGGTGTCCGGCCGGCGTTCTCCCACGGGTCCCACCGTCCTCTCGCTCGGGCTCCGCCTCCTGGGGCCCACTGTCCTCCGGCTGCGATTCCCCGGCTACCGGACCGCCCACCAGGCTTTCCCCGTAAGCCTCCTGTCCACATGGCAATACAGCTATCTCATATCGCGACATGATCCTCTACCGTGGTGGCACCGCTTCGAGACCGCTTCGAGGCCGCTGCGAGACCGCTTCGACGACGAGGAGTCACCGCCATGGAGAGCGCGCCCGAGACCACCCGCGAGACCGCCGTCTACACCCACGGGCACCACGAGTCGGTGCTGCGCTCGCACCGCTGGCGCACGGCGACGAACTCGGCCGCCTACCTGACCGGCGCGCTGCGCCCCGGCATGAGCGTGCTGGACGTGGGCTGCGGGCCGGGCACGATCACCGCCGACCTGGCCGAGCTGGTCGCCCCGGGCCGGGTCACGGCCGTGGACGCCGCCGAGGACGTCGTCGCCCAGGCGCGGGCGTACGCGCAGGAGCGCGGTCTGCGCGACATCGTCTTCGCCACCGCCGACGTGCACGCGCTGGACTTCCCGGACGACTCCTTCGACGTCGTCCACGCCCACCAGGTGCTCCAGCACGTGGGCGACCCGGTCCGGGCCCTGCGCGAGATGCGCCGCGTGTGCCGCCCGGGCGGGATCGTCGCCGCGCGCGACGCGGACTACGCGGCGATGACCTGGTTCCCCGGGGTGCCCGGGCTGGACGACTGGCAGGACCTGTACCGGCGGGTGGCCCGCGCCAACGGCGGCGAGCCGGACGCGGGGCGGCGCCTGCTGTCCTGGGCGAAGGCCGCCGGGTTCACGGACGTCACGGCGACTGCCACGGCGTGGTGTTACGCGACCCCCGAGGAGGTGGCCTGGTGGAGCGGGCTGTGGGCGGACCGGACGACGGCGTCCTCGTACGCCGGCGTGACCACCGGGGGCGGCCACGCCACGGCCGGGGCACTGGCCGGCATCGCCGACGCCTGGCGCGCCTGGGGCCGGGAGCCGGACGCCTGGTTCTCGGTGCTGAACGGCGAGGTGCTGTGCAGGGTGTGAGCGGATCGGGGCGGCCGGGGCACCCAGGGCGGTCGCGCCCGGCCGGGGTGGGCCGGTGGAGCCCGGCGGGGGTGACCCCGGGGCGGTCGGCCGCCCCTCCCCCGGGCCAACCCGCGGCCGGGTCCGTCACCCCGGGTCCGTCGCCCCCGGGGCGGCCGGCCGCATCCGGAAGTCGTAGCGCGCGGGCAGCGGGCGGCCCGTGAGGGACGACCACACCTCTCCCAGCACCTCGTCCCCCTCGCGGAGGTCCGCCACCTCGAAGCCCTCCTCGAACACCCGCAGCGCCGCGCCCACGTGACCCTCGGCCGCCAGCATGCGGGCGGCCAGCAGCAGGAACCGGCCCTGTTCGCGCAGGCCGGGGCGCAGCCGCTCCCACACCGCGCGGGCACCGGCCGGGCGGCCCGCCGCCAGGAGCGCGGCCATCGCCTCCCGGCCCAGCGCGGACTCGGCGGCGGTCCAGGCGGCGCCGCCCCTGCTCTCCCCGGCCAGGTCGGCGAAGGCCTCCGCGTACCGGTCGGCCGCCCGCTCCCGGTCGCCCGCCAGCCGGTCCGCGACCGCCATGCAGCGCAGCAACGGCCAGCGCGAGGGGGCCAGCGCCAGGCCGCGTTCCCAGCTGCGCACCGCCTGGGCCACGTCGCCCGCGTGCCACTGGGCGACCCCGAGGTGGTACTCGGTCAGCGGGTCCGCCGGAGCGGTCTCCAGCATGTCCCGCCAGTGCGCGGCGACCAGGCTCGGCCCGGGCGGGGCGACCCGGCGCGGGCTGGGGAAGACCCCGGTGCGCCACAGCTCCAGCCAGGGCGCCTGGTCCTCCCCGAGATCGGTCTCGGCGAAGGGCGTGCCCGGCAGTTCGTGCCCGGCGCACAGCACCTCCAGCGCGCCCCAGCCCGACCCGGTGGCCAGCCGCTCCCCCGGCTCGTGGTCGGCGTACGGCCGCCACGCCGCGTACGCCGCGTCAACCCGCTCCCGCGGCAGCGCCGCCTCCAGCGCCCGCCCGGCCTCGCCGCGGGCCGCCGCCCAGTCGTCGCCGTGCACCGCCGCGGCCTCCGCGGCCAGGGGCCCGTACGCCTCCAGCCAGCTGAACTCCGCCCCCGCCTCCAGCCGTACGTGCTCCAGCTGCGTCCGCGCGAGCCCGGCCTGGATCTCCGCGTACCCCGGCGTGCCGGGCTCGGTCAGCCACTCCTGCCAGCGCCGCCCGCCGCGGCCCGCGCCCCACACGAAGAGCTTGCGGCCGCGCAGCCGTGCGGTGGAGGTCTGCGCCAGCCCGTACCCGGCGGCGTCGAGCGAGGCGATCCAGGGCCGCTCGCCCCGCGCCACCTCGTAGAAGTAGTCGGCGGGGTACTCGCCGCGCAGCGGGTACGTGCGGTCCGCGCCCTCCCAGCGCGGCACCGGGATCCGGCGCAGTGCGCGCTCGTACCCGAAGTGCCAGGCCTCGTCGGCGGGGGCGAGCACGCGGGTGCCCGCGTCCTCCGGGACGGCGATGTTGGACCACCAGTACACGGGGGCGGCCCGCTCGTGCGGATTGCGCACCCGCACGCCGACGTACAGGAACTCCGAGTCCTCGGGCAGCCACAGGTCCACCTGGAACGGCAGGTCGCGCAGCCGCTCCCATTCCCACATCCGGAGCATGGTGGTGCCGTCGGGCGCGGGGACGAGCGCGGCGTGCAACGGGGCGCAGGACAGGGTGGTGTGTCCGGTCGCGCCGATGTTCCACTCTATGCCGCCGGAGAACCAGGCCCCGTTGAGGGCGAAGGCGGCGGGCTGGAACACCGGGTTGCGGTAGAGCAGTTCGCGTCCGGTCGGGAGGTGGACGATCGAGTGCACGCGCCCGCCGAGCCCGGGCAGGACGGTCACCCGCAGGTGCGCGTTCTCCAGCACGATGCTCTCGAACTCGCGCTCGGTGCGCTCCCGCCGGTAGCCGTCGAGCACCCGGACGGGCAGCAGCGATCTCAGCGGTTCGTAGCCGATCTGCCGGGCCATCTCGCGGGGCAGCCCGTCCCGGGAGCGCTCGTCGAGCGTGTGGATCTCGGCGGGCGCACCCAGGGTGGGCAGCGGGTTCTCGGGCCCCAACGGGGCTGCGGGCAGCGTCACTACGGAACGTCGGACGATCGTGGCCATGAGGGAAATGGAACACGCCACGGCGGCCGGAGCACAGCCGTTCGGCGGATCACGCCCGGTCAGGATTACGCAAAGGCCCCGGCCACCAGGTCGGCGAGGAGCGCGCCCGCACTGGCGTCCGGGTCCAGGTCCGGGTCGTAGACCGTGATGTTGAGCCCGACGCAGCGCGGGGACTTCACGAGGACGGCGAGCAGTTCGCCCAGTTCGTCGGGGAGCAGTCCGCCCGGCTCGGGGCTGTCCACGGCGGGCATCATCCGGGGGTCCAGCGCGTCGGCGTCCAGGTGCACCCAGAAGCCTTCGGTGACCGGCGGCCGCAGACCCTCCAGCGCGACCCGCGCCACCGGCCCGGCGCCGGCCTCGCGGAGCTGTCCGACGGTGACGGCCATGATCCCGGCGGCGGCCAGTTCGGGGAGGTCCGCGTCGCCGTCCCGCAGCCCGAAGAGCCGCACGTCCTCGTCCCGCAGGTAGGGCGAGCGGCCCTCGATGTCGGACAGGTCGGCCTGGCCGCGGCCGGTGGCCAGGGCCAGTTCCTCGCCTCCCGCCGCCCCGACGGGCCCGTTCACCGCCGTGTTGCCCGGGTGGCGGAAGTCGGCGGAGCCGTCGATGGCAGCCAGGCCGTACCGGCCGAGCCGGCGCATGGCGAGGGAGGCGCCGAGCTGGATCGAGCAGTCACCGCCGAGGACGACGGGGAACTCCCCGTCCCTCAGGTGCTTCTCGATCCGGTCGGCGAGGGTGACGGTGTAGGCGGCGAGGGCGGCGGCGTGGAAGACGCCGTCCCCCTCCCGCCAGTCACCGCGGTCGTAGCGCGGTGGTACGACGACACCGCCCTCGCGTGCGCCGAGCCGGGCCAGCAGGCCCTGTTCGCGCAGTGCCCCGGCGAGTTTGTAGACCCCGGGCACGGTTCCGGGAGCGGGCGGGCGCAGACCGAGATTGGACGGGGCGTCAAGGAGCACGATCGTTCGCATCCCCTCATCCTGCGTGATGCGGCACCGCCCGGTCGAGCATCTCCCCGGTGATCGCCCAGCGTTCGTGGTCGCGCCAGGCGCCGTCGATGAACAGGAAGTCGGGCGAGAAGCCCTCCCGGCGAAAGCCGAGGCGGCGCACGAGCGCGGTCGAGGCGGTGTTGCCGGGCTGGACGTTCGCCTCCAGCCGGTGCAGCCCCAGACCCGGGGCGGCCTCGGCTCCGCGGGGGGCGGAGCCGCCCGGTGCCGGGTCCGTCAGGGCGTACCGGAGCAGCAGCCCCAGCCCCTCGGTCATCAGCCCCCGTCCCGCCGCGTGCGCGAAGGCGCCGTAGCCGAGGGCCCCGCACCGGAACGCTCCGCGCACGATGTTGTTCACGTTGACGAATCCGGCGATCGCCCCGCCGTCGCGTTCACACACCAGGAATCCGGCGCGTACGGCCTCGGCGCCGTCCGGACCCCCGGCGCCGTCGAGCCGGGCCGCGTAGGCCTCGTACTCCTCGGGCGTCCGCGGCGGGAAGAGCCACGGCCGGTGCAGCGCCTCGCTCTCCCGCGCGCGCCGGATGAACTCGGGGCCGTCGGCGGGGCGGATGCGCCGCAGCCCCACGCGGGGTCCTTCGGCGAGGTAGCGGGGGGAAGGGAGCTGCGACATCCGGTCAGATTAACCGGCGGCCGCCTCAGTCGCGCAGCTCCAGGCGCGGGACGTCGGGGCGCGCGAAGCCGAAGGTCTGGGCGTACAGGGAGAGTTCGGCCTCCAGCGCGCGCACCATGGTGTCCGCCCGGCGGAAGCCGTGGCCCTCGCCCTCGAAGGCGAGGTAGGCGTGGGGCACGGAACGGCCGCGCAGGGCCGCGAGGAAGCGCTCGGCCTGGGCGGGCGGGCACACCGCGTCGTCCAGTCCCTGGAGCAGGACGAAGGGCGCGGTGATCCGGTCGGCGCGGGCCAGCGGCGAGCGGTCCCGGCAGCGGACGGCCAGGGCGTCGGGAGGCCCGGCGAGCCCGTCGATGTAGCGGGATTCCAGGTCGTGGGTCTCGGCGGCGAATCCGGTGAGGTCGAGCACCGGGTAGATGACCGTCCCGCAGGCGTACAGGTCGGTCGCGGCCAGCGAGGCCGCCGCGGTCCAGCCGCCCGCGCTGCCGCCCCGGATGGCGAGGCGGGCCGGGTCGGCGGTGCCCTCGGCGGCCAGCGCGCGGGCCACCGCCGCGCAGTCCTCCACGTCCACCACGCCCCACTGCTCGCGCAGCCGTTCGCGGTAGGCCCGCCCGTAGCCGGAGGAACCGCCGTAGTTGACCTCGGCCACGCCGATGCCGCGGGAGGTGAAGTAGGCGATGTGCAGGTCCAGTACGGGCGGCACGTGGTCGGTCGGGCCGCCGTGCGCCCACACCACGTAGGGCGGCAGTTCGTCGGCGGGTGCCCGCAGGGTGGGGTGGTGGGGCGGGTAGACGTGCGCGTGGATCTCCTGGTCGTCGGGGCCCAGGAAGGTCCTGCTCAGCGGTTCGGGGTAGTAGGCCGGGTCCACGGGGCCGCGGCGGCGGCCGCCGCCGTCGGTGGCGACGGGCAGGGCGTGGCCGCTCGCCGTGTCCAGCTCGACCACCTCGTAGGCGCTGCGCGGGCTGGCCGCGACGCCGTAGACGCGGGTTCCGTGCGCGGCGAGGGTGGGCTGCCAGGCGGTCCAGGGACCGGCCGCGTCCACCAGGTCGCCGCTCTCCGGGTCCAGGACGGCCAGCACCGAGGATCCCTGGCCGTGCAGGACGGCCACGGGCCCTTCGGCCAGGGGCGCCATCCATTCGAGGCCCGGCTTCCAGAGCGGGCCGCCGAACTCCTCTTCCCTAGGGCACAGGTTGACGGGCGGGCCGCCGCCGGGGTCGACCCGGTAGGGGTTCCACCAGCCGCTCCGGTCGCTGACCGCCAGCAGGCTCCCGTCGGCCGCCCACGCGGTCTGCGCGACCGCTTCGGCGGGTCCGCCGAGCACGGTGCGGATCCCGGCGAGGCCGCCGTCGGCGGTGACCTCGGCCAGCAGCAGCTCGGTCCCGTCCCAGGGCATCCGCGGATGGTCCCAGACCAGCCACGCGGCCCGCCGCCCGTCCGGGGACAGGCGCGGGCCGGTGGCGAACCGGTGCCGGTCATCGGTGAGTTCGCGCACGGCGGAGCGGTCCTGCGCGGCGGATCCGTCCAGCGGTACGGCGGCCAGGACGCGGCGCACGTCGCTCGGCGCGGGGCCGGTGAACTCCTCCATCACGCACCACACGGCGTCGTCGCGCAGCACCGGGTCCACCCAGCGCAGCCCGCCGCCGGTGGGGCCGAGGGGGGTCAGCGGGCGGGGAGCGGCGCCGGGCGCGTCCGGCTCGTACGCGTACAGCCGCTGGTCGGCGAAGTGGACGAAGACCAGCAACGGCCCGATTGCGTCCGGCCGTTCGGCGCCCGCCCAGGGGCGGCCGCCGTATTCGGTGAACCGGCTGCGCACGTTCCACGGCGCGGGCAGCACCGAGGCGGCGGGGCCCGCGTCGGCGGGGCGCCGGACCAGGGTGCGGCGGCCGCCCTCGTCCGGGCGGGGCTCGGTCCACCACACCTCGGCGCCGACCGTGCCCACGTACTCGGGCCGCCCGTCGTGGGCGGCGGCGAGCGCCGCGTCGATGGGCGAGGGCCAGCTGCCGTAGGGAGCGGTCGGCACGGCGGGGACCCCGGCGCCCGCGGGTGCGGCGGAGGCCATCACAGGGTCCGCAGCGCGCGGTCGAGGACCTTGACCCCGAAGTGCAGGGCGTCGACGGGCACCCGCTCGTCCACGCCGTGGAAGAGCGACCAGTAGTCGAAGCCGGGCGGCAGCTTGAGCGGGGAGTAGCCGTAACCGGTGATGCCGAGGCGGGAGAACTGCTTGGCATCGGTGCCGCCGGCCATGCAGAAGGGCACCACGCGGCCTTCGGGGTCGAAGTGCTCGACGGCCTCCCGCAGGATCTCGAAGGTCCGTCCGTGGACCGGTGCTTCGAGGGCCACCTCGCGGTGGTGGAACTCCCAGTCGACGTGCGGGCCGGTCAGCGCGTCCAGGGTGGCGCGGAACTCCGCCTCGCCGCCGGGCACCATCCGGCCGTCGATGTGGGCCGTGGCGCGCCCCGGGATGACGTTCAGCTTGTAACCCGCGCCCAGCATCGTGGGGTTGGCGCTGTTGCGGACGGTCCCCTCGACGAGCATCGCGGCGGGTCCGAGCCGATCCAGCACCGCGTCGAGGTCGAAGCCGGGGGCTCTGGGATCCACCGACAGGCCCTGGAGCGCGGCGAGTTCGGTCAGGCACGCGGCGACGGTGTCGGTGATCCGCACCGGCCATTCGTGCTCGCCGATCCGGGCGACGGCGGCGGCGAGCCGGGTCACCGCATTGGCCTTGTTCGGCTTCGAGCCGTGTCCGGCGATTCCGTGCGCGGTCAAGGTGAGCCAGGCGGTGCCGCGTTCGCCGGCCGCGACGGGATAGACGGCGCTGCCGGGTCCGGTGTGGACGGTGAAGGCCCCGGATTCACTGAGTCCTTCCGTACAGCCCTCGAAGAGGTCCGCGTGCTGCCGGGCGAGGAAGTCGGAGCCGTCGACGGCGCTGTCCTCCTCGTCGGCGGTGAAGGCGATCACGATGTCGCGCCGCGGCCTGACGCCCGCCCGGGCCCAGGCCCGTACGACGGCGAGGACCATCGCGTCCATGTTCTTCATGTCGACGGCCCCGCGGCCCCAGACCACCCCGTCGCGGACCTCGCCCGAGAAGGGGTCCACGCTCCAGTCGGCGGCCTCGGCGGGCACCACGTCCAGGTGGCCGTGGACGAGGAGCGCGTCGGCTCCCGGGTCGGTGCCCGCGATCCTGGCGACCACGTTGGTGCGGCCCGGGGTCCGCTCCAGCAGGACGGGCTCCAGCCCGGCGTCCGCGAGGCGCTCGGCGGCGTACTCGGCGGCGGGGCGTTCCCGGCAGTCGCCGCCGCCCCGGTTGGTGGTGTCGATGCGGATGAGACCGGAGGTGAACTCGACGACCTCGTCGAGCGCCCGTCGGTCGACGGCCGCGCCCGGCCCCCGCGTCGCATCCGCCGCGGCCGTGGCGCCCGTGGCGTCCGTCGCTTCCGTCGCGTCAAGAACCTGTTCCATGTCACCCATACTGCTCCTCCACCGCCGCGGAGACGATCGTCGTGACCGCCTTGAAGGTCCGGATCCCCTCGAACATCGCCCCGCTGGTGTAGGCGACCCTGCGCTCCCCGCTCCGCTCGACCCCCGGCACGACGGTCGCCGCCATCGCCAGGTGCTCGGCGTCGAACTCCACCTCGACCGTGAAGGGGCCGTCGGCCGCCGGTGCGTGGCGCACGGCGAGCGCGGTGGCCGCCTTCGCGGCGGCGCGGATGTCGGCGGCGGTCCGGGCGGGGGTGCGGCACACCGCGGCGTAGCGCGAGACGTGGTCCTTCACGGCCACGGTCCGGGCGAGCGGCGCGTAACCGGCGGCGTCCGCACACGTCAGGTCGTCGCCGGTGACCAGGACCACGGGGACGCCGTACTCGGCGACGACGAGGGAGTTGAGCCGCCCCTCGCTCGCGCGGACGCCGTTCACCCAGACCCCGGTGATGGAGTTGGCGAGGTAGGTGTGGGCGAGGACGCCCTGCTCGCCCGCGCCCGTGTGGTAGCCGACGAAGGCGATCCCGTCGACGTCCCCGTGCTGGACGCCCTCCACCATGGAGAGGGCCTTGTGCCGGCCGGTGAGCATCTGCACGCGCTCGTCGAGCCGTTCCAGCAGCAGGTTGCGCATGGTCCAGTGGGCTTCGTTGACGAGCACCTCGTCGGCGCCGCCGTCGAAGAAGCCGAGGGCCGCCGCGTTCACGTCGGAGGTGAACAGCGCCCGGCAGCGTTCCCACTGGGGGGTGCCGGGCAGCACGTCGGCGGGCCAGGTGACGCCGGTGGCGCCCTCCATGTCCGCGGAGACGAGGATCTTCATCGGGGCCCCCGGGCGGTCGGTCACGGCACAGGTGCCCCAGCCTATCCGCGGCCCCCGCCCGCGCCGGGCCCGCGGCGCGCCGGGGCGCCGGGGCGGGACGTCCACTCGAACCGGTGAGCCGCCGAGGGCGCGCCCACCGGTCCGCGTCGGGAGAGGTCAGGCCTTTTCGACCTCGGTGGCCAGGTTCGCCAGCACGGCGTCGTAGATGCGGCCCAGGCCCTTGGGTGCGAAGGTGCGCTCGAAGAAGCCGCCGATGCCGCCCGCACCGTTCCACACGGTGGAGACCACGGCCTTGGACCGGCCCTCACCGGCCGGGGTCACGGTCCAGGTGGTCACCATGGAGGAGTTGCGGTCCTTCTCCACGAGCTGCCCGTCGGTGGGTTCGGTGACCTCCAGCAGGCAGTCGCGCACGCGCTTGCTGGTGGCCTGGAGCTTCCAGTGGACCAGGGTGCCCTCGCCGTCGCCGCCCTCGCGCACCTCGTACTCGCTGAAGTGCTCGGGGAGCAGCTTGCCCCGGGTACCGCTGTAGTCCGCCAGCGCGTCGAACACGGTCTCCGCGTCAGCCGCGATGATCCGCTCCGTGGTGGCCTCGACCTGCGCCATAGCTGTTCCTCCAGCAGTTGTGTTCCGTCGTCCCGCGCAAGCCAATCACCTCCGGGTCGGCCGCCCAAATCCGTCCCGGGACCGCCCGCGGTCCGCCCCCGGTACTCCATCTGCGGCCGGCGCCGGCGCCGAGGCGTCATCAGATCGGGCCAACGCGCCGCACAATCCCGGCTTCCGCGCACCGCTTCCGGGACGATTCCCGCCAGAACCCTCGGCTGGGAGGCCCCATGATCCGCCCCTTGAAGAAGCGCGCCGCGGTGCTGCTGTCCGTCGCCACGGTCGCCACCGCCCTGGCCACCCCGGTCACGGCCGCCGCCCCCGCCGGTCCCGCGCTGCGCTGGACCGACTGCAAGACGGCCCGCTACCCCACCCTGCAGTGCGCCTCCCTCTCCGTCCCGCTGGACCACGCGCGTCCCGGCGGGCGGCAGATCTCGCTGGCCCTGACCCGGGTCCCGCACACCGCCAGGACCTCCCAGGGCCCGCTGCTCGTCAACCCCGGCGGCCCCGGCGGCAGCGGCCGCGCCCTGGCCGGGTACGTCGCCTCCGCGCTCCCCAAGGCGGTGGCCGCGCAGTACGACGTCATCGGCTTCGACCCGCGCGGCGTCGGCAAGAGCGAGCCCGCCCTGGACTGCGGCGTGGACCACTTCAAGCCCGTACGCCCGGACTCGGTGCCGCTGGACCCGGAGGTGGAGCGGGCGAACCTGGACCGGGTGAAGTCCTTCGCCGCGTCCTGCCAGGCCCGGCACGCGGACGTGCTGCCGTACATCGGCACCGTCTCCGCCGCCCGCGACATCGAGGTGCTGCGCACGGCCCTCGGGGCGCCGCGGATCAGCTACTTCGGCTACTCCTACGGCACCTACCTGGGCGCCGTCTACGCGAAGCTGCACCCCGAGCGCGTGCACCGGCTGGTGCTCGACTCCGTCGTCGACCCGGGCGGCGTCTGGTACGGCGACAACCTCGCCCAGGACCGCGCCTTCGACGCGCGCCACAAGGCGTTCCTGGCCTGGGTGGCCCGCCACGACGCCACCTACCACCTGGGCACCGACCCGGCGGCGGTCGAAGCCCGCTGGTACGCCATGCGCGCGGACCTGCGCACCGCCCCGGCGGGCGGCAAGGTGGGCGCGGCCGAGCTGGAGGACACCTTCATGCCGGGCGGCTACTACAACGGCTACTGGCCCGGCCTGGCGGAGGCCTTCGCCGCCTACGCGGCGCGCGGCGAGACCAAGCCGCTGGTGGCCGCCTACGAGCGGTTCGGGGCGGTGGAGCCCTCGGCGGGCAACAGCTACAGCGTCTACACGGCGGTGCAGTGCCGGGACTCGGCCTGGCCGAAGGACTGGAACCGCTGGCGCGCCGACATGTGGCGCACGCACGCCGAGGCGCCCTTCATGACCTGGAACAACGCCTGGTACAACGCGCCGTGCGCGTTCTGGCCCACTGAGCCGCTCGACGCGCCGGACGTCACGAACGCGGCGCTGCCGCCCGCGCTGCTCTTCCAGGCCACCCTGGACGCGGCGACCCCGTTCGAGGGCGGGAGGAGCATGCACGAGAAGCTCAAGAACTCGGCGCTGGTCGTCGAGGAGGGCGGCGGCAACCACGGCGTCGCGCTCAGCGGCAACACGTGCCTGGACGAGAAGCTGGCGGCGTACCTGGCCACGGGCGCGGCGGCCGACGCGACCTGCGCCGCCCGCCCCGACCCCGCGCCGGCCGCGGCCACCCGCGCGGTGCCGCCGACGGCGGGCGGCGCGGCCCTGCACGGGATGCTGGGCTTCCGCGGCTGAACCCCGCCGGGCGCCGGGGCCGCAGTCCTAGTGAGCGTCCAGCTCCCGCAGCGCCTTCGTCGCCGCCACCGCGAGCCGCGGGAGCGACTGGGCCCGGGTCAGCACCTCCCGGGCCCGCGGGTCGCCGAGCGCGCCCAGCCCCTCCACGCAGGCGAGCGCCACCCGCCCGTACGGATCGTGCGGACCCAGCAGCCGGCCCAGGGTGGCGATCAGGGTGGGGACCGATTCCGGGGCGCGCAGGGCGACCAGGAGCCGGACGGGGTGCAGGGCGTAGGCCGTGCGCAGCTCGTTGGTGGCCAGCGCCGCCGCCGCCCGGGCGGTCCGGGGGTCGTTCAGTACGGCGAGGGCCTGCGCGGCGGCCTCGCAGCGGGGCGGGTCCCGGTGGTTGAGCAGCAGCACCAGGGACTCGAAGGCGCGCCGGTCACCGGCCAGCCCGAGCCGGTACGCCGCCAGTTCGCGGGCCCACAGCGGGCGGCCCGCCGCCGTCAGCGAAGCCGCGAGCGCGTCCGGCCGCGCCGTCAACAGCGCCTCGTACTCCGGCGCTTGATCCGCCTCTGCCCGTAGCCGCTCCAGCACGTTCACCCGCCCACCCTAGGGCGGCGGGAGCGGGGGTGAGAGGCGTACGTCACATCTCCCGTGCTCTGGCCAACCGGTTACCGACGGGTTACTGTCCTTCTCAACACGAACGAGGGCGGCCTGGTGACGCAGCCGCCCCCGTGTCCGTCGGTCCGGTGTCCCGATCACTCGGGTACCGATGTTTCGTACGGCGCGGCCCCGGGACAGGGTCCGCCGCTCTCCGCCCCGCACGGCACCGCCCTGCACGGCATCCGCCCGCCCGGGCCCCCGGCCCGTACCGGCCGCACGCCCCGCACGGCATCCGGCGCGCCTTCGACGCGCGCCCTCCCCTCAGTCGTCACTCTCACTGGAGTCCCGCGATGGACCGTCAGTCCAGTCAGCCCACCCCGCCCTCCTGCGGCTCCTCCCCGCAGACGATCGCCGTCGTCGGCCTCGGCACCATGGGCACCGGCATCGCCGAGGTCCTCGCCCGGGCCGGCCGTGAGGTCATCGGCATCGACATCGACGAGAGCGCCGCCCGGCGGGCCACCGCCGCGCTGGCCGCCGCCACCGCCCGCTCGGTGACCCGCGAGCAGCTCACCGAGCAGGAGCGCGACGCCGTCCTGTCCCGCTTCCGCACCTTCGGCGAGCTGTCCGCGGCCGCGGACGCCGATCTCGTCATCGAGGTCGTCCCGGAGTCCTACGAGCTGAAGCAGCAGGTCTTCGCCGCGCTGGACCGGGTCGTGCGCCCCGACGCCATCCTCGCCACCGGCACGAACGCGCTGTCGGTGACCCGGCTCGCCGCCGAGTCGCTGCGCCCCGAGCGGGTGCTGGGCCTGCACTTCTTCAACCCGGCCCCGGCGATGAAGCTCGTCGAGATCGTCTCCTGCGTGCTCACCGCACCGGCGGCCGTCGAGGCGGTCACGGCGCTGGCCCGCGAGCTGGGCAAGGAGCCCGTGTCGGCCGGCGACCGGCCCGGTTTCGTCGCGGACGGACTGCTCTTCGGCTACCTGAACCAGGCCGCCGCCATGTACGAGGCGAAGTACGCCTCCCGCGAGGACATCGACGCGGCCATGAAGCTGGGCTGCGGCCTGCCGATGGGCCCGCTGGCGCTGCTCGACCTGATCGGGGTCGACACCGCCCGGACCGTCCTGGAGGCCATGTACGCCTCCTCCGGCGACCGCCTGCACGCTCCGGCGCCGATCCTCGGCCACCTCGCGGAAGCCGGGCTGACCGGCCGCAAGTCCGGGCGCGGTTTCTACACGTACGAGGCCCAGGGCAGCCCGGTCATCGTGCGCGACCTGCAGACCCCGCTGGACGGGGCGGTGATCGCCTCCAGCCGTCCCGTCTCCACGGTCGGCGTGGCCGGTTCCGGCACGATGGCCAGTGGCATCGCGCAGGTCTTCGCGCAGGCGGGCTACTCGGTGGTGCTGGCGGCGCGCAGCCAGGACAAGGCGGAGGCGGCCAAGGCCGCGATCGGCAAGTCCCTCACCCGCGCGGTCGACAAGGGCCGGCTGACGGCGGAGGCCGCCGCCCGGACCCTGGACCGGATCTCCCCGGCCGGGTCCCTGGAGGCCTTCGCCGAGGTGGACCTGGCCGTCGAGGCGGTCGCGGAGGACCTGGCCGTCAAGCAGGAGCTGTTCGCGGCCCTGGACAAGGTGTGCCGCCCGGGAGCGGTGCTCGCGACGACCACTTCCTCCCTGCCGGTGATCGCGATCGCCCGCGCGACCTCGCGGCCGCAGGACGTGATCGGCATGCACTTCTTCAACCCGGCGCCCGCGATGAAGCTCGTCGAGGTGGTCCGGACCGTGCTGACCGCCGACGACGTGCACGCGACCGTCCGCGGGATCTGCGCGAAGGTGCGCAAGCACCCGGTGGACTGCGGGGACCGGGCGGGGTTCATCGTGAACGCGCTGCTGTTCCCGTACCTGAACAACGCGATCAAGATGGTCGAGCAGCACTACGCGAGCCTGGACGAGATCGACGCCGCGATGAAGCTGGGCGGCGGGTACCCGATGGGTCCCTTCGAACTGCTCGACGTGGTCGGCCTCGACGTCTCGCTGGCGATCGAGAAGGTCCTCCACAAGGAGTTCCGGGACCCGGGCCTGGCCCCGTCCCCGCTGCTGGAGCACCTGGTGGCGGCGGGCTGCCTCGGCCGCAAGACCGGCCGCGGTTTCCGTGAGTACGCCCGCCGGTAAGCCGGTGAGCACCCCCGCCGGTGAGCCACGGCCCGGCCGGCGGGCATCCGAGCCGGATGCGTGGGGAGGGCTGCTCGGGACTGCCGGACCCTCACGGCGGGACACACCCACCGAGCCCAGTGCGGGCCCTCCCCCGCATCCATCCCCGTCGCGGGCCCCACAGGCACGCTCGCCCGCGCGCATGAAGTACTTTCGGTCTATGTCCCAGCCCGCCAAGACCTCGCCCCGCGCCGCCTCGGCCTCCGACGCCCCGGAGAGCGCCGCGGGTACCCGGGCGGCCGCCCAGCGCCTGAAGATGCGCCGCGAGCTGGCCGCCGCGGCCATGGAGCTGTTCGCGACCAAGGGGTACGAGGCGACGACGGTCGACGAGATCGCCGCGACCGCGGGCGTCGCGCGGCGGACCTTCTTCCGCCACTTCCGCTCGAAGGAAGAGGCGATCTTCCCGGACCACGACGACACCCTGACCCGGGCCGAGGCGGTGCTGGACGTGGCCCCCGCGCACGAGCACCCGCTCGACACGGTGTGCCGCGGGATCAAGGAAGTCATGAAGATGTACGCCGCCTCCCCGGCGGTGTCGGTGGAGCGCTACCGGCTGACCCGTGAGGTGCCGGCGCTGCGCGAGCGCGAGATCGCCTCGGTGGCCCGCTACGAGCGGCTCTTCACCCGCTACCTGCTGGCCCACTTCGACGAGCAGGACCACCACGCCGGCAACGACGATCCGCTGCTCGCCGAGGTGGCCGCCTCCGCGGTGGTCACCGCCCACAACCACGTGCTGCGGCGCTGGCTGCGGGCCGGCGGCCAGGGCGACGTCGAGGGGCAGCTGGACCACGCCTTCTCGATCGTGCGCAAGACCTTCGGTTCGGGGATCGGCGCGGGGCGCTCGCAGGCCGGGGCGCAGGCTCCCGCAGCGGTCCGCACCGAGGGCGAGGTACTGGTCGCGGTGGCCCGTACGGACGCGCCGCTCGACGAGGTCATGCGGACGATCGAAGAGGCGCTGCGCAACAGATAGCGACATCCGTCACAAGGGCCGCTCCCGTTCCGGGGGCGGCCCTTTCTTTCTGTCCAGCTTGTCCCTACTCGCCGGTAACTCTGATCGATCATCGCTCATCTGCGCAGGTCAATCGGCAAATGAGAGAAGTTTTTGGCACGCAGTGCCTTGCCGAGTGACACGGGGTGCCATACGTTGAATCTCGTCCGGATGTCCCCGCGATCCACGCCCACCACGGCACGGAGCGCGCCCCGGACGCCTGCGTCACAGGCACCCTCCGCGCCACCCGCGCGTGGCCACGCACCACCCCGCCGGACCGACGGCACACCTCGAACAGCGCCACTCAGCACCACAGCTCCACCCTCAGCGCCACCGCTCCACCCCCAGCTCCACCCCCTCGCCCTTGCTCCACCTTCGACAAAACCCTCAGCGTTTCCCTCAACGCTCAGCCGGAGGCACCACCGTGAAGGACATCCTCGACGCGATCCAGTCGCAGGCCGCGACGGCCGCCGACTTCGCGGCCCTGCCGCTGCCCGAGTCCTACCGCGCGATCACCGTGCACAAGGACGAGGCAGAGATGTTCGCGGGGCTCACCACCCGCGAGAAGGACCCGCGCAAGTCGCTGCACCTGGACCAGGTCCCCGTGCCCGAACTCGGCCCGGGCGAAGCCCTGGTGGCCGTCATGGCCTCCTCGGTCAACTACAACTCCGTGTGGACCTCGATCTTCGAGCCCGTGTCCACCTTCAGCTTCCTGGAGCGCTACGGGCGCCTCTCGGAGCTGACCAAGCGGCACGACCTGCCGTACCACGTCATCGGTTCCGACCTGGCGGGCGTGGTCCTGCGCACCGGCCCCGGCGTGAACGCCTGGAAGCCGGGCGACGAGGTCGTCGCGCACTGCCTCTCGGTCGAGCTGGAGTCCTCGGACGGCCACAACGACACGATGCTCGACCCCGAGCAGCGCATCTGGGGCTTCGAGACCAACTTCGGCGGCCTGGCGGAGATCGCCCTGGTCAAGTCCAACCAGCTGATGCCCAAGCCCGGCCACCTCAGCTGGGAGGAGGCCGCCTCCCCCGGTCTGGTCAACTCCACCGCCTACCGCCAGCTGGTCTCCCGCAACGGCGCCGGCATGAAGCAGGGCGACAACGTCCTGATCTGGGGCGCGAGCGGCGGCCTCGGCTCCTACGCCACGCAGTTCGCCCTGGCCGGCGGCGCCAACCCCATCTGCGTGGTCTCCAGCCCGGAGAAGGCCGACATCTGCCGCGCGATGGGCGCGACCGCGGTCATCGACCGCAACGCCGAGGGCTACAAGTTCTGGAAGGACGAGCACACCCAGGACCCCAAGGAGTGGAAGCGCTTCGGCAAGCGCATCCGCGAGCTGACCGGCGGCGAGGACATCGACATCGTCTTCGAGCACCCCGGCCGCGAGACCTTCGGCGCGAGCGTCTACGTCACCCGCAAGGGCGGCACCATCACCACCTGCGCGTCGACCTCGGGCTACATGCACGAGTACGACAACCGCTACCTGTGGATGTCGCTCAAGCGCATCATCGGCTCGCACTTCGCGAACTACCGCGAGGCGTGGGAGGCCAACCGCCTGATCTCGAAGGGCAAGATCCACCCCACCCTCTCGAAGGTGTACTCCCTGGAGGACACCGGCCAGGCCGCCTACGACGTCCACCGCAACCTCCACCAGGGCAAGGTCGGCGTCCTCGCGCTGGCCCCCGAGGAGGGCCTGGGCGTGCGCGACCACGAGATGCGGGCGACGCACCTCGAAGCGATCAACCGCTTCCGCGACATCTGATCCTTCGTCCGATCCGTCTGATCCGTCCGAGATCGTTCAAGGGCCAAAGGGACAGCCTGAGATGACAGAGCGCCAGAAAGACCGTCCGTGGCTCATGCGGACGTACGCCGGCCACTCCACGGCCGAGGCGTCCAACGAGCTGTACCGCCGCAACCTCGCCAAGGGCCAGACCGGCCTGTCGGTCGCGTTCGACCTGCCGACGCAGACCGGCTACGACCCCGACCACGTCCTCGCCCGCGGCGAGGTCGGCCGGGTCGGGGTCCCGGTCTCCCATCTGGGCGACATGCGGCGGCTGTTCCAGGACATCCCCCTGGAGCAGATGAACACCTCGATGACGATCAACGCCACCGCCATGTGGCTGCTGGCGCTCTACCAGGTGGCCGCCGAGGAGCAGGGCGCGGACATCGCGCAGCTCCAGGGCACCACCCAGAACGACATCGTCAAGGAGTACCTCTCGCGCGGGACGCACGTCTTCCCGCCCGGGCCCTCGCTCCGCCTGACGACGGACATGATCGCGTACACGGTGAACCACATCCCGAAGTGGAACCCGATCAACATCTGCTCGTACCACCTCCAGGAGGCCGGGGCCACCCCGGTCCAGGAGATCTCGTACGCGATGTCCACCGCGATCGCCGTCCTCGACTCGGTGCGCGACTCGGGCCAGGTGCCCGAGGAGCGCTTCGGCGAGGTCGTCGCCCGGATCTCCTTCTTCGTGAACGCGGGCGTCCGCTTCATCGAGGAGATGTGCAAGATGCGCGCCTTCGGCCGGATCTGGGACCGGATCACCCTGGAGCGCTACGGCATCGAGAACGAGAAGCAGCGGCGCTTCCGGTACGGCGTCCAGGTCAACTCGCTGGGGCTGACCGAGGCGCAGCCGGAGAACAACGTCCAGCGGATCGTGCTGGAGATGCTGGCGGTCACCCTCTCCAAGGACGCCCGGGCCCGCGCCGTGCAGCTGCCGGCCTGGAACGAGGCGCTGGGCCTGCCCCGGCCGTGGGACCAGCAGTGGTCGCTGCGCATCCAGCAGGTGCTGGCGCTGGAGAGCGACCTGCTGGAGTACGAGGACATCTTCGCGGGCTCGCACGTCATCGAGGCCAAGGTGGACTCGCTGGTCACCGAGTGCATGGCGGAGATCGCGCGGATCCAGGAGATGGGCGGGGCGATGGCCGCCGTCGAGTCCGGCTACCTGAAGTCGCAGCTGGTCTCCTCGCACGCCGAGCGGCGGGCCCGGATCGAGGACGGCGAGGACAAGATCGTCGGCGTCAACTGCTTCCAGCAGACCGAGCCGAACCCGCTGACCGCCGATCTGGACGGCGCGATCATGACGGTGGACGGAGCCGTGGAGGCGCTGACCGTCGAGCGCATCGTCCGCTGGCGCGCCGAGCGGGAGGAGTCCTCGGACCGGCAGGGCGAGGGCGACCCCTTCGTCTTCCCCACCACCCGGCAGGCGCTGGAGCGCCTGAAGGAGGCGGCGGCCGGCACCGAGAACCTGATGGAGGCCACCCTGGAGTGCGCCCGCGCCGGTGTCACCACCGGCGAGTGGGCGACGGCCCTGCGCGAGGTGTTCGGCGAGTTCCGCGCACCGACCGGGGTCTCCTCGGCGCCGGTGGCGGTCACGGCCGAGCCCGGCACGCCGATGGCCGAGGTCCGCGCCAAGGTGGCCCGTACGGCCGAGGACCTGGGCGCCGGGCGGCTGCGGCTGCTGGTCGGCAAGCCCGGCCTGGACGGGCACTCCAACGGCGCCGAGCAGATCGCCGTACGGGCCCGCGACGCCGGGTTCGAGGTGGTCTACCAGGGCATCCGGCTGACCCCGGAGGAGATCTCCGCGGCCGCCCTGGCCGAGGACGTGCACTGCGTGGGGCTGTCCATCCTGTCCGGCTCGCACTGCGCGCTGGTCCCGGACGTCCTCGAACGCCTGCGGGCGGCGGGGGCGGGTGACATCCCCGTCATCGTCGGAGGCATCATTCCGAACGCCGATGCCGTCACCCTGAAGGCGGCCGGTGTCGCTGCCGTGTTCACGCCCAAGGACTTCGGCATCACGGAGATCATCGGCCGTATCGTCGACGAGATCCGCAAGGCGAACAAGCTCCACCCACTAGAGAACGTCGCAAGCACGGAGGTCCCCGCATGACCACGCCCTCTTCCCCGGTCGACCGGCTGCGGCCGCGCCGCTCCTGCCTCGCGGTGCCGGGTTCCAACCCGCGCTTCCTCGAGAAGGCCCAGGGCCTGCCCGCCGACCAGGTCTTCCTCGACCTGGAGGACGCCTGCGCCCCGCTCGCCAAGGAAGGCGCCCGCCACACCATCGTGGACGCCCTCAACCAGGGCGACTGGACCGGCAAGACCCGGGTCGTGCGCGTCAACGACTGGACCACGCACTGGACCTACCGCGACGTGATCACGGTCGTCGAGGGCGCGGGCCAGAACCTCGACTGCATCATGCTGCCGAAGGTCCAGGACGCCCAGCAGGTGGTGGCCCTCGACCTGCTGCTGACGCAGATCGAGAAGACCATGGGCTTCGAGGTCGGCAAGATCGGCATCGAGGCGCAGATCGAGAACGCCAAGGGCCTGGTGAACGTCGACGCGATCGCCGCCGCCTCGCCGCGGCTGGAGACGATCATCTTCGGCCCGGCCGACTTCATGGCCTCGATCAACATGAAGTCGCTGGTCGTGGGCATGCAGCCGCCCGGCTACGGCGCGGACGCCTACCACTACATCCTGATGCGGATCCTGATGGCGGCCCGCATGCACGACCTCCAGGCGATCGACGGCCCCTTCCTCCAGATCAAGAACGTGGACGGCTACCGCGAGGTCGCCGGCCGCGCCGCGGCGCTGGGCTTCGACGGCAAGTGGGTGCTGCACCCCGGCCAGGTCGACGCGGCGAACGAGGTGTTCTCCCCCTCGCAGGAGGACTACGACCACGCCGAGCTGATCCTCGACGCGTACGACTGGTGCACCTCGGAGGCCGGCGGCAAGAAGGGCTCCGCGATGCTCGGCGACGAGATGATCGACGAGGCCAGCCGCAAGATGGCCCTGGTCATCTCGGGCAAGGGCCGCGCGGCGGGCATGCGGCGCACCACCAAGTTCGAGATCCCGGAGGGCTAGGACCATGCAGTTCGGACGCACCTACGAAGAGTTCGAGATCGGCGCGGTCTACAAGCACTGGCCCGGGAAGACCGTCACCGAGTACGACGACCACCTCTTCTGCCTGCTGACCATGAACCACCACCCGCTCCACATGGACAGCAACTACGCCGAGAACACCACCGACTTCGGCAAGAACGTGGTCGTCGGCAACTACATCTACTCGCTGCTGCTGGGCATGTCCGTGCCGGACGTCTCGGGCAAGGCGATCGCCAACCTGGAGATCGAGTCGCTGCGGCACGTGGCACCGACCTTCCACGGCGACACGATCTACGGCGAGACGACCGTCCTGGACAAGACGCCGTCGAAGTCGAAGAACGACCGCGGCATCGTCTACGTCGAGACCAAGGGCTACAAGCAGGACGGCACCCTCGTCTGCGTCTTCCGGCGCAAGGTGATGGTCCCGACCGAGACGTACATCAAGGAGCGCGGCGGCGAGCAGCCCGGCCGCCCCACGCTGAAGGAACAGGGGAAGTAGCACCATGACCCGACTTGCCCAGACCGCCGGCCTCAACGACGTCCAGCGGGAGATCCTCAAAACCGTCCGGGAGTTCGTCGACAAGGAGATCATCCCGGTCGCCACCCAGCTGGAGCACCGCGACGAGTACCCGCAGCAGATCGTCGACGGCCTCAAGGAACTCGGCCTCTTCGGTCTGATGATCCCGGAGGAGTACGGCGGCCTGGGTGAGTCCCTGCTCACCTACGCCCTGTGCGTGGAGGAGATCGCGCGGGGCTGGATGTCCGTCTCGGGCATCATCAACACCCACTTCATCGTGGCGTACATGATCAAGCAGCACGGTACGCAGGAGCAGAAGGACCACTTCCTCCCGCGGATGGCGGCGGGCGAGATCCGCGGCGCGTTCTCGATGTCCGAGCCGGGGCTCGGCTCCGACGTGTCGGCCATCACGTCGAAGGCGGTGCGGGACGGCGACGAGTACGTCCTGAACGGCCAGAAGATGTGGCTGACGAACGGCGGCACCTCGACGCTGGTCGCCGTCCTCGTGCGCAGTGACGAAGGCCACCCCGAGGGCACCGCCCCGCACAAGTCGATGACGACCTTCCTGATCGAGAAGGAGGCCGGCTTCGGGGAGGTGCGCCCCGGCCTGACCATCCCGGGCAAGATCGACAAGATGGGCTACAAGGGTGTCGACACCACCGAGATGATCATGGACGGACTGCGCATTCCGGCCAATCGGGTCCTTGGTGGGGCAACCGGCCGAGGGTTTTACCAAATGATGGACGGGGTCGAGGTCGGCCGTGTCAACGTGGCGGCACGTGGCTGTGGCGTCGCTCAGCGTGCCTTCGAGTTGGGTGTCTCATATGCCCAGCAGCGTCACACTTTCGGCAAGGCCATCGCCGAGCACCAGGCCATCCAGTTCAAGCTGGCCGAGATGGCTACCAAGGTCGAGGCCGCCCATGCGATGATGGTCAATGCGGCACGCAAAAAGGACTCCGGGGAACGAAACGACCTCGAAGCGGGGATGGCGAAGTACCTCGCCTCCGAGTACTGCAAGGAGGTGGTCGAGGACGCCTTCCGCATCCACGGCGGCTACGGGTTCTCGAAGGAGTACGAGATCGAGCGCCTCTACCGGGAGGCTCCGATGCTGCTGATCGGTGAAGGTACCGCCGAGATCCAGAAAATGATCATTGGGCGACGCCTGCTCGAGGAGTACCGGCTCCAGGGCTGAAAACACCTTTTCGACCCGAAATGTCCGAATCATTTTGGCGAAAAGGTCACATCCAGTCACTGGCCGACGGACACCGACTCGGCTTCTGGCTTGCCCAGTTGTTGCGTGCAACCGATAGCATTCCAGTAAAGCCGCCGTCCCGTCCCCCAGTTTGCGGCGCGGCAATCACCCGCTACGAAGGTCATCCATGCCCCACAGCCAAACCTCTGCACCTCGCGTCGGCCTCCTCGGTGGACGCCTCGCGCGCGGAGCATCGCCGTGGCTTCTGCCGACCGTCGCCACCGCTGCGCTCAGCCTCAGCCGGGCCCGCAAGTCCGGCCGCTGGGCCGCCGTCGCCGTGCCCACCACTGCGCTGGCGGCGGGCATGCTGTGGTTCTTCCGCGACCCCGAGCGAGAGATCGCCCAGGGCCGCGTCATCTCGCCCGCCGACGGTGTGGTGCAGAGCATCATGCCGTGGAAGGACGGGCGCACCCGGGTCGCGATCTTCATGAGCCCGCTGAACGTCCATGTCAACCGGGCGCCCCTCGCGGGCACGGTGACGTCCGTGGAGCACATCCCCGGTGGATTCGTTCCGGCGTTCAACAAGGAGAGCGAGAACAACGAGCGCGTGGTGTGGCACTTCGACACCGAGCTCGGCGACATCGAGATGGTGCAGATCGCGGGAGCGGTCGCCCGTCGCATCGTTCCCTACCTGCCGGCCGGCACGAAGGTCGAGCAGGGTGAGCGCATCGGTCTGATCCGCTTCGGATCGCGCGTCGACATCTACCTTCCCGAAGGTGTCGAGGTCGCGGTCGAGGTCGGACAGGCCACCACCGCGGGGGTGACTCGAATTGACCGTGACTGATCCCGAAACACCGGCGAGCCGGGCGGACCTCACGACGACCGGCCCCGGCCGGTCCGACTGGGTGCCCGAGGCCGAGGAGGAGACCGACGGCGAGGAGATGCCCCTCTCGCTGCGGCTGTCGATAGCGGACACCCTCACCCTCGGCAACGCGACGTGCGGATTCATGGCGGTGTACTTCACCACCACCGGGATCCTCATCCCGCACCTCACCGGCAGTGACGAGTCGGGCATGGCGCGCCACAGCGCCGCGACCGCCGTGATACTGATGCTGCTCGCCGCGGTCTTCGACCTCTGCGACGGCCTGGTGGCCCGCAAGCTGCGCAGCTCTCCCATGGGCGCGGAGCTGGACAACCTGTCCGACCTGATCAGCTTCGGGCTGGCTCCCGCGTACTTCGTGCTCGTCTACGGCATGGTCGCCGACGACGCGCACCAGCGGGTGTCCGCGCTGGCCGCGATCGTCGTGCTGCTCGCCGTCGTCCTCAGACTCGCGAGATTCAGCTGCGTGACGATGAAGGACGGCATGTTCCAGGGCATGCCGAGCCCCTTCGGCGCGCTGACGGTCGTCTCGATCGTGCTGCTGGAGCTGCCGTTCATCCCGACCACGATGGCGATCATCGGGGTGGCGTGGCTGATGGTGAGCCGGGTCGAGTACCCGAAGCCCCGGGGCGTCCTCGCGGTGGCGATGCTCAGCTGGATCGTCGGCGCGATGGGGCTGCTGGCGGCCTGGGCGTTCGACGCCCCGGGCGGTCAGCTCCTGCTCCAGACCGGCTGCGCGCTCCAGATCGCCCTCGCGGCGACCATCCCGCTGTTCGCGACCACGCGGCGGGCCAACACCTTCCGCCACAACCGGCGCGAGGCACGGGCCGGCCAGCTGCCGTAACCGGCGGCGCGCTCGGCGCGACGCAACCGTACGAAGGGCCCCGGCCGCCGACCAGGCGACCGGGGCCCTTCGCGTGCGCCCGAGGTCCATGTCGGAAAACCGCCAGCCGAGCCCCCGCCGATGTCCGATCCTTGAGTCATGCACACCGACACCGAGCGCTGCGTACGGGCCGTCCGGTCGAAGGACGCCCGCTTCGACGGGTGGTTCTTCACCGCGGTCAGGACGACCGGGATCTACTGCCGTCCCAGCTGCCCGGCGGTGCCGCCCAAGGTGGCGAACATGAGCTTCCTGCCCAGTGCCGCGGCCTGCCAGCAGGCGGGTTACCGCGCCTGTAAGCGCTGCCGCCCCGACACCAGCCCCGGCTCCCCCGAGTGGAACGCCCGCGCCGACGCCGTCGCCCGCGCCATGCGGCTCATCCAGGACGGGGTGGTCGACCGCGAGGGCGTCCCCGGGCTGGCCGCGCGCCTGGGCTACTCGACGCGGCAGGTAGAGCGGCAGCTGAACGCGGAGCTGGGAGCCGGTCCGCTGGCCCTGGCCCGGGCCCAGCGGGCGCAGACCGCGCGGCTGCTGGTGGAGACCTCCGAGCTGCCGATGGGCGACATCGCCTTCGCCGCCGGGTTCTCCTCCATCCGCACCTTCAACGACACCGTGCGCGAGGTCTTCGCCCTCGCCCCCGGGGAGCTGCGGCAGCGGGCGCGCAGGACCCACCGGGGCGCCCCGCAGCCCCGGATCCCCGGCTCCCTCTCGCTGCGGCTGCCCTTCCGCGCCCCCCTCACCCCCGACAACCTCTTCGGGCACCTCGCGGCGACCGCCGTGCCCGGGGTGGAGGAGTGGCGCGACGGTGCGTTCCGCCGCACCCTGCGGCTGCCCTACGGCACCGGGGTGGTGGCCCTCGCCCCCCGGCCCGACCACATCGCCTGCCAGCTGGCCCTGACCGACCTGCGGGACCTCACGATCGCGATCAGCCGGTGCCGCCGGCTGCTCGACCTGGACGCCGACCCGGAGGCCGTGGACGAGCAGCTGCGCCGCGACCCGCTGCTCGCGCCGCTGGTGGACAAGGCCCCCGGGCGCCGGGTCCCGCGCAGCGTCGACGCGGCGGAGTTCGCCGTACGGGCGGTGCTCGGGCAGCAGGTGTCCACGGCGGCGGCGCGCACCCACGCGGCCCGCCTGGTGAGCGCGTACGGCGAGCCGGTCACCGATCCGGATCCGGCGGGCGGGCTCACCCACCTCTTCCCCTGCGCCGAGGCGCTGGCCGCGCTGGATCCCGAGGCGCTCGCCCTGCCCCGCAGCAGGCGCACGACCCTGACCACGCTGGTCGGCGCCCTGGCCGACGGGACGCTGGCGCTGGACATCGACAGCGACTGGGAGGCGGCGCGGGCCCGGCTCGGCGCGCTGCCCGGTTTCGGTCCCTGGACCACCGAGGTGATCGCGATGCGGGCGCTGGGCGACCCGGACGCGTTCCTGCCCTCCGACCTCGGGGTGCGGCGGGCCGCGCGGGGGCTCGGGCTGCCGTCCACGCCGGCCGCGCTGACCGCCCGGGCGGCCGCCTGGCGGCCCTGGCGGGCGTACGCCGTCCAGTACCTGTGGGCGACGGACGACCATCCGATCAACCACCTGCCGGGCTGACCCGGCCGCGCCGCAGAACGCGTACGACCGCACGCACCGCATACTCCGCACGCACCGCACGAGGAGACACCCTCATGGACAGCAGCACCACCGGCACCACCGGCACCGGCAGGCAGCACGCCGTCGTCGACAGCCCGTACGGCCCGCTCACCCTCGTCGCCACCGGCGGCGTCCTCAGCGGCCTGTACATGACCGGACAGCGCCACCGGCCACCGGAGGAGTCCTTCGGGGACCGCGTCGCGGCCGCGGAGGGGCCCTTCCCCGCCGTGGTGGCGCAGCTGAGCGCGTACTTCGCCGGGGAACGGACCGCTTTCGACCTGCCGCTGCGCCTGGAGGGCACCGACTTCCAGCGCGGCGTCTGGGACCAGCTGACGCGCATCCCCTACGGCGAGACCTGGTCGTACGGCGAGCTGGCGGCCCGGCTGGGCAAGCCGAGCGCCTCGCGCGCGGTGGGCCTGGCCAACGGGAAGAACCCGATCAGCATCATCGTCCCGTGCCACCGGGTGATCGGGGCCTCGGGGAGCATGACCGGGTACGGCGGCGGGGTGGAGCGCAAGGTGCGGCTGCTGGAGTTCGAGTCCGGCCGGACCGGCCGGACGGTCACGGCGGAGGGCCTGTTCTAGACCACCATCAGCGGGACGAGGAGGGCGAAGGCGGCCCCGGCCTCGACCGCGTACCCGTAGAGCGAGGGGTGCGGCACGGGGGCCGCGAGGAGCACCACGCTCTGCTGGGCGGCGGCCGCCTCCACCCACTCGGCAGCGGCGCCCAGGTTGCCCTGGTACCAGCCCTCGCAGGCGCCGGGGCCGCTGACGAACAGGACGTCGTCGGCACGGCGGTAGGCGGCGCTCCAGCCGGGCGCGGGGGCCGCCCAGCCGTCGTAGTCGGTGAAGTGGGCCCAGCCGCCGTCGCGTATCGCGGTGTCGAACAGCCAGACGGGTACGCCTTCGGGCGTGACATCCGCGCCTGCCTGCTCCTCGGTGGTGAAGTGGACCATGGGCAGGGCGTCGGGCCCGTCGGCGGTGCTGGGCCAGGCGTACATCGTGATCATCCGGTTATTGTGTCCCGTCCGATGTAGGCATCGTGTCACGGGTCACCTTCCGGGCCGGCGGCCCGTGGCGCTACTGCGGGCGGCGGCCGTTCTCCAGCTCCGCGGTGCCCTCGCCCGACCGCAGGACCCGGTAGGCCTCCGCGGTGCGCAGGCCCAGCGCGCCGGGCAGGTAGGCGGTCAGTTCCGCCGGCTCCACCAGCCGCCAGGACGTCAGCTCCTCCTCCTGGAGGGTGACCCTGGCCAGCTGCTTGGCGTCCAGCACGCCGCCGTCGTAGACGTACGCGACGAGCGGCGGGCGGGCGGAGCCGAGCACCCAGTCCACCGCGAGCAGCCGGCCGAGCGGAAGGTCGAGCCCGATCTCCTCGGCGCTCTCGCGGCGGGCGGCGGCGCGCGGTGACTCGCCCCGGTCGGACTCGATGGTTCCGCCGGGCAGCGCCCAGCCCTCGCGGTAGTTCGGTTCGACGAGCAGCACCCGGCCCGCGGTGTCCCGGTACAGGGCGGCCGCGCCGGCCAGCACCCGGGGCAGGCTCGCGATGTAGGTGGCGTAGTCCTCAGTGGTGGTCACCGCGCCAGCCTACCGAGCCGCTCCGGGCGCGCCGCGGCTGCGCCGCGGGCCCGGGGCCGCTCAGGCCGGGCCGTCGTCGTCCCCGCGGTCGCGGGCGCGGGACTCCGCGACGCGCCGCAGCCGGGGGTGCCGGGCCGGACCCTGCTCGGTGAGGGCGTCGCCGACCATGGCCCGCACCGCGTCGCGCACCCCGTGCAGCGCGTGGGCGCGGGCGGGCCCGGCCCCCGGGTCGGCGCGCAGCTCCTTCACCAGCGCCCAGCAGACGAGGAGCATCACGAGGACGAAGGGCAGCGCCACCAGGATGGTCGCGGTCTGGAGGGACTTCAGGCCGCCCGCGACGAGCAGCACGGCGGCGACGGCCGCCATCAGCACGCCCCAGGTGACCACCAGCCAGGTGGGAGGGTGCAGCGAGCCGCGGCTGGTCAGCGAGCCCATCACCAGCGAGGCGGAGTCGGCGCTGGTGACGAAGTAGGTCATCACCAGGGCCATGGCGACGTACGAGGTCAGCGTGCCGAGCGGCAGGGCGTCGAGCATCGCGAAGAGCGAGGCCTCGGTGCCGTCCTTGATCTCGGCGGCGAAGTCGACGGCGCCGGTGGAGTCCAGGCGGATCGCGGTGCCGCCCATCACGCAGAACCAGATGACGGTCGCGCCGCTGGGCACCAGCAGCACGCCGACGAGGAACTCGCGGATGGTGCGGCCGCGGGAGATCCGCGCGATGAAGGTACCGACGAAGGGCGCCCAGGAGAGCCACCAGGCCCAGTAGAAGATCGTCCACGCGCCGAGCCACGCGCTGTCGGTGAAGGCGCCGGTGCGGCTGGCCATCGGGAGGAGCTGGTGCAGGTAGCCGCCGACGCTGGCGGGGATGACGTCGAGGACGTAGACGGTGGGGCCGAGCAGGAACACGAAGAGCATCAGGACGGCGGCCAGCACGATGTTGGCGGTGCTGAGCCACTTCACCCCCTTGTGCAGGCCGGAGAAGGCGGAGAGCACGAAGGCGGCGGACAGCGAGCCGATGATGATCAGTTCGAGGGTGGTCGAGTCCTCGGCGCCGGTGGTGATGTTCAGGCCCTTGGCGACCTGGAGGGCGCCGAGGCCGAGGCTGGTCGCGGTGCCGAAGACGGTCGCGAAGACGGCGAGCAGGTCGATGGCGCGGCCCGGCCAGCCGTCGGCCCGCTCCCGGCCCATGAGCGGGACGAAGGCGGAGCTGAGGCGGTTGCCGCGGCCCTTGCGGAAGGTCGCGTAGGCGAGGGCGAGGCCGGCGATGCCGTAGATGGCCCAGGGCGTGAGGGTCCAGTGGAAGAAGGAGTACTCCAGGGCCGCGCGCGCGGCGCCGCCGGTGCCGGGGGCGGCGCCGCTGGCCGGGGGCGGGCTCAGGTAGTGGGTGAGCGGCTCGCCGACGCCGTAGAACATCAGGCCGATGCCCATGCCCGCGCTGAACATCATGGCGATCCACGCGAGGTTGGTGAACTCGGGTTCGCTGTCGTCGGCTCCGAGCCGGATGCGGCCGAAGCGGCTGATCGCGAGGACGACGCACATGACCAGGAAGACGTCGGCGGCGATCACGAACAGCCAGGCGAAGTTGTTCAGCACCCAGGTCAGCGCGGCGGCGGAGGCCGTGTCGAAGGAGTGCTTGCCGAGCGCCGCCCAGGCGACCACGGCCAGTACGGCGATCACTCCGATGCCGACGAGCATCCGGTCGGGCGCGTCGTCCTGCGCGGCCGCGGGGCCTCCCGCGGGGGTGTCGGAGCGTGACCGTTCCCGTGAATCCGTACTCATGCGGCCCCACTATGCGGGGGAATGTACCCATTGCCGACCAGGGCGCGCGGGGTGTGTCCCGGGCCACCCATGGGCTTTGGAGAATCCTCCGGATAGGCTCAGGGCGGCGCGACTGCACTGTTCGATAGCAAGGGATTAGCAAGGTGACGGACGGAGCAGTAACTGAGACCGCGCGCGTGCTCATCGCCGCGGACAAATTCAAGGGCTCGCTCACGGCCGTGCAGGTCGCCGAGCGGGTGACGGCGGGCCTGCGCGCGGCCGTACCGGGCGTGGAGATCGAGACCCTCCCGGTCGCGGACGGCGGCGACGGCACGGTCGCGGCGGCGGTGGCGGCCGGGTTCGAGCGCCGGGAGGTACGGGTCACCGGACCGCTCGGTGACCAGGTCACGGCCGCTTTCGCGCTGCGCGACGGCACCGCCGTGGTCGAGATGGCGGAGGCCTCCGGCCTCCAGCTGCTGCCGGCGGGCGTCTTCGCTCCGCTGACGTCGACCACGTACGGCTCGGGCGAGGTCCTGAAGGCGGCCCTGGACGCGGGCGCGCGCTCGATCGTCTTCGGCGTGGGCGGCAGCGCCACCACCGACGGCGGCGCGGGCATGCTGGCCGCGCTGGGCGCGGTGTTCCTGGATGCGAACGGTGAACCGGTCGGTCCGGGCGGTGGTGCCCTGGCCTCGCTGGCCTCGGCCGACCTGTCCGGGATCGACCCGCGCTTCGCCGAGGTGGAGTTCGTCCTCGCCAGCGACGTGGACAATCCGCTGACCGGGCCGAAGGGCGCGCCGGCCGTCTACGGGCCGCAGAAGGGTGCGACGCCCGAGGACGTGGCGACCCTGGACGCGGCGCTGGCGCACTTCGCGGTGGTGCTGGAGAAGTCGGTCGGCCCGAAGGCGGCGCAGTACGCGCTGGCTCCCGGGGCGGGCGGCGCGGGCGGCATCGGCTACGGCGCGCTGCTGCTGGGTGCGGCCTTCCGGCCGGGCATCGAGCTGATGCTGGAGGTGCTGGGCTTCGCCCCGGCGCTGGAGCGGGCCACGCTGGTGATCACCGGTGAGGGCTCCCTCGACGAGCAGACCCTGCACGGCAAGGCCCCGGCGGGCGTGGCGGCCGCCGCGCGCGCGGCGGGCAAGGACGTGGTCGCGGTGTGCGGGCGGCTCGCGCTGACCCAGGAGGCCCTCCAGGCCGCCGGGATCCGGCGCGCGTACCCCCTGACGGAGATCGAGCCGGACACGGCGAAGTGCATCGCCAATGCCGGGCCGCTGCTGGAGCGGGTCGCGGCGAACATCGCCGCCGACGTTCTCTGACCCGGCCGGGCCGTCTGCCGCGGGCCCCCGCTCCCCTCACCGGGGGGCGGGGGCCCGCGGCGTTCCCGGGCAGAGCAAAACGAGGAACGGGTCGGGCCCTCCCCCCGCCGTGCCTCCGGCGGGCCCTCAAACGCCGGGCAGGCTGAAATTCTCCCCCTGGGCCGGGGAAAAGCCGCAGCCCAGCCGCAGCCAAACCCAGCCCCGCCGGAGTTTGAGGCGCCGCCGGAGGCACACGAGCCGCGCCGTACGGCCGGAACCGAGCCGCGGGCCCAATGCCAGCCATACCCAGCCCCGCCGGCGTTTGAGGCGCCGCCGGAGGCACATCAGCCACCCGCAGGGCCGGGGCACAGCCGCACCTCAAGCCGGGACCAGGCCGCGGGCCCAACGCAGCCACCCCCAGCCCCGCCGGCGATTGAGGCACCGCCGGAGGCACGCCGGCCGCGCCGCAGGCGAGAGGGAGGGGCCGGGCTAGGCGGCGGTGGACACGGCGGCCTCGAAGGCGGCGTACGCGGCCGCGTCGAAGAGGACGAAGCGGACCTCCTCCACCGGCCCGGCCACCGCACCCTGCACCGCCCCCACCGCGATCCGCGCCCCGTCGTCCATCGGCCACCCGTAGACCCCGGTCGAGATCGCCGGGAAGGCGACCGTACGCGCCCCCAACTCCCCCGCCACCCGCAGGGATTCCCGGTAGCACGAGGCCAGCAGCTCCGAGCGGTCCTCCTCGCGGGAGTACACCGGCCCCACCGTGTGGATCACGTGCGCGGCCGGAAGCCGGCCCGCCGTGGTGGCGACCGCGCGGCCCGTCGCGAGGCCCTTGCCGTAGTGGGAGGCGCGCAGCGCCCGGCAGGCCGCGAGGATCTCCGGCCCCCCGCGCCGGTGGATCGCACCGTCCACCCCGCCACCGCCCAGCAGGGAGGAGTTCGCCGCGTTGACCACGGCGTCCACGCGCTGGGTCGTGATGTCCCCGCGGACCAGGGTGATGCGGACCATCAGGACGAGCCCTTTCGCAGGTGGCGCCAGACCGCCTTCGCCGCGTTGTGGCCGGACATGCCGTGCACGCCCGGCCCGGGCGGAGTCGCGGAGGAGCACAGGAACACGGCCGGGTGGGCCGTGGTGTACGGGGACAGGGTGAGCTTGGGCCGCAGCAGGAGCTGGAGGCCGGAGGCGGCGCCGCAGGCGATGTCGCCGCCGACGTAGTTGGGGTTGCGGGCGGCGAACTGCGGCGGCCCCGCGGTGGCGCGGGCGAGGACCAGGTCGCGGAAGCCCGGCGCGAAGCGCTCCAGTTGGCGTTCGACGGCGTCGGTGAGGTCGCCGTCCCAGCCCGCGGGAACGTGCCCGTAGGCCCAGAAGACGTGCTTGCCCGCGGGAGCGCGGCCGGGGTCGACCAGGCTGGGCTGCGCGGTGATGAGGAACGGCGTACGGGGAGCCCGGCCGCTCGCGGTGAGCTGCAGCGCGGCGTCGATGTCCCGGGTGCGCGGTCCGACCTGGACGGTGCCCGCGCGGCGCGCCGCCTCGGCGGTCCAGGGGACGGGGCCGTCCAGGGCGTAGTCCAGCTTGAACACTCCGGCGCCGTACCGGTACCCGTCGTACGCCCGCCCCAGCCGGGCGATCCGGGCCAGCGCGGTCGGCGAGGTGTCGAAGACGTAGGCACGGGCCGGCGGCAGGTCGTCCAGCCGCTTGACCTCGTAGCCGGTGTGCACGACGCCGCCGAGGTCGCGCAGGTAGGCGGCGAGCGCGTCGGAGATCGACTGGGAGCCGCCGCGCGGCAGCGGCCAGCCGTTCGCGTGCGCGGCGAGGGCGAAGACCAGCCCGACCGCGCCCGTCCCGATCCCGCCCAGCGGCGCGATCACGTGCGCGACGAGGCCCGCGAAGAGGGCCCGCGCGCGCTCGTCCCGGAAGCGCCGCATCAGCCACGTGGACGGCGGCAGGCCGGTGAGCCCGAAGCGGGCCAGGGTGAGCGGGTCGGTCGGCAGCGCGGTGGACGGCAGGGACATGAAGTCCCGGGCCAGAGTGTCCCACTTGGCGAGGTACGGCGCGACGAGGCGGCGGTAGGCGCCCGCGTCCCGGGAGCCGAAGGAGGCGGCGGTCTCGGCGACCGACCGCGAGAGCACGGCGGCGCTGCCGTCGTCGAAGGGGTGCGCCATCGGGAGCGGGGCGTGCAGCCACTCCAGCCCGTACCGCGCGAGCGGCATGGTCGCGAAGACGGGCGAGCCCGCGCCGAGCGGGTGGACGGCCGAGCAGGGGTCGTGCCGGAAGCCGGGGAGGGTCAGCTCCTCGGTCCTGGCCCCGCCGCCGACCGTCCCGGCGGCCTCGAACACGGCCACGGAGTGGCCGCGCCGGGCCAGTTCGACCGCGGCCGTCAGCCCGTTGGGACCCGCTCCCACGACGACCGCATCGAGAATCGACGGCACCATGCGACTCCTTCGTCCGGCAGCGGAACTGCCCCTGGAGACCCCAGGATATGGCGCCGCCGCGGCCCCGCTGCCCGCCCGCTCCGCGGCTGCGCGCGCCCTACTCGCCGCGCAGCAGGTCCCGGATCCGCAGCGCCGTCGCCTCGTCGCGGCCGACCGCGAACGGCAGTGCGTTGTCCCGGTCGACCCGGTAGGGCTCGCCCGCGACGGTGCTCTGCGCGCCGCCCGCCTCGGCGACCAGTAGCAGTCCGGCCGCGTGGTCCCAGGCCGAGGGCCAGGTGAAGGCCAGGCCGTCCATCTCGCCGCGGGCCACCTTCAGGTACTCCAGGCCCGCCGAACCGCACGGGCGTGCCGCCACGCCCGGCACCTCCAGGCTGGCCAGGGTCCGCTTGTCCTCCTCGCTCGTGTAGAGCGGGTGGGCCATGGCGATCCGCAGCTCGGCGCCCGGTTCCGGCGAACCGGCCCGTATGGCCTCGCCGTTGACGAAGGCGCCCTGGCCGCGCACCGCGGTCGCGATCTCCTCCAGGACGGGTGCGAAGGTCCAGGACGCGAGGATCTCGCCGCGCACGGCCAGCGCGACCAGGGTGCAGAAGCCCGGCTCGCCGGCGACGAACTGGCGGGTCCCGTCGACCGGGTCCACGATCCAGACGGGGGCTTCGCCGCGCAGCGCCCCGTACACGGTGGGATCCGCGTGGACGGCCTCCTCGCCGACCACCACCGAGCCCGGGAGCAGCCGGGTGAGGGCGGCGGTCAGGTACTCCTCCGCGCGCCGGTCGGCGACGGTCACCAGGTCGTGCGGGCCGCTCTTCTGGTCGACCTCGTGGTCGGCGAGCTGCCGGAACCTCGGCATGATCTCGACCGCGGCGGCCTTGCGGACGGCTTCCTCTACATCGGACAGGTCACGGGCCAGAAACTCTTCGATCATGTCTCCATCAGACCATGCCGCGCCGACAATCCCCACTGCCGACGGCCGGCCTCCGGGTGGCCCCCGGGTGAACGCGGGGCCCCGCTCCCGCGGAACGCGCGCACGCGGTCAGCCGTCCTCGGCGCCCGCGCTCCGGCGCTCCGCGCCCGGGGGTGTGAGCAGCCATCTCATCTGGCCCTGGACGCGGACGAAGTCCGACCACGGGTCGGTGTCCTCGCCACTGCGGTCCCGCGGCGTGCCGTCATGGCGCCACTGGGCGTCGTTCCTCTCCCGCGCGGCCCGTGTCATGGTCGGTCATCTCCCTTCGGTCATGTCTCCCATGTCGGGCGTGTACCCGGTTTGCCGTTCCGGACACGCCGACGCCGGAGCGCTGCCGTCGCCCCGGCCGCCCGGGCCGGTGGCGCACCACGTGTCGGTGTCCGGGAGGTGGCGCACCAGGCCGAGCGCCTCGAAGTCCCGCAGCCACCCCTCCATGGGCCAGCTGCCCCAACGCCGCTTGTAGAGGGCGCCGTTGCGCAGGATGTCGTCGAGGTGCCGGACGGGCGGGCGCCGCGTCGGATGGTACTGGTGGTGGGCCGGGGCGCCGCCCACCCACCAGAGGTCCACGCCCCGGCGGGCCGCGGTGGCGGCGAAGTCGGTGTCCTCGGCGCCGTATCCGGTGTAGTCCTCGCAGAATCCCCCGACGCGCTCCCAGGTGCGCGCCGTCAGGGCGAACGACAGCGACCAGAACAACCGGTGGTCTCCCCCGCGCACGACCGTGCCGTCCGCGGGGGCCGGGCGGGCCGGGTGCGGCACCGCCATGGCGGCCAGGGCGTCGAGCCGGTAGCCGTCCGGGGGCGGGGGCGGGAGGTAGGCGACCGTGCCGCAGAGCAGCGCGCCGTCGCGCGCCGCCCGCGCGTAGCCCTCCAGGAGGGTGGCGCCCGGGACGCAGTCCACGTCGAGGAAGACCAGCAGCTCGGCCCCGGCCGCGAGGGCCCGCGCGGCTCCGGCGTTGCGGGCGGCGGCCAGCGGGAGGCGCCCGTCGGCCAGGGGCACGGTGACGACGTCCGCGGCGGGGCGCCGGCGGGCGACGAGGTCCGCGATGGCGGGGTCGGCCATGGAGACGATCACATAGTGGTCGGGGCGGCGCGTGCCGCGGTCGAGGCCGTCCTGCTGGAGCAGCAGGTGCGGGTGCCGGCCCGCCGCGAGGGTGATCACCGCGGTGCGCACGGCGCCCCCTCGGCGGTGCGCAGGGCCAGATCGGTGAGCAGGCGTCCCGCGCGGCGGGCCCCGTCTCCGGGGGACCAGCGGGCCCAGCGGTCCGGCCGGGCCGCCGCCTCCGCCAGCAGGCCGGGCCAGGCCTGCGGGGGCGGCCAGCTCTCCCGTACGGTCGCCAGGCCCGCCGCGCGCAGGGCCCGCGCGGTGGCGTGCTGCTCCCCGTGGGGCCGCTGCTGCGGGATGACGACGGCCGGGGCCCGGGCGGCGGCGCACTCGGCGACGGCGTTCTGTCCGGCGTGGGTGACTACCACGTCCGCCCGGCACAGCACCGGCCAGGGGTCGTCGGTCCACTCGCCCCCGGCACCACCGAGGACGGTCCACCGCCACGCGGGAGCGGCGCGGACCGCTTCGGCCAGCCGCCGCTCGGTGAGGTCGTCCCCGCCGGCCCCCAGCATCACCACCACTTCCCCGCGCCCGTCCGCGGCGGCGCCCCGGGGAGCCGGGCGCGGGCGGCCGTCGTAGCGCGAGATGCTCCCGGTGTGCAGCGTCTTGGCGTGCCAGTGGCCGGGCCAGCCGGGCTCGGGCAGCGACGCGGGCCAGGGGGCGAGGAGGGCGTCCGCCAGGTCGTAGGCGAGCCGGTGCGCCTGGTCGCCCCGGTCGCCGCGCATGGCGGCGACGACGACGGGCGTGCCCATGAGCCGGGCCAGGGTCGCGGCCTCCACCGATACGTCGCTCACGAACAGCGCGGGGTCCTCCCGCGCGATCCAGTCCGCGATGATCCCCATGCGCTCCCGGTGGCCAGGGTGGCGGACCGGAACCCAGTGCAGGCGGCCGTGCGCCGTGGGATCCACGGGGGTGTCCGCGGCGTCCGGCGGCAGGGCCACCCAGCCGGCGGTCCAGCCGGGCGGCCGGGGCAGGGAGGACAGGATCGTCACCGGTCCCCGGACGTGCGCGGCGATGCTGACGGCGCGGTGCAGGTGTCCGCGGCCCTGGTGGTGGACGTAGTAGCCGATCACCGCGCCACCTCCTCGTAGAGCCGCGTGTAGGCGTCGGCGGTGCGGGCGAGGGAGCAGAACCGCTCCGCCCGTCGGCGGGCGGCCCGGCGGTCGAGCCGCACGGCGCGCGGGATGAGCCGCGCCAGGGCTTCGACGTCCCCCGGCGGGGCCAGCAGGCCGCAGTCCGGGGTGAGGATCTCCGACAGCGCGCCGCGGTCGAACCCGCACACCGGCGTGCCGCAGGCCAGCGCCTCGGCGACCACCAGTCCGTACGGTTCGTCCCAGCAGGGCGTGACCAGGGCGGCGCTCGCGGAACCCAGCAGCTCGGCGAGTTCCCGCCGGTCGAGGTGGCCGACGTAGCGCGCGTCCTCGCCGAGCAGGGGTTCGATCCGCTTCTCGAAATAGGCCCGGTCCGCGATCGGTCCCGCGATCCGCAGGGGCAGGCCGGCCGCGCGGGCGGCTTCGAGCGCCAGGTGGGGCCCCTTCTCGGGGACGAGGCGGCCGGTCCACACCAGGTCGCCGCCTCCGGGGCCCGGCCGCCAGAAGTCGGTGTCGATGCCGTTGCGCACGACGCGGGCGCGCGGCGCGGTCGCCCGCCAGGCCCCGGCGGTGAACCGGCTGACGGCCGTGAACGTCACCGGGCAGCGCTCCTGGGCCGTGATCGCGGACTCCAGCCAGGGCGTGGGCGGGGTGTGGAGGGTGGTGACCACCGGCACCCGCAGGGCCGCGGCCATCGCGACGGGGAGGTAGTGCAGGCTGTTGTTGTGGACGACGTCGAACCGGTGCTCGCCGTCACGGGCCAGGTCCAGCATCAGGCCCAGGTAGGCGTGGTGTTCCGCCATCCACGCCGCGCTGGGCATGCTCGCGTCGCTGCGGGCCGCGGCGCTCAACTCCACTGTGCGCACCGGCAGTTCGCGCACTCTCAGCGCGGGGTCGGAGCCGGGCGCGGCGAAGAGTTCCACGTGGTGGCCCCGGCGGCGCAGGCTGTGCGCGAGCCACCACGTGTGGGCTTCGAGGCCTCCGGCGAAGGGCTCGCTGACGGGGAAGCGCGCGGAGGCGATGAGGGCCACCCGCAGGCCCCGGCTCATCGCAGGGCCTCCGCGTACAGGGCGCGGTGCGCGGCGGCGAGGTCGTCGCGCTCGTGCGCACGCTGCCGTGCGGTGGCCCGGGGTGCCGGCCGCTCCTTGTACGCCGTCCGCACGGCCTCCCGCAGCGATTCTCCGTCGAGGCCGGCTCGCTGGGTGTGCCCGTAGGTCAGGCAGGGGCGCTGCTGGGCGTAGAAGCCGCAGTCGGGGGCGGCGACGGCGGTGCCCAGGTCGTGGCAGGCCTCCAGCCACCCGGAGTGGGTGCCGAAGTGGTAGGGCAGGACGGACAGGTCGAGCGAGGCGAGGTAGTCCCACAGCTGCTCGTCGTCGAAGTAGTCGTGGACGACGAGCGCGAGCCGGCCCCGGTCGGCGAGTTTCTCCAGGGCGCCCATCACCTGCGGGGCGTGGGCCGGGGAGGCGGGGTCCGCCACCTCGCGGTGGATGTTGACCTGGAGCTCGGCGTCGGGGAGTTCGGCGACGGTTTCCGCGAGCACCCGGACGACGGGGAGGACCGCCATGTTGGGGCGCAGGCTCTTGGCGTGCACGCCGACGCGGAAGCGGTCGCGGGCGGGCCGGGGGCGGTCGAGGAGCGGCAGTTCGACCACGTGCGGGTGGGGCAGCACCGTCGCCGTCCGGTTCCAGCGGCTGCGGATGCTCCGGGCGGCGCCGGGCGTCAGGGTGACGAGGCGGTCGGCGGCGGGCACGACCACGTCGAGGGCGGCGTCGTGGGCTGCGGGGTCGGCCTGGTGGGGGTTGCGCAGGTCGTGCACCGTGTAGACCAGCGGTTTGCCGTGCCGACGCAGGGCGTCCACGAGCGCGGTCAGCTGGGCCGGGCTCTGGGCGTCGAAACCGAAGTGCAGGTGGAAGACGTCGAAGTCGCGGTGGTGGGCGCTCACCCAGTCCGGGTCCAGCATCACCGGGGGCCACCAGCGCTGCGAGGTGCTGGGCGCCCCGAGCGGCCGGGGGTCCCGCAGCCGCCGTACGCCGTCGGGCTCGGGAGCCGAGCAGTGCCGTACGTACACGTGACCGGCGGGCACGGAGGCGACGCGGATCTCCGGGGCCGCTCGGCGGTGCGGCGGTTGCTCATCGGACACGGTGGCTCCTTCAGAGGGACGCGAACACCACGGCGGGCCCGGCCGGGCGGGACCGTCACCGCGCGCGCCCGTCAGGCACGGATCCGGGCCGCGGGCCTCGCACGGCGCCCGGCCGTGTGCCCCGCGGCGCCGGAGCCAAACCGGCCGGGGCGCGGGGTCACTCAGGTGGAGGACGTAAGCCTTTCGTCATCGGAAGGAAGGGGGTGGCCGGGCTGCGGATCTTGTTGAATGCGGGTGACGATTCAGTGGGGGAAAGGGACTGAAAGTGAGAGGGACGAAACGACGACGCAGGGCGCTCACCTGGCTGCTGGTCCCGGCCGTGCTGGTGCTGGGCGCGGGGCTGTACTGGTTCCAGCCCTGGAAGCTGTGGCAGACCAATACCGTCCGGGAGGCGCTCCCCGCCGTGGCCGCGCCGCCCGCCGCGGCTGCCCCGGGCCGCTCCCCCGCGGAGCCGACAACGCTCGCCCGGGGCGCCTTCATCAGCCACGAGCACACCACGACGGGCACGGCGAAGCTGATCCGGCTGGCCGACGGCGCCCACGTGCTGCGGCTGGAGGACCTGGACACCAGCAACGGGCCCGACCTGCGTGTGTGGCTCACGGACGCCCCGGTCAAGGAAGGCGTCGCCGGCTGGCGGGTCTTCGACGACGGCCGGTACGTCAGCCTCGGCAGGCTCAAGGGCGACAAGGGTGACCAGAACTACGAGATCCCGGCCTCGGTGAACCTCGCCGACTACAGCAGCGTCACCATCTGGTGCGACCGCTTCGACGTCTCCTTCGGCGCGGCCCCTCTCGGGAGCGCGTGACCCCTCCCGCGCGTTGAGCGATGCGGGCCGTCACTCCCCCGTGGCCGTCGCCGGGTGGCACGCCGACCGACTGGCCGGGGTCGGGTGGGGGCCGCGCTGGGGGCCGTGACGGCCGGGGCGGTCTTCGTGCTCGTCCGCTGACGGGCGGTGGGCGGCGCCCTCAGCCGAGCGCCGGGATGATGGTGGAGCCGTACGCGTCGATGGTGGCTTCGCGGGCGTCGTGCATGTCGTAGACGGCGAACTGGTCGACGCCCAGGTCGCGCAGGGTCCGGAGCTTTGCGATGTGGGCCTCGGCCGGGCCCAGGAGGCAGAAGCGGTCGACGATCTCGTCGGGGACGAAGTCGGCGGACGCGTTGTCGGCGCGGCCGTGGTGGCTGTAGTCGTAGTCCTGGCGGGACTTGACGTAGGCGGTGAGGTCCTCGGGGACCAGGCCGGAGTGTTCGCCGTAGCGGGAGACGAGGTCGGCGACGTGGTTGCCGACCATGCCGCCGAACCAGCGGCACTGGTCGCGGGCGTGGGCCAGTGCCTGTGCCGAGTCGTCGGCCGTGACGTACGCGGGGGCCGCCACGCAGATGGTGATCTCGGCCGGGTCGCGGCCGGCTGCGGTGGCGGCCTCGCGGACCGACCTGATCATCCACTCCGTGAGGAAGGGGTCCGCGAGCTGGAGGATGAAGCCGTCCGCCTTCCGGCCGGCGAGCGCGAGGGCTTTGGGCCCGTACGCGGCCATCCACACCGGCAGTTTCCCGTCCCGGATCCACGGGATGCGGATCCGGTTGCCGTCCACCTCCGCCTCGCGGCCCTCCGCCAGGTCCCGGATGACGTCGATGGCATCGCCCAGACGGGCCAGGGTGTTGGGCGCGCGGCCTGCGACCCGCATCGCGGAGTCCCCGCGCCCGATCCCGCACACGGTGCGGTTCCCGTACATGTCGTTGAGGGTGGCGAAGGTGGAGGCGGTCACCTCCCAGGTGCGGGTGCCCGGGTTGGTCACCATCGGACCGACGTGCATGCGCTGGGTGTTGGCCAGGATCTGGCTGTAGATGACGAACGGCTCCTGCCACAGCACGGCCGAGTCGAAGGTCCAGCCGTAGCGGAAGCCGTTGCGCTCGGCGCGCTTCATGAGGCTGACCACCTGGGAGGCGGGCGGGTCGGTTTGCAGGACGAGGCCGAAGTCCATGCATGGCTCCTTGCTACTGCGTACGGGCGTGCGGGCGTGCGGCTTACAGGTACTGGCAGGTGGCGCGGGGTACGAAGGCGCCGTGCCCGGGACGGCCCACGAACTCGCGCCGGTCGATGACGAGTTCGCCGCGCGAGAGGACCGTGTCGACGCGTCCGGTGATCCGCCTGCCCTCGTACGCCGAGTAGTCCACGTTCATGTGGTGCGTCTCTGCGGAGATGACCTGCTCGGCGTGCGGATCGTAGAGGACGATGTCGGCGTCGGCGCCGGGGGCGATGGTGCCCTTCTTGGGGTAGAGGCCGAACATCCGGGCAGGGGTCGCGCACGCGATCTCGATCCAGCGGCGGCGGCTGATGTGCCCGTCCAGCACGGCCTGGTGGAGCAGGTCCATGCGGTTCTCCACCCCCGGCAGCCCGTTGGGGATCTTGGAGAAGTCGCCGCGGCCCAGCTCCTTCTGGCCGCGGAAGCAGAAGGGGCAGTGGTCGGTGGAGACCACTTGGAGGTCGTTGGTCCGCAGGCCCCGCCACAGGGCCGCCTGGTGTTCGCGGGGGCGCAGCGGCGTGGAGCAGACGTACTTGGCGCCCTGGAAGTCCGGCTCGGCGAGGTTGTCGGTGGACAGGAACAGGTACTGCGGGCAGGTCTCGCCGAAGACGGGGAGCCCCTTGTCGCGGGCGGCCGCCAGCTCCGCCACCGCTTCCTCCGCCGAGACGTGGACGACGTACAGCGGCGCGCCCGCGACCCGCGCGAGGGCGATCGCCCGGTGGGTGGCCTCGGCTTCGAGGAGCACCTTGCGGACCTCGCCGTGGTGGCGGGGGTCACTCTCGCCGCGGGCCAGGGCCTGTTCGACGAGGACGTCGATGGCGATGCCGTTCTCGGCGTGCATCATGATCAGCCCGCCGTTGTGCGCGGAGCGCTGCATGGCGCGCAGGATCCGGCCGTCGTCGCTGTAGAAGACGCCGGGGTAGGCCATGAACAGCTTGAAGGAGGTGATGCCCTCCTCGACCAGCAGGTCCATCTCCTTGAGGGTGCCCTCGTTGACGTCGGAGAGGATCATGTGGAAGCCGTAGTCGATGGCGCAGTTGCCGTCGGCCTTGGCGTACCAGGTGTCCAGGCCCTCGCGCAGGGCCTGGCCCACGCTCTGGACGGCGAAGTCCACGATGGTGGTGGTGCCGCCCCAGGCGGCGGCGCGGGTGCCGGTCTCGAAGGTGTCGGAGGCGGCGGTGCCCCCGAAGGGCAGTTCCATGTGGGTGTGGACGTCGACGCCACCGGGGATGACGTACTTCCCGCTCGCGTCGATCGTACGGTCGGCCGTCCAGGCGGTGGCGGCCGCCGAGCCGTGCGTGGCGAGCGCGGCGATCCGGCCGTCCTCGATCAGGACGTCCGCGTGCAGCTCGTCGGCGGCGGTGACGACCAGGCCGCCGGTGATCAGGGTGCGGTTGGGCATGTGCCCCTCCCCGGTGGGTGGTTGAGGACGGCGGGCGTGCGGGCGAGCGGGGTTAGGTCAGCGTGCGCAGGGCCCCGGCCAGGATCTCGGCGCCCTCCTCCGCTTCGGAGACGGTGAGCGACAGCGGCGGCGCGATGCGCAGCACGCTGGTGTTGTAGCCGCCGCCCTTGCCCAGCAGCAGTCCGCCGGCGCGGGCGGCCTCCAGTACGGCGGCCGCCGCCTCCGGGTCCGCTTGGTCGGTGCCGGGCCGGGTCAGTTCGATGCCCGCCATCAGGCCCCGGCCGCGCACCTCCCGTACGGCGGGCACGCCGGCGGTGACGGCGCGCAGCCGCTCCAGCAGCAGACCGCCCACGCGCCGGGCGTTGCCCTGGAGGTCGTGTTCCAGGAGGTAGCCGAGATTGGCCACGCCGGCCGCCATCGTCACGGGCGAACCGCCGAAGGTGGAGATGGAGTTGGCGTCCAGGCAGTTCATGATCTCGCCGCGGGCCACGACGCCGCCGATGGACATGCCGTTGCCGATGCCCTTGGCGAAGGTGAGGATGTCCGGCGGGCCGTTCTGGGCGTGCGCCTGCCAGCCCCAGAAGTGGTCGCCGGTACGGCCCCAGCCGGTCTGGACCTCGTCGCTGATCCAGAGGATGCCGTGCCGGTCGAGGACCTCGCGGAAGGCGCCGTAGAGACCGTCGGGCGGGGAGGTGAACCCGCCGACGCCCTGCACCGGTTCGGCGATCAGGGCGGCCACGCCGCCGCGCGCCTGGCCGAGTACGTCCTCCAGGTCCGCGACCGCCGCGGCCGTGAACTCGGCATCGGGCAGGGGGGCGAAGGGGCCGCGGCCGCGCACCGCGCCGTGGACGTAGTACGTCTGGAGCGGCGAGAGGCTGGTCGGGGACCAGCCGCGGTTGCCGGTGAGGGACACCGTGGCGAAGGACCGGCCGTGGTAGCTGTTGCGCATCGCCAGGATCTGGTTGGAGCGGCGGTACGTCGTCGCGAGCAGCAGGGCGGTGTCGTTGGCCTCGGTGCCGGAGGTGGTGAAGAAGACCCTGGCGTCAGGGATGCCGGAGAGGGCCGCGATCCGCTCGGCGAGTTCGACCATCGGCCGGTTGAGGTACAGGGTGGAGGAGTGGATGATCCGCCCGGCCTGTTCGGCGACGGCCTTGGTGACCTCGGGGAGGGCGTGGGCGGTCATGGTGGTGAGGATGCCGCCGAAGAAGTCCAGGTAGCGGTTGCCGTCGGCGTCCCAGACGTGGCGGCCCTCGCCGTGCGTCAGCTCGATGGGGCGGTCGTAGTACAGGGCCAGCCATTCGGGCATGACGGCCTGGTGGCGGCTGTGGAGCGGGATCGGGTTGGTCACGGCTGTACGAGTCCTCCGTAGGCGTCGGGACGGCGGTCGCGGTAGAAGGCCCACTGGTCGCGGACTTCCTTGATGAGGTCGAAGTCCAGGTCCCGGACGAGGAGTTCCTCCTCCTTGTCGCTGGCGACGTCGCCGACGAACTGACCGCGCGGGTCGACGAAGTAGCTGGTGCCGTAGAAGTCGTTGTCGCCGTACTCCTCCTGGCCGACCCGGTTGATGGCCGCGACGAAGTACTCGTTGGCCACGGCGGAGGCGGGCTGCTCCAGCTGCCACAGGTAGCCGGAGAGGCCGCGCGAGGTGGCGGAGGGGTTGTAGACGAGCTGGGCTCCGGCCAGTCCGAGGGCGCGCCAGCCTTCGGGGAAGTGGCGGTCGTAGCAGATGTAGACGCCGACCTTGCCGACGGCCGTGTCGAAGACGGGCCAGCCGAGGTTGCCCGGGCGGAAGTAGTACTTCTCCCAGAAGCCCCTGACCTGGGGGATGTGGTGCTTGCGGTACTTGCCGAGGTAACTGCCGTCGGCATCGATGACGGCCGCGGTGTTGTAGTAGAAGCCCTCGTCCTCCAGCTCGAAGACCGGGACGACGATGACCATGCCGGTCTCGCGGGCGAGCTCCTGCATCCGGCGGACGGTCGGGCCGTCGGGGACGGCCTCGGCCCAGCGGTAGTGCTCGGGCTCCTGGACCTGGCAGAAGTAGGGGGCGTTGAACACCTCCTGGAACCCGATGATCCGCGCCCCCTGGGCGGCGGCCCGGCGGGCGTGCTCCTCGTGTTTTGCGATCATCGACTCGGTGTCGCCGGTCCAGGTGGCCTGGACCAACGCGGCGCGGACGAGGTGGGCCATGAGCTGCTCCTTGCGACGGGACGCCGGCCTCTACGCACGTAGACGGTGTGCGTAGGGAGTCGAAAGTAGGCCTCGTCACACTCCGGGGCAAGACCACCGCGCACGGATGGCCGAGACGATCAACATAGGTCGCGTCATGGTCGATTGCGGTCAGGGTGGGGCGCGGGTCGGACAGGGGCTGGGGGCGGCCGCCTGTGGGGGCTCGGGGAGGGCCGCTCGGAGGAGCCGGGGCGGCTCAGGAGGTGGCGATTCCGGCCACCCGGAAGGCGTGGGCGAGGTCCCGGTGGGCGGATCCGGGCAGCCCGCGGGCAGCCGCCAGCAGCCGCGGACCGAACCACCCCGGGTCCCGGCGCGCGAGCCGGGCCGCCTCCTCCGCGGTGCGCACCCGTACGAAGGCCTCCAGCAGGGCGTCGGCCTCGCGGGCCCGGCCGGCCGCGCCGAGCGCGAGGGCCGTGTCCGCGATCTCCGGGGCGGGGCGGGCGGCGCCCTGGCGCAGCAGCCGGTCGCCGTCGGCGTGGCGCCCGGCGTCCCCGAGCGCGGCGGCGACCGCGGCCAACCGGTCGGGGGGCAGCGAGGCCGCCTCCCAGAGCAGCGCGGCCCAGTCGGCCGCGAGCCCGGCCCGCTCCAGCTCCCGGCCCAGCCCGGGGAGCAGCGCCGCGTCCCACCCGGCGGCCTCACCGAGCAACGCGTGCGCCTCCCCGCTCCGCCCCTGCCCCCGCAACCCGATCAACTCCCCCACGACCGCCGCTGCCCCGGAGCCGCCGACGCGAGACGAGACGCTGCCGGGGAGGTTCCCGTACGCGGCGGGGTGCGGGTGCGGTGGCTGGGCGCCGGGGGCGGGGGCGGGACCGCCGGGGGCGGGCCGGTGGTCGGGGCCGGGCCACCCGTGCGGGGCGGCGAAGCCGGGCTCGACGGGGGCCGGGTGCGGGACCCCCGCGCTGCCGGGTCGGTGGGTGGGTCCGGCGGAGCCGTACGCCACGGCGACGGCGGGGTTGGGCCAGGGGAGGCGGGCCGCTTCTGCGGGGTCGGGCCCGGGGACCCCCGTGCCCCGGGCGCCGTGCTGCGGGGTCGCCGGCCGTGGGGCCGCGGCGGCGGTGGAGTCCGTACCGGCGGGGCCCGGTCGGCCGGTGCCGGCTCCCGTAGCCGCTGCGAGATCCTCGGGCGGCGAGCCCGCCGCGTGCCGCCGCGCCGGAGCCGGGCGGCCGAAGCGGGCTCCGCGCAGGGCCACGGGGGCCGGGGCCTCCGTAAGCCCCAGCCCCGGTGGTGCCGCGACGGCCCCCGTGTCATGGCTCTCCGGCGCCGCCCCGGCGAACCTCGCCCCGCCGCTCCTGCGAGGCCCCCGGCCGCGGGGCCGCGCCGGGCCCGCCGCGTCCGGCGGCACTCCGTCCGACGTTCCCGCCCCCGCGACCCGTACGGCCTCGGGCGCATCCGCGCCCTCCACCCCCAGCGGCACCCCGACCGGCCACCCCTCCCCCGGCACCCGTACCGCCCCGGGCACATCCGGGCCTGGCCAGCCGCCCCGGGGCGCGTCCCCACCCGCCACCTCCAGCGGCACCCCGACCGGCCACCCCTCCCCCGGCACCCGTACCGCCCCGGGCACATCCGGGCCTGGCCAGCCGCCCCGGGGCCCGTCCGCACCCGCCACCCCCAGCGGCGCCGGATCCGGCGCTCCGGCTCCGGCCCCGGCCGCCGCCCCCCGTACGGCGTCGGGGGCGGTCAGGGCCGTCGTGTGCGGCCGTGGCTCCGCGTGCGCCCAGCGGGGAGGGGGGACGGAGTCGGGCAGCGGGGTCAGGGCGGAGAGGCGGGCGGTCAGGTCCGCGCAGCGGGAGGCGGCGCGGGCGAGGTCGTCGCGGGTCCAGGCCAGTTCCCGGGCCAGGGGCGCGGCGGCGGCCGGATCGGGCGCGGCGGACAGCCGCGCGGTCAGGACGCGGACGGCGGCCTCCGCCGCCCCCCGCTGCGCGTCGGCGGCCGCGAGCAGCGCGTGCAGTTCCTCCTCGCCTCCCGGCATCCGGTCGTGGGCGAGGGCGGCGGCCCGCCGCAGCCGGGCCGCGTGCCGGGACCGCTCGGCCGCCTCCCGGGGGCCCCGCAGCGCCGCCACGTCCTGGAGCAGCGACTCCATCACGTCCCACGGCGCCAGCGCGGTTCCGTCCAGGCAGGCCCGCACGCCCTCCGGGTCCCGGCGCAGGAACTCTCCGTACCAGCCCGCACCCGGGTCCAGGGTTTCGGTCAACGCCCGCAGATGTTCGGCCAGTTGAGCGATCGCCGTCGAACTCACCGTCTCCATGACGGCATTGGACCCCACCCGTGTTACAGGCGGGCTACGGCAATCTCAAAGCTTCACGGCGATCGCGGTGTGCGGACGCTTCCCCCGCCGGGCCAGCATCGCGGGCACGTCCACCATCCAGTACTGCCACGTGTACTTCCGCGCCATCAGTTTCCGCACCCGGTCCAGGCCCGCATCGTCCAGCAGCCGGGCCTCCCCCTCGCGGGGCGTCGCGCCCTCCACGACCTGGCCGCGCACGTCGCAGGCCACGACGGAGACCCGCGCGTCGTTGCGGATCCGCTTGACCTTCCAGGTGTCGCTCTTCGTCCAGATGTACAGCTCGCCGCCGTCGGCCACGGCCCACACCGGCGTCGCCACCGGCGTCCCGTCCTTGCGGTAGGTGGTGAGACTGACGTACCGGGACCGGCCCAGCTCCTCAAGAGTCATGGCCCGAAGACTAGGCCCCGGACCCTGGAGCCCCGCTCGCCGGGCCGTCCACCGCCGCGCCGTCCGGCGGACGTGGACGTCCCGTCAGGCGGGTACGAACGCGCACTGCCGCAGCAGGTCGTCCATCGAGAGGCCGAGGGTGGTGGCCAGGGCGGCGACGGTGAAGAAGGCGGGCGTGGGGGCGCGGCCGGTTTCGATCTTGCGCAGCGTCTCGGCGGAGAGTCCGGCGGCGGCGGCGATCTCGACCATGCTGCGGCTGCCGCGCGAGGCGCGCAGCAGCGCGCCCAGGCGCTCGCCGCGCTCGCGCTCTTCCGGGGTGAGGGGGGTGCGGACCATGCCCCCATCGTACCCCGCCACCCGATTCCTATACCGGTATGACTATCCCGGTACGAGTATCCCGGTAAAGAAATACCGGTATAGTAATGGGCATGGTGGAACTCAAGACAGAACAGTCGATCGGCGCGATGCGCGAGGCCGGCCGCGTGGTCGCCCGCGCCCTGGACGCGGTGCGGAAGGCGGCGGGCGTCGGCGTGTCCCTGCGGGAACTGGACGCGGTGGCCCGGGAGGTGCTGCACGGGGCGGGCGCGGGCTCGCCCTTCCTCGGATACCGGCCGCGGTTCGCGCCCACGCCCTTCCCGGCGGTCGTGTGCGCCTCCGTCAACGACGCGATCGTGCACGGCATCCCGGACGGCTACCGGCTGCGCGACGGCGACCTCGTCAGCATCGACTGCGGGGCCACCCTGGGCGGCTGGGCCGGGGACGCGGCGGTCAGCTTCACGGTCGGCCGGGCCCGCCCCGCCGACCTGGCGCTGATCGGGGCGGCCGAGCGGGCCCTGGCCGCGGGCATCGCCGCGGCCAGGCCGGGGAACCGCATCGGCGACATCGCCCACGCGATCGGTACGGTCGGCCGCGCCGCCGGATACGGCATACCCGACGGCTTCGGCGGCCACGGCATCGGCCGCGCCATGCACGAGGACCCGGGCGTGCCCAACGAGGGCCCGCCGGGGCGCGGCATGAAGCTGCGCCCCGGCATGGTCCTCGCGATCGAGCCGATGCTGGTCGCGGGCGGTACGGACGACTACCTGACCGACGACGACGGCTGGACCCTGCGGACCGTGGACGGCAGTCGCGCGGCGCACGCCGAGCACACCGTCGCCATCACCTCAGCCGGTCCGCGGGTCCTCACCGCCCTCTGAGCCGGCGCACACCGCTCACGGGCACGCCTCGCGCCGACCATCGGGCCGGCGCGGCTCCCACCGGCCGTCGTCCGGCACGCCTCTCACTCAGCGTCGTCCGGCACGGCTCCCGCTCACGGACGCCCGTGCGGGCTGACCACCATCGCGGAGCCGCCGCCGCGCCGGGTGGTCTCGGCGGCCGCGAGCCAGCGGCCGTCCGGGAGCCGCTGGACGCCGGTGGCCGCGCCGATCTCCGGGTTGGGCCGGAAGCCCTGCCCCAGGGCCTCCAGTTGAGCGCGGACCGGGCTGTCCCACAGGCCCGGCTCCAGTTCGGTGGTGGTCTGGTTGCGCTGGCTGGCCCGCGGCGCGGCGATCGCGTCGACCAGCGGCAGGCCCCGGTCCAGGGTGCCGACCAGGGTTTGGAGCACGGTGGTGATGATGGTGGCGCCGCCCGGAGAGCCGACGGCCAGGACCGGCCGCCCGTCCTTGAGGACGATGGTCGGGGACATCGAGGAGCGCGGCCGCTTGCCGGGGCCGGGCAGGTTCGGGTCCGGGACGCCGGGGGCGGCCGGAGCGAAGGAGAAGTCGGTCAGCTCGTTGTTGAGCAGGAAGCCGCGGCCGGGGACGGCGATGCCGCTGCCGCCGGTGGATTCGATGGTGAGCGTGTAGGAGACGACGTTGCCCCAGCGGTCGGCGACCGTCAGGTGGGTGGTGTTCTCCCCCTCGTAGGTCGTCGGGGCGCTCCGCCCGGTGGTGGCGCAGGGGGCGGGGTGGCGCGGGTCGCCGGGGGCCAGCGGGCTGGTCAGCGCCCGGTCGGGCGAGATCAGGCAGGCCCGCGAGTCGGCGAACGCCTGCGAGAGCAGCTCGCGCGTCGGGACGTCCACGGCGGCCGGGTCGCCCACCCAGCGCCCCCGGTCGGCGAAGGAGATCCGCGAGGCCTCGATGAACCGGTGCAGGTACTGCGTCTCGGAGAGCTTCCCGAGGTCGCTGCGCTCCAGGATGTTCAGGGCCTCGCCGACGGTGGTCCCGCCCGAGGAGGAGGGCGCCATGCTGTAGACGTCCAGGCCCCGGTAGTTCACCCGGGTCGGCGCCTGCCGCTTGGTGTCGTACGCGCGCAGGTCGCGGGCGGTCAGGTCGCCGGGGCGGACGGTGCGGGTGGCGGCCGGGTCGACCGGGGGCTTGCGGACGGCGGCGACGATGTCGTCGGCGATCGGGCCCCGGTAGAGGGCGCCGGTGCCCTTGCGCCCGAGCTCGGCGTAGGTGGCGGCCAGGTCGGGGTTCTTGAAGGTGGAGCCGACCACGGGCAGGGCGCCCCCGGGCAGGAAGAGCTTGCGGGTCGCCGGGAAGTCCTTGAACCGGTCCTGGTTCAGCTGGGTCTGGGCGCGGAAGGTGGCGTCCACGGTGAAGCCGTCGCGGGCCAGCTTCTCGGCGGGGCGCAGCAGTGCGTCGAGCGGGCGGCTGCCCCAGGACTTCAGAGCGGTGTCCCAGGTGTCGGGCGTCCCGGGGACGCCGACGCTGCGGCCGCTGGTCTGGCCCTGGTCGAAGGGGATCGGTACGCCGTTCTCCTGGAAGAGGGTGGCGGTGGCCGAGGCCGGGGCGGTCTCACGGCCGTCGATCGTGTGCACCCGGCGGGACTTCGCGTCGTAGTAGACGAAGTAGCCTCCGCCGCCGACGCCCGCGGAGTACGGCTCGGTGACGCCGAGGGCGGCGGCGGTGGCGACGGCTGCGTCCACCGCGTTACCACCGGCGCGCAGGACGGCGATCCCCGCCGCCGAGGCGTCGGCGTCCACGCTGGCCACGGCCCCGCCGTAGCCGACGGCGACCGGGGTCTTGGGCGGGGCGGCGGTGTCGGCGGCCGCGGGCGGGGCGGCGGCGGTCGCCGCGAGGGCCGCGGTGAGGGCGAACAGCGGTAACGCGCGGGCGGTGGGACGGCGCATCGAACCTCCACGTAGGGCAGTGTGCCCGCGAGCCTAACCGCCGTCCGGCGCCGCGTCAGGAAGGCCGGGGCACGGGGCCCGTCACCCGCGCCTGGCACGCGGCGAGTGCACCCCCTACGATCCGCCGCATGAACGACGACGTACGCAACATCGTGCTCGGGGTGGTGGCGACCGCCGTCAGCGGTGGTTTCGGCTGGTTCTCCCGTACGTACCTCTGGCGCCGCGCGCTGCGCCGCAAGCAGGCCTTCTTCGGGCTGCCGAACGGCTCGGACTGCCTGTTCGTGGTGAACCGACAGATGGGCGGCACCGAGGGCTCGGTGCACCGCAACGACGCCTTCGCGCTGCTGGAGATATCGGCGCTGATCAAGGACTGCGGGGCGAACGTCCAGATCGTCACGCACGACGGGGTGCGCCAAGGCTTCGGCGAGCGGGCCGAGTTCTGTGTCGGGGGGCCGGTCTCCAACGCGCGGACCACGGCCCACCTCGCCTCGATGCTGCCCGGCGTCCGGGTGGACCTCAGCTCCGAGCCCGGTCCGGACCGGGGCGCCATCCACGTCGGCGGCGAGGTCTACCGCTGGCAGAAGGGCGCCGTGGAGCACGTCCTGCTGGCCCGCCTGACGAACGGGCCGGGCGCGCGCCCGGTGTTCCTGATCTCCGGGCAGACCGCCGTCAGCAACCAGGCCGGAGCCCGCTACCTGGCCCGCAACCACCAGCGGCTGGCGCGCACGTACGGCTCGGCCTCCTTCTGCCTCGTGGTGAAGGTGATCAACTCCGATGCCTACGGGCCGGACGTGGCCGAACTGCTGGCGGACGTCACCCGGAGCGCCCGGACACCCGAAGCGGCAGCCGTGTGATCCCGTTGATGAAGTTGGACACCAACCGCCTTGGCTCGCCGACGATTTCGGGCGGCGGCATGGCCGCGCGCCATTCCTCGTGGAGCACCCGGAGCTGAAGCCGGGCGAAGTGCGCGCCGAGGCATACGTGCGGTCCGTCGCCGAAGGAGACGTGCGGGTTGGGCGTCCGGGCGAGGTCGATCCGGTGGGGGTCGGCGAAGACCCGCTCGTCGTGGTTGGCGGCGGCGTGGAAGACGACCACCTTGTCCCCGGCCCGGATCCGCCGCCCGGCCAGCTCCGTGTCCCGGGCGGCGGTGCGCCGGAAGCTCAGGACCGGCGGGTGGACGCGCAGGAGTTCCTCGACGGCCCGGTCCACCGGGACCCGGCCCGCGGCGAGGTCCCGGCGCGCGGCGGGGTCGCGGGCCAGGGCGAGCAGGCCGCCGGGCGCGGCGGACCGTACGGTGTCGTTGCCCGCGACGGTGAGCAGGAAGAAGAACATCTCCAGCTCCCCTTCGGCCAGTTCGGCGTGGGCGAGCACGCTCATCAGGTCCTCCGCGGGCCGGGCGCGCTTGGCCGCGGCCAGTTCGCGCGCGTAGCCGAACATCTCGCCGAGCAGTGCGGGCGAGCGCGGGTTGAGGGGGACCCCGTCCGGGCCGAGCCGCGGCGCGGGCGCGTCCTGCGGATCCTGGTAGCCGATGATCCGTACGGTCCAGTCCAGCAGCAGGGCCCGGTCGGCGGCCGGGATGCCCATCAGGTCGGCGAGGTTCAGCAGCGCGTACTCGTCGGTGACCGTGCGCACCACGTCGGCCGCACCGTCCACGGCGCCGTCCCGGGCGGCGGCCAGCAGGTTCCGGGCGCGCTCGCGGACCCGCCCGGCGAAGGCGTCGACCCGGGCGGGGGTGAAGGCGCGGGCCGCCAGCCGGCGCAGCCGGCCGTGTTCCGGGGGGTCCTGGTTGAGCATGGTGCGCCGGATGAACGGCAGGTCGGCGGGGTCGGGGTCGCGGATCTGGGTGGCACCGAGGCAGGAGGAGTACACGGCGTGGTCGCGGAGCACCCGCACCACGTCGGCGTGCCGGGTGACGGCCCAGAAGCCGGGTCCGGCGGGCCAGCCGAGGACCTCCGGCTCGGCCTGCCAGGCGACGGGGTGGTGGTCGCGCAGGATCCGGTAGCGCGCGTGGGGCACGCCCGCGGCGTACGTCCGGGGGTCGAAGACGTCGGGGACGGCAGGGGCATCGGGGACGGCCGGGACGGCGGGCGCGTGGTCCATGGGGCCACGGTGACGGCCGGGCGCCGCGCACCGCAAGGGGACGGGACCGCGCGGGGCGGCCCACCCTGGCCGGAGGCCGGATGTGACCGGCCGACGCCCCGGCCGGTGGTGACCGCGCCGGGGGCACCGGAGCCGGCACCGACCCGTCAGCGCGCCAGCGGGCACCGGAGCGGGGCCGTGGCCCCGTCGGCTGCCAGCAGCACCACCTCGGTCGTGCCCGTGTGGTCCGCCGAGAGGGCCGCGGTGCAGACCAGCTGGTTCTTCGCGGTGCCGGACAGCTCCGCGTTCCGGAAGGACGGCAGCCGCACCAGCAGCCGGTCCTGCTCGTCGCGCTCGACGCGCGGCGGGACGGCTGCCTTGCCGCCCGGGGCGTGCAGCGCGGTGGTCAGCCCGGCGGCCCTCGCCTCGGCGTCGGGGCCCGCGAGGAGCCGGGAGAGCAGGACGCCGGTGGCGACGTGCGGACCCGCGACGGGCACGGTCGGCGCGAGCCGCCCGTCGGGGGCGACGAAGTACACGACGTCGACATCGGGCGGTCCGGCCACCGTGACGCTCGCGGGACGGCCGCTCTCCACCACCCCGGTCTCCTTGATCCCGCACCCGGCCGCCAGCAGCGGGAGCAGCAGGGCGGCGGCCGCCGCGGCCCGAACGCCGGTGCGGCGGGTCATGCGCGGGCCTCCAGCGGCATCTCGACGGTGAACACGGCGCCGCCCTCGGCGCCGTTGGCGGCGCGGACGGTCCCGCCGTGCAGCCGGACGTTCTCCAGGGTGATGGCCAGGCCCAGTCCGCTGCCCGCCGACCGGGTACGGGCCGCGTCCGCCTTGTAGAAGCGGTCGAAGATGTGGGGCAGCGCCTCGGGGGCGATCCCCGGGCCGCTGTCGGCGATCTCCACGGTCAGCCGTTCCCCTTCGGGGTGGGGGCGGGTGCGGGCGGTGATCCGTACCGGCGCGCCGCCGTGCCGCAGGGCGTTGCCGACCAGATTGGCGAGGACCACGTCGAAGCGGCGCGGGTCGAGCCGGGCCCTGATGCCCGCGGGGAGGTCGGCGACCACCTCGTCCTCGCCCCAGTGGCGCAGTTCGAGGGTCTTGCCGACGGCTTCGGTGAGGTCGACGTCGTCGAGGTTGAGCCCGGCGGCGCGGGCGTCGAAGCGGGAGATCTCCATCAGGTCCTCGACCAGGACGGCGAGCTTGCCGGTCTCGGCGCTGATCAGCCGGAGCGCCTTGGCGGTGTCCGGGGCGAGGTCGAGGTGCTCGGCGTCCTCGTCGAGCACCTCGGTGACGGCGAGCATCCCGGCGAGCGGGGTGCGCAGTTCGTGCGAGACGTCGGCGGCGAAGCGGCGGGCCCGGGTCTCGGCCTGCCGGAGGTCTTCGACGGAGCGCTCCAGCGCGCGGGCGGTCTCGTTGAAGGTCTCGGCGAGCCCGGCCAGTTCATCGGCCCCCCGGACCTCGATCCGGGTGTCGAGCCGGCCTCGCCCCATGCGCTGGGCGGCGGTGCGCAGGTTGCGGACGGGCCGGAGCACGCTGCGGGCGGCGAGCAGCGCCGGGACCAGGGCGATGGCGAGGCCGGGGAGCGCGCCGGTGCGGGCGGCGTCGACCATGAGGGCGACGGTCTGCTCCTCGGTCGTGAGCGGCATCACGGCGTAGAAGACGGCGCCGGTGGGCTGGACGAAGCCCTGCCGGGCGAAGACGGCGGGCACGCCGACGACCAGGTAGGGGCGGCCGGTGGCGGACTGGACCCGCTGGAAGGCGGCGTGCGGGTTGACCGTGATCTGGTGGCGCAGCTTCTCGCTGAGGAGGGGTGAGCGGGCAGCGCCCCCGGACGTGGAGCTGACGCGCAGGGCGCCGTATTCGCCGTAGACCGCCCAGGTGTGCGGCTTGCCGCGCTTGCCCAGCTCGTTGACCTGGTACTGGAGGGTCTGCCGGTCGACCGGCAGGGTGATCCCGAGGCCCTCCACCTGGTCGCGGAGGGTGGCCACGGCGGTGTCCTGGCTCTGCGTGAGGACTGCGGTGCGCGCCTGCCGGTAGGTGAGGGCCGCGGTGGACACGGCGCTGATCGCGGCGACGAGGAGGAAGGCGGCGATGAGCCGGGTGCGCAGGCCGAGGGGGGCGATCCGTCGCACGGCGGGCCCTACAGGGGGCCGAAGCGGTAGCCGAAGCCGCGCACGGTCCGGATGTAGCGGGGGCTGCCGGGTACGTCCTCGATCTTGTTGCGCAGGCGGCGGACGCAGGCGTCCACGAGCCGGGCGTCGGCGTGGTAGCTGTGGTCCCAGACGTAGGCGAGCAGCTGCTGGCGGCTGAAGACCTGCTCGGGCGAGGCGGACAGGTGCAGCAGCAGTTTGAGCTCGCTGGGGGCGAGGGCGACGGGCACGCCGTTCTTCTCGACGGCAAGTCCCGCCCGGTCGACGGCCAGTTCGCCGTGGCGCTCGACGCCCTGGCGGCCCGCGGGCGCGGACAGGCGCCGCAGTACCGCCTTGACCCGGGCCTCGATGACCTCGGTGCGCGCGGGTTTGACGATGTAGTCGTCGGCTCCCGCCTCCAGTCCGACGACGATGTCGAAGTCGTCGCCCCGCGCGGTCAGCATGATGACCGGGATCTGGCTGGTCTCCCGGATCCGCGTGCAGACCTGGACCCCGTTGATGCCGGGCAGCATCAGGTCGAGGAGGACCAGCTCGGGCCGGAACACGGCGAGTTGGGCTAGGCCGGCCTCGCCCGTCTCGGCGGCATGCACCTCGTGCCCGCGCCGGCGCAGGCCGAGCGCCACCCCTTCCCTGATCGAGGGGTCGTCCTCTATGAGCAGTACGCGTGGCATCCGGTCAGTGTCCCAGGTGTTTTGAGTGGTTTCCTCACCCTAACGGCCCCCACGTGCCTTCGGCCCACCGCGGCTAACGTCCCAGCGCGCGCCGCAGGGAGCCCGGCAGGTCGGTGATCCCGGTGAGCCGCAGCGGCCGGGCGAGGAGTACGACGGTCAGGGCCAGGGCCGCGGTTCCCGCGCCGAGCGCGGCGAGGGTGCCGAAGCCCTCGGCGGCCCGGGCCGCGGCGTGGCCGGCGGCCCCCGCGGGCAGGCAGGCGAGCAGCAGCCGCAGGTGGGTGCCGAGCGCGGTGGCCTGCGGCGCGGTGCCCGTCCGCGGGCCCAGGCGCCGGGCGAGGGCGTACGCCGTCACGGCCGTGCCCGCGCAGAGGGCGACGGTGTAGGCGGCGGCCATGCCGGTGACGGCCCAGCGCGGGGGCAGCAGGAGGTAGGCGGCGGCGGAGAGGCCGCCGTTGAGCACCGCGATCACCAGGTTCAGGAAGAACGGGGTGCGGGTGTCGGACAGGGCGTAGAAGCCGCGCGAGAGGACGTACTGCCCCGAGAAGGCGATCAGGCCGGGGGCGAAGGCCGTGAGGATGCCCGCCATGACCGCGATGTCGGCGGGGCCGGTGCGCCCGTGCTCGAAGACGGCGCCCATCACCCAGGGCGCGAGGGCGGCGAAGAGCGCGGCGGCCGGGACGACCAGGGCCGCGCTGGTGCGCAGGGCGTACGAGACGTCGCGGCGCAGCCGGCCGAGGTCCGCGTCGGCCGCGGCCGCGCTCATCCGGGGCATCAGGGCGGTGACGAGGGAGACGGTGATGATGCCCTGGGGGACGATCCACAGCTGGAAGGCGTTGCCGTAGGCGGTGTAGCCCGCGCCGCCCGCCAGGCCGTCCAGGGCGGCCCGCTGTCCCGTGGAGGTGGAGAGCCGGGTGACGACCCAGTAGGCGATCTGGTTGGTGAGGACGAGCATCACCAGCCAGCCCGCGTTGCGCAGCGGGCGGGCGAGGCCGCTGCCGCGCCAGTCGAAGCGGGGGCGCCAGCGCATGCCGGCCGCGCGGAGCGAGGGAAGCAGGGCGAGGGCCTGGACGACGATCCCGGCGGTGGTGCCCCAGCCCAGGAGCCGGGCGTCGGCGGCCGTCAGGCCCTCCGCACCTGCGTGACCGCCCCGGGAGAGGTGGAGGAAGAGCCCGAAGACACCGATGACCACGAGGTTGTTGAGGACCGGGGTCCACATCATCGCGCCGAACCGGCCCCGGGCGTTGAGCACTTGCCCGAGCAGGGTGAACAGGCCGTAGAAGAGGATCTGCGGGAGGCAGTAGCGGGCCAGGGCGACGGTCGTGCTCGCCTGGGCCCCGTCGTAACCGGTGTACGCCGCGACGATCAGCGGGGCGCCGAACACGGCGGCGGCGGTCAGGAGTACGAGCGCCGCGGTGCACGCGGTCAGCAGCCGGTCCGTGTAGGCGGCGCCGCCGTCGGCGTGTTCCTTGGCCGCGCGGACCAGTTCGGGCACGAAGACCGCGTTCAGCGCGCCGCCGATGAGCAGCATGTAGAGGATGTTGGGCACGGTGTTGGCGACCGCGTAGCCGTCGCCGAGCAGTCCGGTGCCGAGGGCCGCGACGACGACGGCGGAGCGGACGAAGCCGGTGGCGCGCGAGACGACCGAGCCCGCGGCCATGAGGGCGCCGCTGCGCAGCACGGAGGGCGTGCGCGCCCGCGCGCCGGCGGGCGGGGCGCCAGCGGACGGGGCGCCGACGCGCGGTCGGCCCAGCAGCGGCGGGCCGGGCACGCCGGGTGCCCCCGCGCGGGGCGCGGTGTCGGTACGGCCGTCCATCGGGATCTCCACTCGCCGGGCGGGGGCGACGACCTGTCCGCCGGCGCGCGGTCCCGCGGCGCGGCAGCCCGGAGGAAGGTGCGTCGGGGTGAGGGTGGAGGGTACCCCGCCGCCGTCCGAACCGTCGTCGGGGGCGTTGTCGGGACGTCGCCCGGGCCGCCTTCCGGGCCCCCGACTGCCGCCGTCGGCCGCGGCACCTGATTCGCCGTCGCAACGCCTCCCGCCGCGCCGGTGCGACGGGTTGTCGAGGGACGGTGCACGCGGGACACCGCGGGACGACGGTCGGTCGCAGTGAAGATCACAGCGTCAACGCGGATCTTTTTCCCGCACCCCGCAACCGAACACTGCGCCTTTCGCTCTTTGTTTGCGAATGGTCATCACATCGGAGGGTTTTCGTTGAGCCGCACACGCCGTACCGCACCGCCCCGCCGCCCGGCCCCGGCGGGACGCGGCCACCGCGCCGCCCTGGCCGCCACCGCGCTGCTGGCCGCCGCGGCCCTCACCGCCTGCTCGGGCGGTCCGGGCGGCGACGGCAAGGCCGAGATGAAGAACAAGGCGCCGATGGCGATCTCCGTGAATCTGGCGGGCGACCGGGTGAAGGCGGGCGAGCCGGTCAGGGTGACCCTCGCAGAGGGCAAGCTCGCCCAGGTCAAGGTGGTCGACGGCAAGGGCGGGGAGCTGGCGGGCCGGATAGCCGAGGACGGGCGGAGCTGGACCTCCGAGCGCAACGCCTCGCCAGGTCAGGACTACAAGGTCGACGCGCAGAACACCGAGAGCCAGAGCGCGAGCACGAAGTTCCAGACGACCGCCGCGGACAAGGTGAACAAGGTCACGATCAACCCGGGCCGCGCCACCCCGGTCGTGGGCATAGCCCAGCCGGTGTCGATCGTCTTCGACAACCCGGTCAAGAACAAGGCCGAGGTCGAGAAGCACCTGAAGGTCACCACCTCGAACAACACCGAGGGCGCGTGGGGCTGGTTCAAGGACTACTCGGGCAACGACCGCGTGGACTGGCGCCCCAAGGAGTACTGGAAGTCCGGTACGGACGTGAAGGTCGAGATGAAGCTGAACGGCATCGACTCGGGCGGCGGTTACTTCGTCAAGGACTACGACACCGCGTTCAAGATAGGCAAGGACCGCCGGATGACGGTCGACCTCGACACCAGGAAGATGTCGGTCTCCGAGGACGGCCGGGTGGTCAAGTCGATCCGGATCTCGGCCGGTACGCCGGGCGGCCAGAAGGCCTCCTGGTCCGGGAAGATGGTGCTGATGGCCAAGGAGGGCACCATCCGGATGGACTCCCAGACGGTCGGCCTCGGCGACTCCTACGACAAGATGGTCGACAGCTCGATGCGGTTGACCTGGTCGGGCATGTACGTGCACGCCGCGCCCTGGAACAGCGCCAACTTCGGTAACGCGAACACCAGTTCCGGCTGCGTGGGGATGAGCACCGCGGACGCCGCGGCCTTCTACGAGGAGTCCCAGGTCGGCGACCTCATCGAGGTGGTCGGCGAGGGCTCCAAGGGCAATGCGGACATCGGCAACGGCTACGGCGAGTGGAACCTCAGCTGGGCGGACTGGCAGAAGAAGAGCGCCGTACAGAACTGACTTCGCCCTGGGCCTGGCCCCCCCGGCTGGAAGTCCCGTAGCGGCGACCGTGGACACCGTCGACCCGCTCCACATCGCGCACAACCCCACCGGCGCGCAGCTGACCTTCTCCTCGCCGCGCACCGATCCGTCCTGCGTCTCGGTACCGCTGCGCGAGCAGTGATCCACGGCTGCCGCCGGGCGGGGTGGCGCTCTCGGGGCTCCTCGGGGCGTTACGGACCGCCCGGCAGCAGGCTCCCCGCCTCGGCCGGACCCACGTGGGCGGCCTCGGTCTTCGGGTTGCGCCGCTGGCGCCGGGCCATCCGGGTGGCGAACCAGGACAGCAGCATGCACATGCCGATGTAGACCGGCGAGATGATCATCACGACCGGGATGAAGGGCAGGTCGTAGTCGAGGTTGGACGCGATGAGCTTGCCGGCGTGCAGGAACTCCTCGTAGGTGATCAGGAAGCCGAGCGAGGTGTCCTTGAGGGCCACCACGAGCTGGCTGATGATGGTCGGCAGCATCGCCCGGACCGCCTGCGGCGCCAGGACGAAGGTCATCACCTGTGTCTTGCGCATGCCCAGCGCGTACGCCGCCTCCCGCTGCCCGCGCTCCACCGCGTTGATGCCCGTGCGGAAGACCTCGGCCAGCACCGAGCCGTTGTAGAGGGTCAGCCCCGCCACCAGCGCGGGCAGCGGCTGGACCTTCAGCGCGACGAAGATGAAGAAGATCATCACCAGCACCGGCATGGCCCGGAAGAACTCCACGCACAGCGTGGCGGCCCAGCGCACCGGCCGGTGCGCGGACAGCCGTCCGGTGGCCAGGACGGCGCCGAGGGCCAGAGAGAGCACCGACGCGTAGGCGAAGGCCTTGAGCGTGTTGCCCAGCCCCGTCAGCAGCAGCCGCTGGATGCCCGTGTACGCGAAGGGGCTCCACTTGCCGGCGGTGAACTGGTCGGTGTCGAAGAGCAGGTACCCGATCCAGCCCAGCAGGGCCAGGATCACCGCGGTCGACACCGTTCCGTACAGGAAGTGGCGCCGCCGGGCGCGCGGGCCGGGGATGTCGTAGAGCGCCGTGGACCCCGGGTCTCCGTGCAGCGCGTGTGCGGTCATCGGGCGACTCCCCAGCGCTTCTCCAGCACGTTGAAGAGCGCGCTGATGGACAGGGTGATGATCAGGTAGCCGACGGCGATCCAGACGAAGGTCCAGATGATGCTGTAACCCAGTTCGTTGAGCGTCTTGTACGTGCCCAGCAGCTCGGTGACGCTGAAGGCGCCGGCGATCGCCGAATTCTTGGCGAGGGCGATCAGGGTGGATCCGATGGGCGGGATGACCGACCGGAAGGCCTGGGGCAGCACCACCGTGCCCAGCGTCTGCCCGAAGGACATGCCGAGGCTCCGGGCGGCCTCGCCCTGGCCCTTGGGCACGGTGTTGATGCCGGAGCGCAGGACCTCGCAGATGAATGCGGAGGTGTAGCAGCCGAGCGCCAGGACCGCGAAGAGCTGGAAGGGCAGGACCAGCCCGAAGCGGGGCAGGCCGAGCAGGACGGCGAAGAAGAGCAGGGTGAGCGGGGTGTTGCGCAGGACGGCCACCCACACCGTGCCGAGCACCCGGAAGGAGCCGATCGGCGCGACCCGGAAGGAGGCCATGACGAAGCCGAGCACCAGGGCGAGCAGGGAGGCGTAGACGGTCAGTTCGACCGTGCCGAGGAAACCCTTGCCGTAGAGCGAGAAGTTGCTGGTCAGTACGTCCATGCCGGTACGGGCTCCTCTCAGCTCGCGGGATAGCGGTCGATGGCGGGCGGCTTCGGGGCGGGCACTCCGGACAGGCCGAGGGTGGCCGCGTAGGCCTTGGTCCAGTCGCCGTTCTTCTCGTGCGCCGCGAGGGCGTCGTCGAGGGCGAAGCGCAGGGCGTTGTCGGAGCGCGGTACGCCGATGCCGTAGGGCTCCCGCGAGAAGGGCCTGCCGACGACCTTCAGCTCCTCGGGAACCTTGGCCGCGTAGCCGAGCAGGATCGAGTCGTCGGTGGAGACGGCGTCCACCTGGTAGGTCAGCAGGTTGTCCACGCACACGGAGTAGGTGTCGTAGGCGACGAGGACCGCCTTCGGGAAGTCTTTCTGGAGGCGCTGGAAGGGGGTGGAGCCGGCCGCCGAGCAGACCTTCTTGCCCGCGAGGTCCGCCGGGCCCTTGATGTCCTTCTCGTTCCGGCGGACCAGCAGGGACTGGCCCGCCATGTAGTACGGCCCGGCGAAGCCGACCTGCTTCTTGCGGTTGTCGTTGATCGTGTAGGTGCCGACGTAGTAGTCGATCTGGCCGTTCTGCAGGGCCGTCTCGCGGTTGGCGGAGGCGATCGTCCTGAACTCGATCGTCTTCGGGGCGAAGCCGAGGGAGGCGGACATCATCTTCGCGATCTCGATGTCGAAGCCGGAGTAGCGGCCGCTCGCGGGGTCCTTCTCCCCCATGTACGGCTGGTCCTCCTTGGCGCCCACCACGAGGCGGCCGCGCCGCTTCGCCTTCTCCCAGGTCGCTGAACCGGGCACCCGGAAGCCGGTGTCCACGTGGTAGACCGGCAGGTCCTCGGGCTGCGGGCCCTTGACCGGCGGGCTGCCGGACTTGCCGCAGCCGCTCACCGCGCCGAGCAGGGCGAGGGTCAGCGCGAGGGCGCAGGCGGGCAGCCGGACGGCGCGTGTCGCGTGCATCGGGGCCGCCCCTCAGTGCTTGAGGATCTTGGAGAGGAAGTCCTTGGCCCGCTCGCTCTCGGGGGCGGTGAAGAACTCCTCCGGCGTGCGGTCCTCGATGATCTTCCCGTCGGCCATGAAGACGACGCGGTTGGCGGCGGAGCGGGCGAAGCCCATCTCGTGGGTGACCACGACCATGGTCATGCCCTCGCCGGCGAGCTGCTGCATGACCTCCAGCACCTCGTTGATCATCTCCGGGTCGAGGGCGGAGGTGGGCTCGTCGAAGAGCAGCGCCTTGGGGTTCATGGCCAGCGCGCGGGCGATGGCCACGCGCTGCTGCTGGCCGCCGGAGAGCTGCGCGGGGTACTTGTCGGCCTGGTCGGCCAGGCCGACCCGGTCCAGGAGTTCCCGGGACCGCTTGTCGGCCTCGTCGCGGCCGCGCTTCCTGACCTTCATCTGCGCGAGGGACACGTTGGCGAGCACGGTCTTGTGCGCGAAGAGGTTGAAGGACTGGAAGACCATGCCCACGTCGGCCCGCAGGGCGGCCAGGTCCTTGCCCTCCGCGGGCAGCGGCTTGCCGTCGAGGGTGATCGTGCCCGACTCGATGGTCTCCAGCCGGTTGATCGCCCGGCACAGGGTGGATTTGCCGGAGCCGGAGGGGCCGATGACCACCACCACCTCCCCGCGGCCGACGGTGAGGTTGATGTCCTGGAGGACATGCAGTTGTCCGAAGTGCTTGTTGACGTCCCGCAGCTCGATCAACGGATCGACGGCCATACGCTGCCCTGCCCACTTGTCGGTGTGTCGAGTCAGCGCAAACTATCCAGCGGGGAACGCGACTTCACCGCGACACGCACGACATGCCTAAAAGCGGCATAAACGTCACCGGCACGTGCACGGGGCGCTCCCGGATCAGCCCTCGGAGGCCTCCGCGTAGGTCTGGGACAGCTCCGGCGAGCCGGTCACCGCCCAGGACACCCCGCACTCGACCACGTTCAGCTCGCGGCCCGAGGCCAGCCGGATCACCGGCTGGCCGTTCGGCCACACCTGCCAGCCGCAGCCGGACAGGGTCTTGATGATCACCGTGCCCAGGTAGAAGCCCGCGTCGTTGCCGAGCCACGGCACGCTCTCGGGGTCCCGCCGCCAGCGCGGCATCAGCTGGTCGAGCGCCTCCAACGAGGCGGGGGTGCCGTCGAGTTCGAGACCGGCCGCGCGCGCCTGGGCGCGCAGCAGCTCGCACTCCGCGAACATCTCGCCCACGCCCTCGGGATCGTCCGAGAGGGCGGCGGCCAACGCCTCGCCGTGCTCGGTCTCGTGCCGGTTCAGCCACTGGCCCAGGAAGGGGATGTTCATACCGACCAGCCTGGCACCCGTATCCGCCGGGGGCCATAGGGCGCGCCTGGACGGCCGCGATCCGGGCCCGGTGGGCTAAAGGCCGGACCGGCTACGGCCGGACCCGCTAGACGTCCAGGTCCACCACGACCGGCGCGTGGTCCGAGGCGCCCTTGCCCTTGCGCTCCTCGCGGTCGACGTAGGCGTCCTTGACGGCCGCGGCGAAGGGGGCGTTCCCGTACACGAGGTCGATGCGCATGCCCTTGTTCTTGGGGAACGCGAGCATCCGGTAGTCCCAGTACGTGTAGGGGTGGTCGTACTTGAGCGGGCGGGGCACCACGTCGGTGAGCCCGGCGGCGCGCAGGGACTCCAGGGCGCCCCGTTCCTCGGGGGTGACGTGGGTCATGCCCTCGAAGACGGCCGGGTCCCAGACGTCCTCGTCGGTCGGGGCCACGTTGAAGTCGCCGAGCACCGCGAAGGGGCGGGGGCCCGCCGCGTCCTCGGCGACGGCCGCGGTGAGGGCGCCGAGCCACTCCAGCTTGTAGCCGTAGTGGTCGTGCGCCACCTCGCGGCCGTTGGGCACGTAGACGGACCAGAGGCGCACGCCGCCGCAGGTCGCGGAGACCGCGCGCGGCTCCGCCACGCCCTCGTAGTCCGGGCCGCCGGGCAGGCCGGTGACCACGTCCTCCAGACCGACCCGGGAGATCAGGGCCACGCCGTTCCACCGGCCGGTGGCGTGCACGGCCGACTCGTAGCCCAGCTCGCGCAGCTCGGCGTGCGGGAACTGCTCGGCGGAGCACTTGGTCTCCTGCACGCAGAGCACGTCGGTGCCGCTGGACTCCAGCCAGGCCAGCAGCCGGGGCAGCCGGGCGGTGATCGAGTTGACGTTGAAGGTGGCGATACGCATGTCCGTAACCTACCGCCCGGCACCGACAGCCACGGGCCGGGCGCATGCGGCCCGGGTCAGAGGTCGGCGCTGTCCCCGGCGGTGAGGCGGCTGTGCGGGGCGCCGCCGAGGGAACCGAGGACGGTGTCGTAGACCGGCCGGGCCAGGTCGGCGAGATAGGCGTCGTGGATGTCGATGGCGTTGCGCGGCTTGACCTCGCGGACGTAGTCGATCACCTCGGCGATCTTGTTCCAGGGCGCGTGCACCGGCAGGAGCAGGGTGTCGACGGGGACGCCGGGCACGGTCAGCGCGTCCCCCGGGTGGAAGAGCGATCCCTCGACGAGGTAGCCGACGTTGGTGACCCGCGGCATGTCCGGGTGGATCTCGGCGTGCAGCTCGCCGTGCACCTGCACCTCGAAGCCGGCGGCCGTGAAGGCGTCGCCGTGGCCGACGGTGTGCACGCGGCCGGGGTAGGCGGGCGCGAGCCGTCCGGCGACACTGGCGAGGGTCCACAGCCCGGCGCCGGGGTTCGCGTCGAGGGCGGCCCGCAGGCGTCCCTCGTCGAAGTGGTCGGGGTGCTCGTGGGTGACCAGCAGGGCGTCCGCCCCGAGCCCCGCGTCGCGTTCGCTGAAGGCACCCGGATCGATGACGAGCGTGCGCCCGTCCTTCTCGACCTGGACGCAGGAGTGCAGCCGCTTGGTGAGCTTCATGATCCAAGGCTAGCCGCGGGGCCGGGGGGGCGGCTACGGGGTGGCGGCGACCCGGGCTGCCGGTGCTACGGGGCGGCGGTGGAGACGACGTAGACCTTGGGCTTGGCCGGGACGGTCAGGTCGACGGTGACGTCCTGGGTGGGGCGCGGGTCGTCCTGCTCGTGCGTGGCGCCGTACCAGGCGTTCTTCGGGTTCCAGTTCCAGCCCGCCGCCTCGGTGTCGCGCTCGCTGATCGAGACGCCTCGGGTCAGCTGCTCGCGGCTGACGCCGATCGAGGTCAGGAAGCCGTCGAGTTCGTCCGGGGTGATCGCGAACTGGACGTACAGCCGACTCGTGCGCCAGTTGTTGGTCTCCAGGAAGCCGACCCGCCAGGCCTTGTCCGGGATCGGCACCTCGTAGATGCTGCGCTGCACCGTGGAGGGCCAGCCCGCGCGCACCTTGGTGGCGCCGACCTTCGCCGCCTTCTCCTTGCCGCTCTGGCGGCTCTGCTGGGCGGCGATCGAGAGGTAACCGGCGGGTACGCCGATCAGCAGCACGATGATGATCGCGGTGATCCAGCGGCGCCGTACGACGTGGCGGCGGGCCTCGGCGGGCGACGGGGCGCCGCCTTCGTCGGGGGCCTGGGCCTGGCGCGGCAGGGTGGGGGGCGGGGGCGTCACGGCTGGTCTGGTCCTTGTTCCTCGGACCCGGCGGCGGCCCGTCGGCCCGCCTGGGCATAGCGTTCGTAGCGTTCGACCCGGCGGCGGTTGGCGCGGCGGAAGCGCCGGGCGACGAGCCGGGAGAGGTCGGCCGCACCGACCATACCGGCCTCGGGGCCGAGCTGGGCCTTCGCGATCCGGGCCTCGGGCCGGTAGCCGCGGCCCGTCAGGTGGCGCCGGAAGGCCTCCCGGGCCGGGCCGATCAGCAGGTCGTCGGCGGCGCTGACGCCGCCCCCGATGACGAAGCAGGAGGGGTCGAGGGCGGCCGCCAGGTTGGCGATGCCGACGCCGAGCCACTGGCCGATGTCCTGGAGCAGCTCGACGCACATCGCGTCGCCCTCGCGGGCCAGTTCGGTGATGAGCGGCCCGGTGATCTCCGAGACGTTTCCGCCGACCCGGGCGATCAGGCCGTGGGCCACCGGGGAGTCGGCGGCGGCCAGCTCGCGGGCCTCGCGCACCAGGGCGTTGCCCGAGCTGTACTGCTCCCAGCAGCCGCGGTTGCCGCAGGGGCAGCGGTGCCCGCCGGGGACCACCTGCATGTGGCCGAACTCACCGGCCACGCCGAACTTGCCGCGCTTGACCCGGCCGTCCTCCAGGATCGCCCCGCCGATGCCGGTCCCGAGCGTGATCATGACGAGGTGGTCCTCGCCGCGCCCGGCGCCGAAGCGCCACTCCGCCCAGGCGGCGGTGTTGGCATCGTTGTCCACCATGACCGGCACCGCGAGCCGCGACTGGAGCGCGTCGCGCAGCGGCTCGTCGCGCCAGGCCAAGTGCGGGGCGAAGAGCACCCGCGAGCGGTCCGCGTCGACCCAGCCGGCCGCTCCGATGCCCACGGCGTGCACGTCGTGCCGGTCGGAGAGGTCCAGGACCAGCTCGACGATGGTGTCCTCGACGACCTTGGGGCTCTTGGACTTGTCGGGGGTCTCGGTGCGGATCTTCTCCAGGATGACGCCGTCGGCGTCGACGACGCCGGCCATCACCTTGGTGCCGCCGATGTCGATGCCGACGGTGGGGACCCGCGGAGCGGTCAGGTGCGACCGGCGCTCGCGGGTTCCGACGGTCCGCAGGACGGTGCCGCGCGCCGCGCCCCGGTGGGCGAGCGTGAAGTCCCGGTACGTGCTCATCGCGTCGTGCCGTCCCTATGGTGCGGTGGTTCCGGAAGGGTCAGGGTGGGTCGGTGCCGTCCCCGATTCTGCCACCCGCTCCAGCTCGTGGCTCAGCTCGTCCAGTTCCGAGCCGCCCGCCATCTGCCGGGTCAGCTCGTCCAGGGTGATCGAGTCCCGGGTGTGGCTGCCCGCCATCGCGCCCCGCTTGAGGAGCACGAAACGGTCTCCGACCAGGTACGCGTGGTGCGGGTTGTGCGTGATGAGGACGACGCCGAGACCCGCGTCCCGGGCGGCGGCCACGTACTTGAGCACGACGCCGGACTGCTTGACGCCGAGGGCCGCGGTGGGCTCGTCCAGGACGAGCACCTTCGCGCCGAAGTGGACCGCCCGGGCGATCGCCACGCACTGGCGCTCGCCGCCGGACAGGGTGCCGATCGGCTGGTCGACGTCGCGCAGGTCGATGCCCATGCGCAGCAGCTCGGCGCGGGTGGTCTCGCGCATCAGGGGCACGTCGAGGCGGCGGAAGGGGCCGCGGCCGCGGGTCGGCTCCGAGCCGAGGAAGAAGTTGCGCCAGACGGGCATCAGCGGGACCACCGCGAGATCCTGGTAGACGGTGGCGATGCCGCGGTCGAGGGCGGCGCGGGGATTGGCCAGGACCGTCTCCTCGCCCTCGATCGCGAAGCTGCCCGCGTCGTGCCGGTGCAGCCCCGAGATGATCTTGATGAGGGTGGACTTGCCCGCGCCGTTGTCCCCGAGGACACAGGTGATCTCGCCCGCCGAGACCTCCAGGGAGACCCCTTCGAGGGCGCGGATGTTGCCGTAGTACTTGCTGACGCCGGTCAGCTCCACCAGTGCGGTCATTTGCTGGCCTCCGCCCGCTTGCGCACCCATGCGTTGAGCAGGGTGGCCAGCAGGAGCATCGCGCCCAGGAAGAACTTGAACCAGTCCGGGTTCCACTGGGCGTACACGATGCCGTTGCTGGTCATGCCGAAGATGAAGGCCCCGACCGCCGAGCCGATGGCGGAGCCGTAGCCGCCGGTCATCAGGCAGCCGCCGATGACGGCCGCGATGATGTACAGGAACTCGTTGCCGACGCCCTCGCCGGACTGGACCACGTCGAACGAGAACAGGATGTGCTGGCCGGAGATCCAGGCGCACAGGGCGACGCCCATGTAGAGCCCGATCCGGGTCTTGACCACGGGGACGCCGACCGCGCGGGCCGCGTCGGCGCCGCCGCCCACCGCGAAGATCCAGTTCCCGGCCCGGGTGCGCAGCAGGATCCAGGTCGCCACCGCGACCAGGACCAGCCACCACAGGATGGTGACCCGCAGGGTGACCGGGCCCATGGTGAACTGCGAGGCGAACAGGGAGCGGGCCGAGGAGAAGCCCTCCATGTCGGCGATGGTCTTGGTGGAGACCGAGCCGCTGATCAGCTTGGTGAGGCCGAGGTTCAGGCCGGTCAGCATCAGGAAGGTGCCCAGCGTGATGATGAAGCTGGGCAGTTTCGTACGGGTGAGCATGAACCCGTTGAAGAACCCGATGGCCAGGGTGACCAGCAGGGAGACGGCGACGCCGACCCAGGCGTTCGCGGTCATCTGGTAGGAGAACATCGAGCTGACCAGCGCCGAGCTGGTGACCATCACACCGGCCGACAGGTCGAACTCGCCGCCGATCATCAGGAGCGCGACCGGGACGGCCATGATCCCGATGGTGGAGGCCGAGTACAGGATCGTGCTGAGGCTGGAGGCCCGCAGGAAGCTGTCGGCGGCGAAGGAGAAGAAGACGAAGACGGCGGCCGCGCCGACGACGGCGCCCAGCTCCGGGCGGCCGAGGAGGCGGCGCACCAGCGAGGCGGGCGCGAGGCGCTCGTCGCGGTCCTTGGCCGGCGGGGCGGGCGGGGCGGTGGGGGCGAGCGCGCTCATCGGGTCACCCGCTTGATGAACTCCTCCAGTTTCGCCGCTTCGGCGCCGGTCACGATCTGCGGGCCGGTGAGCACCGGACGGCCGCCGCCGAGCGTGTTGGCGTTGTAGCGGTAGAGCCAGAGCAGGTCGACGGCCTCGTAGCCCTGGAGGTATGGCTGCTGGTCGACGGCGAAGCCGAGGGTGCCCGACTTCAGGTCCCGGGCGACGGCCTCGTTGAGGTCGAAGGTGTCGATCTCCGCCTTGCTGCCCGCCGCGTCCTTGGCCTTGACGGCGGTGGGGGCGAAGGGCGCGCCCAGCGTCAGCACCGCGTCGACGGACGGGTCGGCCTGGAGCTTGGCCTGCACGGCCGCCTGCACGGAGGGCATGTTGGTGCCCTCGACGTACAGGTTCTCCAGCTCGCCGCCGAAGGTCTTCTTCGCCCCGGCGCAGCGCTGCTCGTGCCCGACGTTGCCCTGCTCGTGCAGGACGCAGACGGCCTTCTTCCTGCCGCGCTTGGTCAGCTCGGCGCCGACGGCCTCGCCCGCGATCTCCTCGTCCTGGCCGATGTGGGTGAGGGCGCCGTACTCCTTGGACTGGGCGGAGCCCGAGTTCACGGTGATCACCGGAATGCCCGCCTTGGCCGCCTTGCCGAGGACGTCCTTGAGGGCTTCGGGCTTGGCCAGGCTGACGATGATGCCCTGGACCTTCTGGTCGATGGCGTTCTGCACGAACTGGGCCTGCTGCTGCGCCTGGTCGTCGTGCGCGTAGACGAAGTTGATGTTGTCCTTCGCCGCGGCTTCCTTCGCGCCCTTCTGGACGATGTCCCAGAAGGTGTCGCCATCGCCCGCGTGGGTGACCATCGCGAAGGTCCAGCGGGGGGTGGAGACGGCCGGGCGGCCCTGCTCGGCGGCCTTCGCCCGCTCCTCGGCGCGCTTGCCGCCCGTACTGCTGCACCCCGCGAGGGAGGCCCCCAGTACCGCCGCGAGCACGACGCCCACGACGCGTACCCCTGTCCGAACCCTAGCCACGTCTGTCGCGCCCTTCCCTCGTCCTGAAAACGTGCGCCGCCGCGCCGGTCGTCGGGGCGGTCGTCAATATGGTCATTCCGGTTCCAGCCGCCCAGTATCCGCCACAGTGGACCATGAGGTGGTCATCGGGGCGGGCCCGGCGGATTGACAGCCGACCCGGACGGGGTCACGTTGAGTGCATGCGCATCGGGCTCATCGGTACGGGCCGGATCGGTTCCTTCCACGCCGCGGCTCTGGCCCGCCAGCCGCACGCGGGATCGCTGGTGCTCGCCGACGCCGACCCCGCGCGGGCCGCGCTGCTGGCCGCCCGGCTGGGGGCGACGGCCGCGCCCGGTGTGGACCAGATCTTCTCCTGGGGCGTGGACGCGGTGGTCGTGGCGTGCGCCACTTCCGGCCACGCGGAGCTGGTGGTCCGGGCGGTGCGGTCCGGGCTGCCGGTCTTCTGCGAGAAGCCCGTGGCGGCCGACCTGGGCCGCAGCCTCGCGGTGCTGCGCGAGGTGGAGGCCGTGGGCGGGACGCTCCAGGTCGGCTTCATGCGGCGCTTCGACGCGGGGTACGTGACGGCGCGGGAGCTGGTGCGTTCCGGTTCCCTCGGCCGGCTGCACACCGTACGGACCATGACCGCGGACCCGGAGCCGCCCACCGCCGCCTATCTGGCCACGTCCGGGGGCCTGTACCGGGACTGCCTCGTGCACGACTTCGACATGGTGCGCTGGGTGACCGGGCGCGAGGTGCGCGAGGTGTACGCGACCGGCTCCGACGCGGGGCCCGCCCGGTTCCGCGAGACGGGTGACGTGGACACCGCGGCGGCGCTGCTGACCCTGACCGGCGGGGCCCTGGCGACCTGCACCGGCAGCCGCTGCAACGGCGCGGGGTACGACGTCCGGATGGAGCTGGCCGGTGAGCTGGACCAGGTGGCGGCCGGGCTGGACGACCGTACGCCGATCGCCTCGACCGAACCGCAGGGTCCGCCCCCGGCGGGCAAACCGTGGACCGGCTTCCTGGAGCGGTTCGGGCCCGCCTACGAGGCGGAGCTGGCCGCCTTCGTGCGCCTGGTGCGCGGGGAGGGTCCCAACCCCTGCGACGGCCGGGAGGCGCTGGCCGCGCTGCGCGTCGCCGAGGCCTGCGAGCTGTCGCGGCGCGAGCGGCGCCGGGTGACCCTCGCCGAGCCGCCGGACCTCTGAGCGCGCGGGCGCGCACCGCGGTCGCCCGGCTACGGTCACCAGCGCACCGGGAGCCGCGCGGCGCCCCGCATGAAGCTGCCGGCGAGCCAGGCCGGCGGACCGGCGGCGGGGTCCTCGGCCAGGCCGGGGAAGCGCGCGAAGAGGGAGCGGACCGCGATCCGGGCCTCCATCCTGGCCAGCGGCGCGCCGATGCAGAAGTGCAGGCCGTGTCCGAAGGCGAGGTGGCCCTGGGGGGCGCGGCGGATGTCGAAGGTGTCGGCGTCGGCGAACCGGTCCGGGTCGCGGTCGGCGGCGGCCAGCGAGACCACCACCGTCGCCCCGGCGGGAATGACCGAGCCGCCGATCTCCACGTCCTCGCGGGCGTAGCGGTAGGTGGCGCTCTGCACCGGGCCGTCGTAGCGGAGCATCTCCTCCACCGCGCCGTCGATGAGGCCGTCGTAGTCGGCGCGCAGGGCGGCCAGCTGGCCGGGGTGGGCGAGCAGGGCCCGTACGCCGTTGGAGATGAGGTTGACGGTGGTCTCGTGACCGGCCACCAGCAGCAGGAAGGCCATGCCGATCAGCTCGTCCCGGCCGAGGGAGTCGCCGTCGTCGTCGCGGGTGCGGATCAGCTCGCTCAGCAGGTCCTCGCCCGGGGCCTCGGCCTTGGCCGCGACCAGTTCGGCGAGGTAGTCGCTCAGCGCGCGGTGGGCACTGCCGTCCGTGACGCCCCCCGTGGGCGCGACGACCTCGTTCGACCAGTGGCGGAACCGGTCCCGGTCCAGGCCGGGGACGCCGAGCAGCTCGCAGATCACGGTCATGGGCAGCGGGAAGGCGAAGGCCGCGACGAGGTCGGCGGTGCGCTCCGGCCGGGCGGCCAGCTCGTCCAGGAGGCCGTCGGTGATCTGCTGGACGCGGGGGCGCAGGGCCTCGACGCGGCGGCCGGTGAAGGCGCGGGCGACCAGGCGGCGCAGCCGGGTGTGGTGCGGCGGGTCGGATTCCAGCATGTTGGCGTTGGCCGCGGTGACGAGGGCGTCCGGGAACCGCCCGGACCGGCGCCAGTCCTTCGACAGGCCCGCGTGGTGCAGGGCCTGACGGGCCTCGTCGTGGCCGACGACCAGCCAGGTGGGGTCGAAGCCGCCGGCGGTGGCCGTGACCCGGTGGACCGGTCCCGCCTGCCGCAGCCGGGCGTAGAACGGGTAGGGGTCGGCGGTGAAGTCCTCGGCGTTCCCACTGATGTCGACTACGGGCATCGGTCCACCGTACGGCGGGCGTCCACGCGGGGATGCGGGGTTTTCGGCCAGTCGTCGCGGCGCCCCGCCGGCCGCGCGGCCGCGTCGCGCGCGTCCGCCGGGGTGGTCGGTCAGGCGGTGGCCGGGGCGGCGGCGCGGCAGCCCCAGGCGGTGCCGGCCAGCACGAGGGCGGCGCCCGCCAGGCCCGCGGCGCCGAGGTGTTCGCCGCCGATGGCGATGCCCGCCGCCGCGGCCCACAGCGGTTCGGTGCCGAGCAGCAGGCTGACCCGGGAGGGCGAGGCGCGGCGCAGGGCCCACATCTGCACGAAGAAGGCGAACAGGGTGCAGAAGACGGTGAGGAAGGCGAGGGCGGCCCACTCCCGCGCCCCGAAGCCGGCGGCCGCGGCCCACGGGGTGGCGCCCGCGGCGGGCAGGGTCGCGAGGAGGGCGAAGACCAGGACCGCGCCACCGAGCTGGACGGCGGTCAGGGCGAGCGGGTCGGCGTCCTGGACGGACCTCATCCGGGCGGTGAGCAGCACGTTCAGGGTGCGGGCGACGGCGGCTCCGAGGATGAGCAGGTCACCGGCGGACGGCGTGGTGAAACCCGCGCCCTGGGTGAGCAGCACGACCCCGGTGACGGAGACCCCCGCGGCGGCCAGGAAGGCCGCCGGGGGCCGGACCCGGCGCAGGACGGCCTCGGCGAGCGGGGTGAAGATCATGGCCAGGCTGATGATCAGCCCGGCGTTGGTGGCGGAGGTGTGGACGACCCCGTAGGTCTCCAGCAGGAAGATCACGCCGAGGACCAGCCCCAGCAGGGCGCCGCCGCGCAGCTGGTCGGGCCGCAGCGCGCGCAGCCGCCGCGCCCCCGCCACCACGAGGACCGGCAGGATCAGCGCGAAGCGCAGCACCAGGACGGCGATCACGGTGTGCGGGGTGGTGACGCCCTTGGCGACGAGGTAGCTGGCGCCCCAGACGAGGGCGACGAGCAGGACGGGCAGGTCGGTGAGCCAGGCACGACGGGGTGCGAGGCCGGGCGCCGGTACGGCGGCGAGCGTGGACACGGGTCTCCAACGACTGGCGGGGGGGTGGAGACTTCGGCGGCTCGCACGGGTGCGGTCACCGTACCGGAGCACTGGGTGGCGGGTACACCGGGTTTCGGCCGGCGACCGGCACCGCCGTCAGTAGGCGCCGAAGGTGGGCCGGCCCACGGGCCGGTAGGTCTGGATGACGACCCCGCCGTCGGTCACCCTGGAGGCGGTGAGTTCGCAGGTGGTGGGCTGCGCCCCGGCCGGGAAGAGGCGCCGCCCGGCGCCCAGGAAGAGGGGGTAGACCAGCAGGTGGAGCTCGTCCACGAGACCGCGCTCCAACAGCGCCCCGACGAGCTGCGCGCTGCCCCAGATGTGGATCTCGCCGTCGGTGGCCGCCTTGATCCGGGCAACCTCCGCCTCCAGGTCCGGGCCGAGGACGGTGGCGCCCTGCCAGGCGGGGTCCGCCAGGGTGGTGGACACGACGTACTTGGGCAGGGTGTTCAGCGTGCCCGCGATGGTGTTGTCGGGGTCGGTCTGCTTGGGCCAGTAGCCCGCGAAGATCTCGTACGTCCGGCGCCCGAGCAGGAAGGCTCCGGCCCGCCCGAAGGCCTCGGTGACGAACGCGCCGACGCCCTCGTCCTCGAAGGGCACCTGCCAGCCGCCGTACGCGAAGCCGTCGCTGGGGTCCTCGTCCGGAGCGCCCGGGGACTGCATGACGCCGTCGAGGGTGAGGAAGGTGATGAGGCTGAGCTTGCCCATGGCCGTTCGTCTCCTTGGCAGGGGCCCGTCGCGGGCCCGTACACGCATGAAGACTCCCGGCCGCCGCGGAACTCATCGGTGCGGCGCGTCTGAACGCGACGTCCGATTCCCGCCAGCGCGCGCGGAGCCCCGCCGCTTTCATTGAACTCGCAACCACTTACGGACGGACGCGGGAGACACACCATGAACGGGAACGAGAACGGGAACGGCAGCGGGAGCGGCACGAGCGGGCGGGTCGCCCTGGTGACGGGCGGCAGCCGGGGCATCGGCGCGGCGACCGCGCTGCGGCTGGCCGCCGACGGGGCGGACGTGGCGCTCACCTACGTGAGCGACGCGGACGGGGCCAAGGAGGTCGTGCGCGGGATCGAGGCGCATGGACGCCGCGGCCTGGCCGTGCGGTCGGACGCGGCGGACCCCTCGGCCGCCGCCGCGGCGGTGGAGCTCGCGGTGGCGGAGCTGGGGCGCCTGGACGTCCTGGTCAACAACGCGGGCATCGGCGTGCTCGGCCCACTGGAGACGCTGAGCCTCGCCGACGTGGACCGGGTGCTCGCGGTCAACGTGCGCGCCGTCTTCCTCTCGGCGCAGGCGGCCGCGGCCCGGCTCGGCCGGGGCGGCCGGATCATCACCATCGGCAGCTGCATGACGCAGCGGGTGCCGGGGCCGGGCGGCACGCTGTACACGACGAGCAAGGCGGCGCTGACCGGGCTCACCAGGGCCCTGGCCCGGGAGCTGGGCGAGCGCGGCATCACGGCGAACCTGGTCCACCCGGGCCCGGTGGACACCGACATGAACCCGGCCGACGGGCCGTACGCGGACGGGCAGCGCGCGTTGACGGCCCTCGGGCGCTTCGGCACCCCGCAGGAGGTGGCGGCCATGGTCTCGTTCCTGGCCGGACCGGACGCGGCCTACGTCACGGGCGCCGAGTTCTCGGTGGACGGCGGGCACGCGGCGTAGGGCCGCGGGGGGCGTACGCGCCTGGGGGCCCGTAGGCGCTCGGGGGCCGTACGCCCGTACGCGCCCGGGGGCGCACCGGTACGCGGGTACCGGTGCGCCCCCGGGGCCGTTCGGCGCGGGCTCAGCCGCCCAGCTCCTGGTGCCGGGCGGTCAGGGCGGCCGCGCCCCGGTCCGTCAGGGAGCCGAAGAGGCGCAGGCGGGAGAAGCCGCCGTCCGGGAAGATGTCGATGCGGACGTGGCTGCCGACCGCCGGGGCGTCCAGCACGAACCGGTGGTTGGTGTCGGGCTGCAGGCGGGTGCGCGGCAGGAACTCCTGCCACTCGCCGTCCTCGCCGGACTTGACCGAGAGGGAGGCCCAGCCCGCCGAGTTGCCCTTGAGGTAGGCGGTGTCGATCTCGACGGCGCGGATCTCGGACTCGGCGACGAGCTGGTAGCGGATCCAGTCGTTGCCGTTGTCCCGGCGACGGGCGGTCTCCCAGCCGTCGTCCATCTTGCGCGAGCGGCCCGGGGCGATGGTGTTGGTCGGCGGGGAGTAGAAGCGGTTGGACGCGTCCTGCACCGAGCCGCCGTTCTCCAGCGCGACCACGTCGAAGGAGCCGAGCGCGGCGAGCCACTGCGGGTCCGGGACGACCTCGCCGTAGACGCGCAGGCGGGCGACGCCGCCGTCGGGGTGCTGGTTGAGGCGCAGGTGCGTGAAGCGCTGCTCGGCCGCCACCTCGAAGCCGTTGGCCGCGTGGCCGCCGACGGCGGTGCGCGGGACCAGGGTCGTCCACTTGACGTCGTCGCCGAGGAGTTCCTCGGGGGTCGGGGCGCCCGTCACCGAGGCGCCCTCGACGGATACGGCCTGCGGCATGTTGCCGCGGAAGTGCGCGGTGTCGACGACGATGCCGCGGATGACGCCGGGGGCGCCGAGGCGGATCAGCGCGAAGTCGTGGTCCTCGGGGGCCGGCCAGGGCTGTTCGGCGCAGACGCCGCGGCGGCGGCGGGTCTCCCAGCCGTCCATGACCTTGCCCTTGTGGCCGAAGTGCTCGGGGTCGAAGTGGGCGGCCTCCTCGATGAGCAGGTTCTCCCGCTCGGCGAAGAACTCGTCGTTGGCGAAGGTGACACCGGCGCCCAGGGTGCGGGCGGCGAGGTTCGCGTACTGGGTGAACGGGAAGTCCGCGGTGCGGTAGTCCGCGTACGGGTCACCGCCCCCGTAGGGGTTCGCGTTGCCGGTGAAGGAGGCCAGAGGAGTTGAGCGCTGCGCCGTCACAGTCAGTTCTGCCTTTCGAGGAGTCGGCCGGTGGGCTCGTTCGGGGTGCCGTGGTCGGCGATCTGCGTACCGCGCAGCCAGGTGGACTTCACGACGCCGTGCAGGGTCTTGCCCGCGTACGCCGTGACCCGGTTGCGGTGGTGCAGGTGCGCGGGGTCCACGGTGAAGGTCTCTTCGGGGGCCAGGACGGCGAAGTCGGCGTCGCGGCCGGCCTCGATCGCGCCCTTGTGGGACAGGCCCGCCAGCTCGGCCGGGGCGGCGGACATCCAGCGGACGACGTCCTCCAGGCCGTGCCCGCGCTCGCGCGCCGCGGTCCAGATCGCCGGAAGTCCGAGCTGGAGCGAGGAGATGCCGCCCCAGGCGGTGGCGAAGTCGTCCGTCTTCAGGTCCGCCGTGGAGGGCGAGTGGTCGGAGACGATGCAGTCGATGGTGCCGTCGGCGAGCGCCTCCCACAGGAGGTCCTGGTTCGCCGCCTCGCGGATGGGCGGGCAGCACTTGAACTCGCTCGCGCCGTCCGGAACTTCCTCGGCCGTGAGGGTGAGGTAGTGCGGGCAGGACTCGACGGTGATCCGCACGCCCTCGGCCTTGGCGGCGGCGATCAGCGGCAGCGCGTCGGAGGAGGACAGGTGCAGTACGTGGACGCGCGCGTCCAGCCGCTTGGCCTGGGCGATCAGGTTCTCGATCGCGGTGTTCTCGCTGTCCCGGGGGCGGGAGGCGAGGAAGTCGGCGTACTTGGGGCCGGGCACCTGCGGCGCGGACTCCAGGTGGTGCGGGTCCTCGGCGTGGACGATCATCAGGCCGCCGAAGCCGCTGATCTCGGCGAGGGAGGTGGCCAGTTGCTCCTGGTCCAGTTCGGGGAACTCGTCCACGCCCGAGGGCGACAGGAAGCACTTGAAGCCGTAGACCCCGGCGTCGTGCAGCGGGCGCAGGTCCTTGACGTTGTCGGGCAGCGCACCGCCCCAGAAGCCGACGTCCACGTGCGCCTTCGTGCGGGCGACCTCCTGCTTGACGCGCAGGTGGTCGACCGTGGTGGTCGGCGGGAGGGAGTTGAGCGGCATGTCCAGGATGGTGGTGACGCCGCCGGCCGCGGCGGCGCGGGTGGCGGTCCAGAAGCCTTCCCACTCGGTGCGGCCGGGGTCGTTGACATGGACGTGGGTGTCGACGAGGCCGGGGAGCAGCACGTCGTCCCCGAAGTCCTCCAGCCGGGCCCCGGCCGGGAGCTCGGCCCCGTACGGCAGTACGGCCGTGATCTTCCCGGCGGCGACGGCGACCGAGGCGGCACGCGTCCCCTCGGGGGTGATGACGCGCGTCGAGCGCAGTACCAGTTCCACGACGTCGGCGGACACCGGAACCTCCCCATCTACTTCCACAGAGCGAAATTCAACGTTCTGTTGACGGAGTCTTCACGCCGACGCGGGGCCAGTCAAGAGCCCCCGGACGGACCGCCGACCCACCCGCGTCGCGATTGGAGGTTTCCACAGGATGGAATTAAGATTTCACTCTACAGAATGTAGCTACCACCACCGGAGCTCCGGCGGGTGACCCACCGGGGCGGCCCGACACCTGGACAAACCGCCTCTGACCGGCAGAGACGGCCTGGCCCCGGCACTAGGGCCGCTGCTGCCCGCCGGGTAGGCTGCTGCCTTGCCTGCCAGCACCGAAAGGACCGCGCCGTGCCGACGTCCAGCGCCAGCACCACCGACGCTTCCTCCAAGACCCCCGCCGCCAGCGGTGGCGTCCAGTCCCTTGAGCGCGCCTTTGATCTGCTCGAACGCATGGCCGATGCCGGTGGCGAGGTCGGTCTCAGCGAGCTGTCCGCCACCAGCGGACTGCCCCTGCCCACCATCCACCGCCTCATGCGCACCCTCGTGGCGTGCGGCTACGTCCGCCAGCAGACGAACCGACGGTACTCCCTCGGCCCCCGGCTGATCCGCCTGGGCGAGTCCGCGGCACGCCTCCTCGGCACCTGGGCCCGCCCCTACCTCGCCCGCCTGGTCGAGGAGACCGGCGAGACGGCGAACATGGCGCTCCTCGACGGCGACGAGATCGTGTACGTCGCGCAGGTGCCCTCGAAGCACTCCATGCGCATGTTCACCGAGGTCGGCCGCCGCGTGCTGCCGCACTCCACGGGCGTGGGCAAGGCATTGCTGGCGTACACCCCCGCCGACGAGGTCCGGGCCCTGCTCGCCCGTACGGGCATGCCCGCCGCGACCGAGAAGACCATCACCACCCCCGAGGGCTTCCTCGCGGCGCTGGAGCAGGTCCGCCAGGTCGGGTACGCGGTCGACGACAACGAGCAGGAGATAGGGGTCCGCTGCCTCGCCGTCTCGGTGCCGAACTCGCCGACCCCCGCCGCCATCTCGATCTCCGGTCCGGCGGGCCGGGTCACCGAGGCCCTCAACGACTCGATCGTGCCGATCCTGCAGGGCATCGCGGCCGAGCTGTCCGTGGCGCTCTCCACGCAGAACCCGGCGCACCAGGATCGCTGAGTACGACCGCCGAGCACGCCGGGACCCCGGTCCGCCTCCTGGAGGGGGACCGGGGTCCCGGCGTGTCCGGCCGGCTCAGGCCGCCGGGGCGCCCTGCGCCTGCGTCAGACGGCCGTCGGTCATCGTCACCATGCGGTCCATCCGCTCCAGGTGCGCGTGGTCGTGCGTGACCAGGACCGTCGCCGTCGCGCGCTCGCGGGTGAGGGTGACCAGCAGGTCGAGCACCGCCGCACCGCGCTCGTGGTCCAGGGCGCTGGTCGGCTCGTCGACGAGCAGCACGGCGGGCTCGTTCATCAGGGCGCGGGCGATGTTGACGCGCTGGCGCTGACCGCCGGAGAGCTGGTGCGGGCGCTTGTCCGCCTTGTCCGACAGGCCGACCGCGTCGAGCAGCTCCAGCGCCCGGCTGCGCAGCTGCCGGGCGGGCCGCCCCGAGAGGTGGGCCATCACCTGGAGCTGCTCGGCGGCGGTCAGCGAGGCGAGCAGGTTCGGCTGCTGGAAGACGATCCCGATCCGCTCGCGGCGCAGCCGCGCCGTGTCGGCGGCGCCGAGCGCCGCGGTGTCCTCCCCGGCCACCACGACGCGCCCCGAATCCGGCCGCACCAGGGTGGCCGCGACCGCGAGCAGGCTGGACTTGCCGGAACCGGACGGTCCGACCACCGCGGTCAGGGTGCCCGCGGGGACCTCCAGGCGGACGGCGTCCAGGGCGGTGAGCCGGGTGTCGCCGTCCGGGTAGGTGAGCGTGACGTCGTGCACGAGCAGGGTCATCGGGCGCTCCCGAGTGCGGTCAGCGGGTCGACGGCGGTGATCCGCCGGATGGACAGGGCCGCCCCGACCGCGCCCAGCACGATCATGACGGCGGCGGGCACGAGGACGGTGGCGGCGTCCAGGACGAAGGGCACGGCGCCGCCGCTGATCAGTGCGCCGATACCGGCGGCGAGGCCGGTGCCGAGGCCCGTGCCGAGGGCGAGCATCACCACGGCCTGGCCGAGGGCGTCCTTCAGCAGGTACGGGGTCGACGCGCCCAGGGCCTTCAGTACGGCGATGTCCCCGCTGCGCTGGATCGTCCAGACCGTGAAGAAGGCCCCTATGACGAGGGCGGAGATGGCGAAGAGGAAGCCGCGCATGAGCTGGAGCGAGCCGTTCTCCGCCTGGTAGGAGCCGATGGCACCGAGTGCCTCGTCCAGGGTCCGGCTCTTGCTGGCGGAGGCCCGGTCGCCCGCCGCCCAGTCCACGGCCCCGCCGCCGCTGAGGGCGACGACCGTGGCGGACGTGCCGGTCGGGCTGCCGGCGGCACCCGGCGTGCCGGGGTTGCCGAGGCGCTGCCAGTCGTCGAGGTCCATCCAGACGACCGGGGTGTGACTGTAGGAGGCAGTGCCGGAGACGGCGCCCACGGTCAGTTCCAGTGCGCCGGTCCGGAGCGTGGAACCCGCCGTCAGGCCGCCGAGCTCCTCGGCCGCCTTTTCGGTCAGGACCACCCGGCCCCGGCCGAGGGCGCCGGCGGGCGCCCCGGGGGCCAGCCGGCCGCCGGGCTCGACGCCGAAGACGGAGACGGCGGCCGTCCGCTCCCCGACGGCCGCGTTGGTGGTGCGGATGCCGAGCGGGTCCGCGGACGTCACCCCCGGCCGCCCCCGCCAGGCCCGCCAGGCGCTCTCGGGGAGCCGCGAATCGGTGAAGGACACCTTCTGGTCACCGGCGGGGACGGCGAAGGCGAGGCGGGTGGCGGGCAGACCGGTGATGGCCGAAACGTTCTCCCGGGCCAGTCCGGAGGTGAGCCCCGACAAGAGGCCCACGAGCAGCGTGATCAGCACCACGACCGCGCCCATGAGGGCGAAGCGGCCTTTGGCGAACCGGAGATCTCTCCATGCGACGAACATGGCTCCCACCTTGGTCTTCCCCGGGGAGACGGGGCATCGCGCGGCGGGAGCGAACCTCGTATCGAAGGGCGGAGGCCGACATCAACCTTTTGGTTGACCGGCCGGCCGGCCGGCGCCGCGCGCGGGCGGCCTACGCTGGTCGGGCCATGGAACCCGCCCGCACCACCCGCCCTTTCCGGCCGCCGCCCTCCGCCTCGCCGCCGGGCGCGCTGTCCGGCCCTCCGGTGACTCAGGCGCCTTCATCTGGTGCGGCCGGTCCGGCCGGGACGCCCGGTCCGGCCGGGACGCCCGGTCCCGCCGGTCCGCCCGGTCCCGCCGGTCCGCCCGCCGTCCCCGGCCGGGCGCTGACGCCCGTCTCGCGGGTGCTGCGGCTGTGCCTGCACGCCCTGCTGTTCGGGCTGCTGGCGCTGGCCGCCGCGCGCGCCGTGACCGGCTCCGCGCCCGACGCCGGGTGGGTGATCACCACGTGCGCGGTGCTGGCCGCCGTGTATGTCGCGGGCGTACGGGCGCCCGTCGTGCACCGCTCACCGCGGGCCGGGGCGCTCTGGCTGGCCGGGCTCGGCGCCGCCTGGGCCGGGCTGCTGGTGGTCTCCCCCGACGGGCTGTGGATCGCCTTCCCGCTGTACTTCCTGGAGCTGCACCTGCTCCGGCTGCGCTGGGGGGTCGCGGCGGTCGCGCTGACCGCCTGCGCGGCGATCGGCGGCTTCCTGGCCCACGGCAGCGCGGTGAGCCCCGGGGCGTTCCTGGGGCCGCTGCTGGGCGGCGCCGTGGCGGTGGCGACCGTACTCGGCTACCAGGCGCTGTACCGGGAGAGCGAGCGGCGCCGCCGGCTGATCGAGGAGCTGATCACCACCCGCGCCGAACTGGCCGCCGCCGAGCGGGGCGCGGGCATCCTCGCCGAGCGGGAGCGCCTCGCCCGCGAGATCCACGACACCCTCGCCCAGGGCCTCTCCTCCATCCAGCTGCTGCTCCGCGCCGCGGAGCGGGCGCTCGGCGACGGAAGCCGCGGCGAGGGCTCCCGGCCGCTCGGCGCGGACGGGGCGCCCGACCAGAACGGGACGGACGGCACCGGCGGGGCGGACGCAGCGGCCGCGGCCGACGGCCCCCACCCGGCCGGCGACGGCAGGTCCGCGGCGCTCGCGCACATCGCCCGGGCCCGGGAGGCCGCGCAGGAGAATCTGGCGGAGGCCCGGCGGTTCGTACGGGCATTGAGCCCGCCCGATCTGGAGCACGGCTCGCTCGCCGCCGCCCTGGAGCGGCTGTGCGTCGGCGCCCCGGGCGTGCGGGCGCGGTTCTCACTCAGCGGGCGCCCGGCCGTACTGCCCACCCCGTACGAGGTGGCACTGCTGCGGATCGCCCAGTCCGCGCTGGCCAACGTGGTCCGGCACGCGGGCGCCGGGCGCGCGGAGATCACCCTGACCTTCATGGACGCCTCCGTGACCCTGGACGTCGTGGACGACGGCCGGGGCTTCGATCCCGCGGCGGTCCGCCCGGCCGGGCGTGCGGAGGCGGCCGCGGACGGGCGCGGCGACCGGCCCGGTGACGGGGCCTCCGGGGACACGGACGGGTGCGACGGCGGCGGCTTCGGGCTGCCCGCGATGCGCTCGCGCGCCGAGACCCTCGGCGGCCTCTTCACCGTGGAGTCCGCGCCCGGCCAGGGCACCGCCGTGGCCGTCACCCTGCCCCTTCCCGTGGAGGCCTCCCGATGACCATCCGGCTGCTGCTCGCCGACGACCACCCGGTGGTCCGGGCCGGGCTGCGCGCGGTCCTGGACACCGAGCCCGGATTCGCCGTCGTCGCGGAGGCGGCGACCGCCGAGCGGGCAGTCGAACTGGCCGCCTCGGAGCCGGTGGACGTGGTGCTGATGGACCTCCAGTTCGGCGCCGGAATGCACGGCTCCGAGGCCACGGCCCTGATCACGGCCCGGCCCGGCTCCCCGCGCGTGCTGGTCCTGACGACGTACGACACCGACGCGGACATCCTCGCCGCGGTCGAGGCGGGGGCCTCCGGCTACCTGCTCAAGGACGCGCCTCCGGAGGAGCTCGCCTCGGCGGTACGGACGGCCGCGGCGGGCCAGTCGGCGCTCGCGCCCGCGGTGGCGCTGCGCCTGATGGACCGGATGCGGACCCCGGCCGAGGCGCTCACCAAGCGCGAGCTGGAGGTGCTCCAGCTGGTCGCCGACGGGCTGTCCAACCAGCAGATCTCCAAGAAGCTCTTCCTCAGCCAGGCCACCGTGAAGTCCCATCTGGTGCACGTCTACGCGAAGCTCGGGGTCGATTCGCGGACCTCGGCCGTCGCGGCGGCGGGCGCGCGGCGGCTCATCCGCACCCCCTGACGGGCAGGGCCCCTACGCCACCCAGTGCGGTCGCTCCACCGCGGGCGCCAGCGGCACGCCGTCGTGGAAGGCCGCGGCGAGGCGGCGCACGCCCTCGTCGAGCAGCTCGGCGGGGAGCGTGTACGGGATGCGCAGCCGGTGTTCGAAGGTCCCCGGGTCCACCCCGAAGCGGGCGCCGCGGCCGATGTGCACCCCGCCGGCCCGGGCGCGGTCGGCGAGGGCGGAACTGACCGGTTCGCCGAGGTCCACCCAGAGCGAGAGGCCGCCGGGCGGCACCTGCCAGGACCACTCGGGCGCGTGCCGCCGGAGCGAGCCGGTCAGCGCGGCCCGGCGCTCCCGCAGCTCCGCGAGCCGCACGGGCAGCGACCGGTCGAGCCCCGCCAGCAGGGGCAGCGCGACGAGCTGGTCGAGCACGGACCCGGTCATGTCGGCGCAGACGCGTGCGGTCGTCAGCTCGGCGATCATCTTGCCGGTGGCGCGGATCCAGCCGACCCGGAGCCCTCCCCAGTGCGTCTTGCTCAGCGAGCCGATGGTGACCACGTGGTCGGCGCCGCCGCGCGGCGCGAGCGAGGCCAGGGGCGGTGGCGCGGGCACGTCGAGGGCGATGTCGGCGATGGTCTCGTCGACGACCAGCCAGGTGCCGGTGCGGCGGGTGGCGGCCAGCAGCCGCAGCCGCTGCTCCTCGGGCATGAGGGCGCCCGTCGGGTTCTGGAAGTCCGGTATGACGTAGGCCAGGCGCGGCACGGTCTGGCGCAGCGTGGACTCGGCGATCTCCATGTCCCACCCGGCGTCGGAGACGGCGATGGAGGCGGTGCGCAGCCCCGCGCGGCGCAGCGCGTCGAGGGCGTTGGCGTAGGTCGGGTTCTCGGTGACCACCCGGTCTCCGGGGCGGCAGAGCAGGCTGGTGACCAGCGTGAAGGCCTGCTGGGCGCCCGAGGTGACCAGGATCTGTTCGGGCCGGGTGGGCAGGCCGCGCCGGGTGAAGCGGTCGGCGACGGCCGCGCGCAGGTCGGGCAGGCCGAAGGGGTGGTAGCCGGGGGTGCGGGCGAGGGCGGGCAGCCGGGGAGCCGCCCAGGCCAGGGCCTCGGCGAGGCTGCCGTCGGGCGCGCCCATGGCGGCGATGGCCAGGTCGATGCCGGGCTCGCCGTCGGCGCTGTAGCCGCCGGTCCCGAGGAGCGCGTGGGCGCCGACCGGGGCGTGTCCGTCGGGCAGTTCGGTCCAGGTGCCGGAGCCGCGGCGGCTGCGGACGTATCCGCTCTCGCGCAGCAGGTCGTAGGCGCTGGAGACGGTGGCCCGGCTGGCGCCGACGGCCTCGGCGAAATCGCGCTCGGCTGGGAGGCGCACGTGCAGGGCGATCCGGCCGTCGAGGATCAGGGTGCGGACGGCCTCGGCGAGGCCGCGGTAGCCGGGGCGGGCGCGGACGTCCGCGGGCAGCAGGGCGGCGAGCTGGCGGCTGCCTATGGCCCTGTCCGCCGTGTGGACCACTCGCTCGTTCGCCATGCCAACCTCCCCTGATTGGCTCTGCCTGCCAGGCCAATCGAGGTCCAGACTGACCGTATTGGACCCCGATTGGCAAGGACGTGAGGAAAAGATGCTGACCGACCGAGACGAACGAGCGCTGGCTCGGGCCGCCGAGAACCGGATCGCGGTTCCGCTGCGGGTGGGTGGCGCCGCGGCCCGGATCCGGCGGGCGCTGGCGTCCGTACCGGCCCTCCTGCGGTCGGCCCGGCCGGGTACGGGGAGAGAATCGGGGGCATGGCAGACACCCCGGCCGCCGCGTCGGCCCCGCCCGACCCCGCAGCCGACACCGCTCGGGTCGGCCCCGCACGCGTCGACTCCGCACCCGTAGGCCCCGCTCCTGGCCCGGTGACGCCCGGGGCGGGGGTCGCGGGCCTGCTGCTCGCGGCGGGCGGGGGGCGCCGGCTCGGCGGGCGGCCCAAGGCCCTGCTGCCCTACCTCGGCCGCCCGCTGATCGAGAACGCGGTCCGCGTGCTGCGCGAGGCGGGCTGCGCTCCCGTGCACGTGGTGCTGGGCGCGGCGGCGCGCGAGGTGCGCGAGCGGGCGGACCTGACCGGCTGCGTGGTGGTCGACAACCCGGACTGGGCCGAGGGCATGGGCTCGTCGCTGCGGGTCGGGCTGGCCTCGCTGGCGGGTACGGACGCAGCCGCGGCGCTGGTCTCGCTGGTGGACCAGCCGGGCATCGGCGCGGCGGCGGTGGCCCGGGTCCGGGAGGCCTACCGCTCCCCCGCGACCCTGGCCGCGGCGGCGTACGGGGGCGAGCGCGGCCACCCGGTGCTCTTCGGCGCGGACCGGTGGGCGGACATCGCGGCGACGGCCGCCGGCGACCGGGGGGCCCGGGTCCACCTGGCGCGACACGCCGACGAGCTGATCCTGGTGGAGTGCGGGGACATTGCGGAGGCCTTCGACATCGACACGCCGCCCGACCTGGCGCGTCTCGGTTGAGCGGGGTGTGACCGCGTTGGCACCGAGGGCCACCGAACGACGGAATCTGTCGACCCGGAGAATCTCGATATCAACAAACCATTGAACTTCCACCATGAGGAAATTACTATCCACTGGTCAGAAGCGCCCTGAACCACAGACGGCGCCCGCGACCGTTTCCCGGAACTCTCTCCAGTCCGCGGCACTGCGTGCCGCATGCGCGAGCATTCCCCCGCGGCCGCCAGGCACCGCCGCTGAAGGAGTGACAGTTATGTCCGCACCAGCGCCGTCCCCGCTGGCCATCGTCGACGCCGAGCCCCTGCCCCGGCAGGACGAGGTCCTCACCGAAGCGGCCCTCGCCTTCGTGGCCGAGCTGCACCGGCGGTTCACCCCCCGCCGCGACGAACTGCTCGCCCGCCGCGCCGACCGGCGCGCCGAGATCGCCCGCACCTCCAGCCTCGACTTCCTCCCGGACACCGCACAGGTCCGCGAGGGCGACTGGAAGGTCGCGCCGGCCCCGGCCGCGCTCAACGACCGCCGCGTGGAGATCACCGGTCCCACCGACCGGAAGATGACCATCAACGCCCTGAACTCGGGCGCCAAGGTCTGGCTCGCGGACTTCGAGGACGCCTCGGCTCCCACCTGGGAGAACGTCGTCACCGGCCAGCTCAACCTGATCGACGCCTACGAGCGCCGGATCGACTTCACCGACGCGCGCACCGGCAAGGCGTACGCCCTCAAGCCCGCGGAGCAGCTCGCCACGGTGGTCATGCGCCCCCGCGGCTGGCACCTCCAGGAGCGCCACCTCCAGATCGACGGCCGCCCGGTCCCCGGCGCGCTCGTGGACTTCGGCCTCTACTTCTTCCACAACGCGCAGCGCCTGATCGACCTCGGCAAGGGCCCGTACTTCTACCTGCCGAAGACCGAGTCCCACCTGGAGGCGCGCCTCTGGAACGAGATCTTCGTCTTCGCGCAGGACTACGTCGGCATCCCGCAGGGGACCGTCCGCGCGACCGTCCTCATCGAGACGATCACCGCCGCGTACGAGATGGAGGAGATCCTCTACGAGCTGCGCGACCACGCCGCCGGCCTGAACGCGGGCCGCTGGGACTACCTCTTCTCGATCGTGAAGAACTTCCGTGACGGCGGCGAGAAGTTCGTGCTGCCGGACCGCAACGCGGTGACGATGACCGCCCCGTTCATGCGGGCGTACACCGAACTGCTGGTGCGCACCTGCCACAAGCGCGGCGCGCACGCCATCGGCGGCATGGCGGCCTTCATCCCGTCCCGCAAGGACGCCGAGATCAACAAGGTCGCCTTCGAGAAGGTCAAGGCCGACAAGGACCGCGAGGCGGGCGACGGCTTCGACGGCTCCTGGGTCGCCCACCCGGACCTGGTCCCGATCGCGATGGCCTCCTTCGACGCGGTGCTCGGCGAGAAGCCGAACCAGAAGGACCGGCTGCGCGAGGACGTCTCGGTGGCGCCCGGCGAGCTGATCGCGATCGACTCCCTGGACGCGAAGCCGACGTACGAGGGCCTGCGCAACGCCGTCCAGGTCGGCATCCGGTACATCGAGGCGTGGCTGCGCGGCCTGGGCGCCGTCGGCATCTTCGGCCTGATGGAGGACGCCGCCACGGCCGAGATCTCGCGCTCGCAGATCTGGCAGTGGATCAACGCGGGCGTCGTCTTCGAGGACGGCACCCTGGCCACGGCCGACCTGGCCCGCGAGGTCGCCGCCGCCGAACTCGCCGCGATCCGCGCCGAGGTCGGCGAGGAAGCGTTCGCGAACGGCAAGTGGCAGCAGGCCCACGACCTGCTCCTGCAGGTCTCCCTCGACGCGGACTACGCCGACTTCCTGACCCTCCCGGCGTACGACCAGCTCACCGGCTGACCCACCCGCCCCACCAGCCCGCTCCGCCCCGCCCCTCGGCTGAACTCGCACAGCAGCCGAAGCGCCGCAGGCGCCGCAGGCAGCGAAAGGTCCGGCCCGGTACCTCCCCAGGTACCGGGCCGGACCTTTCGCGTTTCCGGACGCCGGCGACCAGCGGGGACCGAACGTACGGTCGGGCGTTACGTCATCGTAATCTGCGGCTACCTAGCGGTAACAACGTGCCGCGTGTCACCTTTCCGGTTGCCACCGGCCGGCGGTACCCCCACCAACGCAGCCATGCACCGGAGTCGTGCGCGACTTCGGCGTGGCCGACCGCAGGAGTTCCGCAGTGATCGGATTCCGCACCGTCAGCAAGAAGAACCGGACCCGCAGTCGTGTGCGACGACTCGCCGGGGCCGGTCTGGTCCTTCCGCTCGCCGTCAGCGCCCTGCTGGCGGGCGGGGCCGGTACCGCGGCCGCCGGCCCGGGCAACGGACCCACCGCCGTGGTCTCCCTGGGCGACAGCTACATCTCCGGTGAGGGCGGCCGCTGGAAGGGCAACAGCCTGACCAACAGCGGCAGTCGCACCGGCACCGACCGCGCCTGGACCACCGGCAGCAGCTACGACCCGTCGAAGGTGTACGGCGCCACCGCGGGCGGGTGCGACCGATCGGACTCGGCCGAGGTCCGCAGCGCGGGGGCGGTCGCCGACGTGGCGGTCAACCTGGCCTGCTCCGGCGCCGTCACGGACAACGTGTTCCGCGCCTCCAACGGCGGCGTGCCCTTCAAGGGCGAGGCCCCGCAGGCCGATCAGCTCGCCGGGGTTGCCGCGGCGAACGACGTCAAGGTCATCGCGCTGTCCGTGGGCGGCAACGACCTCGGCTTCGCCGACATCATCCAGGAGTGCGCGTACGACTTCGTGCTCTGGGGCTCCTACTGCTACGACGATCAGCAGGCGGTCGTCGACCAGAAGATGGACGCGGTCATGGCGAAGGTCGGCAAGTCCGTCGACGAGGTCCGCGCCGTGATGCGCGGCGCCGGTTACGCCGACTCCGCGTACCGGATCGTGCTGCAGTCCTACCCTTCGCCGATCCCGCGCGGCGCGGAGAACCGCTACCCGCAGAGCGACTGGAGCCGCGTGAACACCGGCGGCTGCCCCTTCTGGAACAAGGACTCGGACTGGGCGCGGGACTCGCTCGTGCCGCAGATCGCGAACCGTCTGAAGGCCGTCGCCGCCGCCAAGGGCACGCAGTTCCTGGACCTGCGGGACATGATGCAGGGCCGGGAGGTCTGCGCCAGGGCGAGCAAGCTGGTGACCACGGCGTCGCCCGCGTCGGCGAAGACGAGCGAGTGGGCGCGCTGGATCGACAGCAGCCAGACCCAGGGGCCCATCCAGGAGGACATGCACCCGAACTACTTCGGCCAACTCGCCGCCGGCCGCTGCCTTTCCCTGGTCCTGTCCCAGCCCGCGGCCACCGCCTTCGGCTGCCGCAACACCGCGGGCGGCGACCAGAGCGGGATGTACCTGACCCCGGCGCCGTAAGCCCTCGCACGCCCAGGTGGGCCGTACGCGCACACGCGCATACGGCGGTGCGCACGCCACACCCGCAGTGGGTGGCGTGCGCACCGCCGTACGGCCGTTCAGTGCGCCGGGACCGCTTCCGGGGCGGTGGCCGGGGCCACGCCCTTGCGGCTGCCCAGGTGGTTGAAGGCCAGATTGAGCACGATGGCCACCACGCAGCCCGTGCTGATGCCGGAGTCGAGGACGACGAGCAGGTCCTTCGGGAAGGCGTGGTAGAAGGTCGGCGCGGCGATCGGGATCAGGCCGATCCCGAGGGAAGCGGCGACGATCAGCGCGTTCTCGCCCTTCTCCATGGCGGCGCCCGCCAGGGTCTGGATGCCGCTGGCCGCGACCGATCCGAAGAGGACGATGCCCGCGCCACCGAGCACCGGCAGCGGGACCAGCGCGATGACGGAGGCCGCCATCGGGCACAGGCCGAGCAGGATCAGGATGCCGCCGCCGGCCGCGACGACGAACCGGCTGCGCACCTTCGTCATGGCGACCAGCCCGATGTTCTGGGCGAAGGCGCTGCACATGAAGCCGTTGAAGAGCGGGCTGATGGCGCTGCCGAGGGTGTCGGCGCGCAGACCGCCCTCGATGGTCCTCGCGTCCGCCGGGCGGCCGACTATCTTGCCCAGCGCCAGGATGTCGGCGGTGGACTCGGTCATGCAGACCAGCATGACGATGCACATCGAGATGATGGCGGCGACCTGGAACTGCGGCGCCCCGAAGTGGAAGGGGGACGGGAAGCCGACCACGTCCGCGCTCTTGATGGGGCCGAAGTCGGTCATGCCCAGCGGGATCGCGAGGAGCGTGCCGGCGACCAGGCCGAGCAGGATGGCGATCTGCTGGAGGAAGCCGCGCAGGAACTTGCGCATCAGCAGGACGATGACCAGGGTGACCGCGGCCATCCCGATGTTCTTCATCGATCCGTAGTCGGTCGCGGTGCGGTTGCCGCCCTGGGACCAGTTGAAGGCCACGGGCAGGAGCGAGACGCCGATGAGGGTGATCACCGTACCGGTGACGACCGGCGGGAAGAAGCGGACCAGTTTGCCGAAGTAGGGGGCCGCGAAGAAGCCCACCAGACCGGCGACCATGATCGCGCCGAAGATGACGGGGATGGCGTCCGCGCCCTCGCCCTTGCCTATCGCGATCATCGGGGTCACACCGGCGAAGGAGACGCCGTTGACGAAGGGGAGCCGGGCGCCGATCTTCCAGAACCCGAGGGTCTGGAGGAGGGTGGCGAGTCCCGCGGTGAAGAGCGAGGCGCCCATCAGGAACGCGGTCTCGGTCGGGGAGAGTCCGACGGCCGGCCCGACGATCATGGGCGGTGCGACCACGCCGGCGTACATGGCCGCCACGTGCTGGAGACCGCTGGTGAACATTTTCAGCGGAGGCAGGGTCTCGTCGACCGGGTGCTTCTCCTGCGGTACTGCGACTGCGTCTTTGCGAAACCTGGGCGTTGCGGCCACGGCTTCCTCCGGTCGGGTAACACGTCGGCAGGGACGTGGGTGTCTTGGAGGTGGTGCGAAAGCTGTGCGAGTCGAGCCTTGGAAACGGTGTTCGGTTGTGGGGTGTGCCTGTGGGTGCTCATGGGGGCAGGCGACGAGGTGGAGGAACGATTCGCCCGAGTCGTTCTCCGGGAAGTCGTGGGGCAGCGAGAGCTGGAGGTGCCGTGGCAGTGGCGCGGGGGCACGTGCCGTGGAGCCGGTGGCACGAGTCACCGTCCCCGGGGGCGCCGTAGGAACGCGGCACCGCCCGGGACCGGCTGCCGCGGACCCCGCTCGGGTCCGCGGCGACCGGTCGGGGGCCGTCCCCCCCGACCGGACTCCGTGGGATCAGGCCTGCACGGCCGGATCGCTAGGACTGCAGTCGCGCGAGGCGCTGCGCCTCTTCCCGGGTGGACACCGCGATGGCGTCCTCGTCCGCGAAGAGCAGTCGGTTGTTCTCGACGATCTGCTTGCCGTTGACCAGCGACAGGGTCACCGGGGCCGCGGCGCCGAAGACCAGGGCGGTCACCGGGTCGGCGATCGAGGAGTGGGCCAGCGTGCTCAGGTTCCACATCACCAGGTCGGCGCACTTGCCGACCTCCAGCGAACCGATGTTGTCGGCGCGGCCGAGCACCTGGGCGCCGCCGTACGTACCGAGGCGCAGGGCCTGGCGCGCATTGAGGGCGCGCTCGCGGTGGACGGGGTTGAGGCGGTTGATGAGCAGCGCGTTGCGCAGCTCGGTGTGCAGCTCGCCCGACTCGTTGGAGGCGGTGCCGTCCACGCCGAGGCCGACCGGGACGCCGGCGGCGAGCATGTCGGGGACGCGGGCGATGCCCGCGGCGAGGCGCGCGTTGGAGGACGGGCAGTGCGCCACACCGGTCTTGGTACGGGCGAAGGCGGCGATGTCGGAGTCGTTCATGTGGACGCTGTGCGCCATCCACACGTCCTCACCGAGCCAGCCGGTCGACTCGAAGTAGTCGGTCGGGCCCATGCCGAACAGTTCCTTGCAGAACTGCTCCTCCTCGACGGTCTCCGAGCCGTGCGTGTGCATGCGCACGCCGAGGCGGCGGGCCAGCTCGGCGCCCTGCTTCAGCAGCTCGGTCGAAACCGAGAAGGGGGAGCACGGCGCGACGGCGACCTGGGTCATCGCGTCGAAGGAGTGGTCGTGGTGCTTCTTGACGGTCGCCTCGGTGTCGGCGAGCGCGCCTTCGAGGGTCTCGACCGCGTGGTCCGGCGGCAGACCGCCGTCCTTCTCGCTGCGGTCCATCGAGCCGCGGGCGAGGGTGAAGCGGACGCCCATCTCGGACGCGGCGCGGATGATCGAGCCGGAGAGGTCGCCGGAGCCCTTGGGGAAGACGTAGTGGTGGTCCATCGCGGTGGTCACACCACCCTTGGCCATCATCGCCAGCGAACCCTGGGCGGCCGTGTACGTCATCTGCTCGTCGATGCGCGCCCAGGTCGGGTACAGCGCGACGAGCCAGTTGAAGAGGTTGTGGTCGGTGGCCAGACCGCGCGTGATCCACTGGTAGAAGTGGTGGTGCGTGTTGACCAGACCGGGGGTCACGAGGTGCCCGGTGCCGTCGATCCGACGGACGACGTTCAGGAGGTTCTCGGGGGCCCTGCCCGCGCCGATGGACTCGATCCTGTTGCCGGCGACGACGACGTGACCCGAGGCGTACTCGGTGTCGTTCGCGTCGACGGTCGCAATCGCACAGTTCTCGATGACGATGCGCTCTACCGCGCCGTCAATGGCTGCCGATGCTGCCATGGGACTTCCTCGTGCTTTCAGTGGCGGTACGGGCACGGCAAAGCCCAGGGTTTTGAGTGCCGGAGCCGGAGGCCTTGACAGCTGACAGTACTGCCGCCCCGTGTGGTGCGTCCGGGTGCCGATTCAGGAAGTTGGAGAGTGTCGCGGTCCCGGGGCCACTGCGGAGCCCCGGGACGCGCGTGCCGCGTCAGAGGTTGGTCATGTCCACGGGGATGCGGGCGTCGACGCCGTCCCGCAGGACCGTCGCCTCGATCAGCCCGTACGGGCGGTCAGCGGCGAAGTAGACCTCGTTGTCGTTCTTGAGGCCGAAGGGCTCCAGGTCGACGAGGAAGTGGTGCTTGTTCGGGAGCGAGAAGCGGACCTCGTCGATCTCCGAACGGTGGTTGATGATGCGCGAACCCATCTGGTAGAGGGTCTGCTGCAGCGACAGGGAGTAGGTCTCCGCGAAGGCCTGCAGCATGTGCTTGCGGGTCTCGGCGTAGGACTTCTCCCAGTTGGGCATCCGCTGCTCGTCGTCCGACCAGTTGAAGCGCCAGCGGGCCGAGACCTGGGTGGCCAGGATCCGGTCGTAGGCTTCCTTGAGGGTCGTGTACTTGTCCTTCACGTAACCCCAGAACTCGGAGTTCGTGGAGTTCATGACGACCAGGTCCTTGAGGCCGGAGATGACCTCCCAGTTCTGGCCGTCGTACGTGATCTGGGTGACCCGGGTCTCCTGGCCCTCGCGGACGAAGGAGTGGTTCACCTCGTCGGAGCCGATGAACTTGGAGTTGGCGTCCGAGGTGGCGATCCGGGACCAGGAGTACTCCTCGATCCGGATCCGGGCCTTCTGGATCGGCTCCTGGCTGGTGACGAACCAGCGCGCCAGGTGGATGCCGAACTGCTCGGCGGACTCGATGCCGTACTCCTTGGCGAAGGCGTACACCGTGTTCTTGGTGGTGTCCGTCGGAAGGACGTTCGCGTTCGAGCCGGAGTAGTGCACGTCGTCCATGTCGCCGGAGAGGGCGACCGAGACGTTCAGGTCCTTGATGTGGTGGGTGTCGCCGTCCCGCGTGATCTTGACGACGCGGTTCTCTGCCTTGCCGTACTGGTTCTGGCCCAGAATCGTGGCCATGACTAGCTCCCTCGGTAAACGGAGTAGCCGAACGGGTTGAGCAGCAGCGGTACGTGGTAGTGCTCGCCCGGGTTGACCGCGAACGTGATGGTCACCTCGGGGAAGAACGCACCGCTGTCCCTTACGCGGGGGGCGTCCTGCTGCGCCTCGGCTTGCTTGTGTGCACTGTGCTTGTTCGAGAAGTACGTCTCGGTCTCGAAATCGAGCCGTACGTGGGTGGTGCCCTCCGGCAGAGCCGGCAGGTCCTTGCAGCGGCCGTCCGCGTCGGTGGCGGAGCCGCCCAGGGCGGCCCACGCGCCGTCGAGGCCCGTACGGGCCGACAGGGCGATGGCCACGCCTTCGGCGGGGCGGCCGATGCTCGTGTCCAGGATGTGCGTGGACACGGAAGCGGTGGTGTCGGTGCTCATGCGCTCTCTTCCTCCACGAGGCGGGTCAGACGGATCCGGTTGATCTTGACCAGCTCGCCGCGGGCGATCTCCCGCTCCTGCTCCGGCGAGTTGCCGATCCGGGTCTTGACCGCGTCCCGCATGAACTCACCGGTCGCACCGGTGGCGCAGATGAGGAAGACGTGACCGAACTTCTCCTGGTAGGCCAGGTTCAGTTCGAGCAGCTCGGCCTTCAGCTCTTCGGAAGCGCCGGCCATCCCCCGCTGTTCGCGGGCGGAGGTCGGGTCACCGGGCTTCGGCCGGCCGATCGGCGCGTGGCCCCCCATGGCCTCGCCCAGGTCCTCGGCGGTCAGCTCCGCCATGGCGGATTCGTTGGCCGAGAAGAGGGAGTCGACGGTGGAGAAGGGGCGCTGGGCGAGCAGTTTGCCCACCCAGGCCGAGCTGGCGCACACCTCGTGCAGCTCAGCCGTGGCCGCGCTGTCGTCCAAGGTGTTGATCCGGGAGAGACCCGGGGTCGGACTCGAAGTCACGGTAGGCCTCCGTGGCCTTGTTGCTTAACGGGCTGGGCATAGCTAACGCCCTCGACAACACCGCGTCAACACTTTGTTGAAACTTCCCGTACACAAAAGCCGCCGCCCGGATGAATAGGGCGGCGGCTCGTCACCGTGGGTCAGGCGGCGTTCACTCCGGGGTCGGCTTGGCGGCCCCCCGGGGAGGGTTCGACTCCCTGTTCAAGTAGTTGTAGACCGTGAAGCGGCTGACCCCGAGGGCCCCCGCGACCGTCTCCACGCCGTGCCGGACCGAGAAGGCGCCGCGCGCCTCGAGTATCCGGACCACGTCCTGCTTGGTCTTTCGGTCCAGCTGCGCCAGCGGCACGCCGTGCCGGCGCTCCAGCGCCGCCAGGATGTGGTCCAGGGAGTCGGACAGCTGCGGCAGCCGTACGGCGAGCACGTCCTTGCCCTCCCAGGAGAGGACGACGTCGTCGGGCTGGGCCAGGGCGGGGTCCATCAGCTCGCCGCCCATCGCGTCCACGAGCGGCTTGACCGCGGCGACGAACGGGTGATCACGGGGCTCGGTCACGGGGTGTCCTCCCCGATCACATTGACCTGGAGGGACACGCGGGTGGCCCCGGCGCCCAGCGCGTCGCGCAGCAACGCGGTGACCGCGTCCAGCACGGCGGCCGATTCGCCCTCGGCGGTGTTGCCGAAGGGGCCGACGTCCACCGCGTCCAGCCGGGCCCGCCGCATGACCTCGCGAGCGGCCACGGCATGGTCGGGGGCCTCTTCGAGGTCGAAGGGCTCGGTCGTGAACTCCACTCTCAATCGCACGCGGTCAAGCTACCCGGCAGCCGGGGGCGGCGCGACAGCGCCTCCGTCCCGCGGGCGCACGGCGGGCGCCGCGGGCGAACGGGACTTTCCGGCGGTGCGCACTTGACAAGTACGCCGCCCTGCTTGCAGTCTTCCATCAGGCAGAAAACAACTTCCGCAATACGGAAGGAGCGCACACCCCTCATGGGATACACGGACCAGCGCTTCGATGTGAACCTCTCGATCCTCTTCACGGAACTCCCGCTCCTGGAGCGTCCCGCGGCTGCCGCCGCGGCCGGCTTCACGGCGGTCGAGCTGTGGTGGCCCTGGATCGAAACCCCCACTCCCGCCCAGTCCGAGCTGGACGCCCTCAAGAAGGCCCTCGAGGACGCCGGCACGCAGCTGGTGGGCCTGAACTTCTACGCCGGCCAGCTGCCCGGGCCGGACCGCGGCGCGGTCTCCGTGCCCGGAGAGGAGTCGGACCGCTTCAACGCCAACATCGACGTGGCGGCGGACTTCGCCGCCTCGGTCGGCTGCAAGGCGCTGAACGCCCTCTACGGCAACCGCGTCGAGGGCGTGGACCCGGCCGTCCAGGACGAGCTGGCCCTGAAGAACCTGGTCGTGGCGGCCCGCGCCGCCGACCGGGTCGGGGCGATCCTGCTGATCGAGACCCTGAACAAGCCCGAGTCGCCGCTCTACCCGCTGGTGAGCGCGCCGGCCGGCATCGAGGTCGTGGACAAGGTGAACGAGGCCACCGGCCTCGGCAACGCCAAGTTCCTGCTCGACCTGTACCACCTGGCGATGAACGATGAGGACCTCTCCGAGGTCATCGAAAAGTACGCCGCCAAGACCGGCCACGTCCAGATCGCCGACAAGCCCGGGCGCGGCGCCCCCGGCACCGGCGAGCTGCCCCTGGAGGGGCTGCTGGACCAGCTGAAGAAGGCCGGATACGAGGGCTACGTAGGCCTCGAGTACAAGGCCGCCGACGCCGCCGCGTCCTTCGCGTGGCTGCCCGCCGAGGCGCGCGCAGCGCGCTAGGCGGACGAAGTCCAGGCGATCGGCCAGGCACGCCCCACACTTTTCGTACGAAGCATTAAGAGAAGGACCCTCATCATGAGCACCCTCCCCAAGATCGCCTGGATCGGCCTCGGAATCATGGGCTCCCCCATGGCCGAGAACCTCCTGAAGGCCGGCTACAAGGTCACCGGCTTCACGCTGGAGCAGGACAAGCTGGACCGCCTGGCGGCCGCCGGCGGCAATGCGGCCGGCTCGATCGCCGAGGCCGTCAAGGACGCCGACGTCGTCATCACGATGGTGCCCGCCTCCCCGCAGGTCGAGGCCATCGCCTACGGCGAGAACGGCATCCTCGAGAACGCCAAGTCCGGCGCGCTGGTCATCGACATGTCGTCGATCACCCCGCAGACCTCGATCGACCTGGCGAAGAACGCCGCCGAGAAGGGCATCCGCGTCATCGACGCGCCCGTCTCCGGTGGCGAGGCCGGTGCCATCGAGGCCGTCCTGTCGATCATGGTCGGCGGCGAGCAGGCCGACTTCGACGAGGCGCTCCCGATCCTGGAGGCCCTCGGCAAGACCATCGTGCTCTGCGGCCCGCACGGCTCCGGCCAGACGGTCAAGGCCGCGAACCAGCTCATCGTCGCGGTGAACATCCAGGCGTGCGCCGAGGCGGTCGTCTTCCTCGAGAAGTCCGGCGTGAACCTCCAGGCCGCCCTGGACGTCCTCAACGGCGGTCTGGCCGGCTCCACGGTCCTGACCCGCAAGAAGGACAACTTCCTGAACCGCGACTTCAAGCCCGGCTTCCGGATCGACCTGCACCACAAGGACATGGGCATCGTCACCGACGCCGCCCGCAACGTCGGTGCGGCCCTTCCGGTCGGCGCGGTCGTCGCCCAGCTGGTCGCCTCGCTGCGCGCCCAGGGTGACGGCGGCCTGGATCACTCCGCCCTGCTGCGCGCGGTCGAGCGCCTCTCCGGCGCGCAGATCTGAGCCGGCGGCCCGCACGCCGGGCCGCCGCTCCGCTCCCCCACCGGGAGCCCCGAGTTTCCGGATGGTGCCGGCGCTGACACCTGTCCTGTCGCGCCCAGGCGTCGGCACCGTCCGGATCACCACTCCCCGGGCCGCCCGGCCCCGGACCCTCTCTCTTCATCTTTCTTCAACAAACTGTTGACGGTAAGTTCGAGCCGAACCTAGGCTCACCTCCGCATGACGGAAGACCCTTTCCGCCAGCAGTTCCCGTACGGAAGGTCACCATGTCGAAGCGCACGCTGACGACCGAGTCCGGCGCCCCGGTCGCCGACAACCAGAACTCCGCCACCGCCGGCGTCGGTGGCCCGCTCCTGATCCAGGACCAGCAGCTCCTGGAGAAGCTCGCCCGCTTCAACCGCGAGCGCATCCCGGAGCGCGTGGTGCACGCCCGCGGCAGCGCCGCCTACGGCCACTTCGAGGTGACGGACGACGTCACGGCGTACACCAGCGCGGCGTTCCTGAACACGGTCGGCAAGAAGACCGAGACCTTCCTGCGGTTCTCCACCGTGGCCGACTCGCTCGGCGGCGCGGACGCCGTGCGCGACCCCCGCGGTTTCGCGCTGAAGTTCTACACCGAAGAGGGCAACTACGACCTCGTCGGCAACAACACCCCGGTGTTCTTCATCAAGGACCCGATCAAGTTCCCCGACTTCATCCACTCCCAGAAGCGCGACCCCTTCACGGGCAAGCAGGAGCCGGACAACGTCTGGGACTTCTGGGCGCACGCCCCCGAGGCGACGCACCAGATCACCTGGCTGATGGGTGACCGCGGCATCCCGGCGTCCTACCGCCACATGAACGGCTACGGCTCCCACACCTACCAGTGGACCAACGCCCAGGGCGAGGCCTTCTTCGTCAAGTACCACTTCAAGACGAACCAGGGCATCCGCTGCCTCTCCGCCGAGCAGGCCGCCGAGCTGGTCGGCAAGGACGCCAACTCGCACCAGACCGACCTGCTCCAGGCGATCGAGCGCGGCGTGCACCCGAGCTGGACCCTCTACGTCCAGATCATGCCCGCCGCCGAGGCCGCGGACTACCGCTTCAACCCGTTCGACCTCACCAAGGTGTGGCCGCACGCCGACTACCCGCTGCAGCGCGTGGGCCGCCTTGTCCTCGACCGCAACCCGGACAACGTCTTCGCCGAGGTCGAGCAGTCGGCGTTCTCCCCGAACAACTTCGTCCCGGGCATCACCGCCTCGCCGGACAAGATGCTCCAGGGCCGCCTCTTCGCGTACGCCGACGCCCAGCGCTACCGCCTCGGTGTGAACCACACCCTGCTGCCGGTCAACGCCCCGAAGGCGACGCAGGCCCAGAACTACGGCCGCGACGGCGTGATGGCGCTGCGCAACGGCTCGCGCCACGACAAGAACTACGAGCCCAACTCGTACCAGGGTCCGGCCGAGACCGGTCTGGCGCTCGGCGCTCCGCTCGCGGTCAGCGGCCACACGGGCACGCACGAGGCCCCGGCGCACACCAAGGACGACGACTTCTTCCAGGCCGGTGAGCTGTACCGCCTGATGTCCGAGGACGCCAAGCAGCGTCTGGTGGCGAACATCGCCGGCGGCCTCTCGCAGGTCACCCTCGAGCACGTCATCGAGAAGAACCTGGCTCACTTCCACGCCGCCGACGCCGACTACGGCAAGCGCGTCGAGGAGGCCGTTCGCGCCCTGCGCGAAGGCTAGGAGCCCCCGAGCTGCGTCCGGAATGTGACGGGAGGTCAGATTCCGGACGCTCGGCCCGCACCGTGGACCCGGATGAGGGGTGGTACGCGGTGAGGGCAGGACGAGGACCGCGGTGGTGTCGAGCCAGTGCGGTGGTAAAGGCCCAGCGGCTTGTCTCTTGACCTGAGGGAGACGAAGCCAAGGTGTCCTGTCGCCACCACCGCGGTCCCAGCCTCTTCCTGCACGACCTCCCACCCGTGCAGGGGCCGCGCACAGCGCCCCCCTGTACCCAAGACCCCGCCCGGCGGGTGCGAACGTCCTGTCGCGCCAGCCTCGTCCCGTCGGGCGGTCACACACCAGAGCGCCGCGTCACGGACGGTCCCGTGACGCGGCGCTTTGTCGTGTCCGGCGTCCACGGCCGGTACGTCGACGACGCCCGGGGCGGGGCGGTCAGGAGCGGGGCGCCCCGGGGCCGGCCGTACGGACGAGGCCTCCCGCAGCGCCCTTCCTGCGGCTCCCGCCGCTCCTGCCCGCGAAGCCCATGGGACGGCGTCCGGGCGCGCCTTGAGCGGTTGCCTGGTGGTGGAGCGGGCCCCGGCACTGCCCACCGCCACCGGCACCGGCACCGGCACCGGTACGGGGGACGTGGAGCCGGGGGCCGCGGCCCGAGGAGGGCGTGCGGGGGCCCGTACCAGACACCGGACGCGGGAAGGCCCCCGTCCCTCCTTGGCGGTTTCTAGGGGTCGTCGCAACACGTGGTCGTATGGATCAGGCTGCGGGCAGTTTATGCAGGCGCTCGGCTGGGGTTTCCCAGCCGAGCGTTTTGCGTGGGCGGCCGTTGAGTTGGGCAGCGACGGTGTCGAGGTGGTCGCGG
>NZ_JBEXPB010000003.1:0-274559 GCF_040611795.1 Streptomyces sp. NPDC006529 | reverse complement strand
TAGGTGGGCTACGAGCTTTGGGGGGCGGGGCCCCCCGTGCCCACACCCCCCCTACCCCCCCCCCCCGGGGGCCGGCGGCGCCCCGCACGCCCTGGCCCGGCCTCCGGCGCACCCGGGGCGCGCCGGAGCCAGGGGACCCTTAGCTGCCCGGGAAAACAGATACTGCTAGCGTGCAGTTGCGCATGTGTTGCAATAAGACACTGAGGGGACCGGATATCCGCATGGCCATCTACACGCTTCCCGAGCTGCCGTACGACTACGCGGCACTGGAACCGGTGATCAACCCGCAGATCATCGAGCTGCACCACGACAAGCACCACGCCGCCTACGTCGCGGGCGCCAACACCACGCTGGAGCAGCTGGAGGAGGCGCGCGACAAGGAGAACTGGGGCGCGCTGAACGGCCTGGAGAAGAACCTCGCGTTCCACCTCTCCGGCCACATCCTGCACAGCATCTACTGGCACAACATGGCGAACCCGAAGACGGACGAGGGCGGCGGCGTCCCGGACGAGAAGGACGGCCTCGGCGACCTCGCGGACGCCATCACCGCGTCCTTCGGCTCGTTCGAGAAGTTCCGCAAGCAGCTCACCTTCGCGGCCTCCGCGACGCAGGGCTCCGGCTGGGGCGTGCTCGCGTACGAGCCGATCAGCGGCCGTCTGATCGTCGAGCAGGTCTACGACCACCAGGGCAACGTCGGCCAGGCCTCGGTGCCGGTCCTGGTCTTCGACGCCTGGGAGCACGCCTTCTACCTGCAGTACAAGAACCAGAAGGTGGACTTCATCGAGGCCATGTGGAAGGTCGTCAACTGGCAGGACGTGGCCAAGCGCTACGCCGACGCCAAGGCGAACACCCCGCTGCTGATCCCCGCCCAGGGCTGAGCGGCCACCGAGCCGCCCGCCTCGTGATCGTCTTCTCACCCTTCACGTGCGGGCGTTTCCACCGGAAGGCCCCCGCGAGGACGTGACTCGCGGGGGCCTTCCGCGTGCGCCGCTACGCGAAGTTCGGACCGACGGTACGGGTCCGCTTGATCTCGAAGAAACCGGGCGTGGAGGCCACCAGCAGGGTGCCGTCCCACAGCCGGGCCGCGGCCTCGCCGCGCGGGGCCGGGGTGACGACCGGGCCGAAGAAGGCCACGTCCTCGCCGTCGGCGCCGGGCACCGAGATCACCGGGGTGCCGACCTCCTGGCCGACCCGGTCTATGCCGTTGTTGTGCGAGGCCCGCAGGATCTCGTCGTACTCGTCGGAGTCGGCGTACTCGATCAGCTCGGCCGGCAGGCCGACGTCGGCGAGGGCGGCGGCGATGGTCTCGCGGCCGGCGCCCTGGTCCTCGTTGTGGAAACGGGTGCCCAGCGCCGTGTACAGCTTGCCGGTGACCTCGCTGCCGTGCTTCTGCTGGGCCGCGACGACCACGCGGACCGGCTCCAGGCCCTTGGGGCCGAGCAGGTCGCGGTAGCGCTCCGGCAGCTCCTCCAGCTTGTTCTCGTTCAGCACCGCGAGGCTCATGACGTGCCAGCGCACCTCGATGTCGCGGACCTTCTCGACCTCCAGCATCCAGCGGGAGGTCATCCAGGCCCAGGGGCACAGCGGGTCGAACCAGAAATCGACCGGGGTCTTCTCGGGCACCTGGGTGTCGGGCATGACTCTCCTCGCGGCGACGGGACTCGGGGGGGCACATCGGGGGCGCACCGGGGTGCACGCCCACGGACGCCAACCGCCCGGCGGTTCGGCGCATTCCCCGTGGGAGGATTCGAACCGAAAACGTGAACACGCACGAAGGAGTGCCCGTGTCCGGTGAAAACCTGTCCCGCGACGAGGCCCGCGAGCGGGCCGAGCTGCTGTCCGTCCAGGGGTACGAGGTGGTCCTCGACCTCCGGTCCGCCGTGGACGAGAACGAACCGGCCGAGGGGCCACGGACCTTCCGCTCGGTGACGACGATCCGCTTCCGCTCCGCGGTCCCCGGCGCCGCCACCTTCGCGGACCTGATCGCCCCCTCCGTGAACGCGGTCACCCTCAACGGCTCCGCCCTCGACGTCGCCGCCGTGTTCGACGGCTCGCGGATCGCGCTGGCGGACCTGGCCGGCGACAACGTCCTGGTCGTGGACGCGAACTGCGCCTACAGCCGGACCGGCGAGGGCATGCACCGCTTCGTCGACCCGGAGGACGGCGAGGTCTACCTCTACACCCAGTACGAGCCGGCCGACGCCCGGCGGGTGTACGCGAACTTCGAACAGCCCGACCTGAAGGCCCCGTACCGCTTCGAGGTGACGGCGCCCGAGGGCTGGCAGGTCTGGAGCAACGGCGTGGAGGAGTCCCGCGAGGGGAACACCCGCCGCTTCGCCGAGACCGCGCCGATCTCGACGTACATCACCTGCGTGGTCGCGGGCCCCTACCACTACGTCACGGACACCTACACGCGCGGCGACCTGACGATCCCGCTCGGCGCGATGTGCCGCAAGACGCTGGCCAAGCACTTCGACGCGGACGACGTCTTCCTGGTCACCAAGCAGGGGTTCGACTTCTTCCACGAGCACTTCGACTACCCGTACCCCTTCGGCAAGTACGACCAGGCCTTCGTGCCGGAGTACAACCTGGGCGCCATGGAGAACCCGGGGATGGTGACCTTCCGCGAGGAGTACATCTTCCGCGGCAAGGTCACCAAGGCCTCCTACGAGCGGCGCGCGAACGTCATCCTGCACGAGATGGCGCACATGTGGTTCGGCGACCTGGTCACCATGAAGTGGTGGGACGACCTGTGGCTGAAGGAGTCCTTCGCGGACTTCATGGGCTCCTTCTCGATGGTCGAGGCGACCCGCTTCGACAACGGCTGGGTCACCTTCGCCAACAACCGCAAGGCCTGGGCCTACCGCGCCGACCAGCTGCCCTCCACCCACCCGATCACGGCCGACATCCGTGACCTGGAGGACGCGAAGCTCAACTTCGACGGCATCACCTACGCCAAGGGCGCGGCCGTCCTCAAGCAGCTCGTCGCCTACGTCGGCCGGGACGCGTTCCTCGACGGCGCGCGCCGCTACTTCAAGGCCAACGCGTACGGGAACACCACCCTGGACGACCTGCTGTCGGTCCTGGCCGAGGTGTCCGGGCGGGATATGGCCGAATGGTCGCGGGCCTGGCTCCAGACGGCCGGCGTGAACGCGCTGACCCCGCTGGTGACCCACGACGCCGACGGGCGGATCACCGAACTCGCCGTGCTCCAGGAGGGCGACGAGCTGCGGCCGCACCGGGTGGCCGTCGGCCTCTACCGGTTGCAGGACGGCGCCCTGGTCCGCTACGCGCGCACCGAGGCCGACGTCGCGGGCGCGCGCACGGTGGTCCCGGAGCTGGCGGGCGCCGAGCGGCCCGACCTGGTCCTGGTCAACGACGACGACCTGACCTACTGCAAGATCCGCTTCGACGAGGGCTCGCTGGCCACGCTGCGCGCCCATCTGGGCGAGCTGACGGACCCGCTGGCGCGCGCGCTGTGCTGGTCCGCGCTGTGGAACCTGACGCGCGACGCGCTGATGCCCGCCCGGGACTTCCTCGCGCTGGTCCTGGCCCACGCGGGCCGGGAGACGGACGTCGGCGTACTCCAGATGCTGCACGCGCAGGCGCAGAGCGCGGTCACCCACTACGGCGCGCCCGAGTGGCGCGAGCAGGGCGGCCGCGAGCTGGCGGCGGGCGCGCTGCGCGAACTACGCCGTGCCGAGCCGGGGTCGGAGCACCAGCTGACCTGGGCCCGCTTCTTCGCGGCGGGCGCCGCGACCGAGGGCGACTTCCAGCTGCTGCTGGGCCTGCTCGACGGCAGCGCCCGGATCGACGGGCTGGAGGTGGACCAGGAGCTGCGCTGGGACTTCCTGCTGCCGCTGAGCGCGCACGGCGCGGTGGACGAGGGCGTCCTGGCCGCCGAGCTGGCACGGGACGACACGGCGTCGGGCAAGCGGCACCAGGTGCGCTGCCTGGCGGCGCGGCCGTCGCAGGCCGTCAAGGCGCAGGCGTGGGCCGTGGTGGTGGAGTCGGACGCGCTGTCGAACGCGCTGGTGGAGGCGACGATCGCGGGGATGCAGCAGTCCTCGCAGCGGGAGCTGCTGGCGCCGTACGCGCAGCGCTACTTCGACGCGATCGAGCGGGTGTGGAGCGAGCGGTCGATCCAGATCGGCATGGACGTGGTCCGCGGGCTCTTCCCCGCCCTTCAGGACCCCGAGCCGACGCTGGCCGCGGCGGACGTGTGGCTGGCGGGGCACGCCGGGGCGGCTCCGGCGCTGCGCCGGCTGGTGCTGGAGTCGCGTGACGACCTGGCCAGGGCGCTGCGCGGGCAGCGCTGCGACGCGGCGGCCGCGGCCCGCTGAGGCACCCCGGGGCTCCGTCCCGGACCCCGCGCCTCGAACGCCGGCGAGGCTTGATCTCGCCGGCGTTCGCGTTGCCCGGCGCCCCCTTTCGGCGGCGCCCCTATCGACACTCGAACGCCCGTACTTTAGCCCGGGCTTGTCCCGGTTTGTCGACGAGCGTGTAACAGCGGTTAGCGGGGCGGCCGGATGCGGAATCCCCGGCTCATGAACCACGACACGCCCCTCCCCCTCCGGCACCTCACCGGCAGCCGCCCCCGCGTCCTGACCCTCGCGGAGCTCCGCGAGCACGGCGTCACCGCCTCCGACGCCGCCGGGCGGCCCTGGCAGCAGATCCTGCCCGGGGTCTTCCTGCTCCACTCGGGGCCCGCGACCAGCGAGGAGCGGCTGCACGCGGCGCTGCTGTACGCGGGCCGCCGCGGCGGGGAGGTCATGATCACGGGGCTGGCCGCACTCGCCCTGTACCGGTTCACCTCCGCCCCCACCCTGCTCGCGCTGCCGCAGATCGACGTCCTGGTCCCCGGCACCCGCAGGCTCCGCTCCACCGGCTGCGCCCGGGTGGTCCGCGCGCAGGTCCCGCCCCGCCCCCAGGAGGTCACCGGGCTCCCGGTGGCGCCCGTGGCCCGCGCGGTGGCCGACGCCGTCGCGCAGCTCTCGGACGCCCAGACCGTGCGCCGCCTGCTGAGCGAGGCGGTGCGCGGCGGCCACTGCGAACCGGCGGCCCTGGTACGGGAGCTGACGGTGGGCCGGCTGTTGAGCCGCCCGCACGTGGTGGACGCCGTCGAGTCGCTGCTGGCGGAGGGGCGGGCCATCGCCGAGGAGCGGCTGTACGACCTGGTGCGCCTGCACGGCCTGCCCGAGCCGCTGTGGAACGTGGACCTGCGGGTCCCCGGCGGCCCGCACCTCGGCGGAGTGGACGCCTACTGGCCGGACCAGGCGGTCGCGGTGGAGCTGGACACCCGGGCCCCGCGCCAGGGCGAGGACGAGGAGTGGTCGCAGTGCGCGCGCAAGCGGGACGCCCTGGAGCGGCTCGGGGTGACCGTCCTGCACCTCACCCCGCGCAAGCTGCGCGACCACGCCGAGCAGCAGGCCGCGGTGGTCCGGACCGCCCTGACGGCGGCGGCCGACCGCGAGCCGGCCGCCTACCTCGTGGTCCTGCCGCGGTGATCCCGAGCGGGCCGGCCGCTCACGTACGCTTGAGGGGATGGGCGCGGCGGTCGGTACGGCGCCCCGCTCGGCCCCTGGAGCAGGCATGACGACGACGGACCCGCGGCCGCTGACCGGGGAACCGATCGCCCTGGACCTGCTGAACACCCGCTGGACGCGGGACGGGGTGCCCGTGGACCTCTTCGCCGGGGCCGGAGCCGCCGGACTGACCCGGGTGGAGGGCGTGGCCCTCTGGCTGCGGTCCACCGGGCTCGACGACCGCTTCCAGGCGGACGCCCCGACCCTGATCCACCTGCTGACCGCGCGCGAGGCACTGGCCCGCGCGGTCGCCGACCCCGCCGACGAGGGGGCGCGCGCGCTCGTCGACGCGGTGCTGGAAAACGGCCGGATCCGGGTCACGCTCACCGCCCGGGGGCCCGGCGAGCGGGCCGAGTTCGCCGACCCGGCCTGGGGCCCGGCCTGGACGGCCGCCCGCGGCTACCTCGACCTGCTGGCCACCGCGCCCGGGCGGATCCGTAGCTGCGCCGGGGAGGACTGCACCCTGCGCTTCTTCGACGCCTCGCGGGGCGGCACCCGGCGCTGGTGCGCGAGGGGCGCCTGCGGAAACCGGGCGCAGGCCCCGCACCACCCCGCGCGCACGCGCGTGCGCTAGAAGCCCGGAAACTGTCACACCCGGGCCGCGGCCGGACCGCCGCCATGCGCTGACATCCGGTCAGCGAGTCTACAAATCTCCTCTTCACCGGCCTCGGTTGGTGCGGGTCTGCCCGCCTATGAGCCCGATGGCGCATACCCCGTGGTGGCGAATATCCGCCATGACAGGTCACGGTCAATGACAACCCTCCCCAAAGAGCGGTCACGTGCACCAAGCTGACCGGTCATCCGGCACCGAAATCCGGACCGTTTCTTTCACTACCCAGGGATGCTGATGACCCTCGAATCCCCCGGCCCCATATCCGGCTCGCGACGCGTGGCACGCGTCGCGGCCGCCGCGGGCCTGGTGGCCGCCCTCGCGGCCACCGGCGCGGTGCCCGTGTTCGCTGCGGGTGGCACCGTCGACCCGGCCGCTTCCGCAGCGGTCAAGTCCGCGGACCAGAAGCTCGGTTCCGCCGACGCCGAACTCCTGCAGCAGGCCCAGGCCAAGGGCGAGAAGACCGTCACCGTGATGGTGGCGACCGCCCCCGGCGAGACCAAGCAGGTGGCCCAGCAACTGGACGCCGTACAGGGCGCCTCCGTGGGCCAGACGTACGACAAGCTCGGCTACGTGCGCGCCACGCTGCCCACCGACAAGGCGGACGCGGCCCTCAAGGCCGCCGCCAAGCTGTCGGCCGTGCACGGCATCGACCTGCGGCACGAGATCGAGCTGCCGGACCCGCGCCCCGACGCCAAGCAGGAGAACGCGGCGGCGCGCAAGACGGCCGCCGAGACCTACCCGGGGCCCGGCAAGGACACCCCCGCGAAGAACCCGTACAACCCGTCCTTCGAGACGGGCGCGGTCGACTTCGTGCAGCAGAACCCGCAGGCCGACGGCCGCGGCGTGACCATCGGCATCCTGGACTCCGGCGTCGACCTCGGCCACCCGGCGCTCCAGAAGACCACCACCGGCGAGCGCAAGATCGTCGACTGGGTGACGGCGACCGACCCGATCGCGGACAACGACGCGACCTGGCGTCCGCAGATCACCCCGGTCACCGCCGCCGGCGGCACCTTCACCGCGGGCGGCCAGAGCTGGAAGGCCCCCGAGGGCTCCTTCCAGTGGAGCCGCTTCAGCGAGTCGATCACCGCCGCCGGTGACATGAAGGGCGACGTCAACCGCGACGGCGACACCACCGACAAGTTCGGCATGCTGTACGACCCGGTGGCCGGCACCGTCCGCGTGGACACCGACCAGAACGGCGACTTCACGGACAACGAGCCGATGAAGCCGTACAAGGACGGCTACCAGGTCGGCTACTTCGGCACCGACAACCCGTCGACCGACGTCGCCGAGCGGATCCCGTTCACCATCGAGATCCGCAAGGACGTCCCGATGGACCCGTACGGCGGGGACTGGGTCGGCAAGAAGGCCGACTTCGTCAACATCGGCATCATCGAGTCCGAGCACGGCACCCACGTCGCGGGCATCACCGCGGCGAACAGCCTGTTCGGCGGCAAGATGAACGGTGAGGCCCCGGGCGCCAAGCTCGTCTCCTCCCGCGCCTGCTCCTGGTCCGGCGGCTGCACCAACATCGCGCTGACCGAGGGCATGATCGACCTCGTCGTCAACCGCCACGTGGACATCGTCAACATGTCCATCGGCGGCCTGCCGGCGCTGAACGACGGCAACAACGCGCGCTCCGAGCTGTACGGCCGCCTGATCGACACCTACGGCGTCCAGCTCGTCATCTCGGCGGGCAACGAGGGCCCGGGCGTCAACACCATCGGTGACCCCGGCCTCGCCGACAAGGTCGTCAGCGTGGGCGCCGCGGTCTCCAAGGAGACCTGGGCCGCCAACTACGGCTCCGGCGTGACCAAGAAGTACGCGCTCTTCCCGTTCTCCTCGCGCGGTCCGCGTGAGGACGGCGGCCTGACGCCGACCATCACCGCCCCGGGCGCGGCCATCAACACCACCCAGACCTGGCTGCCCGGCTCCCCGGTGAAGGAGGCCGGCTACACCCTGCCGGCCGGTTACTCGATGCTGCAGGGCACCTCGATGTCCTCGCCGCAGGCGACGGGCGCCAGCGCCCTGCTGATCTCGGCCGCCAAGCAGCAGCACCTCGCGCTGACCCCGGCGAGCCTGCGCATCGCGCTCACCAGCACCGCGAAGAAGATCGACGGAGCCTCCGCGATCGACCAGGGCGCCGGCCTGATCGACGTCAAGGGCGCGTGGGAGTCCATCCAGCGCGGCCCCAAGGCCAACGACTTCGCCGTCAAGGCCCCGGTCGACACCGCGATCGACCAGTTCCTGAAGACCCCGGGCTTCGGCACCGGCCTCTACGACCGCGAGGGCGGCCTCAAGGTCGGCCAGAAGAAGGTCTACGACGTCGTCGTCACCCGCACCACCGGCGTCAAGTACGGCACCCGCCACGACCTGACCTGGCGCAACAACGACGGCACCTTCAAGGTGGTCGGCGGCTACGACTACGTCACCCTGCCGCTGAACAAGCCCGTCACCATCAAGGTCGAGGCCAACGCGAAGACGGCCGGCGCGCACAGCGGCATCCTGCAGCTGGACGACGCCACCACCGAGGGCATCGACAAGCAGATCATGACGACCGTCATCACGGCGGCCCCGCTGGCGAAGCCGTCCTTCGGCCTCTCCGACACCTCTTCGGTGCAGCGCAACAGCACCAAGTCGTACTTCGTCACCGTGCCGCAGGGCGCCAAGACGCTGGAGGTCGCGCTCGGCGGTCTCGCGGCGGGCAGCCAGACGCGCTTCATCTCGATCCACCCGTACGGCGTGGGCGTCGAGGACAGCGCGACCACCCAGTGCTACCCGAACTACGACAACCCGGCGAACACCTGCCGCCCCGACCTGCGGTCGTACGCGGCCCCGACGCCGGGCGTCTGGGAGATCGAGGTCGAGGCGCGCCGCACGTCGCCGCTGCTCGACAACCCGTTCAAGCTGGACGTCAGCGTCCTGGGCGCGGCCTTCGACCCGGCGGTCAAGGTGCTCCCCGAGGTCAAGCTGGGCACCCCCTCGCAGGTCCAGTGGACCGTCAAGAACGAGGGCGCGGCCATCACCGGCGGCAAGCTCAAGGGCGGCCAGCTCGGTTCCGCGAAGGTCGCCAAGCCGACCATCGCCAACGGTGAGGTCCAGACCTCGACCGTGACCATCGGCGAGGGCGTCTCGCGCCTGGACATCGGCATCGGCAACGTCTCCGACACCGCCGCCGACCTGGACCTCGAGGTCCAGCTCAATGGTGTCAAGGTCGCCTCGTCCGCCGACGGCGACTCCGAGGAGTCCGTCAGCCTGGCCAACCCGGCCGCCGGCACCTACACGGTGATCGTCACCGGTTACGCCGTTCCGTCCGGCTCCACCACCTACGACTACCGCGACGTGTACTTCTCGGCCGGTCTGGGCTCCGTCCAGGTCGACGAGGCCGCGGCCGTCAACCTCGCCAACGGCGCTTCGGCGAACATCTCGGCGAACGTCCTGGTCAGCAGCGCGGCCCCCGAGGGCCGTCAGTTCTTCGGCCAGGTCCAGCTGCTCAACGGCCGCGGCACCGCCGCGGGCACCGGCAGCGTGCAGATCGAGAAGGTCCTCCCGTAGCGGTCGACCTGATCACGGCATGACGGAAGGGGCGGCGCTCTCGCAGCGCCGCCCCTTCCCCGTGTTCCCCGGGCCCCCGCCCGCCGCCGGGGCGCTCCCGCGGCCCGCCGCAACCGTGCGCCGTCCGGACACCGTCCGTTCCTCGGACAATGGATTGGACAAGGCTCGTGGGGTCGAACGCATGATGGCCTCACGCGCGCCCGCGTCGTACGGACAAGAGGAGTCACCGTGAGGGTCGGAATCGTCGGAGCCACCGGACAGGTCGGCGGAGTCATGCGCGGCATCCTCGCCGAGCGGAAGTTCCCGGTGGACGAGCTGCGGCTGTTCGCCTCGGCCCGGTCCGCGGGCACCGTCGTGGAGTGGGAGGGCCGCGAGATCACCATCGAGGACGCCTCCGCGGCCGACTACTCCGGCCTGGACATCGTGCTGTTCTCGGCGGGCGGATCCACGTCCAAGGCGCTGGCCGAGAAGGTCGCCTCCCAGGGCGCCGTGGTCATCGACAACTCCTCCGCCTGGCGCCGCGACCCCGAGGTCCCGCTCGTGGTCTCCGAGGTCAACCCGCACGCGATCGCGAACCGTCCCAAGGGCATCATCGCCAACCCGAACTGCACCACCATGGCCGCCATGCCCGTGCTGCGCCCGCTGCACGACGAGGCCGGTCTGACCGCGCTGATCGCCACGACCTACCAGGCCGTGTCCGGTTCCGGCCTGGCCGGTGTCGCCGAGCTGGACGGCCAGGTCAGGGCGGTCGCCGAGGGCGCCACCGGGCTGGTCCACGACGGCGGGGCCGTCGACTTCCCCGAGCCGGGCGTCTACCAGCGCCCCATCGCCTTCAACGTGGTCCCGCTCGCGGGCTCGATCGTCGACGACGGCTCCTTCGAGACCGACGAGGAGCAGAAGCTCCGCAACGAGTCCCGCAAGATCCTGGAGATCCCCGGCCTCAAGGTCTCGGGCACCTGCGTCCGCGTCCCGGTCTTCTCCGGCCACTCCCTCCAGGTCAACCTCCGCTTCGAGCGTCCGCTCAGCGTCGAGCGCGCCTACGAGCTGCTGGCGGACGCCCCGGGCGTCGAGCTCTCCGAGATCCCGACCCCCCTCCAGGCGGCCGGCAAGGACGCCTCGTACGTCGGCCGCATCCGCGTGGACGAGACCGCCGACAACGGCCTCGCCCTCTTCCTCTCCAACGACAACCTCCGCAAGGGCGCCGCGCTGAACGCGGTCCAGATCGCGGAACTGGTCGCCGAGGAGCTCCGCGGCTGACCCCGCGCGCACACCCGGAGGGCGGCGCCGCCGTGGCGCCGCCCTCCCGTGCGCCGGTCCCCGGCCGATTTCGCCCGTGGATTACTCCGACGCGGTGACGCGTACCGCATGGAAGGATGGCCGGGCAACGTCACCATCAAAGGAGATGCCGCGTGCCTGGCACGAATCTGACCCGTGAAGAGGCGCAGCAGCGCGCGAAGCTGCTGACCGTCGACTCGTACGAGATCGATCTCGATCTGAGCGGCGCACGGGAGGGCGGCACCTTCCGGTCCGCGACCACCGTGCGCTTCGAGGCGTCGGAGGCCGGCGCGGAGACCTTCATCGACCTGGTCGCCCCGGCCGTGACCGAGGTCGTGCTGAACGGCACCCCGCTGGACGTCGCGTCCGTGTTCGCGGACTCCCGGATCGCGCTGGCCGGCCTGGCGGCCGGGCCCAACGAGCTGCGCGTCGTCGCCGACTGCGCCTACACCAACACCGGCGAGGGCCTGCACCGCTTCGTCGACCCGGTCGACGAGCAGACCTACCTGTACACCCAGTTCGAGGTGCCCGACGCGCGCCGCGTCTTCGCGAGCTTCGAGCAGCCCGACCTGAAGGCGACCTTCCGGTTCACCGTGACGGCCCCCGAGGGCTGGACCGTGATCTCGAACTCCCCGACCCCGGCGCCCGCGGACGTCGAGGACAACGTCTGGCGCTTCGAGCCGACCCCGCGGATCTCCACCTACATCACCGCGCTGATCGTCGGCCCGTACCACGCCGTCCACAGCTCGTACGAGGGCCCGGACGGCCAGTCCGTCCCGCTCGGCATCTACTGCCGCCCCTCGCTCGCGGAGTTCCTCGACGCGGACGCGATCTTCGACGTGACCCGCCAGGGCTTCCGGTGGTTCCAGGAGAAGTTCGCCTACGACTACCCCTTCGCCAAGTACGACCAGCTCTTCGTGCCGGAGTTCAACGCGGGCGCGATGGAGAACGCGGGCGCGGTCACCATCCGCGACCAGTACATCTTCCGCTCGAAGGTGACGGACGCGGCGTACGAGCTGCGCGCCGAGACGATCCTGCACGAGCTGGCGCACATGTGGTTCGGCGACCTGGTCACCATGGAGTGGTGGAACGACCTGTGGCTGAACGAGTCGTTCGCGACCTACACCTCGATCGCCTGCCAGGCCTACGCCGAGGACTCGAAGTGGCCGCACGCCTGGACGTCCTTCGCGAACTCCATGAAGACCTGGGCGTACCGGCAGGACCAGCTGCCCTCGACGCACCCGATCATGGCCGAGATCAATGACCTGGACGACGTCCTCGTCAACTTCGACGGGATCACCTACGCCAAGGGCGCCTCGGTCCTCAAGCAGCTCGTCGCCTATGTCGGCATGGACGAGTTCTTCAAGGGCGTGCAGGCGTACTTCAAGGCGCACGCCTTCGGCAACACGCGCCTGTCCGACCTGCTGGGCGCCCTGGAGGAGACCTCCGGCCGCGACCTGACCGCCTGGTCGAAGGCATGGCTGGAAACGGCCGGCATCAACATCCTGCGCCCGCACGTCGAGACCGACGGGGACGGGGTCATCACCGCCTTCGCCGTCCGCCAGGAGGCCCCGGCGCTGCCCGCGGGCGCCAAGGGCGAGCCGGTCCTGCGTCCGCACCGGATCGCGGTCGGCTTCTACTCGATCGACCGGGCCAGCGGACGGCTGCGGCGCGAGCACCGGGTCGAGCTGGACGTCGCCGCCGCCGAGCTGACGGACGTACCGGAGCTGGTCGGCCAGCGGCGCCCCGACGTCATCCTGCTCAACGACGACGACCTGTCGTACGCCAAGGTCCGCCTGGACGAGCGTTCGCTGGCCACGGTCACCGCGCACATCGGCGACTTCGAGGCCTCGCTGCCGCGCGCGCTGTGCTGGTCCGCCGCCTGGGACATGACGCGGGACGGCGAACTGGCCACCCGCGACTACCTCGCCCTCGTCCTGTCGGGCATCGGCAAGGAGTCGGACATCGGCGTGGTGCAGTCGCTGCACCGCCAGGTGAAGCTGGCCATCGACCTGTACGCCGCCCCGGCCTGGCGCGAGGAGGGCCTGACGGCCTGGACCGAGGCCACCCTGGAGCACCTGCGCGCGGCCGCCCCGGGCAGCGACCACCAGCTCGCCTGGGCCCGCGCCTTCGCGGCGACCGCCCGCACCGAGGGCCAGCTGACCTTCCTGGCGGCCCTGCTGGAGGGCACGGCGGAGATCAAGGGCCTGGCCGTGGACACCGAGCTGCGCTGGTCGTTCCTGGAGCGGCTGGTCGCCACGGGCGTGGTCGGCGAGGCGGCCATCGCGGCGGAACTGGAGCGGGACAAGACGGCGGCGGGCGAGCGCCACGCGGCGACCGCCCGTGCCGCGCGGCCGACCGCCGAGGCGAAGGCCGAGGCCTGGGCCTCGGTCGTGGAATCCGGCGACCTGCCGAACGCCGTGCAGGAGGCCGTGATCGGCGGCTTCGTGCAGACGGACCAGCGGGAGCTGCTGGCGCCGTACGCCGAGAAGTACTTCGCGGCGGTCAAGGGCGTGTGGGACACCCGCAGCCACGAGATCGCGCAGCAGGTCGCTGTGGGTCTGTACCCGGCGCTCCTCGTCTCCCAGCGGACGCTGGATGCGACGGACGCTTGGCTGGCCGAGGCCGAGCCGAACGCGGCGCTGCGGCGGCTGGTCTCGGAGTCCCGCGCGGGCGTGGAACGCGCCCTCCGCGCCCAGTCGGCCGACGCGGCGGCCGCGTAACCCGGCCACCGCGCCCTCAAACGCCGGCAGGCTGAATCTCCGCCCCCAGGGGCGGCACCTCCAGCCCCGCCGGCGTTTGAGGCGCGGGTCCGGGCAGAGCCCGGGACGACGGCCCGCGGCGGCCCGCCCTCGCCTCCGGCGGGCCCTCAAACGCCGGGCAGACTGAATTTCCCGCCTCCCGAGCAGCACTTCCAGCCCCGCCGGCGTTTGAGGCGCGGGTCCGGGCAGAGCCCGGGACGACGGCCCGCGGCCGCTCGTGCTTGCCTCCGGCGGGCCCTCAAACGCCGGGCAGGCTGAATTTCCCGCCCCGGCGGCGGTCTGCAGACTCGGGGCAGGCTGACTTTCCGGCCTCAGGGCGGCACATTCAGCCCCGCCGGCGTTTGAGGCGCGGGTCCGGGCGGAGCCCGGGGGGTCAGGTGGGGGCGGCGGTGCGGAGGGCGGACAGGACGCGGGCCACCGCCGGCCCGGCCTCCGCCCCCCGCCGCAGCGCGGCGATGACGTGCCGGGCCGGCCGGTCCGCCTCCAGCACCCGCACCGCGACCCGGTACACCCGCCCCGTCACCGCCATCCGCGGCACCAGCGCCACGCCCATCCCCGCCTCGACCATGGCCAGGATCGCGGTCCACCCGGCGGCCGAGTGCGCCTGTTCCGGGACGAAGCCCGCCCCCTCGCACGCGGTCCGGGTGATCTCCGACCAGGGCCCGCTGCCGCCGAAGATCCACCGTTCGCCGGAGAGGTCCGCGAGCCGCAGCCCCGGCGCGCCGGCCAGCGGGTGGTCCGCCGGGAGCGCCACGTCCAGCGGGTCCGCGAAGAGCGGGATCCGGGTGAACCGCGCGTCGCGGGCGGTGGGCGCATGGGCCGCCAGGGACAGGGCCAGGTCCACCGACCCGGCGGAGAGCAGCTCGTACGCCTCCGCCGCCTCGGCCTCCCGCACCCGGACCTCGATCCCCGGGTGGCTGGCCCGCAGCGCGGCGACGGCCGGAACGACGAGCGCAGGGACGGCGGTGGAGAAGGCGCCCACCCGCACCTCGCCCGCTTCCCCGGCCAGGTACCCGGCCAGCTCGGCGTCGGCCCGTTCCAGCTGGGCGAAGACGGCCTCGGTGTGCCGCAGCACCAGGTGCGCGGCGTCCGTGAGCCGGACCCGGCGCCCCTGCGCCTCCAGCAGGACCACGCCCAGCTGCCGGGCGAGGTTGGTCAGCTGCTGCGAAACGGCCGAGGGCGTCATCATCAGCGCCTCGGCCGTCGCGGTCACGGTCCCCCGTTCGTCGAGGGTCCGCAGGATCCGCAGCTTCTTGATGTCCCAGTCGTGCATGGCACCGAACCTACCGGCGTGCACCCAGCGTCACACCGCCCAGGATCAGGCCCGTGCACAGCAGCTTCGTCAGGCTGGTCTCCTCGCCGATGAGAAGGAAGCCGAGGACCGCGACGAAGACCGGCTGGAGGTAGTAGACGACGCCCGCGCGGGCCGCGCCGATCATCGAGATGGCCTTGTTCCAGGCGAAGAAGGCGACGGCGGAGGAGAAGATCCCGACGTAGAGGAGTGGGCCGACCGTGCCGGCGGCGACCTCGAAGCCACCCTGGACGCGGACGGAGACGGCGTAGACCGGGGCGAGCATCAGGGCGCCGAGAACGAAGGTGGTCAGCAGGAAGGCCGGGCCGCCGATCTCGGCCGGCTTGCGGCGCAGCAGCGCGCTGTACGAGGCGAAGGACAGCGCGGCACCGAACATCCACAGGTCACCGGCGGCGAAGTCGAAGCCGAGCGAGCCGTCGCCGACGAGGAGCAGCACGCCGAAGGCGGCGAGCAGCATGCCGCCGGTCCGGCGCACGCCCAGCTTCTCGCCGCCGATGCGGGAGTAGACGGCCATGACGACCGGGGAGGCCGCCATGATCATGCCCATGGTGCCGGCCGGGGTGGTGAGTCCGGCCTGGTGGACGAGGGTGTTGTACAGCGCGATGCCGAGCAGCGAGGCGAGCGCGAGGTAGCCGAGGTGGCGGCGGATCAGGGCCCGCTGCCGCCAGGCCTGGCGCGCGGCGAAGGGGGCGACGGCGAGGATCGCGATGATCCAGCGCCAGAAGACGGCCTGGACGGGCGGGACGGAGCCCGCCATGTCCCGGGTGGCGACGAAGCTGCCGGACCAGACGACCGTGGCCGTCAGGGCGAGCAGCACGCCGAGTCCGGCGGCGCCCTTCCCGGCCGCGCCCCGCCGGTTCTCCGAGGCGTTCGAAGCGGTACGGACGCGGTCCATGACGGCCACTGGTGTCTCCTCCTGGGATGGGTGTTCCGGTACTCCCGGTGTGTGTCGTGCCGCTACCGTCGCACCGGCCCATTCATCAGGTCCATCGAAATGTTTCGATCAATCTGTTCAGATATCACGAACAATTGCCGGGAGCCGACGCCGGAGCGGGAGCCTGAGCGCGGACGTGGGCGCGGGGTCCGGCCCGGCAGCTGCCCCACGATCGTCGCCGTGAAGGCGATCGCCATCCCGGTCACCTGGACCGGCGAGAGCGCCTGGCCGAGGGCGGCCCAGCCGATGACGGCGGCGGTGAGCGGCGAGAGCGGGCCGAGCAGGGTCACGGAGGTCGCGGTGAGGCGGCCGATCCCGCGGAACCAGAGCCAGTACGCGATGCCGGTGTTGATCAGCATCATGTAGCCGTAGCCGAGGAAGGCCTTGCCGTCGAGGGCGGGCGGGGCGCCTTCGACCAGGGCGGCGACCGGCAGGAGCAGCAGCCCGCCCGCGGTCAGCTGCCAGCCCGTCAGGGCCAGCGGACCGACGCCGTCCGGGCGGCCCCAGCGCTTCGTCATGACCGTGCCGGCCGCCATCGAGGCGGAGGAGGCGACTCCGGCGAGTACGCCGACCAGGTCGAGCGCGGCGCCGGCCTTGAGCACCACCATGCTGACCCCGAAGGCGCCCACGATCGCGGCGAGCAGCGCCTTGGTACCGGCCCGCTCCCCCAGCAGCAGGGCGGCGAGCCCGATGACCACCAGCGGACCCATCGAGCCCAGGACGGCGGCGACCCCGCCGGGCAGCCGGTAGGCGGCCAGGAAGAGCAGCGGGAAGAAGGCACCGATGTTCAGCGCGCCCAGGACGGCGGACTTCCACCACCAGGCGCCCTTCGGCAGGACCCGGGCGACGGCGATGAGCATCAGCCCGGCGGGCAGGGCGCGCATCACCCCGGTGAACAGGGGCCGGTCGGGCGGCAGCAGTTCGGTGGCGACGGCGTAGGTGGAGCCCCAGGAGACGGGGGCGAGTGCGGTCAGGGCGACGGTGGCGAGGCGCTTCATGGCGGACTCCTCGGACGGAAGGCGGAAGGCGCAGGGCGCAGGACGGAAGGCGGGCGGGACGGAGGCGTACGGGCGGAGGCGGGCGGGATTCAGACGGCGGCCGGGACGCGCGCGACCACGACGGCCGGGACCGGAGCGACCACCGGGGCCGGGGCGGCCACCGCGGTCGCGACCGGCGGCTCGGCGTACACGGCCTCGGCCGGCAGGTGCCGTTCCAGCCGGACCAGGGCCCCCGCCGCGCCCAGCGCGGCGACGGCGAGCACGGCCCACGGCAGCCGCCCGTCGACGTCCAGCAGGGCCGTGAACAGGGACGGCGCCAGGGCTCCGGCGAGCGAGTGGGACAGCTGGTAGGTGGCGAGGTAGCGGCCGCGCACCGCCTCCGGCGCGGCGGAGACCGAGAGGGCGCCGCCGGAGGGGCTGTGGACCAGTTCGCCGAGGGTGTAGACGACCACGATCACCAGGAGTCCGGCCGGCAGGCCGGCCGAGCCGGGGCGCAGGGTGCCGAGGACGATCTGGCCGGTGAAGGCGGCGGCGAAGAGCAGGGCCCCCAGGGCGGCGGAGCGGGTGCGGCGGGCGCCGGAGCGGCGGACCCGGCCCTCGATCAGGACGCCGACCCCGGCGCACAGGACGGTGTTGAGGGTGAAGGCGGCGCCGGTCAGCGAGTCGGGGCCGCGCAGCCAGGTGGCGATGTACAGCGGGAAGAGGACCGAGAGGGCCGCGTACCCGAGGGCGGTCAGGAAGTTGGCGGCGGTCAGCGCGAGGAAGGGCCGGTCGGCCAGTACCGTCCGGTACCCGGCGGCCGGGCGGCGCGCCGTGGCGGCGGGCGCACCGGCGGGGCCGCCGACCGGCCGGACGGGGCGGACCCGGGCGGCCAGGAGCCCGGCCAGGGCGAAGGCCAGCGCGTTGGCCCAGGCGGTCCAGGAGAAGCCGCCCGTTCCCCACAGGGCCAGCACCCCGGACACGATCATGGCCCCGGCGCCCATCCCGGCGTTCTGCAGGGCCCGTAGCGAGGCCTGGAGCCGGTCCCGGGCCGCCCCGCGCGCCACCTCGCCGATCAGCGACTGCTGGACCACGGCGACGGAGCGGTCGGCGAGGGCGGCGAAGAGGGCGACGGCGGCGAAGGCGGCCGGCGCGGTCGCCAGCGGGTAGAGGAGGAAGCCGAGCGTGCGGATCCCGTAGAGGACGAGGACGGCCGGCCGGGCGCCGAACCGGTCGACGGCCACGCCCGCCAGCGGCATCAGCGCGAGCCCGGCCAGTCCCGTGAGGGTGAGCACCAGGCCGACGGCCTGGAAGGAGAGGCCGGTGACCTGATGGAAGAAGACCAGCGTGAAGGGGACGTACATGCCGGTCCCCACCGCGCTGATCCCCGCTGCCACGAGCAGTTCCCGCTCCCCGGCGACCCGTTCCCCCGCCGCTGTCCCGTGCCACCGCTTTGCCGACATCGCTCGCCCCCCGAGTAGGTTATTAGGAAGTAGCTTACCGCTAAGCTACTTATCGTCAAGCAACTTTCTTGCGGTCGATCGACAGGACTCGGGATACTCCACACATGAGCGAAAAGGACGCGGTCGACGCGATCACGGACCAGTGGAACGCGGTCCGCCCGGAGCTGGACGTGACGCCGATGGCCGTCTTCGGCCGGATCTACCGGATCAGCCGGGCGATGGGCGACGCCATGGACCGGACCTACGCCCGATACGGCATCTCCCGCGGCGAGTTCGACGTCATCGCCACGCTGCGCCGCTCCGGCGCGCCCTACACCCTCTCGCCGCGCCAGCTCTCGGCCACGCTCATGCTCACCACGGGCGGCATGACCGGGCGGCTGGACAAGCTGGAGAAGGCCGGGCTGCTCGCCCGCAGCCCCGACCCGCACGACCGGCGCGGGATCCAGGCGACGGTCACCGAGCGCGGCCTCGCGCTCATCGACGAGGCGGTCACGGCCGGGCTGGAGGTCCAGCGGGCAGGCCTGGCCGGGCTGGACGAGGAAGAGGTCACCGTCCTGACCGCCCTGCTGCGCAAGCTCCTCGGCGGCCTCTGAGCCGGTGCCGCGGCGGCGCCCGGCGGGTACGCGAAAGGGCGCCGGAGGTCCACGAGCCGCCGGTACCTGACGCGTCACGCGTCACGTATCGGGCTGCGGACCTCCGGCGCCCCGGAAGCCTTGAGGGGGCCGACCCCGCGGGGTCAGCCCTGCTGGTCCCGCGTCTTGCGCGACTTGTCGCCGACCATCACGAGACCCGCGATGACCAGGAACAGCACGAGGGGCGCGGCCACGTACAGGCCGAGCGTCTCGGCGATGCTCAGGCCCTTGCCCGGGTCGGCGCCGTCGTCGCGGGCCGCCGCGAGCGCGGGAGACGTCATCAGCAGCATCATCAGCGTCGTTCCGGCCGTGACGGCGCCGGCGCGCAGAGCGTTCTTCTTGTCCACGGTGCAAACGTAGCGAACACCTAAACAGTGCGCGCGCCCGGGGGTGCCGTACGGGGGTGACCGGCCCCGCGCACCGCGCTCAACAGGGCGTTCGCACGCGGCGACGCGATCAGCCGCTCCAGCGTGAGCGGCCGCCCCGCCGCGTCGGCGACCGGGAGCCGCCAGTTGGGGTACTGGTCCCAGGTCCCCGGCAGGTTCTGCGGCCGCCGGTCCCCCACCGCGTCCGGGAGCCATACGCCGACCAGCCGGGCCGGGGTGCGCAGCAGGAACCCGTACAGGGCGCGGACGGCGGCCTCCTCGCCCTTGGTGTCCAGGCCGAGCCGGTCCAGCACGGCCAGCCACTCCTCGGTGTCGGCGGCGTCCTCTGCCCGCTCCAGTGCGGCCGGACGGGTCAGCAGGCCCAGCCGGTCGCGCAGTTCGACGTGACTGCCGGCCAGTTTCGCGGCGCTGGGCGGCAGATCGTGGGTGGTGGCGGTCGCCAGGCAGTCTGCGCGCCACCGCTCCGGGGGCAGCGGGGCCCCGCCGCCCGCCCAGTCCCGCTCGAACCACAGCACGGAGGTGCCCAGCACCCCGCGCCGGGCGAGCGCCTCGCGGACCCCCGGCTCCACCGTCCCGAGGTCCTCGCCGATGACCAGCGCCCCGGCCCGGTGGGCCTCCAGCACCAGCACCGCGAGCATGGCCTCGCCGTCGTACGAGACGTACGTGCCCTCCGCGGGCGGGGTGTCCCGGGGGATCCACCAGAGCCGGAACAGGCCCATGACGTGGTCGATCCGCAGCGCTCCGGCGTAGCGGAACACCCCGCGCAGCAGGTCGCGCAGGGGCGCGTAGCCGCTGGCGGCGAGCCGGTCCGGGCGCCAGGGGGGCAGGCCCCAGTCCTGCCCGCGCGCGTTGAAGGCGTCCGGCGGGGCGCCGACACAGGCGTCCACGGCGTACGTGTCCCCCGCGGCCCGGACGTCGGCGCCCAAGGGATGCACCCCGACGGCGAGGTCGTGGACGATGCCCACCGCCATGCCCGCCTCCCGGGCCCCGCGCTGGGCGGCGGTGAGCTGGGCATCGGTGAGCCAGGCCAGCCAGCGGTGGAACGCGAGGTCGGCGGGGTCCGGCTCGGCGCCTTCCGGCCAGGCCGCCGGGTCCGGGCCGTGCCGCTCGGCCAGCGCGCACCAGGCCGTGTGCCGGGCCAGCGCGGTCCCGCCCTCGGCCGCGAAGCGGGCGAGGTCCGCCTCGCGGTCCGGGTTCCGCGGGACGGCGTACAGCAGCTCCAGGGCGGACCGCTTGAGGGCCCAGACCGCGTCCCGGTCGATCAGCGCGTCCTTCTCCAGCACCCGGCGGTTCAGCTCGGCCCCCCGCACGGCCAGCGCGTCCAGGGCCTCCCGGTCCGGGCAGGCGGCGTACTCGGGGAGGTCCGCGATCCGCAGGTGCACCGGGTCCGGGAAGCGGCGGGAGGAGGGCCGGTAGGGCGAGGGATCGGTCGGGGTGCCGGGGACGGCCGCGTGCAGCGGGTTGACCTGGATGAACCCGGCGCCGTGGGTCCGCCCGGCCCAGCCCGCCAGGTGCGCGAGGTCACCGAGGTCGCCCATGCCCCAGGAGTTCTCGGAGAGCAGCGAATAGAGCTGGACCAGCAGGCCGTGGGCGCGCTCCGGCGCGGCCGGGGCCCGGTCGGGCGCCACGATCAGGGTGGCCCCGCCGGTCCGCCCGTCGGGGTGCGTCACCGTGATCCGGTGCACCCCGAGCGGCAGCCCGCCGACCGGGAGCGGCCCGCCCGGACCGGTCTCCCACGCGGCGGCCTCCCCTTCCTCCGGGTCCAGCAGGATCCGCGTGCCCGGGGGCAGCGCGGCCAGCGCGGCGGGGGGCGCGGCGCCCTCCCAGTGGACCAGGGTGGTCGGCAGCAGCCGCTGCGCCGCCTCCCGCTCGGCGCGCGCGAGCGCGTCCCGTACGGCCTGCGGCGTCGCCGCGTCCACGCCCAGCAGCCCGAGCACGGTCACGACGGTCCGCTCCGGCACCTGGACGCTCACGCCGGCCGAGGGGTGGTAGGAGGTGGCGACTCCGTGGTGGGCGGCGAGCCGGGCCAGGTCCATGCGTATCCCTCGGCTAACCCGCGGCGGCGGCGGGGGTGGTCGGCTCGCAGGTCAGCGGAGCCTCGTCGGTGAGCGGCGGTTCACTGGTGAGCGGCGCGTGGGCGGTGTCCGCGAGCGGGGACTCACTGGTGAGCGGGCGGGGGGCGTCGCCCCCGGTCACGGAGAGCCGCCGGGGCAGATGGGCGAGCAGCGGTACGGAGCCGGCGGAAGCCGGCCCGGCCCGGACGGGGCGGACAGGTCGGACAGGAAGGTTCATGGCGGTACTCCCGGTGTGCTGACGACGCACGGCCGCCCCCCGTTACGGGGAACACCGCAGCCCTACCCATCCGGCGGTACCGCATTCCCGACCCTTCGCCCAGAACCCCTCCCTCGACCGGAACACCAGCCAAACCCAGCTCCGACCCGACGCAACTCCAGCCCGCCCGGCGTTAAATCCGGCCCGCCCGGCGTTTGAGGGCCCGCCGGAGGCCCCACAAGGCCGCACGGCCCCACCGCAGACGGAAGCACGGACCCGGCCGGACCAGGGCATGGGCAAGGCTGATCCGGGGATGGCGAAGGGGAAGGGGACCCCGGGGACGGCAAAGGCCCGCCCCGGAACCCCCGTCAGGACGCCGCCGCCCCGATCCGCGCAGGATCGGACACCCCGACCCCGATGCGGTCGAGCGCGTCATCGGCCCCGTACGGCTGGAGATACGGCATCCAGCACGGATCCCGGTGCCCGGTCCCGATGATCCGCCAGGCCAGCCCCGACGGCGGCGCCGGCTGGTGCCGCAGCCGCCACCCCAGCTCGGGGAGGTGCCGGTCGGCCTTGACGTGGTTGCACCGCCGACAGGCGGCGACGACGTTGTCCCAGGCGTGCTGGCCACCCCGGCTGCGCGGGATGACGTGGTCGACGCTGGTGGCGACGGCGCCGCAGTACATGCAGCGCCCGCCGTCCCGCGCGAAAAGGGCACGCCGGGTGAGCGGAACGGGCCCCCGGTAGGGGACCCGCACAAATCGCTTGAGCCTGACCACGCTGGGCGCGGGGACGACTCTCGTCGAACTGTGCAGAAAGGCGCCGGAGTCCTCCAGGGAGACCGCTTTGTTCTCCAGGACGAGGACGAGCGCGCGACGGAGCGGTACGACGCCGAGGGGCTCGTACGACGCGTTGAGGACCAGGACGTGCGGCACGGACTGCCTCCTTGTACGCCGGCGGCGCGTGGCTCGCGCCGGGACGATCTGCTTTCCAGTTTCCCCTTACCGCTGGTCGAAGCGCCACCACGCGCCCGTAACGGGTCGGAGGTGTTTTCGACCACACGGGGGCCGTCCCCGGGTGAGTCCGGTCTCTCCCGGGCGACACGGCAACGGGACCGCTGGATTGCCCCGTTAGTGTGGTTGGTCTGCCCGCGCAAACCCCCGGACACGTCCTGGGGCCCCCGGCGGGCAGACCGCTATGCCTGGAGGTTTTCTGCCGTGCCCTGGCCCGCCGCCCCGTTCCCGCTGGCCGATGACGTCCCCGCCATGCCCCGCAACGCCGAGGAAGCCGGTCAGAGCGTCGACAACGCCGCCGGTTTCATCCAGCAGAACTGGGCCGACTGGCTCTTCCTCGGCCTGAAGATCCTGCTGATCATCGTCATCGCGGCCGCCCTGCGCTCCGTGGTCCGCAAGTCGCTGACCAAGCTGATAGGGCGGATGAACCGCGGCGCGGAGGCGGTGGAGGGCACGGCCCTCGGCGGGCTGCTGGTCAATGCCGAGCGGCGGCGCCAGCGCTCCGAGGCGATCGGTTCGGTGCTGCGCTCGGTGGCGTCCTTCCTGATCCTGGGGACCGCCGGGCTGATGGTGCTCGGCGCCCTGGACATCAATCTCGGTCCGCTGCTGGCGAGCGCCGGTGTGGCCGGTGTGGCGATCGGTTTCGGCGCCCGGAACCTGGTGACGGACTTCCTCTCCGGTGTGTTCATGATCCTGGAGGACCAGTACGGCGTCGGGGACAAGATCGACGCCGGGGTGGCCTCGGGCGAGGTCATCGAGGTCGGCCTGCGCGTGACCAAGCTGCGCGGGGACAACGGCGAGATCTGGTACGTCCGCAACGGCGAGATCAAGCGGATCGGCAACCTCAGCCAGGGCTGGTCGACGGCGACCGTGGACGTCCAGGTCAAGCCGTCCGAGAGCATGGCCCGCATCCGCCGGGTGATCGAGCGGGTCTCGGAGGACATGGCGAAGGAGACGCCGTGGAACGAGCGGCTCTGGGGACCGGTGGAGGTGCTGGGCCTGGACGAGGTGCTCCTCGCCTCGATGACCCTGAAGGTGTCCGCCAAGACCATGCCCGGCCAGCAGTTCGCGGTGGAGCGCGAGCTGCGCTGGCGGATCAAGGAAGCCTTCGACGAGGCGGACATCCAGATCATCGGCGGGATGCCGCCCGCGGAGGACGAGACGGAGGCCCCGGATCCCTCGGCCGCGGTCGCCGCGCCGTCCGCGCTGGCCAACCCGGCCTCGCCGCAGTCGCTGGCGACAGCCCCGATCCCGGCGCCGGTCACGGGTCCGGGGATGCCCCGCATCACCAAGTAGGACCGTTCACCGAGTACGACCGCGTTCACCCCGCGGGTCCGCGCCCACCCAGTAGGCTCGCGGCCCGCACTGCCGCTGCCCCGCCGACCCGCACCGCCGCTGCCCCCGCCGATCGCTTTCCGCGGGGGCAGCGGCATTGTCGCGACCGCCATTGACATGGGCCGACGGCTGATAGGAAACTTACCTAACAGTTCACACCTGATTCAGGGAGAGAACACCCCATGGCCGGCACCACCCCCGGAACCCCCAGCCTGCTGCGCGCGATGAACGACCGCGCCGCACTGGACCTGCTGCTGGCCCACGGCCCCCTGTCCCGGACCCGGATCGGCCGCCTCACCGGCCTCTCCAAGCCCACCGCCTCCCAGCTGCTGGCGCGGCTGGAGGCTCGTGGACTGGTCGTGGCCACCGGCACCGCCACCGGCCGCCCCGGCCCGAACGCCCAGTTGTACGCCCTCAACGCCCGGGCCGCCTACGCCGCCGGCCTCGACGTCACCCCGGGCCGCATCATCGCCTCCGTCGCCGACCTGGCCGGGGAGGTCGTCGGCAGCTGCGAACTGCCCAACCCGGGTCCCGGTACGCCCGTCGTCGACCAGGTCACCGAAGCCCTGGGCGAGGCCGTCAAGGCGGCCGGCCTCCAGCGCTCCGACGTCCAGCGCCTGGTGATCGCCACCCCGGGCTCCTTCGACCCGCGCACGGGGGTCCTGCGCTACGCCGACCACCTCCCCGGCTGGCACTCCCCCACCCTCCTGGACGAGCTGGCGGCGGCGCTGCCGATGCCCGTCGAGTACGAGAACGACGTGAACCTCGCCGCGGTCGCCGAGCAGCGCCTGGGCGCGGCCCGCGGGCACGAGGACTTCGTCCTGCTGTGGAACGAGGAGGGGCTCGGCGCGGCCCTGGTCATCGGCGGACGGCTGCACCGCGGCTGGACCGGCGGCGCGGGCGAGGTCGGCTACCTGCCGGTCCCCGGGCGTCCGCTGGTGCGCCACGTGACCCGGGAGAACTCCGGTGGCTACCAGGAGCTGGCGGGCGTGGAGGTGCTGCCCGGCCTGGCCGCCTCGCTGGGCCTGGAGATGCCGCACGCGGATCCGCCCGCGCCGGGCACCCCCGGGCACGCCGCCGACGTGGCGAGCGCGGTGACGCTGCTGGAGCGGGCCGCCGCCGAGCCCGTGGGACCGTACCTGCGGCTGCTGGAGGCGTACGCCACCGCGCTCGCCACCGGTCTGGCCTCGCTGGTCGCCGTCCTGGACCCGGAGATCGTGGTGCTCTCCGGCGCCGTGACCGCCGCGGGCGGGGACCGGCTGCGCGAGCTGATCGAAGCCGAACTGGGCGACCTCGCCCCCTCCCGGCCGCGGCTGGTGACCGGCGAGGTGCGCACGCGCCCGGTGCTGCGCGGCGCGCTGGAGACCGCGCTCGCCGCGACCCGCGACGAGGTCTTCGACACCTCCCGCTGATCCACCGCGCCCGGCCCCGCCGGGCGCGGCACCGCATCACCCCTCACGCGTCACGCATCACCGCATGACGAAGACCACCCGGCCCACCCGTCCCCCACGCCCCACCCGCACCGCCGGCTCCTCCCCGCTCCTCCCGTTGGACCCCGACCGGACGTTCCCCGCGCAGAGAGAGACACAGCCATGCCCGGACGCACCCGCCGCCTGACCACCCTCGCGGCCGCACTCGCCGCGATATCCGCCCTCGCCACCGGGTGTACCGGGCAGAGCGGTGCCGCGGCCTCCGACGACCCGAACAAAGAGGTCACCCTGAACTTCTGGCACGGCTGGGTGGAGCCCCGCGAGGTCAAGGCCATCGAGGACAACATCGCCCGGTTCCAGAAGGCGCACCCCAACATCAAGGTCAAGGTCACCGGCAACATGACCGACGACAAGATCAACCAGGCCCTGCGGGCGGGCGGCAGCAAGGCCCCGGACGTGGTGTCGTCCTTCAGTACCGACAGCGTCGGCAAGTTCTGCACCTCGAAGGCCTTCGCGGACCTGAACCCCTTCCTCGCCAAGTCGGACATCGACAAGACGAAGGTCTTCCCCAAGACCCTGCTGGAGTACACCCAGTTCAAGGGCAACCAGTGCACCCTGCCGCTGCTGAACGACGCCTACGGCCTCGTCTACAACAAGACCGCCTTCGCAGCCGCCGGGATCACCGAACCGCCCAAGACGTGGAGCCAGTTCGTCGCGGACGCGCAGGCGCTGACCAAGCAGAGCGGGGACACCTACCAGCAGCTCGGCCTGATGCCCACCTTCCACGGCTACGAGACCACGCCGATGCGGCTGGCCGCACAGTGGAGCCCGACGTACTTCGCCGCCGACGGCAAGTCGAACCTGGCCAAGGACCCGGCCTTCGCCAAGATGCTGAACGCGCAGAAGGACCTGGTCGCCAAGCTGGGCGGCTACGAGAAGCTGGAGAAGTTCCGCACCACCTTCGGTGACGAGTGGAGCGCCGAACACCCCTTCAACAAGGGGCTGGTCGCCATGCAGATCGACGGCGAGTGGCGGGCCGCGATGGCGAAGGCGGCCGGGACGAACTTCGAGATCGCCACCGCGCCGATGCCCGTGCCGGACGACCAGCTCGCCGACTACGGGAAGGGCTACCTGTCCGGCACCGTCATGGGCATCGCCTCCGGCAGCACCAAGCAGAACGCGGCCTGGGAGCTGGTGAAGTACATGACCACCGACACCGACGCGGTGGTGGCCTTCGCCAACGACATCCACAACATCCCCTCCACGCTCGCCGCACTGGACTCGCCGAAGCTCCAGGTCGCGCCGGAGTTCAAGACCTTCATCGACATCGCCAAGCACCCGAAGTCGAACACCACCCCGGCCCAGGCCGACGGCGGCACCTACCAGCTGACCTTCGCGGACTTCGCGTACGCGGTCGAGAAGGGCGCCGTGCCCGACCTCCAGGCCGGCCTCGCCAAGACCGACCAGCAGATCGACACGGACATCGCGAAGGCCGAGTAGTCGATGACGACCTTCACCCCGCGCGCGAAACGGCGCCGCTCGGCGCTGCGGACCGCGGCCTTCATGTCCCCGTGGCTGATCGGGTTCGCGGTCTTCTTCGCCTACCCGCTGCTGTCCACGGTGTACTTCTCCTTCACCCAGTACGACGGTTTCCGGCCGCCGGTCTTCAACGGCCTGGCCAACTGGTCGTACGTCTTCACCGACTCCCCGATGTTCTGGCCGGCGATGCGCAACACGCTGTGGCTGGTCGTGGTGATGGTGAGCTTCCGGGTGGCCTTCGGCCTCGGCGTCGGCCTGCTCATCACGAAGATCAAGACGGGGACCGGGGTCTTCCGCACCCTGTTCTACCTGCCCTACCTGGCCCCTCCGGTCGCCGCGACGCTCGGCTTCGTCTTCCTGCTCAACCCCGGCACCGGGCCGGTCAACACCGGGCTGGAGGCCCTCGGGCTGCCGGCGCCCGGCTGGTTCACCGACGCCGACTGGTCCAAGCCCGCGCTGACCGCGCTGGCGCTGTGGGGGGTGGGCGACCTGATGGTGATCTTCATGGCCGCGCTGCTCGACGTACCGAAGGAGCAGTACGAGGCCGCGGAGCTGGACGGGGCCGGGCCCTGGGCGCGCTTCCGGCACATCACCCTGCCGAACATCTCCCCGATCATCCTGTTCGCCGTGGTCACCGGGGTCATCCAGGCCATGCAGTACTACACGCAGCCCCTGGTCGCGGGGAAGGTGGCAGCCGGGGTGATCGGCGGATCGGGCCAGCGCGTCGAGCCCGGGTACCCGGACAAGTCCACGCTGACCCTGCCGCAGCTCGTCTACAACCTGGGGTTCCAGCGCTTCGACTACGGCACCGCCTGCGTGGTCGCGCTCGTCCTCTTCGCCCTGTCCATGGCCTTCACCGCGCTCCTGCTGCGGCGCCGTGGCGGACTGATCGGAAGCGGTGACTGAGATGGCCGTGACCACCGGCACGACCCCGTCCCCGCGGACGGTCCCGGCCCCCGCCCCCGGCGCCTCCGGCCGGGCGGCGGCCCGCCACCGCCGCAAGGAGGTGCTGCACTGGGTCGCGGTGCACTCGCTCGGGGTGGCCGCCGCGCTCTTCTTCGTCCTCCCCTTCGTCTTCCTCTTCCTCACCTCGGTGATGAGCAACCAGCAGGCCCTCACCCGCGACCTGTGGCCGCACACCTGGGAGTGGGGCAACTACGCGCGGGTCTGGCACACGTCCGGATTCCTCCTGTGGTGGCGCAACACCCTGCTGTACGCGGGACTCGGGACGCTGCTCACCGTGGTGTCCTCGGTGCCCGTCGCCTACGCCCTCGCCAAGTTCCGCTTCCGCGGCCGGCGGCTCTCGCTGCTGCTGGTGGTCTCGATGATGATGCTGCCGCCGCAGGTGGTGGTCATCCCCATGTACCTCTTCTGGGCCAAGCAGCTCGACCTGTCCGGCACGCTGTGGCCGCTGATCATCCCGATGGCCTTCGGCGACGCCTTCTCCATCTTCCTGCTGCGCCAGTTCCTGCTGACCATCCCCGACGAGTACCTCGACGCGGCGCGGGTCGACGGCTGCGGGGAGGTCCGCACCCTGCTGCGGGTCGTCCTGCCCATGGCCAAGCCCGGGATCGCCGCCGTCGCGCTGTTCCAGTTCTTCTCCGCCTGGAACGACTACTTCGGCCCGCAGATCTACGCCTCCGACAACCCGGCCGCCTGGACGCTCAGCTACGGGCTGGAGTCGTTCAAGGGCGCGCACCAGACCAACTGGAACCTGACCATGGCCGCGACCGTACTGGTCATGGCCCCCGTGATCATCCTCTTCTTCTTCGCCCAGAAGGCGTTCGTCGAGGGTGTCACGCTGACCGGAGTGAAAGGCTAGACATGAAACTCGCAGTGGTGGGCGGCGGTTCCACTTACACCCCCGAACTGATCGACGGCTTCGCGCGGCTGCGCGACACCCTGCCCATCGGCGAACTGGTGCTGATCGACCCCGCCGCCGACCGGCTGGAGCTGGTCGGCGGGCTCGCCCGGCGGATCTTCGCCCGGCAGGGGCACCCCGGAACCATCACCACGACCTCCGACCTGGACGCGGGGGTCGCGGACGCCGACGCCGTCCTGCTCCAGCTGCGGGTCGGCGGACAGGCGGCCCGCCAGCGGGACGAGACCTGGCCGCTGGAGTGCGGCTGCGTGGGCCAGGAGACCACGGGCGCGGGCGGCCTCGCCAAGGCGCTGCGCACGGTCCCCGTCGTCCTCGACATCGCCGAGCGGATCCGGCGCGCCAACCCGGACGCCTGGATCATCGACTTCACCAACCCGGTCGGCATCGTGACCCGCGCCCTGCTGGGCGCCGGGCACAAGGCGGTCGGGCTGTGCAACGTCGCGATCCACCTCCAACGCACCTTCGCGGCCCTGCTCGACCTGGCCCCCGGTGACCTGCACCTCGACCACGTCGGCCTGAACCACCTCACCTGGGAGCTGGGCGTGCGCCGCGGCGGACCCGGCGGGGAGGACCTGATGCCCCGGCTGATCGCGGAGCACGGGGACTCCGTCGCCGCCGACCTGCGGCTGCCGCGCGCGGTCCTGGACCGCCTGGGCGTCGTACCGTCCTACTACCTGAAGTACTACTACGCGCACGACGAGGTGGTGCGCGAGATGGGCCAGAAGCCCTCGCGCGCCGCCGAGGTGGCCGCGATGGAGCAGGACCTGCTGAAGATGTACGGCGACCCCGCGCTCGACGAGAAGCCGGCCCTGCTCGCCCAGCGGGGCGGTGCCTTCTACTCGGAGGCGGCCGTCGACCTGGCGGCGGCCCTGCTGGGCGACGGCGGCAGCCCCGTCCAGGTGGTCAACACGCTGAACAACGGCACCCTGCCCTTCCTCGCGGACGACGCGGTCATCGAGGTGCAGGCCCGGGTGGACCGCACCGGTCCGGTGCCGCTGGCCGTGCCCCGGCTGGACCCGCTGTACGCGGGGCTGATCGCGCACGTCTCCGCCTACGAGGACCTCGCGCTGGACGCCGCCCTGCGCGGCGGCCGGGAGCGGGTGGCCAAGGCGCTGCTCGCCCATCCGCTGGTCGGGCAGTTCGACCTCGCCGAGGGGCTGACCGACCGGCTCCTCGCGCACAACAAGGAGCACTTGGCATGGGCGTGAGCGACGCGGTGCTGCTGGCCGTCGACGCGGGCAACAGCAAGACCGACCTCGCCTTCGTCGACGCGGCCGGGTCGGTGCTCGTCACCGCCCGCGGGCCCGGCTTCCGGCCGCAGGCGGTCGGGGTCGAAGGGGCCTTCGACGCGATCGCCCCGGCGCTCGACGAGGCGCGCGCGAAGGCGCGGGCGCTCGGCCTGCCGCTGGACTCGGCCGACTCCGTGGCCCACGTGTCCGCCTGCCTGGCCGGCGCCGACCTGCCGGTCGAGGAGGAGGCGCTGACCGACGGCCTGCGGGCGCGGGGCTGGGGGCGGACCGTCGAGGTCCGCAACGACACCTTCGCGATCCTGCGCGCCGGTCTGGTGGGCAGCGGGCCGCCGCTGGGCGTCGCGGTGGTGTGCGGCGCGGGCATCAACTGCGTGGGCATGCTGCCCGACGGGCGCACCGCGCGCTTCCCGGCGCTGGGGCAGCTCTCCGGCGACTGGGGCGGCGGCGGCGGGCTCGCCGCCGAGGCCGTGTGGTGGGCGGCCCGGGCGGAGGACGGCCGGGGCGGCCCGACGGGGCTGGCCGCCGCCCTGCCGCGGCACTTCGGGCTGGACGCCATGTCCGAGCTGATCGAGGCGGTGCACCTGGGGGAGATCGCGCCGGAGCGCACGCACGAACTGGTCCCGGTGCTCTTCGCGGTGGCCGCCGCGGGCGACCCGGTGGCCCGCGCGCTCGTGGAACGGCAGGCGGACGAGGTGGTGGCGCTGGCCGCGGTGGCCCTGGAACGGCTCGGGCTGCTGGACCGGGAGGCGCCCGTCCTGCTGGGCGGCAGCGTCCTGGCGGCCGGTCACGCCCGGCTCAACGACCGGATCGAGGAGGGGCTCGCCGCGCGCGCCCCGCTGGCCAGGGTGTCGGTGGTGACCGCGCCGCCGGTGCTGGGCGCGGGGCTGCTGGGGCTGGACGCGATCGGTGCGCCTGCCGCCGCGTACGGAAAACTCCGTGCCCATTTCGGGTGAACCCGCCCCGGGCCGGGACAACTCTGGAACCGTGGCGGCCGTAGGAACGTATTGACGGTGAAGGAGTGGCGGGGGCGCTCCGGCCCAAGATCCAGCACCTGGTGCTGTGCGGGGCCGGGAGTACGGCCATACTGCTCCCGAGCAGTCCACGACCGAGGGGGAGGTCACGGTGGCCATCACATCGCACGCACCCGCGTCCGCGCCCGCGTCCGCGCCTTCTGCCGCGCCCGGCCCGGTGGGGCCCGGCGGCGGCGGTCCGGCGCTGCCGGGGCGCCGCAGCGCGTGGGCGGAGGGCGTGGAGCGGCTGCGGGACGCGGCGACCACCGAGCCCGGCCGGCTGCGGATCATCGGGGCGGCCCTGGCCGTCCTGGTGCTGCTCTTCGGGGTGGTGACGGTCTGGGAGGTCTCCGGCCGGTCCGGCGCCGCCGACGACGTGGTCGGCCGCAGCCAGCCGCTCAGCGCGGACGCGGCGAGCATCTACCGCTCGCTGGCCGATGCGGACACGGCCGCTTCCAGCGGGTTCCTCGCGGGCGGCCAGGAGCCGCGCGAGGTCCGCGAGCGGTACGAGAAGGACATCGCCAACGCCTCCCGGCTGCTGGTCAACGCGGCGGCGAACACCGGCGGCGACACGGAGTCCCGCAAGGAGATCGCGCTGCTCGGCGAGCAACTGCCGCGCTACACCGGCCTGATAGAGCAGGCCCGGGCGACCAACCGGCAGGGGCTGCCGCTCGGCGGCGCCTACCTGCGCTACGCCAACGAGCAGATGAGCACCCAGCTGCTGCCCGCCGCACAGCGCCTCTACCGGGCGCAGACGGCCCGGCTCTACCAGGACTACGACGACGCCCGCGCCCTCCCCGTGGGCTCGTTCGCCACGGGCCTGCTCGCCCTCGGGGTCCTGGGCTGGGCCCAGCGGCGCAACTACCTGCGCACCCACCGCGTGTTCAACCACGGGCTGCTGGCCGCGACCGCCGCCTCGGTGGTGGTCCTGCTGTGGCTCGTCGTGGGGCACACCGTGGCGCGCGCCGAGCTGGGCGAGGCCCGCTCGGGCGGCCAGGAATCGCTCAAGGTGCTGAACGACGCGCGGATCTCCTCGCTCCAGGCGCGGGCCAACGAGAACCTGACGCTGATCGCGCGGGGCGCCGTCCTCGCCGACGACAAGAAGTCCGACAAGTACGACGTCGACTTCGCCAGGAACATGAAGGACCTCGACGCGGGCCTGGCGCAGGCCGCGCGGCTCGCCGACGACACCACCGGGCGCACGCCCGTCGCGCGCGCCGCCGACGGCGTGAAGCAGTGGAAGCAGCGGCACGCGGCCGCCCGGGAGACCGACAACAAGGGCGACTACGACCTCGCGCTGCCCCAGGTCATCGGGGGCAAGGACAGCAGCGGGGCGTCCTTCGACACGGTGGACGCCTCCCTGGAGCAGGCGGTCGCCCACGAACAGCGGCAGTTCACGCAGGCGGCCCGCTCCGGACTCGGCGCCCTGGGCGGTCTGGTCACGGGCGCGGCGGCCCTGGCGGTCCTCGGGGCGGCGGCCGCGCTGCTCGGCATCGGGCGCAGGCTTTCGGAGTACAGGTGATGCGGATGCGAGGGCGCCGGGTGGAGCGGAACGACGTCGGCGGGCCGGGCCCGCGACGGCTGCGCGGCTGGGGCGGGGTGAGCGCGATGGCCGCCGCCTGCGCGGTGACGGCCGTCGCCGTCCTGCTGCCGCTCGCCCAGGCAGCGCCGGAGACGGCACAGGCCGGTCCTGCCGCGCCCGCGGTGGCGCCGGCCGCCCCGGCGGTGCAGGAGACCTGCCAGGACCCGGAGGCCAGCCTGCGCCCGCCGGGCGTGGACGGACCGGCCATCGCCCGGATCAAGGCGGCGGGCAAGCTCGTCGCGGGCGTCGACCAGAACAGCTTCCGCTGGGGTTACCGCAACCCGGTCGACGGCAAGCTCGACGGCTTCGACATCGCCCTGGTCAAGGCCATAGCCAAGGACATCCTGGGCGACGAGAACGCGGTGATATACCGGGCGATCCCGACCAGCCAGCGCGTACCGGCGCTGGTGGAGGGCCGGGTCGACATCGTCGTACGGACCATGACGATCAACTGCGACCGGCTCAAGGACGTCGCCTTCTCCACGGCGTACTTCGAGGCGGGCCAGCAGGTCCTGGCCCCGAAGGGCTCGCCCATCACCGGCTACGACGACTCCCTCAAGGGCCGCAGGATCTGCACGGCGGCCGGTTCCATCGCCGAAAGCAAGCTCAAGGAGAACGGCTACGGCTCGGTGTCCGTCACCGTCCCGAACCAGCTGGACTGCCTGGTCAGGCTCCAGCTGGGCGAGGTCGACGGCATCGTCACGGACAACGCGCTCGCCGCCGGACAGGCCGCGCAGGACCCGACGGTGCGGCTCGTCGGCTCGCCGTTCACCCGCGAGTTCTACGGCGTGGCCATGAACAAGGACGCGACCGACCTGGTGCGCCGGATCAACAAGGTGCTGGAGAACTACCGGGCGGGCGGGGACGCCGGCCAGTGGGCCAAGGCCTACCGCACGCACCTGGAAGCCGTCCTGCCCGGCATCCCCGGCCCCCCCGCGCCCAAGTACCGGGACGGCTGAGCGCCGTGGCGGGAACAGGAGGGGCCGTGCCGGCGGTGATGGACCGGGACGAGGTCGACCGCGCGCTGGCCCGGCTCGACGCGGAGCACGAGGCCGTGGAGTCCTCGCTGCTCGCGCTCCAGGACCACGCCGGGCGACGGCTCCTGGAGGGCGCCGCGCTGACCGGCACCACCCGCGAGCGGTGGGCCGTCACCGACGCCGCCATCACCCGACTGTGGACGTACTTCGACGCCTACAGCGGGGCGCTCGCCGCCGCCCGGGAACTGCGCGAGCGGCGCCGCTGGCCCACCCGCGAGGACCTGGCCGAGTTGACCGAACGGCTGCGCGGCGCCGGGGTGGTGATCGCGGGCGGCGCGGTGGAGGGTGCCCAGCTGGCCGAGCGGTTCTCGCTGGCCGAGCTGGTCGCGCGGATGAACGAGCTGTACGCGGCCTCGCTGGACATGGTGGTCGCCGCCGACGCGGTGTGGTCGGCGCTGCCCGCCCGGATAGACCTGCTCGCCGCCGAACTGCACCGCACGCGCGCGCTGGCCCACTCCGTCGGCGTCCGCCCCGGCGAGCACCCCTCGGGCGACGACCTGGAGGAGATCACCGCCGAACTGGCCGATCTGCGCGCCCGGGTCATCGAGGACCCGCTGGCCTTCTGGACCCCCGCGCCCGGCAGTTCCGCGCCGGGCGGCGGGCGGCCGGACACCGCGCGGTACGACCGGGCGGCGCGCGCGCTGGAGGACGTACGCCGCGAGGTGGAGGCGGTCCTGGCCGTGCGGCAGGACGCCGAGCAGCGGCTGATCAGCCTGCGCGACGTGCTGTCGCGGGCCGACCGGACCCTGGCGGAGGCGCGGACCGCGCGCGTCGAGGTGCTGGCCAAGATCGCCGCCTCCGAGGTGCCCGCAGTGAGCGGGCCGCCGACCGTGCTCCAGGAGCAGCTGGCGGCGGCCGCCGACTACCGGCGGCGCTCCCAGTGGCACCGGCTGTCGCCGCTGCTGGAGTCCCTGGAGGAGCGGGCCGAGGACGAACTGCGCCGGGCCCGCGCCTCCTTGACCGCGGTGACCGCGCCCCTGGCGGTGCGGGCCGAACTGCGGGGCCGGCTCGACGCCTACCGGGCGAAGATGGTCCGGCACGGGACGGCGGCGGACCCCTTGCTCGTCGAGCGGTACGACACGGCCCGGCGGATGCTCTGGAGCGCGCCCTGCGATCTGCGCGCCGCCGAACAGGCCGTCCTGCGCTACCAGCAGGCGGCCGCCGAGTCACTGGTACCGCAGCAGGACCGGCCCCTCGGGCCGGGGAAGGAGAACGCGTGAGCCTGACCGGGACTCCGTGCGGCCGGCCCGGCTGCCCGGGCGCGTACGAGGACATGGGCGGCGGGGAGCTGTACTGCGACACCTGCGGCCTGGCGCCGCTGCCGGGCGCGCCCGCCGCGGCGTCGGCGGGCGCCGCCGAGCTGGTGTCGCCGCCCACCGGGATGACCAGCGCGGCCCGGGGCGCCGGGGCGCGCGGCTCCCAGGGGTCGCAGGCCTCGGCCCGGGGTTCCGGTTCGGCCCGCTCCGCCCGGTCCTCGCGCTCGTCGTCCTCGCGGCGTTCGGTCTCGGGACGGCTCTCGCGCGCCCTGTCGGGGACCGCGGCGTCCGGCCGTTCGGTGTCGGTGCGCAGTTCGGGTTCCTCGTCCGGGCCCTCGGGCCGCGGGCGGCTGGGGGCCGGGCTGGTGAGCGTGCCGGAGGTTCCGCGTCCGGATCCTTCGGCCTCGGTGCTGGCCAATCCCGAGGTGCCGGAGCGCAAGCGGTTCTGCTCGAAGTCGGACTGCGGGGCCCAGGTCGGGCGGGCGCGCGGCGACCGCCCGGGCCGTACCGAGGGCTTCTGCACCAAGTGCGGGCACCCGTACTCCTTCGTGCCGAAGCTCGCCTCGGGCGACGTGGTGCACGGGCAGTACGAGGTGGCGGGCTGCCTTGCGCACGGCGGCCTCGGCTGGGTGTACCTCGCCGTCGACCGGGCGGTCTCGGACCGCTGGGTGGTCCTCAAGGGCCTGCTGGACACCGGGGACCAGGACGCGATGGCCGCGGCCATCTCGGAGCGGCGCTTCCTCGCGGAGATCGAGCACTCCAACATCGTGCGGATCTACAACTTCGTGGAGCACCTGGACCAGCGGACCGGCTCGCTGGACGGGTACATCGTGATGGAGTACGTCGGCGGCAAATCGCTCAAGGAGATCGCCAACGAGCGCCGCCAGGCGGACGGCCGGCGCGATCCGCTGCCGGTGGAGCAGGCCTGCGCCTACGGCATCGAGGCGCTGGAGGCCCTCGGCCACCTGCACAGCCGCAACCTCCTCTACTGCGACTTCAAGGTCGACAACGCCATCCAGCAGGCCGACCAGCTCAAGCTGATCGACATGGGCGCGGTCCGGCGGATGGACGACGACGAATCGGCCATCTACGGCACGACCGGCTACCAGGCGCCCGAAGTCGCCGAGCTGGGACCCTCGGTGGCCTCCGACCTCTACACCGTCGCGCGCACGCTGGCCGTGCTGACCTTCGACTTCCAGGGCTACACCACCGTCTTCGTGGACAGCCTGCCGGACCCCGACCACATCGAGGTCTTCCGCCGCTACGAGTCCTTCTACCGGCTGCTGGTGCGGGCCACCGACCCCGACCCGGGACGACGGTTCGCCTCGGCGCAGGAGATGGCCGACCAGCTGACGGGCGTGCTGCGGGAGGTGGTGGCGCTCCAGACGGGGCGCCCGCGCCCGCAGCTGTCCACACTGTTCGGGCCCGAGCTGCGGGTCCCCGACACCGGGCTGTTCGCCGAGGAGGCGGGGGGCGCGATGCCCCGGCTGGGCGCGCGCGAACTGACGGCGTGGCGCGGGGTGCTGCCGGGCCGCCGCCGCGCGGTGCCCGCGGTGACCGGCGCCTCCGCTCCTGCGGGCGGCCGCGCCGGCGCGGTGTCCGAGCCGGCGCCCGTGCCCATGGCGGGTGCGGTGCCCCTCGTGGGCGCGGCGGCGGTGCCCCCGCTGGCGACGACCGCCACGCGCGTGACGGGTGCCCCGGGAGCCCCCGGGGCGGCCGCGCGGCCGGCTCCGGCCGAGGTGTCCCTGCCCGCGCCGCGGGCGGCGCCGGCCGCGGCGGCGCCCGTCGCGGCGTACCCGGCCGCGCTCCCCGGATCGGCCGTGCTGGCCGCCCTGGACGCGCGGGCGGCCTCGCTGGCCCTGCCCGTGCCGCTGGTGGACCCGGCCGACCCCAACGCCGGTTTCCTGACCGCGCTGCTGACCTCCGCGCCCGCCGACCTGCTGGGCGCGCTGGCGTCGGCGCCCGCCGACTCCGCCGAGCTGCGGCTGCGCGCACTGCGGGCCCACCTGGAACTGGGCGAACTCGGGGTGGCGGGCCGGACCCTGACGGAGCTGGAGGCGCGCCACCCCGACGACTGGCGCGTGGTCTGGGCGCGCGGCATCGCCTCGCTGGCCGCCGGGGACGACGAGGTCGCGGCGCTGTCCTTCGACGCGATCTACGACGCCTTCCCGGGCGAGCCCGCGCCGAAGCTGGCGCTGGGCCTGTGCGCGGAGATCCTGGGCCAGCTGGACAATGCCGCCGAGTACTACAGCCTGGTGTGGGCCACCGATCCGGGGTTCGTGAGCGCCGCCTTCGGGCTGGCCCGGGTCCAGCTGGCCGCCGGGGACCGCACGGCGGCGGTGCGGACGCTGGAATCCGTACCGGAGTCGTCCATCCACTACACGGCCGCGCGGGTGGCGGCCGTACGGGCACGCTTGCGCGACCGCTCCCCCGAGGAGCCGCTCCTGGACGACCTGCTGGCCGCCTCGGGGCAGGTGGAGGCGCTGCGGCGGTTCGGCCTGGACGCCGTCCGGTACGAGGTGCTGACGGCCGAGGTTCTGGGCTCGGCGCTCGACTGGGTACTGTCGGGTAGCCGGGGCGCGGACCCCGGCCGGACCTCGCTGCTCGGCAGCCAACTGGACGAGCGGGGGCTGCGCTTCGGCCTGGAACGCTCGTACCGGGTCCTGGCCCGCCTGGCGCAGCGGGGCGAGGAGAGGATCGAACTGGTGGAACGGGCAAACCGTTTCCGTCCACGGACGTGGGTGTGAGTGATGTCGATGCATCGGCCGTCGGGCTGCCCCAGCTGTGCGGAACCCCTGGAAGAGGGTGACCGTTTCTGCGGAGTCTGCGGATATTCCCTCTCCGCGGACCCCCCGCCCCCGGACGACCACCCGACGGTCGCCCTGACCCCGGACGCGGCGGCGCCCCGGCCCGCCTTCCCGCCCGCCGCCGGCGCGCCCGAGCCCTCGGGCCCCGCCGGCTGGTCCGACGCGTCCCACACCCCGGGTCCGGCACCCGCCCCGCCCGGCTACTGCGCGCCCGAGGCGACCCCCGCACCCGGCGGCTACGGCGCCCCCGCGCCGTCGGCCGCACCCGCGCCCGCCGGGTACGGCGCCGCCCCGGCGCCCGGCGCCGCTCCCGCACCGGCACCCGCCCCCGGCCACGTGCCCACGCTCGTCGACGAGCCCGGCGGCTGGGGCCCCGCCGCCCCGCAGGGGGCCACCACCGGCCACCCGGGCTCGGGCAGCGGCGACGGCGGCGGCAGCGGCGACCCGGCGGGGACCGACCCCGTCGGCGAGCCGACCGGCGGCAAGACCTGTGTCGCCTGCCGCGCCGGCCGGGTCGACACCGACGGCTACTGCGAGCACTGCGGCCACGCCCAGCCCCGCGAGCGGGACCACCTCGAAGAGGAACTCGGCAGCGTCGCCGCCGTCAGCGACCGCGGCCTGCGCCACCACCGCAACGAGGACTCCTTCGCCGTCGCGGCCACCGCGCTGCCCGACGGCTCGGCCGCCACCGTCGCCATCGTCTGCGACGGCGTCTCCTCGGCCAGCCGCCCCGACGAGGCCTCCGCCGCCGCGGCCGTCGCCGCCAACGAGGCCCTGCTGGAGGCGCTGCCCCGCGGCGCGCTGCCCCAGCAGGCCATGCACGAGGCGATCCTGGCCGCCGCCACTGCCGTCAACGCCCTGGCCCCGGAGGTTCCCGGCGCGCAGAACGCCCCCGCCTGCACCCTCGTCGGCGCGGTCACCGCGGGCGGCCTGCTGATCATCGGCTGGGTCGGCGACAGCCGCGCGTACTGGGTGCCCGACGACCGCTCCGCCCCGCCCGCCCGCCTCACCGAGGACGACTCCTGGGCCGCCCAGATGGTCGCGGCGGGCCTGATGAACGAGGCCGAGGCGTACGCCGACGTCCGCGCCCACGCCATCACCGGCTGGCTCGGCGCCGACGCGTACGAACTGGAGCCGCACACCGTCGCCTTCAAGCCCGACCGGCCGGGCGTGGTGGTCGTCTGCACCGACGGGCTGTGGAACTACGCCGAATCCGCCCAGGAAATGGCCCGGTTGCTGCCCGCCGACGCCGCCACCCGGCCGCTGCACAGCGCCCAGGTCCTCGTCGGCCACGCCCTGGACGGCGGTGGCCACGACAACGTGACCGTGGCCGTCGTCCCCTTCGCCGTGTCCGAGGCGGCCGCGGCACCCGCCGCCTGACCGCACCGTCCCCGCCCGCCCCGCACACCGAGGAGACCGTCCTGATGGCGAACTTCGCCAAGCCGAGCGCCCCGCGCTTCACCGTGGAGGTGTACCAGAACGAGTTCCTCCCGGTGGGCGGGCAGGACGTGCACGCCATCGTGACGGTGACGTCCACCGGCGGCGCCGCCGCGACCCGCGCCGCGACCTCCGGCAGCGGTGCGGCCGTCGTGATCATGGTCGACTGCTCGGGGTCCATGGCGTATCCGCCCGCCAAGATGACCGGCGCCCAGGAGGCCACGGCCGCCGCGATCGACACCCTGCGCGACGGGACCTCCTTCGCCGTGATCGCCGGGACGCACGTGGCCCGGGAGGTCTACCCCGGTCAGGGCCGCCTCGCGGTCGCGGACCCGGTCACCCGCGCCCAGGCCAAGGGCGCCCTCGGCGCCCTGACCCCCGGCGGCGGCACGGCCATCGGCACCTGGCTGCGGCTGGCCGACGGCCTGCTGCGCCAGTCCCCCGCCACCATCCGGCACGGCATCCTGCTGACCGACGGCCGCAACGAGCACGAGGACCCGGAGGTGCTCCGCGCCACCCTCGACGCCTGCGCCGGCCGGTTCACCTGCGATGCCCGCGGGGTCGGCACCGACTGGGAGGTCAAGGAGGTGACCGGCATCGCGAGCGCGCTGCTCGGCACCGCCGACATCGTGGCCGACCCGGCCCGGCTGGCCGAGGACTTCACGCTCATGATGGAGAACGTCATGGGCAAGGAAGTCGCGGACGTCGCGCTGCGCCTGTGGAACCCGGTCGGCGCGGAGATCCAGTACGTCAAGCAGGTCGCGCCCGCCGTGCAGGACCTCACCGACCGCCGCACCGAAGCCGGTCCGCGTGCCGGTGACTACCCGACCGGGTCCTGGGGCGACGAGTCCCGCGAGTACCACGTCTGCGTCCGGGTACCGGGCGCGGACGTGGGCCGGGAGATGCTCGCCTCGCGGATCTCCCTGGTCCTGCCGGGCCGCGGCGGCGAGGACGCCACGGTGCTCACCGAGACCCCGGGGCTGGTCCGCGCGGTGTGGACGGCCGACCTGGCCGCGTCCACCAAGATCAACGCTCAGGTCGCCCACTACACCGGCCAGGCCGAGTTGGCCGAGGTCATCCAGCAGGGCCTGGAAGCACGCAAACTGGGAGATCTCGACGGCGCCACCGCCAAACTGGGCCGCGCCGTGCAGCTGGCCAGTGCGTCCGGGAACGAGGACACTGCGAAACTGCTGGCAAAGGTGGTGGATGTCGTGGATGTCGCGGCGGGTACTGTGCGGCTGAAGGCGAAAGTCGCCGACGCCGACGAGATGACCCTCGAAACGCGGTCGACGCAGACCGTCCGCGTGAAGCGGAACTGAAGCGGCACCGAAGCGGTACGACAGCGCCGCGACAGCGGCACCCGAGCGCCACAGAAGCGACACTGACGTCCCGACGCAGGGGAGAAGGGGGAACGGCCGACATGCCGACCTGCCCGAACGGGCACCAATCGGTCTCCGACGACTGGTGCGAAGTATGCGGTCACCGCATGGCCCCCGCGGCCGCGCCCCCGGGTGCCCACGAGCCCCCGCCGCCGCCCTCCTACGACTACGGCTTCCCGATGGCCGGGGGCGAGCCCACCGCGCAGGCGGAGCTGTGCCCGCAGTGCCGGACCCCGCGCGAGGCGATGGCCCCGTACTGCGAGGAGTGCCGCTTCAACTTCCTGACCCGGACGGCGACCTCGTACACGCCGATCGCCCCGGATCCGGACCGCATTCCGGGTCCGCCCGTGAGCACGGGCGCCCCGCACGCGCCGATGCCGACCGCCGAGGCCTCGTACGCGCAGGACCCCTACGACCACCACGTCTCGCGGCCCTCGCAGGTCAACCGGCCCGCCGAGTCCTTGCAGCGCGAGGACGACTGGCTGCTGCCGCCGCCGGTGCAGGAGCAGGAGCCCCGGGGTTACTACGAAGCGCTGCCGTCCGTGCCGCAGCCGGGATACGAGCAGCCCGCGCCGGAGCAGCCCTCGATCCCGCCCCAGGGCGGTGCCTGGACCGCGACGATCGGCCCCGACCGCTCGTACTTCATGGCGATGATGCAGCGCAGCGGCCCCGAGGCGGCGGGTCTCAACCTGCCCGCCTACGCCCCGGAGCAGCACCTTCCGCTGTCCGGCGGCCAGATCACCATCGGCCGCCGCCGCGCCTCCACGGGCGAGTCCCCGGACGTCGACCTGTCGGTCCCGCCGGAGGACCCGGGCGTCTCGCACGCGCACGCGGTCCTGGTCCAGCAGCCCGACGGCAGCTGGGCGGTGGTGGACCAGAACTCCACCAACGGCACCTACATCAACGGGGGCGAGGAACCGATCCAGCCCTACGTGCCGGTCCCGCTGCGCGACGGCGACCGCGTCCACGTCGGCGCCTGGACCACGGTCACCGTCCGCCGCGGCTGAGCGTCAGGCGGCGGCATCCCCCAGGGGCCAGACGTACGGCCCCTGGGGATCGTCCAGCCAGGACCACTGGCCCTCGTCGGTGACCGTCACGCCGAAGCGTTCGCGCGCCGGCCGGTCCTCGCGCCGCCACAGGTCCAGGGCCTCCCGCGGGTGCAGGGCGCCCGCCGTGAGGATCAGCATGAACTGGAAGCGCTCGTTCTCCAGCAGGTCGTACGGCAGGCCGCCCGCCACCCACGCGGGCGCGGCCGCGGCTCCGCGCAGCGGGACGAAGTACGCCGGGGTGTGCAGGAAGTGCCCCTCCGCGAAGGCCGCGTCCCGCACGCGCAGCGCGATCAGCCCCGTCGACAGCGGCGCCAGGATCCGCGCGCCCGGGCGGCACTGGGGCAGCCAGGCGGCCGGGATCTGCGGCAGGGTGCAGGTGACGATGATCCGGTCGAAGGGACCCCGCGCCGGGCAGCCGCGCGCACCGTCCCCGGTGACCACCACCGGGTGGTAGCCGAGCCGGGCCAGGTGGGCCCGCGCCGATTCGGTGATCTCCTCGTCCAGGTCCACCGTGGTGACAAGGTCCTCCCCGAGCCGGTGGCAGAGCAGGGCGGCGTTGTAACCGGTGCCCGCGCCGATCTCCAGCACGTTGTCCCCGTCCCGGACCTCCAGCGCGTCCAGCATCCGCGCCATCAGGGACGGCTGGCTGCTGGAGGAGACCAGCTCGCCGTCGCGCAGCCGGGTCGCGAGCGGGGCGTCCGTGTAGACCCCGCGCAGCCAGCGGGCCCGGCGCTCGGGATCGGGGTCCTCGGCCCACAGCCGCTCGTGGCCCGCGCCGCGGCCGGTCCAGAAGTAGGGGACGAAGACGTGCCGGGGCACGGCGTCGAAGGCCGCCCGCCAGGCCGGATCGGGCAGCGCCCCGGCGGCGACCAGCTCGCGGACCTGGGCCGCGTGCGCCGTCCCCCGCAGGTCCCGCGCCGCTCCGGCCTCCGTACCTCCCATGCTTCCACTGTGCTGCCCGCGCCTCCGGGCCGCCCGTCGGACACGAGGGGCCTGCGCCGGGCGGCCGATGGTCCTAGGACCCCGGTCCTCCGTCCGGGCGTCTGAGACGATGGTCGGGTGAACGAGATTCCGCGGGGCACCCTTCAGGAGCAGACCTTCTACGAGCAGGTCGGCGGCGAGGAGACCTTCCGCCGCCTGGTCCGGCGCTTCTACCAGGGGGTCGCCGAGGACCCGCTGCTGCGTCCCATGTACCCGGAGGCCGACCTGGGCCCCGCCGAGGAGCGCTTCGCGCTGTTCCTGATGCAGTACTGGGGCGGGCCGACCACCTACAGCGACCAGCGCGGCCACCCCCGCCTGCGGATGCGGCACGCCCCGTTCCAGGTGGACAGGGCGGCCCACGACGCGTGGCTGCGGCACATGCGGGACGCGCTCGACGAGCTGGGCCTGGCGCCGGAGCACGAGGCCCAGCTGTGGCGGTACGTGACGTACGCCGCCGCCTCGATGATCAACACCGAGGGCTGAGCGGAGGTACGGCGCGGGCGGGGCGTACCGGCGTCAGACCGGGCGGACCCGGAGGGCGCCCAGGCCGCCGCCCGGGCGGCGGGTGACCACGGAGCCGTACGGGGTGCGCAGTCGCAGCCAGCTGCCGGATGCCAGCAGCGCCACCGGCTCCGGGGCGTCGGGCGCGGCGCTCTGCGCGGGCACGGTGGACCGTACCGGCCGCAGGAAGCCCAGGGACTGGGCGGCGTGCACGGCGCGCAGCGGGAGGGCGGTCTCGCCCACGGTCCGGGACCAGATCTCGCGGCCGATCCGGTCGCGCTCGGAGCGGGTGCGGTGCTGCGGGGGCAGTGCCTCGTCGCGGCTGCGGAACTCGGCGACGGCCAGCGCCACCTGCGCGCGCATCGCGTCGGCGCCGGGCAGCCCGGGCACCTGCTGCCAGCCGCCGCGGGGCGGCAGTACGCCGGCCCAGGGGGGTCCGGTCACGGCCGCGGGCACGACCGCGCTGCCCTCGGCCTCGTCGATCGCCTCCAGGAGTTCACCGGCGGAGACGGTCCGGTCCAGCGGCAGGGCCGGGGGCTGCGCGAGCCGGGCCGTACGGATCGCCAGCACGTCGAAGGACGGCGGACGGCCGAACACCGCCAGCGCGCCGCCGCCCACCTGGAGGCGGACCGCGGCGGCGCGGTCGTAGTGCACGAGCCGGCCCAGGAAGGCGGCGAGGTCCGCCGCCTCCCCGGAATCGGCGAGGCGCAGCCGTTCGCTCATGCGGCGACGGCCCCTTCCGGGCCCGTGGGCTCGTCGAGGTACTTCTGCAGGAACTGCTTCTCCTCGGCCGTGATGCGGCGGGGCCGCCCCTCGGCGAGGTTGTAGGGCACGACGACCGTCGAGGCCCGTACGTAGACCTTCTCGGGCCGGCCGTCCTCCGCCACGTCCTTGACCTCGTAGCCGATGGTCAGGGACGCGGCGCCTATCCGGGTCACCCAGGATTCGATGAGGACCGGCTCGTGCCGGTGCACGAGGGGCAGCTTGTAGTCGATCTCGTGGCGGGCCACGACGGAACCGCCCGTGAAGGACTCGCTGCCCTCGCCCGGCGCGAGCCGGAACATGAAGTCGATCCGGGCTTCCTCCAGGTAGCGGAGGAAGACCACGTTGTTCACGTGCCCGAAGGAGTCCATGTCCGACCAGCGCAAGGGGCACCGGTAGAGGTGTCTGGCCATGCTTGTTCCAGCCTCAGTCTCAGCCTCGGGTGAGCTTCTTGTACGTGGCGCGGTGCGGGCGGGCCGCATCGGCGCCGAGACGCTCGATCTTGTTCTTCTCGTACGACTCGAAGTTGCCCTCGAACCAGTACCACTTCGACTCGCCCTCGTAGGCGAGGATGTGCGTCGCGACCCGGTCCAGGAACCAGCGGTCGTGGGAGATGACCACGGCCGCGCCCGGGAACTCCAGGAGCGCGTTCTCGAGCGAGGAGAGGGTCTCGACGTCGAGGTCGTTGGTGGGCTCGTCGAGGAGCAGCAGGTTGCCGCCCTCCTTGAGCGTCAGCGCCAGGTTGAGGCGGTTGCGCTCACCACCGGACAGCACGCCGGCCGGCTTCTGCTGGTCCGGACCCTTGAAGCCGAAGGCGCTGACGTAGGCGCGGGACGGCATCTCGACCTGGCCGACGTTGATGTAGTCCAGCTCGTCCGACACGACGGCCCAGAGGGTCTTCTTGGGGTCGATGTTGGCGCGGCTCTGGTCGACGTAGCTGATCTTGACGGTGTCGCCGACCTTGATGGCGCCGGAGTCCGGCGTCTCCAGGCCCTGGATCATCTTGAACAGCGTGGTCTTGCCGGCACCGTTCGGGCCGATGATGCCGACGATGCCGTTGCGCGGCAGCGTGAAGGACAGGTCGTCGATGAGGACCTTGTCACCGAACGCCTTGGAGAGGTTGTTGACCTCGACCACGATCGAGCCCAGACGCGGGCCCGGCGGGATCTGGATCTCCTCGAAGTCCAGCTTCCGCATCTTGTCCGCCTCGGCGGCCATCTCCTCGTAGCGGGCGAGGCGTGCCTTGGACTTGGTCTGGCGGCCCTTGGCGTTGGAGCGGACCCACTCCAGCTCTTCCTTGAGGCGCTTCTGGCGCTTCTCGTCCTTGCGGCCCTCGACCTTGAGGCGGGTGGCCTTCTTCTCCAGGTACGTGGAGTAGTTGCCCTCGTAGGCGATGGCACGGCCGCGGTCCAGTTCGAGGATCCACTCGGCGACGTTGTTGAGGAAGTACCGGTCGTGGGTCACGGCGATGACGCAGCCCTTGTACTGCGAAAGGTGCTGCTCCAGCCAGTTCACCGACTCGGCGTCGAGGTGGTTGGTGGGCTCGTCGAGGAGGAGCAGGTCCGGGGCCTCGATCAGCAGCTTGCAGAGCGCGACGCGGCGCTTCTCGCCACCGGAGAGGTTGGTGACGGGCCAGTCGCCGGGCGGGCAGCCCAGGGCGTCCATGGCCTGCTCCAGCTGGGCGTCGAGGTCCCAGGCGTTGGCGTGGTCCAGGTCTTCCTGGAGCTTGCCCATCTCGTCCATGAGCGCGTCGGTGTAGTCGGTCGCCATCAGCTCGGCGACCTCGTTGAAGCGCTTGAGCTTGCCCATGATCTCGGCGGCGCCGTCCTGCACGTTCTCCAGGACCGTCTTGGACTCGTCGAGCTTCGGCTCCTGCATGAGGATGCCGACGCTGAAGCCGGGAGACAGGTACGCCTCACCGTTGGACGGCTGCTCCAGGCCCGCCATGATCTTCAGGACGGTGGACTTACCGGCGCCGTTCGGACCGACCACACCGATCTTCGCGCCGGGCAGGAAGTTCAGGGTGACGTCATCAAGAATCACCTTGTCGCCGTGCGCCTTGCGCGTCTTGCGCATGGTGTAGATGAACTCAGCCAAGAGAAACCGTCCGGCAGATCGATGGGTGGGCAGATACACCCCATCTTGCCTGACGTCCACCCTCGGGGGGAAACGCATAGGCAGCGGCAGGGGCTCGGGGGCGGGGCGCCGCACGGCATGACGAGGCACGGCGGTGCGGAAGCGGCGCCGTGGGGGTGGGGCTCCGCGGAGCCAGGGGCCGGTGGGGGGCTCGGTCCTGGCTCCGGGGGGTCAGCGGGGGCGGTAGACCGTGAGGGCGTCGGGCAGCTCGTCCAGGACGCAGGACCTGGGGGCCAGCGCGTACTCCCCGTCGTAGGCGAGCGGGGTGCCCTCCGGGATCTCGGAGAGGCGCAGGCTGCGCAGCTTGGTCGCCGTGTGGACGGGCGAGCGCGTCAGCGGCCCGGCGAGGGCCGCGGCGAGCAGGCGCGGGCCGGGGCGCCCGCCGCCGAACACGAGCCGTACGTCGAGCAGCCCTTCGCCGAGGCTCATCCGGTGCCGCGGGGTCGCGCCGCTGCCCTGGTAGGTGCCGTTGCCCGCGAAGAGCAGCCAGACGGCCCGCTGCCGCCCGGCCAGCCGCATCCGTACCGGCCGCTCCGCGCGCAGCACCTTCCAGGACGCCAGCAGCGCGGCGGGGCCGCCGCCGATGCGGGGCCCCCAGCGCAGCCGGTGGCCGAGCAGCTCGGGGTAGGCGCCGATGCTGAAGTTGTTCAAGAAGTACCCGAACTCCTCCCGTTCCGCCGTGGCCTGCGCGACCGGCACGGCGGGGCCGGCCGAATCGGCCGGGGGAACGGGGACGGCGCTCGCGTCGAGGGCCGGTTCGGCCCGCGCGGGGCCGGGGGTGAAGCGGCCCACGCCCACCTTGACGGCGTGGCCCGCGGCCACCGCCCGGCAGGTGTCCTCGGGGCCGACGAGCCCGAGGTCGAGCGCGAAGTGGTTCAGGGTCCCGCCCGGGAACACCGCGAGCGGCACCCCGGCCTTGAGCGCGGCGGTGGCGGCGGCGTTCACCGTGCCGTCGCCCCCGCACACCCCGAGGACCTTGCTGCGGGCGGCCGCCGCGGCCAGCTCGGCGGGCACGTCGGGCCCCTCGCACTCGACCACCTCGGCCTGGGGCAAGGACTTGAGCAGCCGCTCGATCCCCGCTTCGGCGGCGGTCCCGGACCCCTTGTTGACGATCACGGTGAGCCCCTCGCCGTCGGGCAGCGCGGGAGCGTCGGCGGCCGGGCGCTCGTTGCCCGGGGTGACCCGGTGCCGCTCGATGCTCCGGGCCACGAACCGGACGGTGCACGCCGCGGCCACGCCGAAGCCCGCTCCCGCCAGGACGTCGGTGGGGTAGTGGACGCCCGTGTACACCCGGGAGAACGCCACCGAGGCCGCCACCGGCGCCACGACCGCGCCCCAGCCCGGGGATTCCAGCGCCAGTCCGGTGGCGAAGGCGAAGGCGGAGGCCGAATGGCCGGAGGGGAAGGAGGTGGTCCGGGGCTGCCGGGCGAGCCGCCGCGCGGTGGGCACGCCCTCCAGCAGCGGCCGGGCCCTGCGGACGGACCACTTGCCGACGGTGTTGATGGTGGCGGAGGCGAGCGCCAGCGAGGCCATCCCGCGCACGGCCCCGCGCCGGGCCCTGACCGAGCCGAACACGGCGAGCGCCGAGGCCGCACCGGCCCAGAGCACCCCGTGGTTGGCGGCGCGGCCGAGTCGCGGCAGCACCTTTTGCGCACCGGGCCACTGCCTGTGGGCGACCGCGTCGAACAGCGCACGGTCGCCCCGGGCGACCGCACCTTGCCAGGTCAGTTCCTGATCAACCATTTCACGCCCTTACCCGCCGCCCCCATTTCGAACCAGCCTCCCCCAGACCCGGCCTCGTCGCGCGCGGGCAGGGCTGCGCGGGGGGCGCGTAGCGGCGCCTTACGCGTCCTGGTCCGCCCGGGCGGCGGGGCCCGCGGCGGGGGTGTCCTCCTCCAGGGGGCGCTTGCGCAGGAGGAGGACGACCACGCCGCCCAGGACCACCAGGCCCACCGCCAGGCCGGCGATGACCGGGGTGGCCCCGGAGCTGCCGCTGGCCGCCAGGCGCTCCTCGTCACCGCGTTCCGCGGTCCCCGTCGTGCTCCGGGTCTGGCCGGTCGGCGGCCCCACCGAGGTCCCGGCCGACCCCTGGGCCCCCTGGCCCCCGGTGGACACCGGGACCACCCGGGTCGGCCACTCCGTGGTGGCCACGGCCGAGGCCGCCGAGGCGCTGGACCCGGCCACGATCAGCGCCCGGGTCTGCTCACCGCCGGTGAAGACCCGGCCCACGGGCACCTTCATCGCGCCCTGCACCGTCACCGACGCCTCCCCGTCGGGCGTGCCCGCCGGGACCTCGAAGTACAGCTTGCTGCCGTTCCCCGCGGTGGTGAGGGGCTGCCCGTCGGCGTCCACCACCCGCACCCCCATCGCCAGGGCCGCCGCGTCCGGGGTGACCGTCACGCTCTGCGCCCCGGTCCGGACGGTCACGGGCCCGATCCTGCCGCCCACCGGCCCGGACACCTCGCCGGGGTCCAGCCCCAGCGAGGCCGGCGGCTCCGGCAACTGGGCCGCCGCGCGCTGGAGGTAGTCGGCCAGCTTCTCCGCCTCCGGGTCGGCCGCCTCCACCTGCGCCGACTCGGCCAGCCGCCAGATCGCCACCTGGGTCCCGGCCGCCGCGCTCTCGGCGGTGAGCGATGCGGCCCCGGCGGCCCTGGCCAGCCCCGCCAGGTCGTTCAACTGCGGGTAGGAGTGCTCCAGTACCCAGCGGATCCGGCCCGCGTCCCCGTGGTCGCCGAGCGGACTGCGGCTCCACGCCGTCTCGGTGTAGTGCGCCTCTGGCTGGGCGAAACCGGTCAGGCCGACCCCGTACGTCTGGAGCATGCCGCCCCCGTCCACCCGCATCTCGTACAGCCCGGCCGGGATCTGCTGCACCGCCCCGTCCTGGGTGCGCAGGACCGCCTGGCCGTACGTCTTCAGCCCGTCCAGCACGGCGCTCGCGCCCTCCGGTGGCCGGGTGGCCGAACCGTCCGCCCCGGCGGCGGCCGCGGCGGTGCCCGGCGCGGTGGCGATGGCCGCCGCCAGCAGGGCCGTGGCGAGCGGCCGTCTCGCGGCGGCCCGCACCCCGCCCCCGGACGCGCCGGGCGCGGCGGACGCCGCGGACGTAGCCGCAGCAGACGTAGACGTGGACGTAGACGCAGGAGATGCGGGAACGGCGATCGACACAGTCTTCCCCTCCGGGCCAGAGACCCAGGTGCCCGTGAGTTCCGGGGAATCCTATCGGCCCCGAACACTCAGCCCACCGTCGCCTTCTGAGGTTCCGTCAGTGGAGTCTCCGCGCGGACGATGCGGCGGAACGCCGAGGTCCCGCGATTGAGGTCGTGGCCGATGGCCACCGCGTCGATCTCCGCCGAAAAATAGCGTTTGCCGTCGCCCTCCTCGTCCCGCACCCGCAACCGCCCGTGCACCACCAGCGGTTCGCCCGACGCGACCGACCCCGCGAGGTTGGCGGCGAGCGCACGCCGTGCCCACACGGTGTAGAAGCTGGTCGCGCCGTCCTTCCAGCCCTCCCGCTGCCGGTCCCAGTACCGCGGGGTCACGGCGAACCGGAATCTGACCACCGCCCCGCTCGGCGATTCCCGGTAGTCCATGCCCGTCGCCACGTTCCCCACCAGCGTCACCAGGGTGTCGTTCATCCCGGCCGCCCCCTCCCCCGCATCCGTCCAGCCTCTCGGACACCCGGCCATCCGCCCCGATCGGCACGTCCGCACCTCGCGTCCGCCCACCCATGCTGACCCGGCCGGCCCGCACCCCGCTCCGGGCTGTGGACTACTGACGGGTTGTGGACAACCGCGCCACCGTCGCGTACTGCTCGCGCACCTCCCGGTAGCGCAGCAGCTCCGCCGCCACCGGCTCCAGCACCCGCGCCCGCCCGCACCCGGCGGCGGCCTGCCGCAGCCGCTGCTCCGCGTCCTGCCCGTACCGCCGGGCCGGTCCGCGGGCCGCGATCGAGCAGGCCCACTCCACCAGCGGGCCGCCCACGATGCCCGCCACCATCAGCAGCACCGGCGGCAGCAGCCGCGGCTCCAGCACCCCGGCGATCTGGCCCACCAGCCACAGCCCGCCGAAGATCTGGAGCAGCGTCATGGCCGCCTGGGTGAGCACCGCGGCCGGCCACCACGCGGGCCGCGGCGGCTTCCCGGCGGGCACGCCCAGCGTCGCCGTCAGCTCGTCCAGCGCCTCCGGCAGCCGCTCGCCGCCCCGCACCGCGGTCTCCCGCACCGCCTGCGCCCAGGGGTCCGGCAGCCCGTTCACCGCCTCGTCGGAGACGGTCCGTACGGCCTGCTCCACCCGCTGCCGGGCGGTCACCTCCTCGCCGACCGGCGCCTCCACGATCCCGGATCCGGGGTGACGTCCTCCAATGGCGGCAAGGGCGGCGAGCCCGGCCAGCGTGCGCGGGGCGCGCTTGCCCTCGTACCAGCGCCACAGCCGCAGCCACGGCGTCCCGCAGGCCTTTCCGGCATTGCGCCGCCAGGCCCGTTCGGCGGCGAGCCCGGCGGCGTACGCGCCGACCGCCTCGGCCAGCCGGTCCTCGAACTCGGCCCGGGCGGCCTCGCCGATCTCCGGCCCCGAGTGCCCGTCGGCCACGTACAGCGGGCGCAGCCGCACCGCCGCCTGGTCGACGTCGGCGGCGATCCGCCGGGTGGCGGCGCCGCGCTCCTGGGTGAACTGGCCGAGCAGTTCGCGCAGTTCCCCCAGCCCCTCGCCGGTGAGGGCGGAGAGCCCGAGCACGGTCGCGCCGGGTTCGCCGTGCTCGCCGAGCGCGATGCCGTCCTCGTCGAGGAGCCGGCGCAGGTCGTCGAGGACCAGGTCGGCGGCCTCGCCGGGCAGCCGGTCCACCTGGTTGAGCACGACGAAGGTGACCTCGGCGTGCCCGGCCAGCGGTCGCAGGTACCGCTCGTGCAGCACCGCGTCGGCGTACTTCTCGGGGTCGACGACCCACACCACGGCGTCCACCAGCGCCAGTACCCGGTCCACGTGGTCGCGGTGCGCGCCGACCGCCGAGTCGAGGTCGGGCAGGTCCACCAGGACCATTCCGCGCAGCGCCTCCGCCTCGGAGGTCTCGCGCGGGCGCCGCCGCAGCCGGCCGGGGATCTCCAGCCGGTCCAGCAGGCCCGCCGCCCCGTCGGACCAGCTGCACGCGATGGGCGCGGCGGTGGTCGGGCGGCGCAGGCCCGTCTCCGAAATCTGTACCCCTGCGAGTGAATTGAAGAGCGTGGACTTGCCGCTTCCGGTGGCTCCGGCGATCGCGACGACCGTGTGCTGCGCCGACAGGCCGCGCCGCGCGGCGTACTCGTCGAGCACCCGGCCCGCCTCGGCCAGCGTCTTGCCGTCGAGCCGGGTCCGGGACAGCCCGACCAGCTGGCGCAGGGCTTCGAGCCGGGTCCGCAGGGCCTGTCCCTCGGGGCTGAGCGGCGGCGCGGCGGGCGACTTGCCGCCGTCGTTCCCGGCTCCGGAGACGGCGCGGACGAGCGCCTCGTCGGCGCCCCCGTCGGTGTCCGGGTCGTCGTCCGTACCCGCCCGGCGCGACCGCGCGATGAACCCGTCGTCCCAGCGCGGCCGCCCGTCCGCGCCCTGCTCGGACTCCCCCTCGGGCCCGCGCCCGCTGTCGGGGTCCCCGCCGCGGTCGCGGTCGCGCGGGTGCTCCCCCTCCCGCTCGCGGTCGCGGTCACGGTCGTCGGTTCGGTCGGTCAGGGCGGTCACCGCGTCACCTCTCCTTCTGCAGTAGGGACAGCGCGGCGATCAGTTCTGCCTGGGGCTCCGGGGTCACGTCGAGCGCTTCGAGGGGGGCCAGGCGGCGGTCGCGTTCGGCCCGCAGCACCTGGTCGAGGTGGGTCGCGACGAGTTCCGCGCCGCGGTCGCGCAGCCGCAGGGCGACCTGTACGCCGACCCGCTCGGCCAGCTTCTCGCCCGCCGCGCGGGCCCGCTTGCCGCCGAGCAGCACCGCGACGAGGAGGGCGGCCACGCCGTCCGGATCGGGCCCGGGCTGCTTCTCCAGCCGGGCCACCTCCTCCTCGGCCAGCTCCTCCAGGACGCGCCGCCAGCGCCGTACGGCCATCCCGATGCGTTCGCCCGCCTCCCGGTCGGGCGCGGGCAGCGGGACGGCGGCGGCGGCCGGTTCGCGGCGCCAGGCCTGCGCGATCCGCTCGTCGGCGGCGGCCACGGCGCATTGCAGCAGGGCGGCGAGCGACTCGGCGAGGGAGTCGAGGAGTTCGTCGGGGGTGGTGTCGAGGGGGTAGCCGCGCCAGCGGGTGAGGGCGTCCCCGGCGAGTACGGCGCCGTGGTCGAGCCGGTTGCGGACCCGCTTGCCCTCCCGCTTGTACGCGTCCTCGACGGCGAAGGTCAGCCGTACGGCGGCGGCGTGCTGGGCGGCGACGGCGGAGGCCAGTTCGGGCATCCGCCGCGAGAGCGAGTCCAGCACCCCGAGCGCGGTCCGGCCGACGGCCTGCTGCCGTGCGGCGGGGTCCTGCGCGTGGTGGCTGAGCCAGGCGAACAGCGGTGCCACCGCGCTGGCGGGCAGCAGCCCGCCCTCCCCGGCCGATTCGGGCAGCTCCGGGACGGTGAAGCGCGGTACGTCGCCCAGCCCGGCCCGGGTGAGCAGCGCGGCGTACTGCCGCGAGACCTCGCCGAGCACCTGGTGCGGCACCCGGTCCAGGACGGTGACCAGGGTCGCCTTGTACTCCTTGGCGGTGCGCAGCAGGTGCCAGGGGACGGCGTCGGCGTAGCGCGAGGCGGTGGTCACCATGACCCACACGTCGGCGGCGCAGATCAGCTGGGCGGCCAGGGTGCGGTTGTCGACGACGAGGGAGTCGATGTCGGGGGCGTCGAGGACGGCGAGGCCGCGCGGCAGGGTGCTGACGGTCTCGATGCGCAGTTCGCGCGGCTGCCCGCCCCCCGGAGCGGCCGGCCGCCGGCCGAGGCCCTTGCGGCCGACCGGAACGGCTTCCTCCTCGCCCTGCGGAAGCCAGACGCGCATCAGGTCGGGCAGCACCCGCATCCCGGCGAACCAGTGGTGGTCGTCCGGATGGCAGACGAGGACGGGCGTGCGGGTCGTGGGCCGGAGCACTCCGGCCTCACTGACCTGACGGCCCACGAGGGAGTTGACGAGGGTGGACTTCCCGGCTCCGGTGGACCCGCCGACGACGGCGAGCAACGGGGCTTCGGGGGCTTTGAGCCGGGGCACGAGATAGTCGTCGAGCTGTGCGAGCAGCTCCGATCTGGTCTGCCGGGCGCGCGGGGCACCGGGCAGAGGCAGCGGCAGACGCACGGAGGCTACCCGGTCGCGCACGGCGGAGAGGGCATCGAGCAGCTGGGGCCGAACATCCAAGGTCACCACATGTGAAGAATGCCCAATTTGTGACCTTTTTTGAAGCTTATACGCCCCCTGCGCGGCGAACGCGACTCCAGTGGTGCATTCCGGGCACTCCGGACAGCCCACCGGCGGGGCCCCGCCGAGACATCACAGACAGACGGGACGAGTGGGGCACAGGCATAACGAGTGCACAACACCCGGGGCGCCGCGGCGCAAAAGCGATGCGCGAATCGCACCTGCCTGCGATTATCGGGACCGCTTCACCGAACCTCCACATCGTGGCACGCGGGGGAAGCAACCGGGACAAGGCGGCCGGAGCCCTATCCTTGACCCGGCACGGACCGCAGCCCCACCCCCACACCGGGGCTCCAGGCCCCACACGGCCACCTTCCGGCCCCCGTAGCTCAGTGGATAGAGCAGGTGCCTTCTAAGCACTTGGCCGCAGGTTCGAGTCCTGCCGGGGGCACCACTTCTCCACCACCCGAAGCCCTCCCCCCGGGGAGGGCTTTCGTGCAGGTCAAAGGCACGTTAGCGTGTGCGTCGTTGCGGTGACGTCAGCCCGGTCAGAGACCCTGGTGCCGGCGGCGGCAGTCCGACTGAAGCCGGCTTCGGACGGCTCTTGGCGGCTGTTCTTCCCGAAAACTTGCCGAAGTTCTGGCCCGACCAGTCCGGCGGCGAGACTACGGCGGGCAGCTCCTGCGGGCCCTCGATGCGCTTTTGAAGATCGGCCAGCTGGCCAGTCACACATCGAGCGTAAGTAGCGAGCAGGACAGGGACGCTGTTGCCCGCCCAAGCGGCCACCTGGGCCGGCGGAACTCCATTGTTCAGCCAGGTCGTCAGGCAGGTGTGCCGGAGGTCGTACACGCGCTTGCCGACGGGCGAGGCGTACTCGTGTTTGTCGAGCACGGTCTGCCGCGCCCTGCTCCAGACGCGCCGGAAGACGGAGCCGGCGAGCAGCCCACCCTTCTCCCCGGGGAACAGGAGGTCCCCGGGCTTGAGATCGTCACGCGCCACGAGCTCGCGCGGGATCGCGGCGAGCGCCGGATGGGCGGGCACCGGACGGATATCGCCAACTGCCCGGCCCTTCAGCTGACGGCTCTCGTGTACCTGGCCGTCGTCCGTCCACTGACTGCCGACCTCGGGCCCCGCCCTGTGAGCAAGCAGTTCACCCCAGCCCATCTCCGGCAGCGTCGCATCGGCGACGCGCAGGGCGACGGCCCCCTCCGGGCGTAGGCCCGCGTAGTAGAGGGTGGACTGCCCAGCGATGAACGACGTTCAACGGCACGGGGGCGCCGGACAGGGCGCGCCCGGCGATGGTCCACTGAGGTCGAACACGCCGAACACAGAAGCAGTTGTGCAAAAACTTCGACATCAACTAAAGTCAAGACCGCACTGGAATGCTTCGATGCGTAGTCCGACCCTAGGAGTCGTCCGCATGAGTGTGCCTCCGTCGCAGTGGGCGACCAACGTGTTCGGCGATCAGGCCGCAGCTGTACGCCTCGGCGTCGGACAGGGCCTTCGCAACATGCAGGCCAACGCACAGGCCGCACAGGAACAAGGCGCAGCCCGCACCACTCGCGCCTACGGCACCAGCCGGTACGAGAACCAGTACGAGCGGCTCCAGGACGAGCTCAAGGATCTGCCGGGCGCCCGTGCGGTCCAGCCCTTCGGGTTCCCCTACGAGCTGATGCTCATCGGCAACGGACTGCTCTACCCGTTCCGGTACGCCAAGACCAAGTCCGACGTACGCAGCGCGCACATCCCCAACGAGACGCGACTGGTGAAGGAACTCTTCACCTTCGCGCCGACGCCGAAGCACACCCAAGACCCGTTCGACCTCGACTTCGGGGCGGCCGTCACCGTCGCTGAACCGCGTGGCGCCCTGGCCACGATCCCGCCGGACACCCAGCTGATCCTGGTGCCCTTCGCCTGCAACGCCTCCGAACTGCTAGAGGCGTACTGGGGCATCGCCGCTCTCGGGGTCAACCGGCAGCTGGAGTGGACCACCGACCCCGAGGCGCTCCACCTGCCACAGGCGGTCACCTCGTACACGTCGCGGCCGATCATCATCCCGGGCCAGATCACGGCGCACACCAGCTTCGCCGACGGAACCGAACCCACCCTTACGCTGTCCTCTCGTACCGCCTCGGATCGGGCCCTGCACCTGCCCGCTCAGACCGAGGCAGAACCCGTCGAGGACCAGACCAGCGAAGACGATGCGACTCACTAAGCAAGACCTGATTCCCGGTACGGAAGAACGAGGCGCCACGCCGCGTGCCATCTCCGACGGCTTCGATCCCACCCGGCTGACTCAAGCCCGCCGGTTGGCGGAGATGACGAAGAAGGACGTGGCGACGCAGCTCGGAGTGACGCCTGCCGCGGTGGGTCAGTACGAGACGGGGGTCTCCAAGCCACGGCCTGACCTGATTCCCCGTCTCGCGGAGATCCTCGGGGTTCCGGTGACGTTCTTCCTGCTGGGAAGGCCGGCCAACCGGCTCGACGCCTCCATGGCGCACTTCCGAAGCCTGCGCAGCACACCGAAGTCCCAGCGAGAGCGGGCTCTTGCCTTCGCCGAGCAGGTCTGGGAGCTCACCTACGCGCTGGAACAGCGGATCCAGTTGCCCCTCGTGGATCTGCCCGGCTTCGCCGGCGGGGAGGTCCACCCCGGCGAGGAGCTGTCCACCGATCCCGCGTCCGCCGCCCGCGAACTCCGCAAACGCTGGGGTCTCGGCGACGGCCCTGTCACGCACCTGGTGAGGCGGATGGAGTCGCACGGCATCGTGGTGGTGATGCCGCCTGCCAGTGACCCTTCCGCTGCGAGCGTGGACGCGTTCTCTACCCGGGCCGCGCGGCCGCTCGTCGTTCTGACCGCCAACCGGGCGGACGACATCTACCGCCACCGGTTCACCGCCGCCCACGAATTGGGCCACCTCGTCCTTCACGGCGACGCCACCGGTGACAGCCGCCAGGAGAAGGAGGCCGATGCCTTCGCGGCCGAGTTCCTGACGCCCCACTCCAGCATCCTGCCCCTGTTGCCCAGGCGGATGGATATCGCTCGGCTGGCTGAGCTGCGAGGTGTCTGGGGGGTCTCCCTCCAGTCGCTCGTCTACCGATGCCGTGAGCTGGGACTGATTTCCGACGCCACCGCCAGCAGGACGTACCAGCGCCTGCGCGCGCTAGATGGCCAGCCCGGCTTCACGCCGGAATCGGTCTCGAACTTCTCCGGTGAGCAGCCCTCGCTGCTCGGTCAGGCCTTCGACCTGGCGTCGAAGGAAACGAATCTCTCGGTGTCCGAGCTGGCGCATGAACTGGCCTGGACGAACAAGCGGGTTCGAGATCTGCTCGGCGTCCAGGAGCAACGGCCCGTGCTCCACCTCGTTCAGTAGCGCGAAGCCTCAGAGCATCGGCACGGTGTTCCGCAACTGCGCCGCGCTTCAAAGACGGTCGGCCTCAGTTCGGATTGCTGGGGCCAGGAGTTCGAGCGCCTCCAGCCAGGGGAAGCGGTCGGCGCCTCCGCCGGACTTGGGAGGGTGGGGCTGGTAGCTGCTGACCAGGACGCCCATCTCGCGGAGCTCGGCCAGGCTTCTCTGGTACGCCCGGTGGGCAGCGAGGGCGCTGTTCACGTACGGAAGGACCACGGTCGGGACTCCCATGCCGGTGGCCTCACACAGGATCCCGAGGGCGAGGTTGTCCGCGAAACCGGCCGCCCACTTGTTGACCGTGTTGAAGGTGGCCGGTGCGACGGCGATGGCGTCGGCTGGCGGGAAGGCCCGCGCCTCGCCGGGTGAGCGCCACGCCGAGCGGATCGGGTACCCGGTCTGGGCCTCGACAGCCGCGGCGTCCACGAAGCCGAGCCCCTGAGGTGTGGCGACCACACCCACGTCCCAGCCCCGCTCCTGCGCGGCACTGATCAGTCTGCCGACATCGTCAGCCACCCCGGCCGCGCACACGACGACGTACAGGAAGGGCTTGCGCTGCGGGTCGGTCACGCGGGTACTCCCAGTCGGCGGCTGAAGTGGTGGAGCTCTGGCAGCGTACGACGGCGGTCCCGGGCGGCCATGTCGGCGACGAGTTCGCGGACGGCGGGACGGCGCACGTCCTGGGCGGCGCAGGTCTCGGCGATCCGCAGGGCCTGATAGCCGTCGGCGAGACGACCCTGCTGGGCGTAGGCCCGGGCGGTCTCGATCCAGAGGGCGGCTCGGCGCTCGGGTACCGGGATGTGGCGGCGCATGAGCGGGCGGGCCGCGTCGAGGGCGATGCCTGCGTCACCGAAGGACACGGCGGCGCTGATCTGGTGCAGCGTGACGTTGGTCGGGCTGAAGTTGGCCCACACGTCCGGCTGGTCCAGAGCGACGTATTGCGCGACCTCTTTCGCTTCGGCGACGAACTCGCTGGTCGCGGCTCGGTCGCCGGCGCGGCTCGCGGCTGTGACTCCGCGAAGCAGGAGCAGGCCGAGGACGGCGAGATGGTGCGGAGAGCGGCGGTCGTACGACCCGGTGAGCTGGGAAGCGGTGTGCTGGATCAGCGTGACCGCCTGGCGAGCGTGCTGCTCACGCACCAGGACGTGTGCCTGGAGCCGAACACTGGCGGCGAGGACGAGCGGGTCCCCGAAGCGCTCCGCCTCGGCCATCGCCCGGCCGACGGCGAGCCACGCCGTACCCGCGTCTCCCCGCTTGAGGAAGAGGCTGGCCGAGGTCTGGTAGGCAGTGGCCAGGAAGCGGGACACCTCCTCCGGCTGCCGAGAGCTGCGGGCCGCTTGGCGCAGATCCGTGATCAGGCCGGGAAGCGTTCGCTCGAGCTCCGCGTAGTCGCATGTGGTCAGCAGCCGCCGCACGTTCATGGCTCGCTGCCGAAGCTGTTCCGCGGAGGGCGACTCGGCCGTCGAAGCCGGCAGTGCGCCGGGAAGCAGAGCCTGGACCAGGGCCGGATGCGCCGCCGCCATAGGTGCGGGGGTAGCGAGCATGGTGACACTGGCGGCAAGCAGGGTACGGCGGCGCAGCATGTCCTCGGTCTCCGGATCGTCGGGCTCGGCTTCCAGGGCGGTCTCCGCCAGCCCGAGGTGGGCCGGCGGGATCCGCAGGACGCGGGCGACTTCACGGAGGACTCGGATGTCCTCGGTTCCGCGCCCGCCCTCCAGGCGGCTGATCTTCGACTGGTGGTATCCGAGATCGGCGGCCACGTCCGCTTGTGAGCGGCCCCGTAAGACGCGCGCTTGGCGGAGCAGCTCACCGATTCGGTGTGCCTCGCCCTGTGTGTCGGCCATCTGCGCCACGGCCCCTTCTGCCGAGACCGATCCTGCCTGCTCAACCGAGCCTAACGGCAGGGAACTTGCCCGCCATGCACAACGTGCATAAGCGATGCAGCGCCCGCACAGGACATCGCGGTGCCCGTCTCCGAACCGGTTGCCTGGTGGAACCGCACCCCTCCAGGAGGAGTTGATCGTGGCACTCACCCAAGCCTCTGCATCGAACCCCGAGGTGATCGCCGTACGCCCTGGGAGCCCTCTGTCCGGCTCCGTCACCGTCGACGGTTCCAAGAATGCCGCCCTGCCCATGCTGGCCGCCGCGGCGACCGTGCGACGGACGGTCCAGCTGGACAACGTCCCGGCCAGCGCGGACGTCCAGTCCATGCTGGCACTGCTCCAAGGGGCCGGCTGGCATGTCGCCCAGGCCGTCGGACAGCAGGGCAGCCTCCTGGTCATGACACCGGAGACCGCACCCACGGCTCCCGATCTGGGTCGTGCCGCGGGCATCCGGGCCTCCTACTACCTGGTGCCCGCCCTCCTCGCCCTACAGGGCAGCGCCCGGCTGCCCTGGCCCGGTGGCTGCCGGATCGGGGAGCGCGGGATGGAGCTGCACTTCAAGGTGTACGAGGCGTTCGGTGACCGGGTGACCGTCCAGGACGCCGGTTACATCGTCGAGGCGGGGGAACGGTGCACCGGCGTGGTCTCCCTCGCGCTGCCCTTCCGGTCGCGCGGCGCGACGATCGCCGCCGTTCTCCGTGCGGTCGTCGCCGGCCGGGCCTTGCGCCTGGGTCTGCCGAACCTGTCGCCGGAAGTCCTCGCTGTGTTGGACGCCCTGGGTTCGGCGGGTTGGGAGGCCCGGGTCAGTGAGCAGGTCCTCGACCTCAGGATGGCGATGGTCCCCGCCGAGATCCCCACCTGGCGCGTGCCGGGCGACAAGATCGAGGCAGGGACCCTGGCCTGTGCCGTGGCCGCCACCGGGGGCAACGCGCGGATCGAGGGCATCCGCGGGCGCGACCTCGTGCCGTTGCAGGCTGCCCTCCAGCGTCTGGGCATCCCCACATCGGTCCGAGGGGAGGCTCTCCTCGTTGACGGCGGAAACGCCCGGCCGACAGGTCAGCCCTTGCGGGCCATCGCCACTCTGTCGCCGGGCGGCCTGGACGCGGACTTCGAGCCCCCGCTGATGGCCCTCGCCCTGAGCCAGCCCGGCACGCACCTGTTCGCCGACTCGATCAACCCCGGCCGACACGGCAACCTGCTTCCTCAGCTGGCCAGGCTCGGCGCCGAGATCGAGGAGATCTCGCCCACCGAGTGCCGGCTGACCGGGCCGCAGCGCCTGACCGGGGCCGGTGTCGAGGCCACGGACATCCGCACCGGATCCGCCCTGATGGTCGCCGCTCTGACCGCCCGCGGGATCACCACCCTCGGCGGCGTCGACCAGCTCCGCCGAGGCCACGCCGACCTGCCCGGCAAGCTCCTCCACCTCGGCGCCGACATCTGCGAGGTCACCCCATGACCGCGAGCCGTTCGGTGCGCCAGATCATGGCCACCACCGACGTCCACTCCGCCCTCGGCGCGGGCGACCTGCTGCTCGGCCACCTTCACCAGTCGCAAGCGGACAATCTCCTGGTCGACTGCGGTGATTTCTTCGAGGGCACCGGCTACTACCGGCTTGGCCAGGGTGCCCTGGAACGGGAGATCTTGCTCGGCCTGTACGACGTCATCGCGCCGGGGAACCACGGCTGGCCACACTACTTCGAGCCGGTGCTCCAGTGCCGGACCGTGTGCGCGAACACGGTCGACACTGCGAGCGGCAACTCCCTCTTCCGGCACCTGCGCATCGTGGAGGTCGCAGGTCGGCGTACGGCCGTCACCGGTGTGATCGGTCTCCAGGCGTTCGACTCGATCCCCGTCGACCAGCGGTCCGGGCACCGGGCGACCGACCCGGTGCAAGCGCTGCGCGAACTGATGCTCGCGCACCACCACGAGGTCGACTCCTGGGTGCTCCTCAGTCACTCCGGATTCGAGGAAGACCTCAAGCTCGCCGAAGCCTGCCCCTTCCTGGACGTGATCTTCGCGGGCCACTGCCACAGCCGGCACACGGGCCCTGCCCGCGTCGGCAACACCGTCGTCCTCAAGGGCCGTGAGCTCGCCGTCGGCTACGCCATCGCGGCGCCCAGTCCCGTCGGCTGGGTCGGACGTACGGCTCTGTTCCCGGACTCCGTCGAGGCCGTAGCACCGGACCTGCCGCTCGAGCTGGCCTCCTTGCGGGACCGAATGGCCACGGTCGAGGCCCAGCTGGCAGAACCCATCGGACGGATCGCGAAGCCCTACCGGAACCACCAGCTCGACCGCCGGGCCCTCCTCCAAGACGTCGCCGACCGGCTCCGCAGCGGACTGAGCAGGGAGGCGGTCGTCCTGAACGAGACCACCGTTCGCACGACACTGCTCGGCGAGGTCATGACCACGGGCGACCTGCTGGCCATCGAGCCGTTCGCGAACACCCTGGTCGAGGCCCGCGTCGCGCCGGCCCACCGCCACGACCCTGGGGCCCTCATCGCCCACCTCACCGAACGAGTCGGCCCGCTCGTCACCTCTCCCGACCCCCTTCCGGCCGGGCTGACAAGCATGCTCACCACCGACTACCTGGCCGACAGCTGCCTCGACGGCCGCACCCACCCCGCCGGCCTCGGTCTCGGCTCGGCGATCCGGAGCACCCTGACGAACGGAGACGACCAATGATCCTGACGGGCCCCGAGATCACCTCCGCGTCACAGGACGGGCGGTTGCGCATCGATCCGTTCCTGCCCTCCCAGGTCAACCCGAACAGCTACAACGTCCGCCTCGGACCGGTCCTGCTCACCTACGCGGAGGAGGTCCTGGACTCCCATCGCCCCAACCCCACGCGCCGCATCCAAATCGGTGACGACGGGTACACGCTGCAGCCCGGCGAGCTGTACCTGGGGCACACCCAGGAGGAGGTGGGCTCCGACTGCTTCGTCCCGCTGCTGTTCGGCCGTTCCTCCGTGGGCCGCCTCGGCCTCTTCGTCGAGATCACCGCACCGATCGGGGACATCGGGTTCCACGGGCAGTGGACGCTGATGCTCACCCCGACCCGCCCCGTCCGTGTCTACGCCGGGATGAAGATCGGGCAGATCATGTTCTTCGTCTCCGAAGGCGCGGTGGACCTGTACGCGGGCAAGTACCAGGCGGCCTCCGGTCCCCAGCCTTCCGCGTACTGGCGCGACCTCGACGGCACGGCGGTGACCTCGTGATCCTCACCGGACCGGCCATCGCCGCCGCGCGCGAGGCGGGCCGCATCACCATCGACCCGTACGACCCGGACCGCCTGTCCCCCAACGCGTACGACTGGCGACTGGGAAGCACCCTCCGCGTCTGCGAGGGGGACCTCGACGCCGCCGCTCCCACCGCCTTCCGCGAGCTCGCCCTCCCCGACGACGGATACGTCCTGGAGCCTGGCCACCTCTACCTCGGCCACACCCTGGAGCGCACAGGCTCCGAGACCTATGCCCAGCTCCTCAACGGCGACCGGACCACCGGATCCCTCGGCATCTGGGTCCACGTATCGGCGCCGCTCGGGCACCAGGGCCACGCGATCCGCTGGACCCTGGAAATCCGAGCCACCCGGCCCGTACGCGTCCAGCCCGGCATGACCTTCGGCAAGCTCGTTTTCCTCCGCACCCACGGCTCCCCAGCCAGCTACCAGCAACACGGCCTCAAGTACCGCTCCAGCGCAGGCATCGAGACGTCGCGCCTCTACGAGGAGAACCCCGGAGGCCGCCGATGAACGCCCTCGTCGCCACCGCTCTCGACCTGCCGTTCCCCAGCCCTGGCGGCAGCGTCGAACTCTTCCTCGACCTCTACACCGGCGCACAACCCGCCATCCCCGCCCGCGCCTTCATGCTCGCTCCCGACGGTCCCCGCCCCCGCACGCCCGCCGGTCTCGACCTCCTCCACGCTCCTGGCAAGTCCATCAGCGGCCCCGCCTTCAGCCGCTACATCACGAACCTGCGCCACGCCATGACGACCGCCATCGACCCGCGTCAGATCGGCATCCTGCACCTGCACCACCTCGCCTTCGGCGCCACGCCCGCTCTCCTGCGGGCGCTGCCCGCCCACCCGCGGATCGCATTCGTCCACGGAACCGACCTGCTGTACGCCGAGAACCACAGCACCCAGCTACGCGTCCTGCGCGAGGCCGCCTCCGAGGCCGACGCGATCGTCGTCCCCACCGGTGCAATGGCCGACCGCCTGCTCAAGCTCACTCCCAAGACGGACAGGCGCAAGATCGAGAAGATCCCTTGGGGCATCCCCGACCACCTCCTGACCAGCCCACCGCCCCGCCCCGCGCGGCGCCCCGCCAGCCATCTGCGAGTGCTCTTCGCCGGGCGCCTCAGCTCCGAGAAGGGGCTCGAACCCCTCCTGCAAGCCATCTCGGCCACCCCCTCGGTCGAGCTGAGCATCGCCGCCCCGCGCGCCCAGTTCCACGACCTCACGCCGGTCATCCGCCAGCATGGTGTCCACGTCCGCTACCTCGGCTGGTTCCGCCGGCAACAGCTCTGGAAGGTCTTCGCCGACCACGACGTCCTTGCCGTGCCCTCCACCACCCTGGAGGCCATGGGGCTCGTCGCGCTCGAAGCTCAGGCTTGCGGACTCCCTGTCCTCTACCAACCCGTCCCCGGACTCAGCGAAGCCCTCTCCGGTAGCGGCCTGGCAACCGACTTCACCAACGCCACGACCGCAGCCCACGATCTCCACCGCCTGCGCACCACCCCCGGCCTGCTGGAGATGCTCCGGGCATCCGGCCGCACCAACGCCGCCCGCTTCCCCCTCAGCACCACCGTCGCAGCCATCTCCGACCTCGGCCGACGGCTCGCCTGACCCCGCCTGTGGCGCAGCGGGCGCTGCCCTGGCCGCGTCACTAACCTGGCCAGTGGACCACCCGCGACCCACGACGATCGGGAGACCATGACCCACACCAGCGACCGGATCGAAGCCCTCCTGCAGACCGGAGTGCGCGACGAGGTCTACCCCGGCGCGGTGTGGGCGGTCGGGGACGCCGACGGCATCCAGGCCAGCGGAGCCGTCGGCCTCCTCGACCCCACCCAGCCGGACGAGCCGATGCGGCTGGACACCGTCTTCGACGTGGCCAGCCTCACCAAGATCCTTGCCGTCTGGTCCACGATCGGCACTCTCGCGGAAGAGGGGAAACTCCAGCTCCACGCTCCCCTGGGCGCCTTCTGGGACGAAGTCTCGGGTCACCCCCTGGCCGAGGCCACGACCCATCACCTGCTCACCCACACCGCCGGGCTGCCCCTGCGTGCCAACCTCAAGAACCTCTACGGCACCGACCCCCAGGACATCCGCGACGGGGTCCTCCACGAGGCCCTCCACCGCCAGCCCGGCGAAGCCGTCGAGTACACCGACCGAGCCGCCCTCATCCTCGGCTATCTCGCCGAGCACCTCGCGGGCCAGCCTCTGGACCAGCTCGCCACCGACCGGATCTGGCGCCCACTAGGCATGACCGAGACCCGCTTCGGCCCCCTCCCCGATGCCGAGGCGGCCCGCTGCGCCCCCACCGAGTACGACGACACCACCGGCGCCCACCTCAAGGGCACCGCCCACGACTTCTCCGCCCGTCTCCTCGGCGGCGTCTGCGGCATCGCCGGCACCTTTTCCGTCCTCGACGACCTCGCGCTCTTCCTGCGCCACATGCTCGCCCCCACCCAGGCCGCCTTCGGCCCCACCTGGATCAAGGACTCCCTCCGCCTCCACACCGGCGACCTCACCCCCGCCCGCGGCCTCTTCTGGCACCCCGCCCCCGGCACCGACCCAGCCGACGACATCTGGGTCCACTACGGCTTCACCGGCACCGGCATGTGGATCAGCCCGGCCCAAGGCCGCTGGGCCGTCCTCCTCACCAACAAGCTCCGCTTCGCCCGCGACCGGGAGCCGTTGACCGATATCCGCAACACTTACCGCGCCGCCCTGTTCTCGTAGCTGCACACGGCCTGGTGGAGCAGCGTGGCTGCCATTTTTCGAGCGTTCTGCTTCATCTGCGACTGAAACTGTCTACTGCTAAAAGTCCTGATGAGCAATCAACTCAGGGGCTAGCATCGTGATCGTCACATGGGGATCAGCACCCCCCTTCCGAACCGCGCTTTCAGGACGACCGTGAAGATCAAGCGAGTACGCATCGAGAACTTTTGCTGTCTGCACAAAGTGGACGTCTCCTTCGAGGAGACAACCTCCTTCATCGGCCCGACCGGTGTCGGCAAGTCCACTGTGCTGCGCGCCCTCGACTGGTTCTTCAACGGCGAAAAGTCCCTCGCCCTCAGCATCGATGACGTCCACTCTGCAGCCGAGGGCGGCCGCATCTCCGTGGAGGTCGAGTTCGACGGGCTCACCGGCCACGACCGCAAGGTCCTCGGACGGTACGCGCCGGACGGCTTCGAGAGCGTGAGTATCTGGCGGACCTGGCAGGACGGCGAGGACAAGATTACGGGCAAGGCACTCGCCTATGCCCCGTTCGAGGAGGTACGCCGGCACCAGAAGGCCGGTCCGCTGCGGGCTGCGTACAGGGAGCTCATGGAGAGCCACCCAAGCCTGGGCCTCTCCAGCGTCGGCAGCGCGCCTGCAGCGGAGGAGGTGATGCGAAACTGGGAGCTCGCGCACCGCGAACGGCTCACCGACTCCGAGGTCGAGGACACGCACTTCTTCGGCTTCGCGGGCCAGAGTGTCTTGGCCCAGTTGATCGACTTCGTATTCGTCTCCGCTGACTTGCGAGCGTACGAGGAGACAGACGACCAGAGAGCAACGGCGCTCGGCCGCATCCTCGACCACGCTGTGGACCGAACCGAGGCGAACGAGCAGCTCGGTCATGTCGAGGAGAATGCACACCAGGCGCGTCAAGAGATCCACTCCAAGGTGTACGGCCCCCTGCTCGATGACATTTCCGCCGCGCTCTCCTCGGAGGTCGCCAAGTTCACGGCCGGACGCCAGGTGGTAGTGACCCCCACGGCGCAGGCTCCGAAGCCAGCCCGGACCGCGTTCCTCGTAAGCATCCGGGACGGCGCCGCCGAAACTTCTGTATACCGGCAAGGACACGGCTTCCAGCGAGCGCTCATCATCGCCGCTCTGAAGTACCTGGCGGATCGCAGGCGTCCCGAGGACGGCACGCGGACCCTGTGTCTGGCAATCGAGGAACCCGAGCTGTTCCAGCACCCCCCGCAGGCGAGAACCTTCGCGAAGGTGCTGCGCGAGCTGATCGCCACCTCCCCGGAGGGGCGCACCCAGGTCATGTACGCCACGCACAGTCCCGTCTTCATCGACCCGAGCGGCTACCACCAGATCCGCCGCCTATGCCGTGCCGCTGATCAGGAGCATCCCGTCACCCAGGTCTGGCAAGCAACCGAGGACGACCTATGCCAAGTCCTCGATGGGCTGGTCAGCGCCGACGCGATCAGACGGCGCACGGTCGGCAAGCTGACCAGCTCGTTCGCGGAGGGGTTCTTCGCCCACGCGGTGGTGCTGGTCGAGGGTACGGGGGACGAGGGCGTGCTTGTCGGCTGCGCGGAGCGCGTGGGCGTCAGCTTCGGCGCCGAGGGTATTTGCGTTATCGAGGTCAACGGGAAGGACAACCTGATGATCTCCCATGCGATCTTCAGCTCCTTGGGGGTGCCTTGCCACGTCGTCTTCGACGGTGACGCCCGCAAGGAAGACGACAAGCGGCAGTCGGTGCAGCATCTAATTCCGGACCAGCGGCGCCAGCAGGAGTTGAAGTTCGAGCGCGAAGCACAGCAGACCCGGAAGAAGAACGCGGACCTTCTCCGGTACCTGGGCGCATCGCCCACTCCTCAGCCCACGAACAAGTCCACCGCCCAGTACACCGTCTTCGAGAACAATTTGGAGAGCTACCTCGCCGATCACTGGCCGGCCTGGGATGTGCGCAGGCAGGAGCTGATCGACGGGGGCGAAGGCGTCGAGGGCAAGAATGCGGCGACGTACCTGGAGGCCACTCGCACCGCAGTAACGAACCCGCCGTTCGTGCTTCATGCCTTGCTGGAGAACGTGCGGGCGCTGACCGGACAACGGTGATTGCACCCGGCGGAGGTTGCCCTCCGCCGGGCCGACGTAAGCTGAGTGGCCTCTTTGCAGCTGCTGAGCGCTGATCTACCCTCACCCCACTCAGCAAACGACATTCAGGAAGTCCTCATGGCTCCCCGGTCCCCGGGCGAGATCCGCGCTCAACTGCCCCGCCGTAACCATGGCACCCGCACTGTCATCCGGTGCTCTCCCGTTTAGCCAACCAGCGGATCGCGCACTTCGAACCTCGTCACGGCCTTCACCGAGGCGATGGCGCGCACGCGGTCCTCATCTGGGGCCGGTCCAGACGCCTACCGCGAAGAGGTATCCGCATCCTGGATACCTGCTGCGGCGACGCGACCTCGGACTGGCGGCACGGTGACTGCCACCCCCGGACGCCCACCGAGCACGCACTGGCCACCATGCGAAAGCAGGCCAGGCGAGAACTGCTCTTGGCCGTCACCGAGCACGACACACAAGCTATGGCCACCACGGTCAACAGTCCTTTTGCACCGCCCGCCCTGCCCTGGTGGGAAGGCCGCCTCGGCATCTGACACGACACGGCCCAAGTCCTCCCAGCAGAATCAGGGCATGTCCACCGAGGTGAGCGGGATGATCGAGTGCCAGCCGTGGCGGACGCTGTGGGATGACGACGATGATGAGCGGGCGGGCTGGCCGGGCGCCATAGGCCTGTTCCTACCCAACAACGGCAATGCCTACTCTGCACTCGCGCGCCTCTTCGGAGTACGCAATTCCTACGACTTTCAACCCCTTTCCGAGGGGCGCGGACAACGGGCGACACGTCTGACGCCGTCCTATCCGACTTCGCCGCCTACCCTGACGCCCATGGGGCGACCTGGCTCATTTGGGCCGAGAACGCCGCGGCTGACTGGGGCGAAACGAACGAGTCCGGCTCACTGCGCCGACGCGAAGCCGTTGGCAAAGGCAGCGGATGGAGCCCGGTCTGGAACGTAATGAGGACCCTGGCTGCACTGCAGGGCGAAGAAGTGACTTATGGTCAGTGAGTGGACATTACCGGCATGGTGGCGCCAGGAGCCGTGAGACGGAAGCCGTGGAGCCGGAGTTCGTCCGAGTCTATGTCGGTGGGTGCCCCTCTGCCTTCCAGGATGAAGCCGAAGAATGCGCGGAGCGCTTCTTCGCCGAGTTCGAGGGGGTGGAAGGGCAGCGGGTACGGTGCCTCGTCCTCCCAGTCCGGGTCCAGCTCCACCGGGTGGCCACCGGCCCAGTACGGCACTTCGAAGGGGAACGGCTCGCCTATGTCCTCGATGACTCCGCTGTCAGGCGACAGGCTCAGCGAGCGGACGAGCCGGCCGTCCTGCCAGACCGCGAAGGCGAGCCAGTCCACCACGCTGTGCATCGCGTGCAGGACCATCCTGCGTCCGGCACTTGCCGTGATCAGGTGCTCCAGCAGCCGCGACGGGCGGTCGATCATCAGACGCCGGTCGCAGACGATGTCCACGCCTGGGAAGCTCGCGGCGTAGGTGAGTCCGTCGGCGGGATAGGTGCCCTCACCCAGGATCTCGCCCTCCGCGACCTCCATGACCCAGCCCGGATACAGCCGCCCGACGAGTTCGGTCGTCTCCGCGATACCAGCTTCGGGCACCTGGCGCAGCGCGGCCGAGATGTCCCCGTCCGCGTACGCCAGCAGGCCTGTCTTGGCTCCCACGAGCACCCTCCCACCCTCGAATCCACGCGGGATGGACGCTAGCCGCACCCACTGACAGTGCGGGTGAAGGTTGTGGGGCCGACGGGGGTTTCCCGAAAACGGCGGAACGGGTTCGGCGACTGGTCGGGGGCCGTGGCCGTTCGTGCAGGTCAGGGGTGCATCGTCCCAGTACACGCCAGGTGCCTTCTAAGCACTTGGCCGCAGGTTCGAGTCCTGCCGGGGGCACCACCACAGTCTGACCAGTGGAAACGCTGGTCATTCTCCTTTCCTCCCACAGGCGCAGCGCTCATCGGACCTGCGCCCGGCTCAGTGCGCGAATCGGGCGTGGCGGATGGCCGCCCACCGGCAGCCTGGCGGCGCGACGCCGTGGGCGCGGTCCGGGGAGGCCCGGGGGTTTTCCCCACCCCGGACGGGCCTGCTGGCCGGAATCCGGATGGGCCCACTCACCGGATGGATCCGTTCCTCTTGTTCGCCGAGGCTGGACGTGTCGCACATGCTCGACCGATCGGAGAACCAGTGTTCAGCTTGAAGTCCTCGCGTCGCACGGTGGCACGCACCGCCGCGGTGGTCACCGCCGGAGCGGCCTGCGCCGCCCTGATGAGCGGAAGCGCGCACGCCATCGTCAACGGGGAGGACTCCACGCAGAGTTACCCCTTCATGGTGTCGATCCCCGTGGCGGGGGCGGAGGACCCGACCTTCAAGGGCGTCTGCGGGGGAACGCTGATCGGCTCGCAGTGGGTGCTCACGGCCGCCCACTGCGTGGATCCGACGCTCGTCACCCTGGACGGCACCGTCCGGATAGGCAGCGCATGGAAGTCGTCCGGCGGCACGGTCCGCAACGTGGCCAAGACGGTGACCCACCCGGGCTACAAGAACGGTGAGGGCAGCGGCCCCAACCGCGACGACCTCGCACTCGTCCGCCTGGACCGCCCCGTCACCGAGAAGCCCCTGCGCATCGCCGACAAACCGGGACGCCCCGGCACCCCGACCCGGCTGCTGGGCTTCGGCACCACCGACGACGCACCCAACCCCGACGGATGGGTCTTCCCCGAGCGGCTCCAGGAACTCGACACGCGCAGGGGCGCGGTCTCCGAGTGCGCGCCAGGCTATGCCGACACCACCCGCCTGTGCACGATCAGCCGGGTTCCCAAGGCCATGGCGTGCAACGGCGACTCGGGCGGTCCCCAGATCCAGCGCGACCGCAAGGGACGCTGGGAACTGATCGGCGTCACCACGGGTCCCGGTGCTCCGGGCGTACGGTGCAGCGAGGGCCCGGGGCTCTACACCAGTGCGCCCGCCTACACGGGCTGGATCCACAAGACGATGGGCCGCAACGGCTGATCCCGCCCCTACCTACGACGGCACTTGGGGCGCACGGCCCCCGTCCACGCCCCTCGGCGGACGGGGGCCGTTCCTCATGCGACGTCGCTCGTCACGGCCTGCGCCCCGCCGGTCGCGGGCCGGCCGCAGGGCGAACCAGAGGCCGAGCAGCACCGCTGCGGCCGCCACCCTCGGCGCGCCTGCCACCGCGGTGAGCGGCCCGTTGTGCCCCCTACGCGTCCGGGAGCGCCCCGGTCGCCCGGCGCTGCCGTTCGCGGTAGCTGCGCATGGACACTTGGGAGCCGCAGCCGGGGCTGCAGTACAGCCCTCCCCCGTTGCGCGTGCGGTCGAGGAAGCCGAAGTGGCAGGGGGGATTCCGGCACGCCTTGACGCGTCCCCAGTCACCGCTGCCGGCGAAGGCCGCCACCGCGGCCAGTACGGTCCCGAACGCGCCCGGCACCCCGGTCTGGGGCGACGCCAGTTCGACACCGTCGGCCGTGATGACCGTCGCCAGCGGGTAGAGCGCGCCCGCGCGCCGCAGGTGCCGTTCGGCGCGGCGCAGCGGTTCGCCGCGGCCCCCCTCGTCGCCCGCGTGCGCGAGCAGGACGGTCACCAGCGCGTCGCGCAGCTCGCGCGCGGCCGCGGCGTCGGCATCGGTCGCCACCGTCGCGCCGCCGAAGGCGTCGTGGCGCGCGAGCCATGCCGCGAACGCGTCGCCGTCCGCGAACGACTCCTCGCGGCCGGAGCCGTCGGCGCGGGTGTTCACGAAGGCGAGCACGGTCTCCACCTCCGGTGTGACCGCGCGGGGGCTGAGTTTGGAAGGTCCGGCCGTCGCACCGCTCATGGTCCCCACCCTACCCCAGCAATGAGAGGCACTAAAGCCTCTAACGGGCAACGTATAGCGCCCACTTGCTTGACTCGTTATGAGCTAACCACTTACGGTCGCAACATGAACGAGACGACAGCACAGCAGACCCAGCCCCGTCCCCGCGTCTGGCTGATCACCGGCGCGACGTCCGGCATCGGCCGCGAACTGACGCTCCAGGCACTGGCGAACGGCGACGCCGTCGCGGCCATTGCCCGCGACGCGTCCTCCCTGGCCGAACTGGCCGAACTGGCCGAACCACATGGAGCGGCCGACCCCCACAGCCCCCACGGCCCGCACCACGACCGCCTGCTCGCCGTACCGACGGACGTGCGGGACGAGCAGGCCGTCCAGCAGGCGGTGCAGCGCACCCTCGAACGCTTCGGCCGCATCGACGTGGTCGCCAACAACGCGGGATACGGGCTGTTCGGAGCCGTCGAGGAGGCCTCCGACGCACAGGCCCGCGCCGTCTTCGACACCAATGTCTTCGGCGTGCTGAACGTGCTCCGCGCCACCCTGCCCGTACTCCGCGCCCAGCGGTCCGGGCACGTCCTCCAGGGCTCCTCCGTCTACGGGCAGTCCGCCCACCCCGGCGTGGGGCTGCTGGCGGCGACCAAGTACGCGGTCGAGGGGCTGTCCGACGCGCTGGTGGCGGAAGTCGCCCCGCTGGGCATCAAGGTCACGCTCGTCCAGCCCGGGATGGCCGCGACCCCCTTCCTGTCCCACCTCGACGTCGCGGCCGGCCTCGGCGACTACGACGGGACCGTCCGCGAGGTCCAGAAGGGCATCGGTGAACTGCCCCCCTCCGCCTTCTCCTCCGCGGCGCGGATCGCCGAGGGCATCCGGAGCGCGGTCGACAGCCCCAACCCGCCGCTGCGCCTGGCCCTCGGCTCCTCCGGCGCCTCGGTCATGCGCGCCGCGCTGGAGGCGCGCCTCGCGGAGCTGGACCACGGGCAGCAGGTGGCGGACGCCGTCGACGGGTGACCGTGCGGCGGCCCGCCGGAGCGCCCGCCCCGAGCGGGACCTCGCGCCACGCGGCGGCCCCGGTCCCTGCACCCGCGCAGATGACGCGCAGGGGGTACGTACCCTTGGCCCGTCAGCAGCGGCACGGCGACGAACGGGGACCGGACCATGGCGGATGCGCCACAGGGCGAGCAGACCGGCGCCGAAGCGGCCGCCCCCGGCACCCCCGCCCCCGGAAGCTCGGATTCCGCAGGCGGTAACGGCGGCACGGATTCCGCAGGCGGTACGGGCGGCGCCCCGGCGCGCGATGCCCGGCGGGACGTCTTCCGCGACTACGTCGACGCCGTCGGGCTCCACGGCATGGCGGCAGCCGAAGCGGCCGGACTGCACGCCTCCGAGTGGTACGCCCTGAGCCGGATCACCCTGACCGGCGGGCTGACCTCCGGTGAACTGGCGGCCGGAACCGGCCTGACGACGGGGGCGACCACCCGCCTCATCGACCGCCTGGAGCGCGCGGGCTACGTACGGCGCACCGCCGACCCGGCCGACCGCCGCAAGGTGGTCGTGGAGGCCGTGCCCGGCTCGCTCGCGGCCGTCGAGCACGCAGTGGGGCCGGCCCGCCGCCGCGTCGCCGACGTACTCGCCGCCTATACCCCGGAGCAACGCGACCTGATCTTCGACTACTTCAGCCGCGCGACCCCCGCGTTCCGGGAAGCCACGGAAGAGATCAGGACGGCGTCGGGCGGCAGGCGGACCCGGCCCGCGACGGCGGGACCGCACGCTGCGGGCGGGCCGTTGTGACAAGCCACGGGTCCCGCTGTTATTCCTGTTGTTCCGGGATCCGCGCAGTCCCTACATTGCGGGGGTGACCACCTCGCTCTCGCCGGAACGCTCCGCGACGGACCGCCGGGCCCTGCTCGCCGCGGCCGCCACCGTGCTGCTCTGGGCTTCCGCGTTCGTATCGATCCGGGCGTCCGCCGGGCACTTCACCCCCGGCGCGCTCGCCCTGGGGCGGCTGCTGGCGGGGTCCGTGGTGCTGGTGCTCCTGTTGCTGGCGCGGCGCGGCGGGATTCCGCCACGGCAGGCGTGGCCCGGGATCCTGGGGTCCGGGATCCTCTGGTTCGGCGCCTACATGGTCGTCCTGAACTGGGGCGAGCAGCTGGTGGACGCCGGCACCGCGGCGATGGTCGTCAACATCGGCCCGGTGCTGATCGCGCTGCTGGGCGGCTGGTTCCTCAAGGAGGGCTTCCCGCCGCTGCTGCTGGCCGGGGTGGCCGTGTCCTTCGCGGGCGCGGCCATCGTCGGGTTCTCGACCTCCGGCGGCGGCTCGTCCTCGCTGCTCGGCCTGCTCCTGTGCCTGCTGGCCGCCGTGGCGTACGCGTCGGGGGTGGTGCTGCAGAAGCCCGCGCTGCGCCACGCGACCCCGATGCAGGTGACGACGTACGGCTGCCTGACGGGGACGGTCGCCTGCCTGCCCTTCAGTGGGCAGCTGCTCTCCGACCTCTCGCGCGCTCCGGCGTCGGCCATCCTCAACGTGGTGTACCTGGGGCTCTTCCCGACCGCGCTCGCCTTCACCACCTGGGCGTACGCGCTGTCGCGGACCACCGCCGGGAAGATGGGGGCGACGACCTACGCGGTGCCCGCCGTGGTGATCCTCATCTCCTGGATCGCGCTGGACGAGGTCCCCGGGTGGGTGACCCTGCTCGGCGGCGCCGTCTGCCTGAGCGGGGTGGCCGTGTCCCGGTCCCGGCCGCGCCGACCGGTTCGCCCGGCGCCGCCGGAGGCCTGACACCGGTCGCCGATGCCGAGTCGCCGCCGGGGCGGAGAGCGGCCCGGTGGAGTTTGGTCGTACGTCTCGAGAATGATGCGATCGCGTCCCGCCAGCCGGTCCGCGGCGGGGACCGCGGGGCCGCACGGAAGGGGCATTTCGCCGATCGCCCGAGGCCGCGGGGGTGCGCGCGGCCACCGCGCGGAGGCCGGCCGCCCCGGTGCCGGGAGGAGCGGGGAACCGGGCGGGGTGGGCGCATCAGACTTGCGGCGAATACGAGTTCGTCCGCAGGGCGGACCCGCTCGGGGGCCGCCGGAGCCACACTGGAGGCATGAAGCGTCCCTTCGTCATCGCCCTCGCCACCGTGGGAGTCATCGCCACCGCCGCCGTCGCCCTGCCGAACCTGCCGCCGAACCCGCTGACCGACACGGCCAACGCCCGCCTCTTCGGCAACGAGGAGAAGACGTTCGCCACCGCGGCGGACGCGCCGAAGAAGGGCGACCCCGCCTTCGTGCTGCCGGACTGGATCCCGCAGGACGCCCGGAAGGTCAAGGTGAAGGCCCACACGGCCGGCGACGCGAAACTGATCCGCTTCACGCTCGGCCGCACGCCGCTGGACGGCCCCCGGTGCGCGGGCGTCCCGGCCCCGCGGACCGGCGCCCCGAAGCTGGGCGCGAAGTGGTGGCCGAAGGACACCGCGAACGGGAGCCGTCCGCAGTGCCGGGGCCACTACCAGGTCGTGGTGCGCGGCGGGAAGGTCTACGCCTGGACCAACGGCGCGGTCCCGCCCGTGCCGACCCGGTCCGGCGCGACGATGGCGGGCGCCGCGGCCACGCGCTGAGCGGTGGTCGGACCGCCCTGGTCGACCGTGACCGGCCTCGACTACCCTCGGCCGGGTGATCGAGTACGTGAACCAACTCGGCGGCGCCGCCCCGCGGATCGGCGCGCTGCCCCAGGGCGACGCCGTGTCCCTGTGGGCCCTGGACACCACCCTGGAGGTGGTCGGCGGCCACCGCGTCGCCGGTGCGCTGCCGCTGCTGGACGCGGCCGAACGCGACCAGGCGGGCCGCCGCCGCCGGCAGGCCGACCGGCACCGCTACCTCGCCTCGCACGTCGGGCTGCGGGTCCTGCTCGGCGCCCATCTGGGGCTGGCTCCCGAACGGGTCGAGCTGGTCCGCGAGGTCTGCCCCTGCTGCGGCGGCCCGCACGGCCGCCCCGCCGTCGCCGGGGGCGCGCTCCACTTCTCCCTCTCGCACAGCGCCGACGTGGCGTACATCGCCCTGTCGCGGGTCCCGCTCGGGGTCGACGTGGAGGCCATACCGAGCCCCGATGCGGTGGTCGACGTACTCAACACCCTGCACCCGGATGAGACGGCCGAGCTCAACGCGCTGCCCGAGCCGGGCCGCCCGGTGGCCCTGGCCCGCGTGTGGTGCCGCAAGGAGGCCTACCTGAAGGGCACCGGCACCGGTCTCGCCCTCGGCCTCGTCGAGCCGTACGTCGGCTCCGCGCCCGCGCCGGCCGCCGTCCCGGGCTGGACCCTGACCGACCTTCCGGCGCCCCGCGGCTATGCGGCCGCGCTGGCGGTCCGGAGCGCCTAGGCTGCGCGCATGGACATCCACCGGGCCCGGACCGTCGCCGAACTCGTCGCCGCCGAAGGCCTGTTTGACGGTCCCGTCCGGGAGGAGTGGGCCACCCGGTTCCTGGCCGCCCCCGGGCACCTGATGCTCATCGCCTCCGTGGCGGGCGTACCGGTGGGGATGGTCTCCGGCGTCGAGATGAGCCACCCGGACAAGGGCACGGAGATGTGCCTGTACGAACTGAGCGTGGACGAGGGCCACCGCCGCCGCGGCATCGGGCGCGAGCTGACGCGCGCCCTCGCGGACGAGGCCCGGGCGCGCGGCTGTTACGGCATGTGGGTGGGCGTGGACACCGACAACGAGGCGGCGCTCGCGACCTATGCCTCGGCCGGCGCCGTCGACGAGGGCGTCTTCACGATGCGCGGCTGGGCGCTGCCCTCGGACCCCGCGGCCGGCACGCCGTAACCCCCGTGCGCGGCGTGTCGTGCGCCCACTCGGCGCACCCTCCGCGCGCCCCGCCCCCGCCTCGCCGAGCATCGCCGCATGACCGCATTCACCGCGCTGCTCCCCGCCGCCGCCCTGCTGGCGGCGACCGCCATGCCCCCGCAGACACCCCCCGGCGCGAGCAGCGGCCCCGCCACCGGCACCGCCCCCTATGTCGTCGTCCTCAAGGACACCACCGCGCGCGCCCCCGCACGGGCCCTGGCCGCCGAGGCCGCGCGGGCGGGCGACACCGTCGGCCGGGTGTACGACAACGCCCTGAGCGGGTTCTCCGTACGGACCACCGCGGCCCGGGCCGCCGCGCTGGCCGCCGACCCGCGCGTGGCGTCCGTCGAGCCCGACGCCCTCGTCCACACCACCGCCCGGGCGACGCGCGCGGCGGACGCGCCCGGTTCCCAGACCCCGGCGCCCTGGCAGCTGGACCGGCTCGACCAGCGCGCGCTGCCGCTCGACGGGGCCTACGCGTACCCGGGGACCGGGGCGGGCGTGACGGCGTACGTCATCGACACCGGGATCAACACCGCCCACACGGAGTTCGGCGGCCGGGCCGTCTTCGGGGTCAACGAGACCGGCGAGCCCGCCGAGGACCTCAACGGCCACGGCAGCCACGTGGCGGCGAGCCTGGGCGGCGCCACCTACGGGGTCGCCAAGGGGGTCTCCCTGATCGCGGTCAAGGTGGCCGACCGGCGGGGCGACGGCAGCGTCTCCGACATCATCGCGGGCATCGACTGGATGATCGGCCACGCGCGCGCGGCCCGGCAGGCGGGTGGGCTCCCCGCCGTCGCCAACCTGAGCATGGGCGGCGGCTACAGCTACGGCATGAACCGCGCCGTGGCCAAGGCCGTCACCTCCGGCATCACCTTCACCGCCGCCGCGGGCAACGACGGCGCCAACGCCTGCTACTCCTCCCCCGGCAGCACCCCGAGCGCCCTGACGGTCGGCGCGACCGACGCCGCCGACCGGCGGTCCTCCTTCTCCGCTTACGGTCCCTGCGTGGACCTGTTCGCCCCCGGCTCGCGCGTCACCTCGGCCTGGAAGGGCTCGCCGACCGCCCTCCAGAGGCTGTCCGGGACCTCCATGTCCGCCCCGCACGTCGCCGGTGCGGCCGCCCTGGTCCTGGCCGCCGGGACGGCGAAGACCCCGGCGGAGGTGACCCGGGCGCTCCTCGCCGGGGCCGCCGTCAACAAGATCACCGGGCTGCCCGCCGGGACCCCGAACCTGCTCCTGCAGACCCCGGCCGCGCCCGCGCCCGTACCGGCCCCCGCGCCCGTCGTCCCGCCGGTGGTCGCGCCGGTGCCGGCGCCGGTGGTGACGCCCGTGGTCCCGTCCGTCCCGCCCGCCCCGTCCGCATCGGACGTCCCGTCCCCCGCCCCGGCCGCCCCGTCCGTCCCGCCTGCACAGGCCGCTCCCTAAGGCAGGCCCGTACGGCCCGCACTCCGCCCGCCCTCCCGGCCCGCTCGCCGCCCCGTCCTGATGGGACATCAATGTCTGAGTGCTTCGGGCGAAAGCAAGTCATTGACTTCTCATCACCGCGACGCGTCAATATCGGCCACCGCACCGGCTCGGCCTCTCCCCCACAGCGGGTGGGGGGAGGGTTCGTTTGACGAAGGAGTCGCGACCCAGTGAGTACGACAACGTTCCGACGAAGAGTTCTGGCCGGGGCGGGCGCCCTTTCCCTGGCCCTGACGGGTGGCGTGGTGGGCCTGGCGGGTACGGCTCAGGCGGCGACCAAGACCACCCCGGTCGCCATGAAGTGCGTCGCCCCCGCGCCGCAGCCGGGCGCCAACGGCAACCAGGACTACACGATCACGCTCCCGGACGGCGCCAAGGCCGGGCAGTCCGTACCGATCACCATCGACCCGGGCGAGACCCCGGTCATCCCGATGTTCACGATCGACACGGTCAACACCATCAAGGCCAAGCTGTTCGTCGGCGGGGTCGCCCAGACCGTCACCAGCCCGGCCGTGCCCAGCCACCAGGAGGCCAACAAGAAGTCCGACCCGCCGGCGTTCAGCGGGAGCATCACCATCCCGGACGGAACCGAGGGCAGCAGCGTCCAGATCACCATCGACCAGGTGGTCACGGACGCCGACCTCGGCGGCACGGTCTACACCACGACCTGTACGCCGGACCCGCGTCCCAGCGGTCCGGTCGGCTCGGTCGCCGTGGAAGCCCTGCCCAAGGACCCGGTCACCACGAAGGTGACGCCCAACAGCGGCAAGGCGGGCACCTCCGTCGTCGCCACCGGCGCCAACTTCCCGGCCGGGCCGGTCACCTGCTCCGCCCTGCTCGGCGGCGCGGCGACCGGTGACACGGGGGCGGGCACGGCGGACGCCTCGGGCGTCGCGAGCTGCACCCTCACGGTCACGAAGAAGGCCGACGCGATCCGGATCGACGGCTCGGTCACCCCGTACAAGTCCTTCGTGTTCCTGGAGGACCAGGCGGGCGTGCGGAACCCGGTCGACGTCGAGGTGCTCCCCGGTCCGCTGGCGCTGGGTCCGAAGGACGGCCAGCCGGCCGTCAGCTTCGGCTCCGTCACGATCAACGGCAAGGCCCAGTCGGTGGTCGGCATGTTCAACGCCGCGGCCGTCCAGGACTTCCGCGGCGGCAGCCTCGGCTGGGACGTGACGGCGACCCGTACGCCGTTCCTGAACCAGACCACCGGTCACTCCATGGCCAAGGCCCAGATCGGCATCCAGCCGACCTGCACCGTGACCAACCCGGACAGCCCGAGCACCTGCTCGGCCGGTACCCCGGGCGCGATCACGGACACCCCGATGAAGGTGGCCTCGCAGGCAGCGGGCGGGGACGAGCTGACCGGTGGCGAGTTCGCGGTCGGCGGCGCCGGGATGATCCAGCTCCCGCCGTTCATGTTCGCGGACACCTACCAGTCGGTCGTGACCTTCTCGATCGCCTGACCGGCACCACCGCACGGCACAGCCCGGCTCCGGGTGGTGCGGCGCTCCGGCGCCGCACCACCCTTCCCGTTCCCTTTCCCGCTCGCGTTCGCGTGCGCGTTCCCCGTCGCGTCGCGTCCTGTCGCGTCCCGTCCCGTGGCGTCCCGTCCCGTCCGTCTGGAGCCCGCCCATGCGCCGCACCCGCACCCGCATCCGCCCCCGTCACCATGGACCCCTGCTCCGAGGCCAGTTGCTCGGCCTGCTGCTGCTCGTCGGGCTGCTGCTGCCGGCCGGGGCCGCGGACGCCGCCGAGAACGGCACCTGGGGCGTCTTCCCGACCCCTGCGGCGGGTGCGGCGATGACCGAGCGGGCGTACTTCTTCCACCAGGGCGCGGCCGGGTCCACCGTCGGCGACAGCGTGACCATCCTCAACACCTCAGCGAAGGACCTCACGTTCCAAGTCTTCGCCACCGATGCCGTGAACACCCCGGCCGACGGCGCCTTCGCGCTGCTGCCCCTCGAGACGAAGCCCAAGGACGTCGGCGCCTGGCTCGCCCTGCCGCCCGGCAGGGCGACCGTCACCGTCCCCGCCAAGGGCCGCAAGGACATCCCCTTCACCGTGAAGGTCCCCGAGGACGCGACGCCGGGCGACCACGTCGGCGGGATCGTCGCGCTGAACACCGAGGTGGAGGGCGTCCAGCGGGAGGGCAAGGTTCAGGTCGGGGTGAAGCGATCGGTCGGCGCGCGGCTCTACTTCCGGGTGCCGGGGCCGCTCGCTCCCGGGCTCAGCGTCGAGGACGTCCGGGTCCGCCGGGACGCGCCGCTGCTGCCATGGCTGCACCGGGCCTCCGCCACCATCACGTACGCGCTGGTCAACCGGGGGAACGTGGTGGTCGAGCCGAAGGTGGCGGTGAGCGCGGAAGGCCTGTTCGGGCGGAACGTCCTGAACCGGACGGGGCGCGATCCGAGGCTGACCCTGCTGCCGGGCCAGCGGATCGAAATGAGCGAACCCTGGCCGGACGCACCTCAGTTGGACTGGGTCACCGTGAAGGTGGAAGCGCGTGCGGCGACGTACGGAGACCTGGTCTCCGCCGGTTCGGCGGAGTTCGTCGCGGTGCCGTGGCCGGCGGCCGGCGCGCTGCTCGTCCTCCTGGGAGCCGGGACGGCGTTCTGGGTGCTGCGCCGCCGGCGCCGCCCGGAGGCCGAAGTCCCGGCTCATGACGCGGACTTGGCCGAGGCGCGCTGATCGTGGAAGGTGTCCAGGGAGGGGCGGCGCCCGCCCACCGCCGCCACCCTGGGGAGGCACTTCCATGACGTCCACGCCCCGACCGCAGCCCGCCGACGGGAGAATCCCGCCCGCGTCCACGGACGTTTCCGCAAGCGGCGGGCCCGCGGCGGCGCAGGCGCGCACCCCGCTCGCCGGTACCGCCCTGCTGACCCTGGTCGAACGCGCCCTGGGCGCAGGCACCGCCGCCCACCACCCCGGCCGCGACCACCTGCGCCTGACCCTCCCCCGTTCCGACGGTGGCCCCGGCGGCGGGGAGTCCGTGCCGCTGACCGTGGACGTCGTCACCGACCCCGAGCGGCCGCCGCGCGGGATCGTGTACCTGCTGCCGGGCGGCGGTCTCAACTGCGCCGCCGCCTTCCTCACCCCGGCCCGGCACGGCGCCGCCCCGGGCCATGACGGCCTCGCGCACCACTTCCTCCGCCAGGGCCACCTCGTCGTCGGGGTCACCCCGCGCGAGGACGCGGCCCGCCCCGGTGACGTCACCGCCGAGTGGGGGCTCGCCGCGCACCGCCGGGACCTGGCGGGGGTGGTGGCCGCGCTGGATTCCGTACTGGGCCTGCCGTACCAGTACGCCGGTCACTCGGCCGGGGGCGCCCTGGCCCTCGACGCCGCCTCCCACGACCCCTCGCCCCGGCTGCGCCGCGTCGTGGTCCTGGACACCACCGGCCCGCTGACCGGCGAGGACGCGGTCCGGGCGGGTGCGGCCCGGGACGCGTACGCCGCCCAGCTCGCGGCGGGCACGTACGCGAGCGACCCCGGGCTGGCGGCGCTCGTCTCCCGCGCCGTGACCGACCCCGACGGCGCCTCCGCCGCGCCCTGGCCGCCCGACCCGGCGCTCCGCTTCACCCACGCGGGCCTGGCCCACTACGCCCTGATCCGCACGGCCACCCTCCCCGGCCCGGCCAACTGGATCTACGCCCGCGGCCACGCCGCCGGCACCTACGCCTTCGGCGCCACCCCGGCCGAGGACCGCTTCACCCTGACCCACACCCCGCTCGCGGTGTGGCACGCGGCCACGGCGGCCCTGGGCAGCGGCCTGATCCCGCTGGCACTGCTGCGCGACCTGACCGCGATCTGGGCGGGCGACTCCTCGACGTACGCCCTCGCCTGGGACCGCATCCGCACCGAGGTCCTGTGGCTCAACACCGAGTACGGCCGCGGCGACCACCCCGAGGCCGCCGACCTCATCCGCGCGTCCGGCAACCCCCGCGTCACCTACCGCGTCCTCCCGAATCACGCCCACGCGGACATCACCTGGAGCCCCACCGCCCCCACGGCCACGTGGCCCCTCCTGTGACCCTTGTTCACTCACCGTGCTTGACCCACCAGTCGGGGAACGGTTCCGCGCGGGCAGGACTTCGACGCAAACACCGGACCGTGGGAACTGCGGCTCGTAGACCGGTCCACGTCCAAGGCCGCACTGGGGCAGTACAGCCGCGCCCCTGAATAGGCAGCAGGAACCCCCGGCCGGTGAGGGTGGGCCGGGGGTTCCTGGGTGCGGGGGTGGCGGGGTGGGTCAGTGGTTGCGGGGGAAGCCCAGGTCTACGCCCGAGGGGGCTTCCGAGGGGTCCGGCCAGCGGGTGGTGACGACCTTGCCGCGGGTGTAGAAGTGGATGCCGTCGTTGCCGTAGATGTGGTGGTCGCCGAAGAGCGAGTCCTTCCAGCCACCGAAGGAGTGGTAGCCCACCGGGACCGGGATCGGCACGTTCACGCCGACCATGCCGGCCTCGACCTCCAGCTGGAAGCGGCGCGCGGCGCCGCCGTCGCGGGTGAAGATCGCGGTGCCGTTGCCGAAGGGCGAGGCGTTGATGAGGGCGATGCCTTCCTCGTAGGTCTCGGTGCGCAGGACGCACAGGACCGGGCCGAAGATCTCGTCGCGGTAGGCGTCGGAGTCGGTGGAGACGTTGTCGAGGAGCGAGAGGCCGATCCAGTGGCCGTTCTCGTTGCCCTCGACCGTGTAGCCGGTGCCGTCGAGGATCACGTCCGCGCCCTGGGCGGCCGCGCCGGTGACGTACGAGGCGACCTTGTCGCGGTGGGCCGCGGTGATCAGCGGGCCCATCTCGGAGGTGGGGTCGTTGCCGGGGCCGATCTTGATCTTCTCGGCGCGCTCGCGGATCTTCTCGACCAGCTCGTCGGCGATGGCGCCGACCGCGACGACCGCGGAGATCGCCATGCAGCGCTCGCCGGCCGACCCGTACGCCGCCGAGACCGCCGCGTCGGCCGCCGCGTCCAGGTCGGCGTCCGGGAGGACCAGCATGTGGTTCTTGGCGCCGCCGAGGGCCTGGACCCGCTTGCCGTTGGCGGAGGCGGTGGTGTGGATGTGGCGGGCGATCGGCGTGGAGCCGACGAAGGAGACGGCGGCGATGTCGGGGTGCGCGAGGAGCGCGTCGACGGCGGTCTTGTCGCCGTGGACGACGTTCAGCACGCCCGCCGGGAGCCCAGCCTCGGTGGCCAGCTCGGCCAGCTTGTTCGCGGCAGAGGGGTCCTTCTCGCTCGGCTTGAGGATGAAGGAGTTGCCGCAGGCCACGGCCAGCGGGAACATCCACATCGGCACCATGGCCGGGAAGTTGAACGGGGTGATGCCCGCGACGACGCCGATCGGCTGGCGGATCGAGGCGACGTCCACGCGGCTGGAGACGGAGGTCGACAGCTCGCCCTTGAGCTGGGTGGTGATGCCGCAGGCCAGCTCGACGATCTCCAGGCCGCGGGCGACCTCGCCCAGCGCGTCCGAGTGCACCTTGCCGTGCTCGGCGGTGATCAGCTCGGCGATCGCGTCGCGGTTGGCGTCGAGGAGGGCGCGGTAGGCGAACAGCACCTTGGTGCGGGCGGCCAGCGAGGACTGGCCCCAGCTCAGGTACGCCTCCTTGGCGACCCGTACCGCCGCGTCGACCTCTTCGGCCGAGGCGAGGGCGACCTGGGTGGTGACTTCGCCGGTGGCGGGGTCGGTGACCGGGCCGTAGTTGCCCGACGCGCCCTCGACGGTCTGGCCACCGATCCAGTGGTTGACGGTCTTCATGCCTTGCTCCTTCACAGATGGCGACGTCGCTGCGCGGCTTGCCGGTCGTACTCTTCACGGGCTCCGGCCGCCGACGCACGGGTCGCGGTCTCGGCCACGGGAACATCCCACCACGCCGCCGCGGGGGGCGGGCCCGACACAGTGTCGGGCGTTCGGGTCTCCACGTAGACACATGTGGGACGGTCCGCATCGCGGGCCGCCGTCAGGGCTTCCCGCAGGTCACCGACGGTGCGGGCGCGGAAGACGGCCATCCCGAGGGAGGCCGCGTTGGCCGCGAGGTCCACCGGGAGCGGCGCGCCGTCGTACGCGCCGTCCGGCCCCCGGAAGCGGTAGGCGGTGCCGAAGCCCTCGGCGCCCACGGCGGCCGAGAGCCCGCCGATGGAGGCGTAGCCGTGGTTGTCCAGGACCACCAGGCGCAGCGGGACGCGCTCCTGGACGGCGGTGACGATCTCGGTCGGGTTCATCAGGTACGTGCCGTCCCCGACCAGGGCCCACACCCGGTCCGCGGGCGCGGCGAGGGCGGCTCCCAGGGCGGCCGGAATCTCGTAGCCCATGCAGGAGTAGCCGTACTCCACGTGGTACTGGTGCGGCGAGCGGGCCCGCCACAGCTTGTGCAGGTCGCCGGGGAGGGAGCCGGCCGCGTTGACGAGGACGTCGTCCTCGGTGAGCAGGGCGTCGAGGACGCCGAGCACCTGGACCTGCGTCGGTACGGCGCTCTCGTCGGGCGCGGCGTACGCGCGGTCCACGCGCGCCTCCCAGTCCTCCTTCGCCCGGGTGTAGCCCGCGCGGTACTCCGGGCTCACCCGGTGGCCGGCCAGCGCCTCGCGCAGCTCGTCCAGGCACTCGCGGGCGTCGCCGACCAGGGGCCGGGCGGCCAGCTTGTGGGCGTCGTACGGGTCCAGGTTGAGCCCGACGAAGCGGACCGCGGGGTGCTGGAAGAGGGTCGCGGAGGCGGTGGTGAAGTCGGTCAGCCGGGTCCCGGCCGCGATCACGAGGTCGGCCTCGCGAGCCAGTGCGGCGGCGGTGTCGGTGCCGGTGTGGCCGATGCCGCCGACCTCGGCGGGGTGGCCGTGGAGCAGGGCGCCCTTGCCCGCCTGGGTGGCCGCGACCGGGATGCCGGTGGCCTCGGCGAAGGCGGCCAGGGCGGCTCCGGCCCCGCTGTGGTGGATGCCGCCGCCCGCGATGAGCAGGGGGCGCTCGGCCGACCGTACGGCCGCGGCGGCCCCGGCCAGTTCGGCGCGGTCGGGCCGGGGACGGCGTACGGACCACACGCGCTCGGCGAAGAACTCCTCGGGCCAGTCCCACGCCTGCGCCTGGACGTCCTGCGGGAGCGCGAGGGTGACGGCGCCGGTCGCCACCGGGTCGGCGAGCACGCGCATCGCCTGGAGCGCGGCCGGGATCAGCGCCTCGGGGCGGGTGATCCGGTCGAAGTGGCGGGAGACGGGGCGCAGGGTGTCGTTGACGGAGACGTCCCCGGCCCAGGGCACTTCGAGCTGCTGGAGCACCGGATCGGCGGGCCGGGTGGCGAAGGCGTCTCCGGGGAGCAGGAGAACCGGGATCCGGTTGATGGTGGCGAGGGCCGCTCCGGTGACGAGGTTGGTGGCGCCGGGGCCGATGGAGGTGGTGACGGCGTGCGCGGAGAGGCGGCCGCTGCGCCGGGCGTAGCCGACGGCGGCGTGCACCATCGCCTGCTCGTTGCGTCCCTGGAGGAACGGCATGGCCTCCGGTCCGCTCTCCAGCAGCGCCTGGCCGATCCCCGCGACGTTGCCGTGGCCGAAGATCCCCCAGGTCGCGGCGACCAGGCGGGTGCGGCGGCCGTCGCGCTCGGTGAACTGGCGGGCGAGGAAGGCGACGAGGGCCTGCGCGACGGTGAGGTGACGGGTATCGCTCACCGGACCTCCTCCGATCGGTGCGCCGTGACGGGCCGACCCGGCGTGTCGGACCGGTCCGCCGCGGTCGACCGGTCCGCCGCCGGGAAGGGCAGCCGGGGGTCGACGGCCTGGTCCGGCCAGGTGTCCCGGATCCAGCCGTGGTCGGGGTGGTCCCGGATGAGCCATTCCCGGGACTCCCCCGGGCCCGCCATCACATTGAGGTAGTACATGTCGTGGCCGGGCGCGGCCATGGACGGTCCGTGCCAGCCGTCGGGGATCAGCACCGCGTCTCCGCTCCTCACCTCCGTGAGGATGTCGGTCTTCCCCGCCGGGGACGGACTGACACGCTGGTAGCCGACGCCGGGGGCGGCGCCGTGCGGGGCGATCTCGTAGTAGTAGATCTCCTCCAGCTCGGACTCGGTCCCGGGGTGGTGCTCGTCGTGCTTGTGCGGGGGGTACGAGGACCAGTTCCCGCCCGGGGTGAGCACCTCGACGGCGATCAGCCGGTCGCACGCGAAGACACCCGCGGCGGCGAAGTTGTTGACCTGGCGGGAGCAGCTACCCGCCCCGCGCAGCTCGACGGGCACCCGCTCGGCGGGGCCGTGGCGGGCGGTCAGCCTGCGCGTGGCGAGGGCGCCGGCGAGGGCGAAGCGGCCGCCGGCGGGCGAGGTGATCCGGGCGCTGCCGTCGCGCGGCAGGTACGCGCAGTCGGTGACGCCCGCGAACACGCCGGCCCGGCCGCGCAGGTCGAAGAGCTGCCCGGGGTCGTCCGGGGCGGGCCCAAGGCTACGCACCGCGCACGCCCCCGCCAGCGGGAGGACGATCCACTCGTGGTCACCGCACTCCAGCCGGTACGTCTCCCCCGGCTCCAGTGCCAGCACGCGCAGCTCCGTGTACGCCATCGCCCATGCCCCGGTCACCGCCATGACGCCAGCACCTCCTCCACCTCGTCGGTCCGCGGCATCGCCGTGGAACAGGCCAGCCGGGACGCCACGATGGCTCCCGCCGCGTTCGCGAAGCGCACCACCCGCTCCAGCTCCCAGCCGGCGAGCAGCCCGTGGCACAGCGCTCCCCCGAAGGCGTCCCCGGCGCCCAGCCCGTTGACCACCTCCACGCTCACCGGCGGCGCCTGCACCGCGCGGCCGTCGCGGTGGACGGCCAGGACGCCCTCCGGGCCCCGCTTGACCACGGCCAGTTCCACCCCGGCGGCCAGCAGCGCGCGGGCCGCCGCCCACGGCTCGCTCTCGCCGGTGGCGATCGCGCACTCCTCCACGTTCCCCACGGCGACCGTGGCGTGGGCCAGGGCCCGCGCGTACCAGGCGTCCGGCTTCGAGGACCAGAGCATCGGACGCCAGTCGAGGTCGAAGACGGTGGTCCCGGCCTTCGCCCGGGCCTCCAGCGCGGCCAGGGTCGCCGCCCGGCTCGGCTCGGCGCTCAGTCCCGTGCCCGTCACCCAGAACACCCGGGCGGCGCGCACCGCTTCGAGGTCCAGCTCCTCCGGGTGGATCTCCAGGTCGGGGGCCTTGGGCTGCCGGTAGAAGTAGAGGGGGAAGTGGTCCGGCGGGAAGATCTCGCAGAAGGTCAGGGGGGTCGGGTAGGCGGCGACCTCCCCCACCCAGCGGTCGTCCACGCCGAAGCCGCGCAGCTCCTGGCGCAGGTACGCGCCGAAGGGGTCCGCCCCGGTCCGGGTGATCACGGCGGTGCGCCGGCCGAGCCGGGCGGCGGCGACCGCCACGTTGGTCGGTGAGCCCCCGAGGAACTTGCCGAAGGTCTCGGCCTCGGCCAGCCGTACGCCGGTTCTCAGGGGGTAGAGATCCACCCCGATCCGGCCCATCGTGATCACGTCGAACGGGTCGGTGGTCACAAGCGTCCTCCCACTCCTCTTGCGGTCCCTGCGGCCTGTCCCGTCGAGCCTCGCACCCTAAGGTGGCGTCATGACGTCCTCCCCGCCCGCGTTGACCCGTATCCGCATCGGTTCGGCTCCGGACTCCTGGGGGGTGTGGTTCCCCGAGGACCCCCGGCAGACCGGCTGGCCGCGCTTCCTCGACGAGGTCGCGGAGGCCGGGTACGAGTGGATCGAGCTGGGCCCCTACGGCTATCTGCCCACGGATCCCGCGCGGCTCGCCGAGGAGACCGGCAGGCGCGGCCTGAAGGTCTCGGCCGGAACGGTGTTCACCGGACTCCATCACGGACCCGCCGTGTGGGAGGAGACCTGGGCGCACGTGTCGCGGATCGCCGGACTGACTCAGGCGATGGGCGCGGAGCACCTGGTGGTCATCCCCTCCTTCTGGCGGGACGACAAGACGGGGGCGGTCCTGGAGGACCGCAACCTCGACGCCGGGCAATGGCGCGAACTCGCCCGGCAGACCGAGCGGCTGGGCCGCGAGGTGCGCGAGCGGTACGGGCTGCGGATCGTGGTCCACCCGCATGCCGACACCCACATCGACACTCCGGAGAACGTCGCCCGGTTCCTGGACGCAACCGATCCGGACGCGGTCTCGCTGTGCCTGGACACCGGGCACTACGCCTACTGCGGGGGCGACAGCGTCGAACTGATCGAGACCTTCGGCGAGCGCATCGGCTACCTCCACCTCAAGCAGGTGGACCCGCAGATCCTCGCCGAAGTCGTCGCGGAGCGGCTGCCCTTCGGGCCCGCGGTGGGCCGCGGGGTGATGTGCGAGCCGCCCGCCGGGGTGCCCGCGCTGGAGCCGGTGCTGGCGGCGGCCCAGCGGCTCGGGGTGGACCTCTTCGCCATCGTGGAGCAGGACATGTACCCGTGCCCGCCGGATCGGCCGCTGCCGATCGCCCGGCGCACCCGCGCCTACCTCCGCTCCTGCGGCGCCCGTTAGCCCCCCTGGTCGCATCGAACCCTGGAAGAGGTAGTCATGAGCACGCTCGGCATCGCCGTCATCGGCACGGGGAAGATGGGCAGCGACCACGTCCGCCGGATCGGGCGGACCGTCGGCGGGGCCCGGGTGGTGGCCGTGGCGGACCCCGACGGCGACCGGGTCAAGGAGATCGCGGCGGCGCTGGAGGGCGCGAGCGCGCACACCGACCCGGCGGCCGCCATAGCCGCACCCGGGGTGGACGCGGTGCTGATCGCCTCGCCCGGACCCGCGCACGAGGAGGCCGTCATGCGGGCCCTGGCCCGGGACCTGCCGGTGCTGTGCGAGAAGCCGCTGACCCCGGACCCGGCGGGGGCCCTGCGCATCATGGAGGCGGAGCAACGGCTCGGGCGGCGGCGGGTGCAGGTCGGCTTCATGCGCCGCTACGACGCCGAGTACGAGCGCCTCAAGGAACTGCTGGACGCCGGGGGCATCGGCCGGCCGCTGTTCCTGCACTGCCGCCACCGCAATGCCTCCTCGCCCTCCTTCTTCACCAGCGACATGCTGATCACCGACTCGGTGGTGCACGAGGTGGACGCGGCCCGCTGGCTGCTGCGGCAGGAGATCACGGCCGTCACCGTGCTGTCCCCGACGCCGTCGGGTGCGGCCCCCGAGGGGTTGCGCGACCCCCGGCTGGTGCTGCTGGAGACCTCGGGCGGCGCGATCGTCGACGTGGAGATCTTCGTCAACTGCGGTGTGGGCTACCAGGTGCAGTGCGAGGCCGTGGGCGAGGCGGGCAGCGCCCGGATCGGCGACGGCCACGCGATGGTGGTGCAGTCCGGGGGCCGCTGGGGCGGTGAGATCGTCCAGGACTACACCGTGCGCTTCGCCGACGCCTACGACCGCCAGCTGCGCCGGTGGGTGGCCGCCGCGGCGGCGGGCCGGGTCGAGGGGCCCGGCGCGTGGGACGGCTACGCGGCGGCCGCGGTCTCGGAGGCGGGCCTCGCCGCCTCCCGCAGCGGGGCGCGGACCGCCGTCGAACTGGCGGAACGGCCCCCTCTCTACCGCTGATCGGCGCCGTGGCCCGGCGCGACACGCCCTTGCCCCTTCCGACCCTCGTGCCGCTTGTGTCACGGAGGTCGGGGTCTCGTCACACGTGTCCGCATTACGCGGGTCTTGCGTCACAGACATTCGACAGCCCCTCCCCTGCGTTCACTCCGTGTCGTTCTCCGGGCACAACCTTGATTGATCGTCAGTGTCCACGCTCTGGCTCCCCCGACGGCCTCCCGGCCGCCCCCGCGGCGTGGACGAGGAGGTGCCCCAGATGACCGACCGGAAGCTGTGGTCGTACAAGGAGATCGCCGCCCACATCCAGGTCCAGCCGGACACCGTGCGTTCCTACCGCAAGCACGGGCTGCTCCCCCCGCCCGACCACGTCGAGGTCGGCAAGCCCTACTGGTACGCCGACACGATCCGCGCCTGGGTCGCCCGGCGCCCCGGCAACCGGGGCCGCCGCGACGACTGACTCCCGCCGCGCGGAGTGCCGTTCGCCGCCCGGGCCGGGGTGCCGCCACCCCGGCCCGGACACCGCCCGCGAGGTCCGCGGTCCGGTCCGGGCTACGGCGCGACCGGCACCCGGCCGGAAGGTTCTACGGGTTCTACGAGCCCTACGGGCTCCGCGGCCCCGGCGGCAGGCTCGCGCGGCGCACCCGCCTCCCCGCCCTCGCTCAGCCCGAACCGGTCGTGCAGCCGGCGCAGCGGCCCCGGGGCCCACCAGGTGGCCCGTCCCGTCAGCTTCATGACGGCCGGCACGAGCAGGCTGCGGACCACCATCGCGTCCATCAGCACGGCCAGCGCGATCCCGAGCCCCAGCATCTTGGTGTTGGTCACCCGCGAGGTACCGATGGCCACCATCACCACCGCCAGGATCACGGCCGCCGCGGTGATCAGGCCGCCCGTGCGGGCGAGCCCCGTCCGCACCGCGCCCTCGTGGTCCCCGGTGCGGTCGTACTCCTCCTTGATCCGGGATATGAGGAACACCCCGTAGTCCATGGAGAGTCCGAAGGCGATGGAGAACATCAGCACCGGCAGGGTGGTCTCGATGTCTCCGGTGGAGGTGAAGGAGAGCAGGCCCGAGAGGTTGCCGTCCTGGAAGACCCACACCACCGCCCCGAACATCGCGGTCAGGCTGAGCGCGTTGAGCAGCACCGCCTGGAGCGGTATGAGCAGGCTCCCGGTGAGCAGGAAGACCAGCAGCAGCGTGGCCAGGACCACCAGGGCCAGCGCCCACGGCAGCCCCCTGGCGATCGCGTCCTGCCCGTCGACCAGGACCGCGGCCTGCCCCGTCACGGACGTCTTGAAGTCCGCATCGACCCCCCGGACCTCGCCGACCAGCTCGCGGGCCTGCTGCCCGGCGGCCTCCCCCTCGCCGACCACCGAGAAGTAGGCGTACTGCCCCGGGGCCCCGCCCGGACCGGAGCCCACCGGCCCGTCGACCCGGACCACCCCGGGCAGCTCGCTGAGCCTGCTCCGGTAGGCGGTGTACGCGGACGCGTCGGCCGGGCCCTCGGCGAGCACGAGGAGCCGCGCCGCGGGGTTGCCCGGGAAGCCGTCCCGGATGTGCTGCTGCACCACGTGCGATTCGGCGGTGGCCGGCAGCTGCCGGTCGTCCACCGTGCCGAACTTCACCCCGAGGAAGGGGACGCCGAGCAGCAGCAGCCCGGCGGTGGTGATCACCGCGAAGACGGGCGCCCGCCGCATGACCAGCGCGGCGGTACGCGCCCACCCCCGGCCCTCGCCGCCGCCGGCTTCCGCACGGGGCCCGCGCCGCCCGCGCCGCCACAGCGCCCGCAGGTCGAAGGAGTTGACCCGGTCCCCCAGCAGCACGAGCGCCGCGGGCAGCAGGATCAGCGCGGCTCCCGCCGCGAGCAGCACCACCGCGACCCCGGCGTAGGCGAAGGAGCGCAGGAAGTACATCGGGAAGAACAGCATCGCCGAGAGGGACACCGCGACCGTCAGGGCGGAGAACAGCACCGTCCGCCCGGCGGTGCGCAGGGTGGCGCCCACGGCCTCCCGGGGCTCCCGCCCGGCCGCGAGTTCCTCGCGGAAGCGCCGCACGATGAACAAGGCGTAGTCGATGGCCAGTCCGAGCCCGAGGGCGGTGGTGAGGTTCTGGGCGAAGACGGAGACCTCTGTGATCTCGGTCAGCCCGCGCAGGACCGCGTTGGTGCCGATGATCGCGACGATCCCGACCCCGAGCGGCAGTGCGGCGGCCACCGCGCTGCCGAAGACCAGTACCAGCAGGACCAGGGTGACGGGCAGGGCGATCATCTCCGCCCACAGCAGGTCTTCCTGGATGGTGCTGGTGACCTCGCTCTGTACGGCGACGGGCCCGCCGAGGGAGACCCGCACCGGGCCGTGGGTCCCGCGCAGCGCGGGGGCGATCCGGTCGAGCACCTCGGCGGTGGTCTTCTCGTCGCCCTCGACCCGGGCGGCGATCAGCGCCTGGTGACCGTCCTCGGAGCGCAGCGCGGGCGCGTTGGCCTGCCAGTACGAACCGACTCCGGCGATCCCCTCCTCCGCGGTGAGCCGCGCGGTCAGCCGGCGCGCCTCGGCGGCGACGGCCGGATCGTCCACCCCGGCCGCCCCGGCGTCCACGAGCAGCAGCAGATTGGGCTGCGAGGCGGGGAACTCGCGCTCCAGTGCCTTGGTGGCGTAGGTGGACCGGGCGTCCGGATCCTGCCAGCCCCCGCTGGCCATCCGGTCGGCGACGCCGCTGCCCGCGAACACGGCCAGGGCCGTGACGATCAGGGCGAGCAGCAGCGACAGTCCCGGCCGGGCCGTGACGAACCGCGACCAGCCGCCGATCTCCAGCCCGGCGACCGACCCCGGACCCGGCGGCCCGCCTCCCCGCCCCGGCCCCTGCCCCGACTCCCGCCCCTGTCCCTGCGCCCGCTCCGACGGTTTCTTGACTTCGGACATGTCTCGGTGTCCCCTTCACCGTGATTGCCAGAAGCTAGACTGGCAAACACGAGCAGTCGCTCGCGTTCCCACAGAATGCGAGCGATAGCTCGCGTTTGTCAATCACCCTCGGGAAGGACGGGGAGCGAAGTGCCCGACATGCCGGAAACATCCGCACCCGGGAAGGCCGTGCAGACGTCGCCGAAGTCGCCGAAGACGCGGAAATCCGCCCCCGGAACCACCCCGGACCCCACCGGCCCCGCCGCCCCGGACCCCGCCCCCCGCCGCCGACAAGCGCGCGGCGAGCGCCGGATCGCACAGCTCCTGGCCGCCGCCGCGGGGGTGTTCTGCCGTACCGGTTACGCCGCGGCGAGCACCAACGCCATCGCCCGCGAGGCCGGCGTGTCCCCGGGCACGCTCTACCAGTTCTTCCCGAACAAGGAGGCCATCGCGATCGAGCTGGGCGGCGAGCTGCTCAAGCGCGCCCACGACACGCACGGCCAGGCCTTCCTGCCCGAGAACCTGAGCAAGCCGCTGCCCGAGCTGCTCGACGCGGTCCTCGACCCGGTCATCGCCTTCAACTGCGAGAACCCCGCCTTCTGGGCCCTGATGCACGGCTCGGGGGTCCCCGGCATGACCCAGGAGCACGAGGAGCTGCACTCCGGCCTGCTCACCCGGGTCGAGGACGTGCTGCGCGCCTACGCGCCGGACTTCTCCCCCGAGCGGCTGACCCACGTCTCCAACATGGTGCTGGGCATCTTCAAGTCGTCCCTGGACCTGGTGCTCGCCAGCGAGGGCGCCGAGCGGGACGCCTACGTCGCCGAGCTGAAGGACGTACTCCTGCGCTACCTGGAGCCGATGATCACCACGACTCCCCATCGCTGACCGGCACCCGCTCACCCCGGCCGGCCTGCACCCCCGCCCGCCTACCACCCGACCGCAGCCGCAGCGCCAGCAGCGGGAACACCAGCACCGAGATCATCCCCGCACCCACCAGCGCCGCCGCCTCCCCCGCCCGTTCGAACTGGATCCCGGTGAGCACGAAGAACAGCGGCACCAGGAAACCGAAGCCCATCGCCTCGACCTTGGAGAGCACCACCTCGCCACTGTCGGGCGCGGCGCCGCGCAGGACCAGTCGGGTGATCAGCCCCGCGGCGAAGGCCCCGAGCAGCACGTCCAGGCCGAGCGCCTGCGCCAGCCCCAGCATGACCACCAGCAGCAGCATCACCAGCCGCACCGCGAACTGCGCGCTGCTGTCCAGGGTCCGGGTGATGACGTGCGAGAGCCAGGGCGCCTTCGGGCGCAGCGCCCAGAACACGGCGGCCGCCGTGAGCACCCCGAAGGCGGCCAGCAGGGCGGCGGAGCGGGCGGGGGCCCGCCCGCTGAGCAGCAGGGCCATGGCGATGACCGGCCCGAACTCGCCGATCGAGCCCATGGCCATCACCACGGACCCGAACCGGCCCCGCAGGTCGCCCGCGTCGCGCAGCACCGGCAGGACCGTGCCCAGCGCGGTGCTGGTCAGCGCGGTGCCGACGTAGACGCCCTTGCCGAAGCCGCCGCCCTGCGCGAGCAGGGTGCCGGCCGTCAGCCCCGCGGCCAGGGCGATCAGCCAGGCCGCGGCGGAACGCTTGAGGGTGTCGCCGCCGATCCGGTCGAACCGGATCTCGTACCCCGCCAGGAACATCAGCATCGCCAGGCCGAGCCGGCCGAGCACGTCGATCACCTGGCCCGGCGCCGCCCATCCCAGCACGTCGGGCCCGACGAGCACTCCGAGCAGGATCTCGAAGATCACCAGGGGTACGGACAGCCATCGGGAGACGCCGTGGGCGAGCAGGGGCGCCAGCACCGCGATCGACATGATCAGGATCAGCGTCAGACTTCCCGAAGCGGACATACCCGCCATTTACATACGGTGAACACGCCCTGTCCACCGGTCGCCCCGGGCGTCGGGGCTCGCTTCGATACCCCCTAGGGGTATAGTCTGGAGCCGTCGGCAGGAGGGTGGAAGGATCCACCGCCTTCCGGCGACCGCACACGCCCCCGATGAGGAGAACGACATGAGCGCCGAGACGGACACCCGGACCACCACCGTCTACCGGGTGACCGGCATGACCTGCGGCCACTGCGAAGGCGCCGTGACCGCCGAACTGACCGCCCTGCCCGGCGTCGACTCGGTCAAGGCCGTCGCCGCGTCCGGCGAGGTCACCGTGGTCTCCGCCGCCCCCCTCGCCGAGGACGACGTGCGCGCCGCCGTCGACGAGGCGGGGTACACCTACGCCGGCCGGGCCTGACCCTCCGCGGCGGGCCCGGCCTCCACGACGGACCGGGCCCCGCGCAACTCCGCAGCACCCGCAGCACCCGCAGCACCCGCAGCACCCGCCGGGCCGTACCGTCCAGCTCATACTGGTTCCGTACGGACCCGGCCCTCCCCCTGGAGCCGGACATGACCAGCACAGTGCACGACGGACCGATGACCACCGAGGTCGAGCTGACGATCGGCGGAATGACCTGCGCCTCCTGCGCGGCCCGCATCGAGAAGAAGCTGAACCGGATGGACGGCGTCAGCGCCTCGGTGAACTACGCCACCGAGAAGGCGCGGGTCTCCTACGCGCCCGAGGTGCAGGTGGCCGACCTGATCGCCACCGTCGTCAAGACCGGGTACACCGCCGAGGAACCCCCGCCGCCGGCCCCGGCGCCGCAAGCGGAATCCGGCGCGGCGGCGGACGGGGACGCGGCGCCCGATCCGGAACTCGCCGCGCTGCGCGGGCGCCTCCTCGTCTCCGCCGCCCTGGCCCTGCCCGTCGTACTACTCGCGATGGTGCCGGCCTTCCAGTTCGACAACTGGCAGTGGCTCTCGCTCACCCTCGCCTCGCCCGTCGTCGTCTGGGGCGCCCTCCCCTTCCACCGGGCCGCCTGGACCAACGCCCGGCACGGCGCCGCCACCATGGACACCCTGGTCTCGGTCGGCACCCTGGCCGCCTTCGCCTGGTCGCTGTGGGCGCTGTTCTTCGGCCACGCGGGCATGCCCGGCATGCGGCACGGCTTCACCTTCTTCGCCGTCCGGTCAGGCGCCGTCTCGCGCGTCGACGGTTCCTCGGCCATCTACCTCGAAGTCGCGGCCGGCGTGGTCGCCTTCATCCTGCTCGGCCGCTACCTGGAGGCCCGCTCCAAGCGGAGGGCGGGCGCCGCCCTGAAGGCGCTGCTGCACCTGGGCGCCAAGGACGTCGCCGTACTGCGCGGCGGCGCCGAGGTCCGGATCCCGGTCGGCGCGCTGGCCGTCGGCGACCGGTTCGTCGTACGCCCCGGCGAGAAGATCGCCACGGACGGCACGGTCGTCGAGGGCAGCTCCGCCGTGGACGCCTCGATGCTGACCGGCGAGTCCGTCCCGGTCGAGGTGGGCGTCGGCGACGCGGTCACCGGCGCCACCGTGAACACCGCCGGACGCCTGGTCGTCGAGGCGACCCGGATCGGCGCGGACACCCAGCTCGCCCGGATGGCCACCCTGGTCGAGCAGGCCCAGAACGGAAAGGCGCAGGTCCAGCGGCTGGCCGACCGGATCGCCGCCGTCTTCGTCCCCGTCGTGCTGCTGCTCGCACTCGGCACCTGGGTGGCCTGGCTGCTGCTCACCGATGACCCGACCGCCGCGTTCACCGCCGCGGTGGCCGTCCTGATCATCGCCTGCCCCTGCGCCCTGGGGCTCGCCACCCCGACCGCCCTGCTGGTCGGCACCGGTCGCGGCGCACAGCTCGGGATCCTGATCAAGGGCCCGGAGGTGCTGGAGTCGACCCGGCGCGTGGACACCGTCGTCCTCGACAAGACCGGTACGGTCACCACCGGCCGGATGACCCTGGCCGGGGTGCACCCCGCCGAGGGCACCGACGCGCGCGAACTCCTGCGCCTGGCGGGCTCGCTGGAGCACGCCTCCGAGCACCCGATCGCCCGGGCCGTCGCCGCCGGGGCCGCGGAGCGCGCGGGCTCGCTGCCCGTGCCGGAGGACTTCCGGGCCCTCGCCGGTCTCGGCGTCCAGGGCGTGGTGGACGGCCACGCCGTCCTGGTGGGCCGCGAGCAGCTGCTGGCCGACTGGTCGATCACGCTGCCCGAGGACCTCGCGCGGGCCCGGGCGGAAGCCGAGGCCGCGGGCAGCACCGCCGTCCTGGTCGCCTGGGACGGGGCGGCGCGCGGCGTGCTGACCGTCGCCGACGCGGTCAAGGAGACCAGCGCCGAGGCGGTGGCCCGGCTGCGCGCACTGGGGCTGACCCCGGTTCTGCTGACGGGCGACAACCGGGCGGTGGCTGAGACGGTGGCCCGCGCGGTGGGCATCGACGAGGTGATCGCCGAGGTGCTGCCGCAGGACAAGGTCGACGTCGTACGCCGGCTGCAGGCCGAGGGCCGTACGGTCGCCATGGTCGGGGACGGGGTCAACGACGCGGCGGCGCTGGCTCAGGCCGACCTGGGTCTGGCCATGGGCACGGGCACGGACGCGACCATCGAGGCGGCCGATCTGACCCTGGTCGGCGGGGACTTGAGGGTCGCGGCGGATGCGATCCGGCTCTCCCGGCGTACCCTGGGCACCATCAAGGGCAACCTCTTCTGGGCCTTCGGCTACAACGTGGCGGCGCTGCCGCTCGCGGCGGCCGGGCTGCTCAACCCGATGATCGCGGGGGCCGCGATGGCGTTCTCCTCGGTGTTCGTGGTGAGCAACAGCCTCCGGTTGCGTTCGTTCCGTTAGAAAGCGGCCTCCGCAGCCCGTACACATTTCCTTCACAGGAGACGCAGATCACAGTGATGGGAACGTAACCATCGGGCGTCGGCGCGGGTCTAATGGGGCGGGTGCCAGGAATGTCTTGGGGGACGTTCACGGAGGTCTTGGGGGACGTCCGCAGGCACCGGCCGGCCGGGACACGTGCCCGCGGGAAGCCCGTACGACGCGGGCCTTCCCGAACCGAACGGGTCCCGGCGGACACCCCTGACGGAGCGCCGTTCGCGCTCCTCACCGACACCCTGGTCCGGGTCCCGTGGGGGGAATCCGTACCGGGGAAAGGAAAGCGCCCCGACCGTCGACCCGTGGGGGGATCGACGGCGGGGCGCTTTTCGTACGCGCGGGGCCGGTGACGCGGTCAGCGGGCCTCGACCGGGACGAAGTCGCGCAGGACCTCGCCGGTGTAGATCTGGCGCGGGCGGCCGATGCGGGAGCCGGGCTCCTTGATCATCTCGTGCCACTGGGCGATCCAGCCGGGGAGGCGGCCGAGCGCGAAGAGCACGGTGAACATCTCGGTCGGGAAGCCCATGGCCCGGTAGATGAGACCGGTGTAGAAGTCCACGTTCGGGTAGAGGTTGCGCTCGACGAAGTACTCGTCGGCCAGCGCGTGCTCTTCCAGCTTGAGCGCGATGTCCAGCAGCTCGTCGCTCTTGCCGAGCGCCGAGAGGACGTCGTGCGCCGCGGCCTTGATGATCTTCGCCCGGGGGTCGAAGCTCTTGTAGACGCGGTGTCCGAAGCCCATGAGGCGGACGCCGTCCTCCTTGTTCTTCACCTTGCGGATGAAGGCGTCGACGTCGCCGCCGTCGTTCTTGATGCCTTCCAGCATCTCCAGGACGGACTGGTTGGCGCCACCGTGCAGCGGGCCCCACAGGGCGCTGATGCCGGCGGAGATCGAGGCGAACATGTTCGCCTGCGAGGAGCCGACCAGGCGCACGGTGGAGGTCGAACAGTTCTGCTCGTGGTCCGCGTGCAGGATGAGCAGCTTGTCGAGCGCCGAGACCACGACCGGGTCCAGGTCGTACTCCTGGGCCGGCACGGAGAACGTCATGCGCAGGAAGTTCTCGACGTAGCCGAGGTCGTTGCGCGGGTAGACGACCGGGTGGCCGACCGACTTCTTGTACGCGTAGGCCGCGATCGTCGGAAGCTTGGCGAGCAGCCGGATCGTCGAGAGGTTGCGCTGCTTCTCGTCGAACGGGTTGTGGCTGTCCTGGTAGAACGTCGACAGCGCACTGACCACGGAGGACAGCATCGCCATCGGGTGCGCGTCACGGGGGAAGCCGTCGTAGAAGCGCTTCACGTCCTCGTGCAGCAGCGTGTGCTGGGTGATCTCGTTGCGGAACGACGCGAGCTGGTCGACGGTCGGCAGCTCGCCGTTGATCAGCAGGTACGCGACCTCGATGAAGGTCGAGCGCTCGGCCAGCTGCTCGATCGGGTAGCCGCGGTAGCGCAGGATGCCCTGCTCGCCATCGAGGTAGGTAATGGCGGACTTATAGGCGGCGGTGTTCCCGTAGCCGCTGTCCAGGGTGACCAGACCGGTCTGGGACCGGAGCTTCGAGATGTCGAAGCCCTGGTCGCCGACGGTGCTTTCGACCACCGGGTAGGTGTATTCACCGTCCGCGTACCGCAGTACTACAGAGTTGTCGCTCACGTCATCCCTCACCGACGTAGTGCCTCTTCTTCGAGGTGCCCTGACTGCCTCTACCTTCCCCCATTTGGCACAGGTGAGTGCACTCGGGGTCGGGGTTTGGTGTGTGTGACGGCACTGAGTGCCTTCAAGCTGCTCATCCTGCCCCCTCCGAAGGGGTGGGGATAGCCCAAATGATCGATCATTTAGGTGATGTTTCCCACCGGTATGCGTCCGGAGAGCCTGGCGGCCACGGCTGTGTACCTCCTGCCTGCGGAAACGGTACGCACCGCCTGGCCCAGCGCCTTGCGGGACCCGACGAGGACGACCAGTTTCTTCGCCCGCGTCACCGCGGTGTAGAGCAGATTTCGCTGGAGCATCATCCAAGCCCCGGTGGTGACCGGGATCACGACCGCGGGATATTCACTCCCCTGGGACCGGTGGATGGTGACGGCGTAGGCGTGGGCCAGCTCGTCGAGCTCGGAGAACTCGTACCCCACCTCCTCGTCCTCGTCCGTGCGCACGGTCAGGCGCTGTTCGACCAGGTCGAGGGCGGTGACGACGCCGACGGTGCCGTTGAAGACGCCGTTGGCCCCCTTCTCGTAGTTGTTCCGGATCTGGGTCACCTTGTCGCCGACCCGGAAGACCCGGCCGCCGAACCGCTTCTCGGGCAGGTCGGGGCGGGCCGGGGTGATCGCCTGCTGGAGCAGGCCGTTCAGGTTCCCGGCGCCCGCCGGGCCCCGGTGCATGGGCGCGAGGACCTGGATGTCGCGGCGGGGGTCGAGGCCGAATCTGGCCGGAATGCGGCGGGCGGCCACGTCCACGGCGAGCAGCCCGGCCGCCTCGGTGTCCTCCTCGGCGAAGAGGAAGAAGTCCGGCAGCCCCTCGGTCAGCGGCGGCAGCCCGGTGTTGATGCGGTGCGCGTTGGTGACCACGCCCGACTGCTGGGCCTGCCGGAAGATCCGGGTCAGCCGGACGGCCGGTACCGGCCCGCCCTCGGCCAGCAGGTCCCGCAGCACCTCGCCCGCCCCGACGGACGGCAGCTGGTCCACGTCCCCCACGAGCAGCAGGTGGGCGCCGGGCGCCACCGCCTTCACCAGCTTGTTGGCGAGCAGCAGGTCGAGCATCGAGGCCTCGTCGACCACCACCAGGTCCGCGTCCAGCGGCCGCTCCCGGTCGTACGCCGCGTCGCCGCCCGGTTTCAGCTCCAGCAGCCGGTGCACCGTGGAGGCGTCGGCCCCGGTCAGCTCGGCGAGTCGCTTGGCGGCCCGCCCGGTGGGGGCGGCCAGCACCACCTTGGCCTTCTTCGCCCGGGCCAGCTCCACGATGGAGCGCACGGTGAAGGACTTGCCGCAGCCGGGCCCGCCGGTGAGCACCGCGACCCGCCGGGTGAGGGCGAGCCTGACCGCGTCCCGCTGCTCGGGCGCCAGGGTGGCGCCCGTCCGCCCGGCCAGCCAGCCCAGCGCCTTGTCCCAGTCGACGTCCGCGAAGCCGGGCATCCGGTCCTCCTCGGCCCGCAGCAGCCGCCGCAGCTGGCCGACGAGGGAGAGTTCGGCGCGGTGGAAGGGGACCAGGTAAACCGCGGTGAGCGGGGGGCCGCCCTGCGGGTCGGGCACCTGCTCGCGCACGACGCCCTCGGGATCCGCGGCGAGCTCGGCCAGGCACTCGATGACCAGCCCGGTGTCCACCTGGAGCAGCTTGACGGCGTCGGCGATCAGCCGCTCCTCGGGCAGGAAGCAGTGGCCCTGGTCGGTGGACTGGGAGAGGGCGTACTGGAGGCCGGCCTTGACCCGTTCGGGACTGTCGTGCGGGATCCCGACCGACTGGGCGATCTTGTCGGCGGTCAGGAAGCCGATGCCCCAGACGTCGGCGGCGAGCCGGTAGGGCTGGTTGCGCACCACCGAGATGGAGGCGTCGGCGTACTTCTTGTAGATGCGCACCGCGATGGAGGTGGAGACCCCGACCCCCTGGAGGAAGATCATGACCTCCTTGATGGCCTTCTGCTCCTCCCAGGCGGCGCCGATCATCTTCGTCCGCTTGGGGCCCAGTCCGGGCACCTCGATCAGCCGCTTCGGCTCGTCCTCGATCACTTCCAGGGTCCCGACGCCGAAGTGCTCCACGATCCGGTCGGCGATCTTCGGCCCGATGCCCTTGATCAGACCGGAGCCGAGGTAGCGGCGGATGCCCTGGATGGTGGCGGGCAGGACCGTGGTGTAGTTCTCGACGGTGAACTGCTTGCCGTACTGCGGGTGCGAGCCCCAACGGCCTTCCATGCGCAGGGATTCGCCGGGCTGCGCGCCGAGCAGCGAGCCGACCACCGTGAGGAGGTCGCCGGCGCCGCGCCCGGTGTCGACGCGCGCGACCGTGTAGCCGCTCTCCTCGTTGGCGTAGGTGATGCGTTCCAGAACCCCTTCGAGCACTGCCGTGTTCACTGCGCTGTCCGTCCCCATGGGCGCAACGCTAGCGCCAGGCGCCGACAGCCCGGCCCCCCTGTGGACAACCCCTGGACGAACGAAAGGGGGTCCGGCCTCGCGGCCGGCCCCCCTCACGGTTACCCCTCCCTCGCCGGACTTCCCGATCCCCCCAGATCCCCTCCCGGAAGTTTCCGACGCACCCTATGACCCGCGATCCGGCAGGACGGTTGCACAGAGATCCGAGGCTTTATCTTTCCGTTACCCGAGGTGCCGGTGAAACGCGGCAGACGTAGCGTTTCGGACATGAGCGAACCCTCCTTCCAGGACGACGTGATCAACGAGCTGGGCGACGACAGGCTGACCGAGATCGCGGGTCTGCTGGGCACCGACGCCTCCGGCGCGCGCGACACGATCGCCACCACCGTCGGCGCCATGACCGGCGACCTCCAGCAGAAGGCCCACACGGACGACGACGACGGCGTCCAGGTCCGCCAGGCCGTCGCCGAGGTGAGCGAACCGCCCCTCCAGGGCGTGGCCACCCTGGGCGGCGGCCTGCTGAGCGGCGGCATGATGGCCGGAGTGCTGGCCAAAGTGAGCCGGCCCGTCTCCGAGGCCGTCTCCAAGAAGACCGGCATCCCCGCCCCCACCATCGCCCGGGTGATCGAGATGCTGATCCCCGTACTGCTCGCCGTCTTCGCCAAGCGCGCGGCGGGCAAGGGCGCCGGTGCGGGCGCCGGTACGCCCCGGGCCTCGGGCGCTCCCGCCCCGGGCGGCGGCGGCCTCGGCGACCTGCTGGGCCAGATCCTGGGCGGCGGGAAGAAGTAGCCCGTCCGCGGCCGGAACACCCGCGCGTCCCCCGTACGGTGCGGCGCGGAGCCGGAAACCCCCGTTCCCCGGCTCCGCGGCGCGCCGTATCCTCGGACGCCATGGAGACGTCCGGCACGCAGCCAGTACTCCGCCCACCGGAACCCGGCGACCTGGGCTGGATCGTGCAGCGGCACGGCGCCCTCTACGCCGCCGAATACGGCTGGAACAGCGAGTTCGAGGGGCTGGTCGCGCGGATCGTCGCGGATTTCGCCCAGGACCACGATCCCCACCTCGAACGCGTCTGGATCGCCGAGCTGGGCGGCCGTCCCGTCGGCTCGGTGATGTGCGTGCGCGATCCCGCGCCCGGCACCGCCCGGCTGCGGCTGCTGCTGGTGGACCCGGCGGGCCGCGGTCACGGGATCGGCGCCCTGCTGGTGGACACGGTGATCGCGTTCGCCCGGTCGGCCGGCTACCGGGAGCTGGTGCTGTGGACGAACGACGTGCTGAGCGCCGCCCGCTCCCTCTACCAGCGCGCCGGATTCACCCTGGTGGCCGAACGCGAGCACCGTTCGTACGGCGTCACCCTGACCGGACAGGACTGGCGGCTGCCGCTGCGGGAGGACCCGCCGCGATGAGCGGTGCGCGGGGCGTACGGGCTCCCCGCGCCGGAGCGAGCGAGGTGGCCGCGACCCCGCCGACCAGCAGCGCCGCGGCCAGCCAGCGCAGCGGCGAGATCTGCTCGCCCAGCACCAGCGCGGCCGAGGACATCCCGAAGACCGGAACCAGCAGCGAGAAGGGCGCCACCGAGGAGGCCGGGTAGCGGCGCAGCAGGTAGCCCCAGGCCCCGAAGCCGAAGACGGTGGACACCCAGGCGACGTAGCCGATGACCGCCGCGCCGGACCAGTCCAGGGCGCGCAGCGCGGCCAGGTCCCGCCCGGGCCCCTCCAGCAGCAGCGAGAGGCCGAACAGGGGCAGCACCGGCACCGCGCACACCCACACCATGAAGTTCAGCGCGTCCGGCGGCGCGGCCCTGCGCGTCAGCACGTTGGACACCCCCCAGCACGCGGCCGCGGCGACGACCAGCACGAAGCCGGTGACGGGCGCCGAGGTCCCCCGGTCCACGGCCGCGACGACGATCCCCGCGAGCGCGACCGCCATCCCGGCCAGCCGCACCCGGCCGGGCCGCTCGCGCAGCACGACGGCGGCGATCAGGGCGGTGAAGACGGCCTGCACCTGGAGCACCAGCGAGGACAGCCCGGCCGGCATCCCGGCGGCCATCCCGGTGAAGAGCAGCCCGAACTTCGCGATGCCGAGGGCCGCTCCGACGCCGAGGATCCACTTCCAGGCGACCTTGGGCCGGCCCACGAAGAACACCGCGGGCAGGGCCGCGACGAGGAAGCGCAGGGCGGAGAGGAGCAGCGGCGGGAAGTGGCCGAGTCCGATCTCGATGACGACGAAGTTGACCCCCCAGACGGCGGCGACGAGGACGGCCAGAGCGGTGTGTACGGGACGCATACGAAGAGCATCACGCGCCGCATCATGTAGCACCAGCGATGATCTCTTCCGTCAAGGATGAAGCAGCACTTACGATTGCCCCATGCTCGACCTGTCCCGGCTCCGCGCCCTGCACGCCGTCTCCGTCCACGGCTCCGTCGCGGGCGCGGCGGCCGCCCTCGGCTTCACCCCCTCGGCCGTCTCCCAGCAGATCGCCAAACTGGAACGCGAGACCCGCACCACCCTCCTGGAGCGCCGCGGCCGCGGTGTCGCGCTCACCGACGAGGCCCGCCACCTCGCCGCCACCGCCCAGGAGTTGCTGGGGATCGTGGAGCGGGCCGAGACCACCCTGGAGGAGCGGCGCGGACAGCCCAGCGGGCTGCTGCGGGTGGCGGCCTTCGCCTCGGCCGCGCGCGGGCTGCTGCCGGGGGTGCTGGCCGAACTCGCCGACCGCTACCCGGCCCTGGAGGTCCGGCTGACCGAGGTCGATCCGCACCTCTCGGTGGACCTGGTGACCCGGGGCGTGACCGACCTGGCCGTGGCCCATGACTGGGACATCGCCCCGCTGCCCGTCCCCGACGGGGTGGAGCAGGCGGTGATCGGCGACGACCTCTGCGATCTGCTCGTGCCCGCGGCCCATCCCTTCGCCGCCCGGGCCGTCGTCCGCCGCGCGGACCTCGTCGGAGAGCGCTGGATTTGCCAGCCGCCCGGCCGGGTCTGCCACGACTGGCTGGTGCGCACCCTGCGGGCGGTCGGCTCCGAACCGGACGTCGCGCACGTCGCCGAGGAGAACCACACCCTGGTGGCCCTGGTCGCGGCGGGCCTGGGCATCGCGGTGGTGCCGCGCCTGGGCAGCGGTCCGCTGCCGCCGGGCGTGGTCGCGGCCCCGCTGCGGCCCGCGCCCTCGCGCAGGCTGCACGCCCTGTGGCGGGCGGGGGCTGCCCGGCGGCCCGCGATCACGGCGGCCGTCCGGGCCCTGCGGGAGCACGGGGCCACCACGTCCGGGGGACCCGGCGAGTGTCCTTAGGCGCTGCGGGGGCGGGCGGCGCTAGCGTGCCCGCGTGCCGAACCACGCGTCCCGCCGCTCCCTGCTGTCCGCCGCCGCCGTGGCCGCCGTCGCCGCCGCCGGAGCCGCCGCTTCCGCGCTGCCCCGCCGGGCGCCGGGGGGCCCGTACCGCCGGGCTCCCGGTCCCGCGGGCGGAGAGGCCCCGGAGCGGCTGATGGCCCGGATGAGCCTGGAGGAGAAGGTCGGGCAGCTCTTCGTCACCCGGATCTACGGGCACAGTGCGGCCGCGCCCGACCCGGCCGACGCGGACACCTTCCGGGCCGAGCTGGGCGTCCGCAGCGCCGCCGAACTGATCGCCCGTTACCACCCGGGCGGGGTCATCTACTTCGGCTGGGCGAACAACATCCGCTCCCCCCGCCAGGTCGCCGAGCTGTCGAACGAACTGCAGCGGACGGCCCGCGCGGAGGGCGCCGGGGTCCCGCTGCTGCTCTCCACCGACCAGGAGCACGGCGCCGTCAACCGGATCGGGAAGCCCGCGACCCAGCTGCCGGGGGCGATGGCGCTGGGCGCGGCCACGGGCGGCGGCGCCGAGGCGGCGGCCGACGGCGCCCGGCGGGCCGCGCGGATCGCGGGCGCCGAGCTGGCCGCGATGGGCATCCGCCAGGACTACGCCCCGGTCGCCGACGTGAACGTGAACCCGGCCAACCCGGTGATCGGCGTACGGTCCTTCGGCGCGGACCCGCGGGCGGTCGCGGCGCTGGTGGCGGCCCAGGTGGGCGGCTACCAGAGCGCCGGGGTGGCGGCCACCGTCAAGCACTTCCCCGGGCACGGGGACACCGACACCGACAGCCACGTCGGGCTGCCGGTCATGCGGCACACCCGCGCCGAGTGGGAGGAGCTGGACGAGCCGCCGTTCCGGGCAGCGATCGAGGCGGGCGTGGACGCGGTGATGACCGCGCACATCGTCTTCGCCGCGCTCGATCCCGCCGGGGACCCGGCGACGCTTTCGCGGCCCATCGTCACGGGCATCCTGCGCGAACGCCTGGGCTTCCGGGGCGTGGTGGTCACCGATTCGCTGGGGATGGCCGGGGTCCGCCAGACGTACGGGGACGACCGGGTGCCGGTCCTCGCGCTCCTGGCCGGGTGCGACCAGCTGCTCAACCCGCCGGACCTGGGGCTCGCGTACCGCAGTGTGCTGGCGGCGGTCCGCTCGGGCGAGCTCACCGAGCGGCGGATCGAGGAATCGGTCCTGCGGATCCTGGAACTGAAGGCGCGCCGGGGCCTGCTGGCGGACCCGCTGGTGGTACCCGCCCGGGTGGCGTCGACCGTCGGCACCCCGGAGCACCTGGCCGGGGCCGACGCGCTCGCCGCCGGGACCACGACCCTGCTGGCCAACACCGGGGGCCTGCTGCCGCTCGACCCGGTGCGTTATCCGAAGCTGCTGGTCACCGGCGCCGATCCGGCCTCGCCCACGGGGACCGGCGGGCCGCCGACGACCGTGCTGGCGCGCGAGCTGGGAGCGCTGGGCTTCACCACGACCGCGCTGCCCGGCGAGCGGGCGGTGGCCGCGGCCCCGGACCACGACGTGGTGCTGGTGTGCACCTACAACGTCCCGGAGGGCGACAGCGCCGCGCACGAGCTGGTGGCGGACCTGGTCGCGGCGGGGGCCCGGGTGGTCACGCTGGCCCTGCGCAACCCGTACGACCCGGCCCGGCTGCCACCGGTGGCAGCCGCGCTGGCGGCGTACTCCTGGACGGACGGGGAACTGCGCGCGGCCGCCCGGGTGATCGCGGGCGCGCACCGGCCGACGGGACGGCTCCCGGTGCCGGTGCCGGGGCGCTGGCCGCTCGGTCACGGGCTGACGTACTGAGGCAGGAAGCGACGCTGCCGCTCCCGTGGGCCCGGGGCCCACGGGAGCGGCAGCGTTCACCGGATCACGGCCGCAGCTGCGGCTCGCGCTCCAGGTCGCGCTTGTCGAGCAGGGCGTCGGCCCGGGCGAGCGGGGCCGCCTTGTTCGGGTCGGCCTGCACGGCCGCCGGGGCGACTCCGGCCCACTGGAGGATCTTCGCGGTGGCGAGCTTGCGCTCGCCCTCCTGGAGCTTGGCCACGTTGGCGCCGTGGTTGGCTCCGGGGGCGATCATCACGTAGCTGTCGGTGACCCCGTAGCCGAGGTGGAACGGTTCGGCGCCCCACGGGTCGTTCTGGCCGTACACGAACAGCATCTGGTGGGCGTTGGTGCGCACCCAGTTGTCGACCTCGGCCATGACCCCGGGCTGGAAGGTCATGGGGATGTCGCGGGGCACGAAGTTGCGCGGCGGCTGGTAGCCGTAGCGGCTCAGGCCGGCCAGGTGCGGCTGCTTGATGTCGGGCGAACCGAGCTGGGTGCCCGCCTGGTAGTAGTACGGGGTGTAGGTCTCAAGGCCCTGGTCCGCATAGGCGGAGAAGCCGGAGATCGCGTCCACCGTGTCCCAGATCTCCTGGTCGGAGGCGGTCGCGGCGGTCGGGATGCCCGCGCAGTCGGCCAGCAGGCTGTACTGCCAGAAGGCCCAGGTGTAGTCGAGGACGACCGCTTCGAAGGCCTTGTCGAGGGTGCCGACGGTGTTGAAGGTCCAGCCGTTCTCGGCGGCGGCGGCCGCGTACTTGGCCTCCAGCGGCTCCCGGCGCACCAGGGCCTCGCGCTGTACGGCGTTGAGCTTGTCGCGGCACTCCTTGGTGCCGACCTTGGTGAAGAACCGGTCGTAGGCCGAGTCCTCCTTGTTGACCACGTCGTTGGGGGCGACGTAGGCGACGACGCCGTCCATGTCGCGGGAGTAGTAGCGCTCGTAGTACGTCGCCGTCATGCCGCCCTTGCTGCCGCCCGTGGCCAGCCAGTTCTTGGTGTAGATCTTCTTGAGGGCGGTGAAGACGCGGTGCTGGTCACTGGCGGCCTGCCAGATGTCCAGCTTCGACCAGTTGGCCGGGTCGGGGCGGGACGGGGTGAAGAATCGATACTCCAAAGACACCTGGTTGCCATCGACGATGGTCGTCGGCTCGCTGCGGCGCGGGCTGGCGTTGACGTTGTACCCGGAGGTGAAGAAGACCGTCGGGCGGGAAGTGTCCTTGTGCAGCAGGGTCAGCCGCTGCTTGAAGGTGCCCTTCCCCGGCTGCCGGTGGTCGATCGGCTGCTCATAGTTCAGTACGAAGAACCGGTAGCCGGGATACGGCTGTTCCTCGATGAGGGTCATCCCCGGAATCGCGAGGATCCGGTCCTTGATGTCCGTGGCGGCGGCCGGCCCGGCGGCGGTGGCCGCTTGAGCCGTCACGCCCGCCGCGCCCATGGTGCCGATGAGCACCACGAACGACAACAGCCATCTGAGCGCCTTGTGCATTCTCACCCTCCCCTTGAGTTCACTGCGGTACCGGTGAACCTAGCGGGGTCAACGCACGATCGAACAGGGGGCGTTGGGACTCCGTCTCAGCACAGGATCCAGCCGGAGCCGACCGCTTCCGGCCCCACCCGCCCCTTTACATACACACAGCGGTTCACCGCGGGCACCGTGACGGGCCCGGCGAACCGGGTGAAAGCGCCCGCGTCCCCGACCGGCACCCCACCGCGCGGCTGCACGCTCACCGCCATCCGCTGCCGCGCTCCCGGCCGCGCGGGCACGGTCACCGCGCACACCTGGGTACGGGTCCTGTACACCCGGATCTCGCCGGCCGTGAAGGGCGCCGTCCGCACCAGCTCACCGGGGCAGTCCCCGGTCGCCGCCCCGGCGGCGGGCGCCGCCACCAGCGTGCCGGACGCGAGGAGCAGCCCCGCCCCGGCCGCCCCCAGGGCCCTGGCCGTCCGGCCCGTCCCCCGCCATCCGAACATCTTCGCCCCCCTCGGTCGTCCGTACGCGTACGCACCCGTACGACGCACGGACCCCCCGGAAGGTTGCAGGGGCAACCTGGTCCGGGGGGCCGTGGCGGGCCGGGCCGCCGGTCAGGCGGCGGCGCGCTCGTCCTCGCCGACGAAGGTCCGCCACAGGCGCGCGTACCGGCCGTCCTGGGCCAGCAGTTCGGCGTGGGTGCCGTCCTCCACGACCCGGCCGCGGTCCATCACCACGACCCGGTCGGCGCGCGCGGCGGTGGTCAGCCGGTGCGCCACCACCAGGGTGGTGCGCTTGCCCGCCAGCCGGTCGGTGGCCTGGTTGACCAGGCCCTCGGTGGCCAGGTCGAGCGCGGCGGTGGCCTCGTCGAGCAACAGGACGTCGGGGTCGACGAGTTCCGCCCGGGCCAGGGCGATCAGCTGGCGCTGGCCCGCGGAGAGGTTGCGGCCGCGCTCGGCCACGGTGTGCAGGTAGCCGCCGTCCAGGGTGGCGATCATGTCGTGCGCGCCGACGGCCCGGGCGGCCCCCTCCACCTCGGCGTCGGTGGCGGCGGGGCGCCCGTAGGCGATGGCGTCGCGCACGGTCCCCGGGAAGAGGTACGGCTCCTGCGGGACCACGCCGAGCCGGTGGCGGTACGCCGTCAGGTCGAGGTCGCGCAGGTCGGTGCCGTCGGCGGTGACCCGGCCCGAGGTGGGGTCGTAGAACCGGGCGACCAGCTTGACCAGGGTGGACTTGCCCGCTCCGGTCTCGCCGACGAAGGCGACGGTCTGGCCCGCGGGAATCCGCAGGCTGATGCCGCCCAGCGCGTCGCCCTTGGCGCCGCGCTCCTCGGCCGTCCCGTACTGGAAGCGGACGTCCTCGAAGGCGATCTCGCCCCGCAGGGCGGGCACCTCGCGCGGCTCGGCGGGCAGCGGGGTGGTGGTGGGCTCGCGCAGCAACCCCTGGATGCGGCCGAGCGAGACGGTGGCCTGCTGGTAGCCGTCGAAGACCTGGGAGAGCTGCTGGACGGGGGCGAAGAACAGGTCGATGTAGAGCAGGTACGCGACCAGCGCGCCGGTGGTCAGCGTGCCCGCCTCGACCCGGCCCGCGCCGACGATGAGCACGGCGGCAGCGGCGACCGAGGACAGCAGCTGGACGAAGGGGAAGTAGACCGAGATCAGCCACTGGCCGCGGACCCGGGCCTCGCGGTAGGAGTGGCTGCGCTCCGCGAAGCGGGCGGCGCCGATGCCCTCGCGGCGGAAGGCCTGCACGATGCGCAGCCCCGACACGGACTCCTGGAGGTCGGCGTTGACCAGCCCGACCCGGTCGCGGGCGAGCTCGTACGCCGCCACCGACTTGCGGCGGAAGACGACCGTGCCGATCACCAGGAGCGGCAGCGTGGCGAAGACGATCAGGGCCAGTTCGACATCGAGGACGAGCAGCGCGACGAGGATCCCGAGGAAGGTGAAGACGGAGACGACGGCGGTGACCAGGCCGGTCTGCAGGAAGCTGGACAGGGCGTCCACGTCCGTGGTCATCCGCGTCATGATCTTGCCGGTCAGTTCGCGCTCGTAGTAGTCGAGGCCGAGCCGCTGGAGCTGCGCGAAGATCTTGACGCGCAGGGCGTACAGCACCCGCTCGCCGGTCCGCCCGGTCATCCGGGTCTCGGCGAACTGCGCGGCCCATTGGGTGAGGACCACCGCCAGCGCCAGCCCCGCGGCCACCCACACGGCGCCGAGCGCGAGCCGCTCGACGCCCCGGTCGATGCCGTGCCGGATCAGGATCGGCAGCAGCAGACCGGCGCCCGCGTCCAGGGCGACCAGGGCGAGGCTGATGGCCAGCGGCGCCCAGAAGCCCCGCAGCAGGTGGCGCACGCCATAGCTGGTCTCGGCGGACGCGGCGCGGGCCTCGTCCACCTCCGGGGTGTCGTCGGCGGGCGGCAGCGCGGCCACCTGGGCGAGCAGCTCGGGGGTGGCGGGCATCCCGGCGACGGCTCCGGCCATGGAATGACCCGCCCCGGGCGCGCCGGCGGTGACGGCCGCGCCCGGAGCCGGGGCCTTGGCGGCGTCCGTGTCCTCCTGGCGCCGCCACAGCTCGGGGGTGACGCCGTCGGCGACCCGGCGCTTGGCGCCGACCTGCTCGGAGTCGATCTCCGCTTCGAGTTCCAGGTCCCGTTCGAGATCGCGCTCCAGATCCCGTTCGAGGCCCGCGATGACGGCGGCCGGCGCCTCGTCCGCCCGCGGCGATCCGGCGCCGAGCGCGTCGGGGTCGGTCAGCAGCCGCCGGTAGAGCGCGGACCTGCCCTCCAGCTCCTCGTGCGTGCCGACGTCGGAGAGGCGCCCCTGGTCGAGTACGGCGATCCGGTCGGCGAGGGCGAGGGTGGAGCGGCGGTGGGCGATGAGCAGGGTGGTGCGGCCCGCCATCACGGAGCGCAGCGCCTCGTGGATCTCGTGCTCGACGCGCGCGTCGACGGCCGAGGTGGCGTCGTCGAGGAGGAGCAGCCGGGGGTCGGTGAGGATGGCGCGGGCGAGCGCGATGCGCTGGCGCTGGCCGCCGGAGAGGGTCAGGCCCTGCTCGCCGACCTTGGTGTCGTAGCCGGCGGGCAGGTCCCTGATGAAGCCGTCGGCCTGGGCGGCGCGGGCGGCGGCCTCGACCTGCTCGTCGGTGGCGCCGGGGTGCCCGTAGGCGATGTTGGAGCGGATGGTGTCGGAGAAGAGGAACGAGTCCTCCGGGACGAGTCCGATCGCGGCGCGCAGCGAGTCGTAGGTCAGCTCGCGCACGTCGTGCCCGCCGACGCGGACGGCGCCGCGGTCGGCGTCGTAGAAGCGGGGCAGGAGCAGCGAGACGGTGGACTTGCCGCTGCCGGAGGAGCCGACGACGGCGACGGTCTCGCCGGCCGCGACGGAGAGGGAGAACCCGTCGAGCACCGGCCGGTCCGGGTCGTACCCGAAGGCCACGTCGTCGAACTCGACGGTCGCGGGCGCGTCGGCGGGCAGCGCGTGGGAGCCGTCCCGGATGACGGGTTCGGTGTCGATGAGTTCCAGCACCCGCTCGACGCCGGCCCGGGCCTGCTGGCCGACGGTCAGCACCATCGCGAGCATCCGGACGGGTCCGACGAGCTGGGCGAGGTAGGTGGAGAAGGCCACGAAGGTGCCGAGGGTGACCTCGCCCTTGGTCGCCATCCAGCCGCCCAGGGCCAGGATCGCGACCTGTCCGAGGGCGGGTACGGCCTGGAGCGCGGGGGTGTAGCGCGAGTTCAGCCGGATGGTGCGCATCCGCCCGGCGAACAGCCGCCGCCCGGCCTCGCGGAGCTTGCCGGTCTCCTGCTCCTCCTGGCCGAAGCCCTTCACCACACGGACGCCGGTCACGGCGCCGTCGACGACGGTGGCGACGGTGGCGGCCTGCGCCTGGGCGTACCAGGTGGCCGGGAAGAGCCGCTTGCGGCTGAGCTTCGCGATGAACCACAGGGCCGGGGCCATCAGCACGGCGACCAGGGTCAGCAGCGGGGAGAGCCACAGCATGATGGCCAGGGATATCCCGAAGAGCAGGAAGTTCCCGATGGTCATGGGGAGCATGAACAGCAGACCCTGGATGAGCTGCAGGTCACTGGTGGCCCGGCCGACGACCTGGCCGGTGGACAGCTCGTCCTGGCGGCGCCCGTCGAGGCGGGTGATGGTCGCGAACATGTCGGTGCGCAGGTCGTGCTGCACGTCGAGGGCGAGGCGTCCGCCGTAGTACCTGCGGACGTAGGTCAGCACGTACACGAGGAGCGCCGCGCCTATGAGCGTCCCGGCCCAGGGGGCCATGGGCCTGCTCTTGTCCCCGATGACGTCGTCGATGATCACCTTGGTGACCAGCGGCACGAGCGCCATGACGGCCATGCCGCCGAGCGAGGAGCCGAGCGCCAGCAGCACATTGGCCTTGTAGCGCCAGGTGTACCCGGTCAGCCGCCTGCCCCAGCCCTCGGCCTTCCCATGTTTCTCCGCCGCCGCCACGTGGTGCCTCCCCGTCCGTCCTGCCTGCCCTGCCGGAAGCCCCAACGCTGCGACCGGTCGTTTTCATCCCGCCGCAACAATCGAACGCCGTTGCGGAGCGGGTCGGGGCGGGCCCGGGCGGCCGCCGTCAGAGGTGGGTCGGGGCGAACATCTTCAGGGTCGCGGGGAGCACGAGGACGGAGGGGCCCGGGGTGGCGAGGGACGCCGCCAGGTCCGCGCGCAGGGATTGCGGGGTGGTGGTGGACGCCGGGACGCCGAAGGACCCGGCCAGGGCCACGAAGTCGGGGCGGGCGAGGTCCGTACCCGTGGTGCGGCCGTCGAAGGACTGGTGCATGTACTCGCGCAGGATGCCGTAGCCGCCGTCGTCCACGATCAGCCAGGTCACGTCCAGGTCGTGCTGGCGGGCGGTGGCCAGTTCCGCCAGGGAGTACATCGCGCCGCCGTCGCCCGAGACGGCCAGCACCGGGGTGCCCGGTTCGGCGGCGCAGGCGCCGAGGGCGGCGGGGAAGGCGTAGCCGAGGCCGCCCGCGCCCTGGGCCGAGTGCATGGTGTTGGGGTGCTTGGGATCGAAGGCGGACCAGGCCCAGTAGGACAGGATCGTCATGTCCCAGAAGGACGGCGAGCGGGGCGGCAGGGCCGACCTGATGGAGGCCAGGAGATGCTGCTCCAGGGTGACGTCCTGACCGGCCAGGCGCTCCGCGATCGCCGCGAGGACGGCGCGTACGCGCTCGGGCGCGCCCGGGTCCGGGCGCTCGGCCACCGTCTCCAGCAAAGCCTGGAGGGCGAGGCGCGCGTCCGCGTGGATGCCGAGCCCGGGGTGGTTCGACTCCAGCTTTCCGAGGTCGGCCTCGATCTGGACGACCCGGCCCTCCGGGAAGAACGTGTGGTAGTTCGAGGAGAGTTCCCCGAGGCCCGAGCCGACCACCAGCAGGACGTCCGCATCCTCCAGGAAGTCCGTCATGTGGCGGTCCTCCAGCCAGGACTGGAGCGAGAGCGGGTGGGTCCAGGGGAAGGCGCCCTTGCCGCCGAAGGTGGTGACCACGGGCGCGTTCAGGCGTTCCGCGAGCTGCTTCAGCTTGCCCGCCGCGTCCGAACGGATCACTCCGCCGCCCGCGATGATCACGGGGCGCTCGGCGTTCTCCAGCCAGTGCGCGGCCAGGGCGGTGAGCTCGGGGCGCGGGGCCGGCTCGTGCGGGGCCGCGTCCATGCCGGTGACCCGGGGGACGAGGGTTTCCGCGCGCAGGACGTCTTCCGGGATCTCGACCCAGACCGGGCCGTGCGGGGCCGTCAGCGCCGATTCCCAGGCCTCGGCGATGACCGAGGGGATCTGTGAGGGGGCGCGGGCGACGTGGACGGACTTGACCACGTCCCGGAAGGAGGCCGCCTGGTCCCGCAGCTCGTGCAGGTGTCCGCGCCGGCCGCCTCCCAGTCCCGGGGTCGGGACCTGGGAGGCGATGGCCAGGACGGGGGCGGATGCCGCGGCCGCCTCGGCGAGGGCGGGCAGGGCCATCAGCGCGCCGGGACCGGTGGAGAGGAGGAGGGGGACCGCCTCGCCGGTCATCCGGCCGTACGCGTCGGCCGCGAAGGCCGCGTTGTTCTCCGTACGGAGGCCGATCAGGCGGAGGTCCGAGCGGCCGACCGCGTCGAAGAGGCCGAGGGCGTGCTGGCCCGGCAGGCCGAAGACGGTGGTCGCGCCGAGCGAGCGCAGCGTCTCCACGACCAGGTCCCCGCCCGTGCGCCCCGGCGGCGGCGCCAGGGCGGCCGCCGTCTGGGCGGGGGTCGGACGGAGTACCAGGTCGTGGTCGTGCGTCACGTCGTGCGGGCCCTTCGGCTCTGTCCCCGGCGCGCCGCTCAGCCCTGACGTGCCGCGGAGATCTGGCGGCTCATGATCGTGGTCAGCTCGTAGGCGGTGTGCGAGGCCGCGACCGAGGTGATCTCCGCGTGATCGTACGCCGGGGCCACCTCGACCACGTCGGCGGAAACGAGGTTGCAGGACGACAGGCCGCGGATGATCTCCAGCAGCTCGCGGGAGGTCATGCCGCCCGCCTCCGGGGTGCCGGTGCCGGGCGCGTGGGCCGGGTCCAGCACGTCGATGTCGATCGAGATGTAGAGCGGGCGGTCGCCGATGCGCTGGCGCAGCTGGTCGGCGACCTCGTCGGCGCCGCGCCGGTAGACGTCCGCCGAGGTGACGATGCCGAAGCCCATCTTGGCGTCGTCGTCCAGGTCCTGCTTGCCGTAGAGCGGGCCGCGGGTGCCGACGTGCGAGAGCGCCTCGGTGTCGAGGATGCCCTCCTCGACGGCCCGGCGGAACGGCGTGCCGTGCGTGTACTCGGCGCCGAAGTAGGTGTCCCAGGTGTCCAGGTGGGCGTCGAAGTGGAGCAGGGCGACCGGGCCGTGCTTCTTGGCCACCGAGCGCAGCAGCGGCAGCGCGATGGTGTGGTCGCCGCCGAGGGTCATCAGGCGCGAGCCCGCGCCGAGCAGCGCGTCGGCGGCGGCCTCGACCTGGTCGACGGCCTCGTTGATGTTGAAGGGGTTCACGGCGATGTCACCGGCGTCCGCGACCTGCGCGAGGGCGAAGGGGGAGGCGTCCTGGGCCGGGTTGTACGGGCGCAGCAGGCGGGAGGCCTCGCGGATGGCGTTGCCGCCGAAGCGGGCGCCGGGGCGGTAGGAGACACCGGAGTCGAAGGGCACGCCGACGACGGCGACGTCCGCCGAGCCGACCTCGTCCAGGCGGGGCAGCCGGGCGAAGGTCGCGGGGCCCGCGTAGCGCGGGATGCGGGAGGAGTCGACGGGGCCGCGCGGCTGCGTGCTCATGAGGGGTGCCCTTCCGGAGGTCCTACGGGGTTGGTGCGGGTGCGGTGCTTCGAGCGTAAGCGGACACCCGGGGCGGGCGAAGTGTACGTTTCATCCACCCGGCGTTCCCGATGTGTACGGAGTATCCATGGAAGCGGCCCCCGCACCCGCTGCCCCGTCCGCTCCCCCGCCCACCCCGCCGGTCGCGCTCTCCGCGCTGCTGCGCGACCGGGAGCTGGGGCTGCGGCACCTCGCGGGGCCGGCCGAGGCCGCGGTGCACGGCGTGCACGCCTCCGAGATGGCGGACCCCTCCCCCTACCTGCTGGGCGGCGAGCTGCTGCTGAGCGCGGGCGCGGCCGCGGCCCAGGACGCGGAGCGGTACGTCGCCCGGCTCGCCGGAGCCGGTGTCGCGGCGCTCGGCTTCGGCGTGGCGCCCCTGCACGAGAGGGTGCCGCCGGGGCTGGCCGAGGCGTGCGAGCGGGCCGGCCTGCCACTGCTGGAGGTGCCGCCCGGCACCCCCTTCAGCGCGGTCGCCCGGGCGGTCTGGCGGCTGATGGCGGAGGCCCGTACCCGGGAGCTGCGCCGGGTCACCGAGGCCCAGCAGTCCCTGGCGGCCGCGGCGGCCCGCCCCGATCCGGTCCCGGCGGTGCTGCGGCGCCTCGCGGCCGCGCTGGGCGGGCGGGTCGAGCTGGCGCCGGACGGCCGCTCCGCAGGCGCGGCGCCGCCCGCGGCGGCCGCCGGGGCGCTGGTCGCGCTGCTGGAGCGGGTCGGCCGGCCCGGTGGCCCGGCGACGGCCACCGCCGAGGCCGCGGGCTGGCAGCTGGCGGCCTACGCCCTGACCCGCCGCCCGGAGCAGGCGGCCGCCCCGGCCCGCGCCGAGGCGCCCCGCCCCCCGGCCGCCCCGCAGCAGCCGCACACCGACTCCGCCGCCGCCCCGGAAGCCCCGGACCGGGCCCCCGCCGCGCCCGGGGCCGGGGGGCACGGGCGCGCGCGGGCCCTCGGGACCGCCACACCGGTCCGCGCCCCCGGGGACCACACCATCGCCTCGGTGGCCGCCGTCCTGCTCGCCCTGCTGACCGCGCACCGGCCCGGTGGCGACGAGGCCACCGCCCTGACCCGGCTGCTGCTCGACGGGGATCCGGCCGAGGCGCTGGGACCGGGGCCCTGGTACGCCGTCCACGCGCGCGGGGCCGGGGATCCGCGGGCCCTGGCGGCCGCGCTGGGCACCGTACTGCTCGACCCGCGCGAGTCCGCAGGAGTGCGCCTGCTCACCGACCGGGACCCGGACCCGCAATCCGGATGGCGGCTCGGCGTCGCAGCGCCCGCGGGCCCCGCGGAGCTGCGCGGGGCCGCCGCCCAGGCCCGGCGGGCCCTGGAGCGCGCGGAGGCCGCCCGCATCCCGCTGGCCCGGCACACCCCGGGCGGCATCGGCGCGCTGCTCGATCCGGCGGAGGCCCGCGCGCACGCCGAGGCGCTGCTCGCTCCGCTGAGCCCGGCCCACGCGGACACCCTGCGCGCCTGGCTGGCCCACCACGGCAGCTGGGACCGCAGCGCGGCCGCCCTCGGGGTCCACCGCAACACCGTCCGCCAGCGCATCGCCCGCTGCGCGGCCCTGCTGGCCCTCGACCTGGACGACCCGGACACGCGCATGGAGCTGTGGTTCGCGCTGCGGCACACCGCACCGGGCGGCTGACCCGGTCCGCCCCCGAGGCGCCCGGAGGCGACAAGCGGGGCGGCAGGGGCGAGGCTGGGCACATGAACCGAGCGGAGGACAGCACGCCGCGGCCGGGAGGATGGGAACGGCGCCCTCCCCCGGGCGGCCCGCCCCCGGGCCCGCCTCCGCATGCGCCGCGCAGGCGGCGGCGGTGGCCGTGGGTGCTGCTCGGGCTGCTCCTGCTGCTGGTCGGCGGGTGCGCGGCCCTCTTCGCCGTCTTCGCCCACGAGGTGTCGCAGGAGGCCGGGCGGACCGCCCGTGTCCGTTACGCGGCGACCGGCCAGGCCGCGGGCGTGACCATCACCTACTCCAGCTGGCGCAACGGGAACGTGTCCACGAGCCAGATCGGCGACCGGAGCGTGCCGTGGTCGAAGGAGATCACCACGAAGGGCTTCGTCAAGGGCGGCTCCCTCGTCGTCACGCTGGGCGCCGACGGCGGCGCGGCCACCTGCTCCGTGACCGTGGACGACGCTCCGCCGGTCACGGCGACCGCGCTCGGCCCCTTCTCCTCGGCGGTGTGCAGTGGTTTCTAGCCGCGGGCGTCGTGGTGCGTGCCCGGCGTCACTCTGGACAGCAGGGACAACTCACCGGTAACTTAATCTGAGCAAGCGCTTAGATTGGGCGGCTGACTGCCGCGACGAAGGGAGTCGGCCGTGCGCCGTACGGTGTTCAACGAGGACCACGAGGCGTTCCGCGAGACCATCCGCGCCTTCATCGAGGCCGAGGTCGTCCCCGTCTACGACGAGTGGTTCCAGGCCGGCCAGGCTCCGCGCGAGTTCTACTACAAGCTCGGCGAGCTGGGCGTCTTCGGCATCAACGTGCCGGAGGAGTTCGGCGGCGCGGGCCTGGACACGCACAAGTTCGAGGCCGTCCTCTACGAGGAGACCTCGCGCGCCGGCGTGAACTTCGGCGGCTCCGGCGTGCACGTGCTGCTCGCCCTCCCCTACATCAAGATGCTCGCCAACGACGAGCAGAAGAAGCGCTACCTGGAGAAGTTCGTCACCGGCGAGGAGATGTGGGCCCTCGCGATGACCGAGCCGGGCACCGGCTCCGACGTCGCGGGCATGAAGACCTCCGCCAAGCTCTCCGAGGACGGCACGCACTACGTCCTCAACGGCGCCAAGACCTTCATCACCGGCGGCGTGCACGCCGACCGCGTGATCGTCTGCGCCCGCACCTCCGCCCCCTCGGCCGAGGACCGCCGCTTCGGCATCTCCCTCTTCGCCGTGGACACCAAGTCCGAGGGCTACTCGGTCGGCCGCAAGCTGGACAAGCTGGGCCTGCGCACCTCCGACACCGCCGAGCTGGCGTTCGTCGACGTGAAGGTGCCGGTCGAGGACCTGCTCGGCGAGGAGAACAAGGGCTTCTACTACCTCGGCGCCAACCTGCCCTCGGAGCGCTGGGGCATCGCCTTCGGCGCGTACGCCCAGGCCAAGGCCGCCGTCCGGTTCGCCCAGCAGTACGTGACCGACCGCACCGTCTTCGGCAAGCCGGTCGCGCACTTCCAGAACACCAAGTTCGAACTGGCCTCCTGCCAGGCCGAGGTGGACGCCGCCGAGGCCGTCGCCGACCGCGCCCTGGAGGCCCTGGACGCCGGTGAGCTGACCGCCGCCGAGGCCGCGTCCGCGAAGCTGTTCTGCACCGAGGTCGCGCACCGCGTGATCGACAAGTGCCTCCAGCTGCACGGCGGCTACGGCTACATGAACGAGTACCCGATCGCCCGTCTGTACGCCGACAACCGCGTGAACCGCATCTACGGCGGCACCAGCGAGGTCATGAAGTCCATCATCGCCAAGTCGATGGGCCTGTAAGGGACGTACGGCGCGCAGCCTTCCACGGTGAACGACGCACTGACGACGCTCCTCGATCTGCTCGACCTGGAGCAGATCGAGGAGAACATCTTCCGCGGTACCAGCCGTTCGGCGCTGGTACCGCGCGTCTTCGGCGGTCAGGTCGCGGCCCAGGCCATGGTCGCGGCCGGCCGTACCGTGCCCGAGGACCGCACGGCGCACTCGCTGCACTCGTACTTCCTGCGCGCCGGTGACCCCGGCGCGCCCATCGTCTACTCCGTCGACCGGATCCGCGACGGGCGCTCCTTCACCACGCGCCGGGTCGTCGCCGTCCAGCACGGGCAGCCGATCTTCCACCTCTCGGCGTCCTTCCAGACCGCCGAGGAGGGCCTGGACCACCAGGCCGCGATGCCGGACGCGCCCGATCCGGAGACCCTGCCGACGGCCGCCGAGTCCCTCCCGCGCTACCGGGACGTCTTCCGCGACCCGGGCACGGTGGAGCGGCTGATCGAGGCGCGGGGCGCGGTGGACCTGCGGTACGCGACGACCCCGCCGTGGGGCAGCGTCGGCGAGCCGGTCGAGCCGCGCTCGCAGGTGTGGTTCCGGACCGCGGGCAAGCTGGAGAGCGACGACCCCCTGCTGCACACCTGCCTGGCCACCTACGTTTCGGACATGACCCTGCTCGACTCGGTGCTGCTCGCGCACGGCCGGGGCGGCTGGGCGGTCGGAGACGTCGTCGGCGCCTCGCTGGACCACGCGATGTGGTTCCACCGGCCGTTCCGCGCGGACGAGTGGCTGCTGTACGACCAGGAGTCCCCCTCCTCGGCCGCCGGCCGGGGCCTGGGCCAGGCCAGGATCTGGACCCGGGAGGGGCGGCTCGCCGTCACCGTCATCCAGGAGGGCGTGGTGCGCGTCCCGCGCGCGTAGCGCGGGCGGCGCTTGTACCGTCGGCTCATGTCGAGCAGCGAGCACGAGGGCCCCGGCCATGCGGGCCGCGGCGACGAGCGCGCCGGCGGCGAGAGCGTCGGCACGGTCCTCGTCGCGGTGGTCACCAACCTGGGCATCGCCGCCGCGAAGGCGGTCGGCGGGATCGTCAGCGGCTCCAGCGCCATGCTGTCCGAGGCCGCGCACTCGGTGGCCGACACGGTGACCGAGGTGCTGCTGCTGGCCTCGCTGAAGCGCAGCGCGAGACCGGCGGACGAGGCCCATCCGCTGGGTTACGGACCGGAGCGCTACATCTGGGCGCTGCTGGCCTCGATCGCCACCTTCGTCGGCGGCGCGGTGTTCGCGGTGTACGACGGGATCCACACACTGGTGCACGGCGAGGATCCGGGGAACCCGGCGCTGTCGTACGTCATCCTCGGCGTCGCGTTCCTGCTGGAGGGCTACTCGCTGCTGGTCGCCTGGCGCCAGGTGACGGGCGAGGCGGCCCGGATGCGGGCGCCGCTCGGCCTGTACGTGAAGCACACGCCCGACACCGCGGTGAAGGCGGTCCTGCTGGAGAACGTGGCCGCGCTGATCGGGCTCGTCCTGGCCGCGGGCGGCCTGCTGGGCGCGCAGCTGACCGGGTCCGGGGCGTACGACGGGATCGCGTCGCTGCTGATCGGACTGCTGCTGGTCGCGGTGGCGTGGGAGCTGGGCCGCTCGAACGCCCAGTACCTGATCGGCCGCCCGCTGCCGGCGCCGATGCGGGCCGAGGTCCGCGAGGAGCTGCTGTCCGTGCCGCACATCGAGGGGGTCCTCGAACTCACCACGCTGGTGCAGGGGCCGGACGAGGTGCTGATCGCGGCGAAGATCGACTTCCACGACCTGGCGTCGGCCCGCCAGGTCGAGGCGGCGTGCGAGGACGCGGAGGCCCAGCTGCGCGAGCGCTGGCCGGCGGTCCGCCGCGTGTACCTGGACCCGACCCCCACCCCGGGGCGGACGCCGACGCCGGCCCCGGCCGCTCCGCCCGCCCCCGCGGACGGGCCCTGAGCCCGGCCCGGACCGTTCCCGTACCCAGGAGAACCCCATGACCCGCAAGACCGTCCTCATCACCGGCACCTCCTCCGGCATCGGCCTGGCCGCCGCGGTCGGGGCCGCCCGGGCGGGCTGGCACACCGTCGCGACGATGCGCGACACGGGCCGGGCCGACGCCCTGCGCCGGGCGGCCGAGGAGGCGGGCGTGTCCGGCCTCGTGGAGGTCGCGCGCCTCGACGTCACCGACGCGGCCTCGGTCGCCGAGTGCGTGGCCGGGGTGGTCGCCCGGCACGGCCGGCTCGACGCGGTCGTGAACAACGCGGGCGCCGGGTTCGCCGGCACCGTCGAGCAGCAGGGCATGGGGCCGGTCCGCGCCGCGATGGAGGTCAACTACTTCGGCGTCGTGGAGGTCACCCTCGCGGCGCTGCCCCACCTGCGGGCGTCGGGCGGCCGGATCATCACGGTGACGAGCGTCGGCGGGGTGGTCGGCCAGCCCTTCAACGAGGCGTACTGCGCCGCCAAGTTCGCCGTGGAGGGCTTCATGGAGTCGCTCGCCCCGGTCGCGGCGAGCGTCGGCGTCCTGGTGTCGGTGGTCGAACCGGGCGCGGTCACCAGCGAGTTCGTGGCGAGCCAGCGGCTCGACGTCCCCGCGATGGTGGAGGCGGCCGGTCCCTACGGCGGCGCGCTGCGGGCGTACGTCGAGCACGCGATGTCCTCGTACGGGGCGGACACCTCGCAGACCTCCGCCGAGGCGGCCGGACCCGTCGTCGCCCTGCTGGACGCGCCCGAGGTGCCGCTGCGGGTCCAGACCTCGCCGTGGGCCCGGGACTTCGTCGCGGCGAAGCTGGCCGACCTCGACGGCTCGGCCGTCCAGGCCGTCACGACCGGCTGGCTCCGCTGAGCGGCGGCCGCCGGGGCCCGCTGCGCCGCGCGGGTCAGCCGGACAGCCCCGCCGCGTCCAGCAGGTACGCCACCAGCGGGTCGTAGTGCCGCGGGTCCCGCACGTGGTCGTCCAGCGGCACCGCCACCTGGAGGGTCCCCTCGGCCTCGCCGAGGAAGAGCGCCGGGTCGTTGCAGTCGGCGTACCCGACCGCGTCCAGGCCCCGCTGGGCCGCGCACCCGGCCCACCCGTGGTCCGCGACGACCAGGTCCGGCAGCGGCCGCCCCTCGGCGGCCAGGGCGTCCAGGATCGCGGCCATCGGGTTCGGCGAATGGGTGTGCCACAGGGTCGCCCCGCGCTCCAGCACCGCCACGTCCGCGAACTGCCACACGGAGCCCTCGTCGGCCATGAGCCCGGCCGGGATCACCACGATCTCGCAGCCGGCCGCCCGCAGGGCCGCCGCGGTGGCGCGGTGCACGTCGAGCAGGCCGCCCGGGTGGCCGGTCGCGAACAGCACGCGCTGCTGGTCGAGGGCGGCCTTGCGCAGCCGGGCCGCCATCCGGTCGAGGGCGTCCAGGGTCAGCTCGGGGTCGATGGTGTCCTGGCCGGACATCTGCGCCGGGTCGTCGACGACCCCGCAGCGCTCCGCCATCACGGCGAGGACGTCCTGTTCGTCCGTCCAGCGGTCGCCCAGTTCCAGGCCCAGCCAGTAGTGGCGGTCGCCGTTGGCGAGCTTGCGGTAGTGGGAAAGGTTGTTCTCGCGCGGCGTGGCGACCTGTCCCGCGATCCGGGTGCGGACCAGGTGATCGACGAGTTCGGCGCGGCTGGGTACGGACGTCTCTATCGGCATGGGGGCCATTCTGCCGCCGGAGGACCGGACGCGTCCGTTCCGTCCCGGCCGGCGGACCCCGCGGACCGGCTTCCCGCCGCGGCCCCACCTCACCCCGACAGCGCCCCGAACGCCCCGTGCGCCACCCGGCGCAGCAGCGACTCGGTGGCCTCGCGGCCGAGCGGTCCCAGGTGCGGGGTCGAGTTCAGCAGGCCGAAGACGGCGTGGACGCAGATGCGCACCTCCGCCTGCGGCACCAGCGGGTGCAGCTCCCGCACGACCTCGACCCACAGCTCCACGTACTGGCGCTGGAGCTGGCGCACCAGCTTGCGGTCGGCGTCCCGCAGCCGGTCGAGCTCGCGGTCGTGGACGGTGATCAGCGCGCGGTCGTCGAGCGCGAAGTCGATGTGCCCGTCGATCAGCGAGGCCAGGACGGAGGCGGGGTCCCCGGCGGCCTCGGCCACCCGGTGGCGGCCGCCGGTCAGCAGCCGCTCGCTGATCCCGACGAGCAGCTCGGCGAGCATCGCGTCCTTGCCCGCGAAGTGGCGGTACAGGCCGGGGCCGCTGATGCCCACCGCGGCCCCTATCTCATCCACGCCGACCCCGTGGAAACCACGCTCGGCGAAGAGACGAGCGGCCTCGTTGAGGATCTGCTCGCGACGGGTGGGGACGGCCGCTCCGGTGTTCATGGGAATCCATTCTAGACAGGGCCGTTAGCGGTCGTTAACCTATGGCGCGTAAGGCGTTAACGCTCATTAACCGAGCAAGGGAGCTCGAGCGATGCAGCAGGCACCAGTGCTGACGACCGCCGCCGATCCGGCGTCCGAGGCCTGGCGGACCAACGAGGCCGCCCACCGCGAGCTGACCGAGGGGCTGCGGGCCCGGCTCGACGCCGCCCGGCTCGGCGGCGGCGAGAAGGCCCGCGCCCGCCACACCGCCCGCGGGAAGCTCCTGCCGCGCGACCGGGTGGACGCCCTCCTGGACCCCGGTTCGCCGTTCCTGGAGCTGGCGCCGCTGGCCGCCGAGGGCATGTACGGGGGCGCCGCCCCGGCCGCCGGGGTGATCGCGGGCATCGGCCGGGTCAGCGGGCGCGAGTGCGTGATCGTGGCGAACGACGCCACCGTCAAGGGCGGCACGTACTACCCGATGACCGTCAAGAAGCACCTGCGCGCCCAGGAGGTCGCGCTGGAGAACCGGCTGCCCTGCCTCTACCTGGTCGACTCCGGCGGCGCCTTCCTGCCCATGCAGGACGAGGTCTTCCCCGACCGCGAGCACTTCGGCCGGATCTTCTACAACCAGGCGCGGATGTCCGGCGCGGGCATCCCGCAGATCGCCGCCGTCCTCGGCTCCTGCACCGCGGGCGGCGCCTACGTCCCGGCGATGAGCGACGAGGCCGTCATCGTGCGCGGCCAGGGCACCATCTTCCTCGGCGGGCCCCCGCTGGTGAAGGCGGCCACCGGAGAGGTGGTCACGGCCGAGGAGCTGGGCGGCGGCGAGGTCCACTCGCGGACCTCCGGGGTCACCGACCACCTGGCCGAGGACGACGCGCACGCGCTGCGGATCGTCCGCAACATCGTGGCCACGCTGCCGGCGAAGGCGGCCCCGCCGTGGTCGGTGGAGGCTCCCGAGGAGCCGAAGGCGGATCCGTACGGCCTGTACGGCGCGGTGCCCGTCGACTCCCGCACTCCCTACGACGCCCGCGAGATCATCGCGCGCCTCGTGGACGGCTCCCGCTTCCAGGAGTTCAAGGCCGAGTTCGGGCAGACCCTGGTCACCGGCTTCGCCCGGATCCACGGCCACCCGGTCGGCATCGTCGCCAACAACGGCATCCTGTTCTCCGAGTCCGCCCAGAAGGGCGCCCACTTCATCGAGCTGTGCGACCAGCGCGGCATCCCGCTGCTCTTCCTCCAGAACATCTCGGGCTTCATGGTCGGCCGGGACTACGAGGCGGGCGGCATCGCCAAGCACGGCGCGAAGATGGTCACCGCCGTGGCCTGCACCCGGGTCCCGAAACTGACCGTGGTCGTGGGCGGTTCGTACGGCGCGGGCAACTACTCCATGTGCGGCCGGGCCTACAGCCCCCGCTTCCTGTGGATGTGGCCCAACGCCAAGATCTCCGTCATGGGCGGCGAGCAGGCCGCCTCCGTGCTGGCCACCGTCAAGCGCGACCAGATCGAGGGCGCCGGCCAGGAGTGGCCCGCCGACGACGAGGACGCCTTCAAGGCCCCGATCCGCGCACAGTACGAGGAGCAGGGCAACGCCTACTACGCCACCGCGCGGCTGTGGGACGACGGGGTCATCGACCCGCTGGAGACCCGGCAGGTCCTGGGACTCGCCCTGACCGCCTGTGCCAACGCGCCCCTCGCCGAATCGGCTTTCGGCATCTTCCGGATGTGATGTGTGACGTGAGGACCTCTTCGATGTTCAGCACTGTTCTGGTGGCCAACCGGGGCGAGATCGCGGTCCGGGTCATCCGTACGCTGCGGCGCCTCGGCGTGCGCTCGGTCGCCGTGTTCAGCGACGCGGACGCCGACGCGCGCCACGTGCGGGAGGCGGACACGGCCGTCCGGATCGGCCCGGCGGCGGCCGCCGAGAGCTACCTGTCGGTGGAGCGGCTGCTGGATGCCGCCCGCCGCACCGGCGCCGAGGCCGTCCACCCCGGCTACGGCTTCCTCGCGGAGAACGCCGCCTTCGCCGCGGCCTGCGCCGAGGCGGGGCTCGTCTTCATCGGCCCGCCCGCCGGCGCGATCTCCCTGATGGGCGACAAGATCCGCGCGAAGGAGACGGTACGGACGGCAGGCGTACCGGTCGTCCCCGGCTCCTCGGGCAGCGGGCTCACCGACGCCGAACTGACCGCCGCCTCCCGGGAGATCGGCATGCCGGTCCTCCTCAAGCCCTCGGCGGGCGGCGGCGGCAAGGGCATGCGGCTGGTCCGCGACGAGGCCCTGCTCGGCGAGGAGATCGCGGCCGCGCGGCGCGAGGCGCGGTCCTCCTTCGGCGACGACACCCTGCTCGTGGAGCGCTGGGTCGACCGCCCGCGGCACATCGAGATCCAGGTCCTGGCGGACGCCCACGGCCACGTCGTCCACCTCGGCGAGCGCGAGTGCTCCCTCCAGCGGCGCCACCAGAAGGTCGTCGAGGAGGCCCCGAGCGTCCTGCTGACCCCGCGGATCCGGGCCTCGATGGGCGCGGCGGCGGTGGAGGCGGCCCGGTCCTGCGGGTACGTCGGCGCGGGCACCGTGGAGTTCATCGTGCCGGGCGGGGACCCGTCCTCGTACTACTTCATGGAGATGAACACCCGCCTCCAGGTCGAACACCCGGTCACCGAGCTGGTGACCGGCCTGGACCTGGTGGAGTGGCAGCTGCGGGTCGCCTCCGGCGAGCCCCTCGGCTTCGGCCAGGACGACATCGCCCTCACCGGCCACGCGATCGAGGCCCGCGTCTGCGCCGAGGACCCGGCGCGCGGGTTCCTGCCCTCCGGCGGGACCGTGCTCGCGCTCTCGGAGCCGAACGGGGGCGCGGTGCGCACCGACTCCGGGCTGACGGAGGGCGTGCCGGTCGGCAGCACCTACGACCCGATGCTGTCGAAGGTCATCGCCTACGGGCCGGACCGGGCCAGCGCCCTGCGGACCCTGCGGGCGGCGCTCGCGGACACGGTGATTCTGGGCGTCCAGACCAACACCGGCTTCCTGCGGCGCCTGCTGGCCCACCCGGACGTGGTCTCGGGCGACCTGGACACCGGGCTGGTGGAGCGGGACCTCGCCAAGCTCCTGCCGCAGGGGGTCCCGGCCGAGGTGTACGCGGCGGCCGCACTGCTGGCCGCGCCCGAAGACGGCCCGGCGGCGCAGGGATCGTGGGTCGACCCCTTCGGCGTCCCCAACGGCTGGCGCCTGGGCGGCACTCCCGCCTGGACCGTCCACCACTTCCGCCTCCCGGGCGCCGACCCGGTCGAAGTCCGCACCCGCCCCTCGGGCCAGGACACGGAACTGCTCCTCGCCGCCGAGCCACTTCCAGCCGCACCGGCACATCCAGCCCCGCCGGCGTTTGAGGCGCGGGGCCCGGGGCGGAGCCCCGGCACACCGGCCCGCGGCCGCATCGTCACCCGCACGCGGAACACCGTCACCCTCGAACTCGACGGCATCACCCACCGCTTCACCCACACCCCCTCCCCGGAGGGGACCTGGCTCGGCCGCGACGGCGACACCTGGCACGTCCAGCGCCACGACCCCGTCACCGCGTCCCTCACCGGCCGCGGCCGCTCCGGCGCCGACACCCTGGCCGCCCCCATGCCCGGCACCGTCACCGTCGTGAAGGTGGCCGTCGGGGACGAGGTGGCCGCGGGCCAGAGCCTCCTGGTCGTGGAGGCGATGAAGATGGAGCACGTCATCTCCGCGCCCCACGCCGGCACCGTCACCGAACTCGACGTGACCCCCGGCACCACGGTCGCCATGGACCAGATCCTGGCCGTGGTCACCCCCGCCGCAACCGGGGAGGACAAGTGAACGGGCTCCCGATGGCCGTCCCCGCAGCCGGCCTCCCGGCCCGGGTCCGCATCCACGAGGTGGGTGCCCGCGACGGCCTGCAGAACGAGAAGACCTCCGTCCCCACCGCGGTGAAGGCGGAGTTCATCCACCGCCTCGCCGCTGCGGGCCTCACGACCATCGAGGCGACCAGCTTCGTCCACCCCAAGTGGGTGCCCCAGCTGGCGGACGCGGAGGACCTCTTCCCGCTGCTGTCCGACGTCTCCGCGGAGCTGCCCGTCCTCGTGCCCAACGAGCGCGGCCTGGACCGGGCGCTGGCCCTGGGCGCGCGGCGGATCGCCGTCTTCGGGTCCGCGACCGAGACCTTCGCCGCCCGCAACCTGAACCGCACCGTCGCGGAGTCCCTGGCCATGTTCGAGCCGGTCGTCGCCCGCGCCAAGGAGGCCGGCGCGCACGTCCGCGGCTACCTCTCCATGTGCTTCGGCGACCCGTGGGAGGGGGCCGTCCCGGTCCGGCAGGTCGTCACGGTCGCCAAGGCCCTGCTCGACCTCGGCTGTGACGAGCTGAGCCTCGGCGACACCATCGGCGTCGCGACCCCCGGCCACGTCGGGGCGCTGCTCACCGCGCTGAACGAGCGGGGCGTGGGCACCGGCCTGATCGGGGTCCACTTCCACGACACCTACGGGCAGGCCCTGTCCAACACCCTGGCCGCGCTCCAGCACGGGGTCGCCGTCGTCGACGCCTCCGCGGGCGGCCTCGGCGGCTGCCCGTACGCCAAGAGCGCCACCGGCAACCTCGCCACCGAGGACCTCGTGTGGATGCTCGACGGCCTCGGCATCGAGACCGGGGTCGATCTGCCCGCCCTCACCGCCACGAGCGTGTGGATGGCCGGACAGCTGGGGCGGCCCAGCCCCTCCCGCACCGTCAAAGCCCTCTCCCACAAGGAGCAGTAGACCCATGCCCCTCGACCACCGGCTCACCCCCGAGCACGAGGAACTCCGCCGCACCGTCGAGGCGTTCGCGCACGACGTGGTCGCCCCGAAGATCGGCGACCTCTACGAGCGGCACGAGTTCCCGTACGAGATCGTCCGCGAGATGGGCCGGATGGGCCTGTTCGGCCTGCCCTTCCCGGAGGAGTACGGCGGCATGGGCGGCGACTACCTCGCGCTCGGCATCGCCCTGGAGGAGCTGGCCCGCGTCGACTCCTCCGTCGCCATCACCCTGGAGGCGGGCGTCTCGCTGGGCGCCATGCCCATCCACCTGTTCGGCACCGAGGAGCAGAAGCGGGAGTGGCTGCCGCGGATGTGCTCCGGCGAGATCCTCGGCGCCTTCGGCCTGACCGAGCCCGACGGCGGTTCGGACGCGGGCGGCACCCGCACCACGGCCGTCCGGGACGGCGACGAGTGGGTGATCAACGGGTCGAAGTGCTTCATCACCAACTCCGGTACGGACATCACCGCTCTGGTGACGGTCACCGCGGTCACCGGCCGCAAGGCGGACGGCCGCCCCGAGATCTCCTCGATCATCGTGCCGTCCGGCACCCCCGGCTTCACGGTCGCGGCGCCGTACTCCAAGGTCGGCTGGAACTCCTCCGACACCCGCGAGCTGTCCTTCGCCGATGTCCGGGTGCCGCTCGCCAACCTGGTGGGCGCGGAGGGCCGGGGCTACGCCCAGTTCCTGCGGATCCTGGACGAGGGCCGGATCGCCATCTCGGCGCTCGCGACGGGCCTGGCCCAGGGCTGTGTGGACGAGTCGGTGAAGTACGCCAAGGAGCGGCACGCCTTCGGCCGCCCGATCGGCGACAACCAGGCGATCCAGTTCAAGCTGGCGGACATGGAGATGCGCGCGCACATGGCGCGCCTCGGCTGGCGGGACGCGGCGTCGCGGCTGGTGCACGGGGAGCCGTTCAAGAAGGAGGCGGCGCTCGCGAAGCTGTACTCCTCGACGGTAGCGGTCGACAACGCCCGCGAGGCCACCCAGATCCACGGCGGGTACGGCTTCATGAACGAGTACCCGGTGGCCCGCATGTGGCGGGACTCCAAGATCCTGGAGATCGGCGAGGGCACCAGCGAGGTGCAGCGCATGCTCATCGCGCGCGAACTGGGCTTCGCCGGCTGAACCGAGGCCCCGTACATACGGAAGACCCGGCGTCCGTCGCTCACGCGGCGGGCGCCGGATCACGTTTCGAGCCGGAAGTTAGGACCCCCTTACCCAGAGGGCATGAGGTTAGGCTAACCTTCGTTGCGAACGGCCGAGAGCGGCCCCTGCAACGCACGAAAGCGGACACCCACATGCCCAAGTCCCGGTCCTCCCTCCTCACCCGCCGCGGTCTGATCGCCGCGGGCGGCGCCCTCGGTCTCGTCGCCGCGCTCACCGCGTGCGGCGGCTCCGACGCGAAAGCGGAGAAGGGCGGGTCGGACGCGGCCGGCGCGAGCGCGGGCGCCTGGACGTTCAAGGACGACCTCGGCAAGGACGTCTCGCTCAAGGCCAAGCCGAAGAACATCGTCGCCTTCACCGGCACGGCCGCCGCGCTGTACGACTACGGCATCCAGGTCAAGGGCGTGTTCGGGCCGACGACCCTGCCGGACGGCAAGCCGGACGTGCAGGCCGGTTCGATGGACGTGAAGAAGGTCGAGATCCTCGGCAACGTGTACGACCAGTTCAACGTGGAGAAGTACGCGGCCCTGCAGCCCGACCTGCTGCTCACCAACACCTGGGACGGTACGTACTGGTACGTCCCGGAGGCCTCCAAGGACAAGATCCTGAAGCTGGCCCCGGCCGCCGCCATCGCGGTGGGCGGTGACGTCACCCTCACCAAGCCGCTGGAGCGGATGGCCGAGCTGGCGAAGTCCCTGGGCGCCGACATGAACGCGAAGAACGTCGTCGACTCCAAGGCCCGCTTCGAGGCGGCCTCCGCCAAGCTGCGCGCGGCGACCAAGGCCAACCCGGGCGTCAAGGTGCTCGTCGGCTCGGGCGCGGAGGAGATGTTCTACGTCTCGACCGCGAAGACCTCCGCCGACCTGAAGTACTTCGAGGAGCTGGGCGTCGAGTTCGTCACCCCCGAGAAGCTGGACGCGGGCGGCTTCTTCGAGAGCCTCAGCTGGGAGAACGCCGGCAAGTACAAGGCCGACGTGATCATGCTCGACAACCGCAGCTCCGCCCTCCAGCCGGAGGCCCTGAAGGCCAAGCCGACCTGGAACGAACTGCCCGCCGTCAAGGCCGGCCAGGTCATCCCGCGCGTCACCGAGCCGATCTACTCCTACGACAAGGCCGCCAAGCTCGTCGAGGACCTGGCCGCCTCCATCGAGAAGGCCAAGAAGCTCGGCTGAGCCCGGCAGTGGTGGCGGACGCCGCCCGCGCCCGCCACCGCGCCCGCTCCGGCCGCCGCACGCACCGACTCCCAGGGGGACCCTCCGCATGACCGTCACCGCACCGGCCCCGGCCGCCGTCGCCCACTTCCGGTTCTTCGCGCTCGACGTGCTGCGCACCCGGCGCCTCGGCCACTCCTTCCTGCGCGTCACGTTCGGCGGCCCCTCGCTCGCGGACTTCCGTTCCGGCGGCTACGACCAGAGCCTCTCGCTCTTCCTCCCGCCGCCCCACCGGGAGCACACCGTGCTCCCGTCCACGGACGAGGAGACCTGGTTCGGCGCCTGGCGGGCGATGCCGGAGGAGGAGCGTCCGGTGATGCGGTCGTACACCGTGCGCGAGCAGCGGCGCACGGAGGAGGGCGTGGACGAGATCGACATCGACTTCGTCCTGCACGGGGACGGGAGCCCCGCCTCCTTCTGGGCGGGCAGGGCGGTTTCCGGCCGCCGGATCCTGGCGATCGGCCCGGCCGTCGCGGAGAACAAGTCCGTCCGCTTCCAGCCGCCCGCGGCCACCGACCTGATCCTGATGTACGCCGACGAGACCGCGCTGCCCGCGGCCGCGGCGATCCTGGACCGGCTCCCGGCCGGCGCCCGGGTCAGGGCCTGGTTCGAGGTGCCGCACGAGGACGACCGGATCGTGCTCCCGACCGCGGCGGACGCGGACATCACCTGGATCGTCCGCACGGAGCCGGGCTCCGGGCGCACCGACCAGGTCCTCCGGGTGCTGCGCGCGGCCGAAGCGCCGCACGCGCAGGCCCCGTACGCGTGGATCGCGGGCGAGGCCGGCACGGTGCGGGCGGTCCGCCGCCACGTCGTGCAGGAACGGTGCGTCGACCGACGGGCGGTGCGCTTCACCGGGTACTGGCGGCTCGGGACCAGCGAGGAGCAGCTGCTCGCCGAAGCGTACGCGGGCGAGGCGCCCAGCGAGGAACCCGACTCCGCGCTGTAGTACGCGACATGGGAGAGGGGCCCCGGCTTTGGCCGGGGCCCCTCTCTATTTGGTGCACGACTTAGGTTAGGCTAACCTAATCAACGCCAGCCCACTCCCCGCCTCTTCCCCGCCCGGAGGAACCAGTTGATGCGTCAGCATCTGCTCAACGAGACGACCGCGGACCTCTACCGGCGTTCCGTCACCGAGGGCGTCGCACGCGTGGCCGCCAAGATCGCCACCACGGAGCGCCCCCACACCGGCATCTCCGTCGACGCACTCGCCCCGGTCATCAACGGGATCGACCTCGACAAGCCGCTGGAGGACCCGGCCCTCGTCCTGGACGAACTGGAAGAGGTCTACCTGCGCGACGCGGTGTACTTCCACCACCCGCGCTACCTCGGCCACCTCAACTGCCCGGTCGTCATCCCGGCCGTCCTCGGCGAGGCGGTCCTCTCCGCCGTCAACTCCTCGCTCGACACCTGGGACCAGTCCATCGGCGGCACGCTCATCGAGCGCCGCATGGTCGACTGGACCGCCCGGCGCATCGGCCTCGGCCCCCGCGCGGACGGCGTCTTCACCTCCGGCGGCAGCCAGTCGAACTTCCACGCGCTGCTCCTGGCCCGGGACGAGGCCTGCCGGACCGTCATGCAGGCCGGCCAGGGTGCCCAGGCCGGCCCCACCAAGGCGCAGGTGCTCCCGAAGCTGCGCATCTTCGCCTCCGAGTGCAGCCACTTCAGCGTCAAGAAGTCGGCCGCCATGCTCGGCCTCGGCTACGAGGCGGTCATCTCCGTCCCCTGCGACGGCAAGCGCCGCATGGACACCTCGGTCCTCGCCCTGGAGCTGGAGGACTGCGTCCGCGAGGGCCTCGTCCCGATGGCGGTCGTCGCCACCGCGGGCACCACCGACTTCGGGTCCATCGACCCGCTCCAGGAGATCGCCGACCTGGCCGCCGAGCACGGCGCGTGGATGCACGTGGACGCCGCCTACGGCTGCGGCCTGCTGGCCTCCCCCACCCGCCGCCACCTCCTCGACGGCATCGAGCGGGCCGACTCGGTCACGGTCGACTACCACAAGTCGTTCTTCCAGCCCGTCTCCTCCAGCGCGATGCTGGTGCGCGAGCGCGACACCCTGGGGCACGCCACCTACCACGCGGACTACCTCAACCCGCGCCGGATGGCCGAGGAGCGCATCCCCAACCAGGTCGACAAGTCGATCCAGACCACGCGCCGCTTCGACGCGCTCAAGCTCTGGATGACCCTGCGGGTGATGGGCGCGGACGGCATCGGCTCGCTCTTCGACGAGGTCGTCGACCTGGCCGCCGAGGGCTGGAAGCTGATCGCCGCCGACCCCCGCTTCCAGGTCGTCGTCGAACCGCAGCTCTCCACGCTGGTCTTCCGTTACGTCCCCGGCCCGGACGCGGGCGAGTTCCGCGCCGACCTGGTCGACGAGGCCAACCTGCACGCCCGCAAGGCCCTGTTCGCCTCGGGCGAGGCGGTCGTCGCCGGCACCAAGGTGGACGGCGACCAGTACCTCAAGTTCACCCTCCTCAACCCGCAGACCACGACGTCCGACATCGCGGCCGTCCTCGACCTGCTCGCCGCGCACGCCGAGCAGTACCTGGGAGAATCCCTTGTCCACGCCTCGTGACCTCCGTGAACCCCGCGGGCCGCACGATTTCATCGCCATCGGACTCGGTCCCTTCAACCTGGGACTGGCCTGCCTGACGGCGCCGATCGACGAGCTCGACGGCCTGTTCATCGAGTCGAAGCCGCACTTCGAATGGCACGCCGGGATGTTCCTGGACGGCGCGCACCTGCAGACGCCGTTCATGTCGGACCTGGTCACGCTGGCCGACCCCACCTCGCCCTTCTCCTTCCTGAACTACCTGAAGGACAAGGACCGGCTGTACTCCTTCTACATCCGGGAGAACTTCTACCCGCTGCGCGCCGAGTACAACGACTACTGCCGCTGGGCCGCCGACCGGCTCGACAACGTCCTGTACTCCACCTCCGTCACCGAGGTCACCTACGACGAGGCCGCCGGCCTGTACGAGGTCCACACCGACCAGGGCTCCGTGCACCGTGCCCGCCACCTGGTCCTCGGCACCGGCACCCCGCCCTTCGTCCCGCAGGCCTGCGCGGACCTGGGCGGCGACTTCACGCACAACTCCGCCTACATGCGCGGCAAGGCGGAGCTGCAGAAGAAGAAGTCGATCACCCTGGTCGGCTCGGGCCAGAGCGCCGCCGAGATCTACTACGACCTCCTCTCCGAGATCGACGTACACGGCTACCGGCTCAACTGGGTCACCCGCTCGCCGCGGTTCTTCCCGCTGGAGTACACCAAGCTAACGCTGGAGATGACCTCCCCCGAGTACGTGGACTACTTCCACGCGCTCCCCGAGGACACCCGCTACCGCCTGGAGACCTCGCAGAAGAACCTCTTCAAGGGCATCGACGGCGAGCTGATCAACGCCATCTTCGACCTGCTCTACCAGAAGAAGGTTTCCTCGCCGGGTCCGGTCCCGACCAGCCTGCTGACCAACACCTCGCTGAACTCCGCGGCCTACGACACCACCGCGGGCGCGTACACGCTGGGGCTGCGCCAGGAGGAGCAGGAGCGCGACTTCACCCTCGTCACCGAGGGCCTGGTCCTGGCCACCGGCTACAAGTACACCGTGCCGGAGTTCCTCGCCCCGGTCCGCGACCGCCTCAACTTCGACTCCCACGGCCGCCCCGACGCGGCCCGCAACTACAGCATCGACACCACCGGCCGTGGCGTGTTCCTCCAGAACGGGACGGTCCACAACCACTCGATCACCTCGCCCGACCTGGGCATGGCCGCGTACCGCAACGCGTACATCATCGGGGAGCTGCTCGGCCGCGAGTACTACAAGGTCGAGAAGTCCATCGCGTTCCAGCAGTTCGCCGCCCCGGAAGGCAGCCTCGCATGAGCACCACCGACGTCTTCTTCACCCGCACCGATCCGGCCCTCGGCACCTTCGCCCTGCGGCCGCTGGACCCCCTCGTCGACGCGGAGACGCTGCACCGCTGGGTCACCGATCCGAAGGCCGCGTTCTGGATGATGCAGGACGCCTCGCTGCCGGACGTCGAGCGCGAGTACATGAGGATCGCCGCGGCCGAGCACCACGACGCGTTCCTCGGCCTGCACGACGGCCGCCCGGCCTTCCTGATGGAGCGCTACGACCCGAGCCGGGTGGAGCTGGCCGGCCTGTACGACGCCCGGACCGGGGACGTCGGCATGCACTTCCTGGTCGCTCCGAGCGACCGGCCGGTGCACGGCTTCACCCGCGCCGTCATCACCACCGTCATGGCGGCCCTGTTCGCGGACCCCGCCACCGCGCGCGTGGTCGTCGAACCCGACGTCCGCAACACCGCCGTGCACGCCCTCAACGCGGCGGTCGGCTTCGTGCCCGACGGCCCCGTCACCAAGCCGGAGAAGGAAGCCCTGCTGAGCTTCTGCACCCGCGCGCAGTTCGAGGCCGCCACGGCCGCGCAGGGGGCCTCCATATGAACCTCGCCGACGCCGTCTCCCACCTCTCCCCCGCACTGTGGGAGCGGGCCAACCGCGCCCTCGTCCGCAAGGGCCTCGCGGAGTTCTCGCACGAGCGCCTGCTGACCCCCGAGCCGCTGGGCGACGACCGCTACGCCGTCCGCAGCGACGACGGGAGCGTGGAGTACCGCTTCACCGCCCGGCGCCGCGCGCTGGACCACTGGGCGGTCGAGGAGTCCTCGGTCAGCCGCCACCGGGACGGCCGCGAACTCCCGCTCGACGCGCTCGACTTCCACATCGAGCTGCGCGAGACGCTCGGACTGAGCCCCGAGGTGCTGCCGGTGTACCTGGAGGAGATCTCCTCCACGCTCGCCGGATCGGCGTTCAAGTACACCAAGGAGCAGGTCCCGGCCGCCGTCCTCGCCACGTCCTCCTTCCAGGACATCGAGACCGGCATGACAGAGGGCCACCCCTGCTTCGTGGCCAACAACGGCCGCCTCGGCTTCGGCGTCGACGAGTTCCGCTCCTACGCCCCGGAGGCCGCGAGCCCCGTCCACCTCGTGTGGGTCGCCGCGCACAAGGACGTCTCCACCTTCACCGCGGGCGCGGGCCTGGACCACGACTCCTTCGTCCGCGCGGAGCTGGGCGAGAAGGCGGTCGAGGGCTTCGCGGCGCGCCTCGCGGAGCTGGGCCTGGACCTCGCGGACTACCACCTGATGCCGGTCCACCCCTGGCAGTGGTGGAACAAGACCTCCGTCACCTTCGCGGCCGAGATCGCGAACCGGCGGCTGGTGCTGCTCGGCGAGGGCGAGGACGCCTACCTCGCCCAGCAGTCGATCCGGACGTTCTTCAACACGAGCGCGCCCGGCAAGCACTACGTCAAGACGGCGATCTCGGTCCTCAACATGGGCTTCATGCGCGGCCTCTCCGCCGCCTACATGGAGGCCACCCCGGCCATCAACGACTGGCTGCACCAGCTGATCCAGAGCGACGAGACGCTGCGCTCGGTCGACTTCTCGATCATCCGCGAGCGGGCGGCCATCGGCTACCACCACCGCCAGTACGAGCGCGCCACCGACCGGTACTCCCCGTACCGCAAGATGCTGGCCGCGCTGTGGCGCGAGTCCCCGGTGGAGTCCCTGCGCGACGGGGAGCGCCTGGCCACCATGGCCTCGCTGCTGCACGTCGACTCCGAGGGGCGGTCCTTCGTGGGCGCCCTGATCGAGGAGTCCGGGCTGAGCCCGGCCGAGTGGCTGCGCTCCTACCTGCGCGCCTACCTGGTGCCGCTGCTGCACTGCTTCTACCAGTACGACCTCGCCTACATGCCGCACGGCGAGAACACCATCCTCGTCATCGAGGGCGGCGTGGTGAAGCGGGCGGTCTTCAAGGACATCGCCGAGGAGATCGTGGTCATGGACCCGGACGCGGTGCTGCCGCCCGCGGTCGAGCGGGTCCGGGCGGACATCCCGGAGGACATGAAGCTGCTGTCGATCTTCACGGACGTCTTCGACTGCTTCTTCCGCTTCCTGGGCTCCATTTTGGAAGAGGAGGGCATCTGCGAGGAGGCCGTCTTCTGGCGGGCGGTCGCCGAGTGCGGGCACGCCTACCAGGAGTCGATGCCGCAGCTCGCGGAGCGCTTCGAGCGCTACGACCTCTTCGCCGAGGAGTTCCAGCTGTCCTGCCTGAACCGGCTCCAGCTGCGCAACAACAAGCAGATGGTCGACCTCGCCGACCCGGCCGCCGCACTCCAGCTGGTCGGCACCCTCAAGAACCCCGTCGCGCCCTTCGCGCGGCGGTGACCGCGGGCCGGGCGCGCCGTGCGATACGGTCCCTCGCACAGCGCGCCCGGCCTCCCCGGCCCCCGGATCACGACCAGGGGACGTCCGGAGCCCGGTAGAACGTCACGCCCTGCTCGTCCAGCCGCGGCCCCTGGTCCGCCAGCCGCCGCGCGTACCCCGTCCAGCCGTGCGCGGTCTTCGGCGCCCAGCCCAGCTCCGCGAGCCCCAGCACCCGCGGGAAGGCCATGAACTCCAGGTCGGCCCGGGTCCCGATGGTCTCGGTCCACAGCGGGGCCTCCACCCCCAGCACCGCGGACTCCGGGACGCCGGCCCCGCCCAGGTAGGTCCCCGGGTCCCAGTCGTAGGCCCGGCGCACCGGCACGTATCCGGCCCAGGTCAGCCCGGGCCCCGTCGTCGCGTCGTACTTCATGTCGAGGTAGAGCCGGTCCGCCGGGGACAGGATCAGCGGGTGCCCGTTCTTCGCGGCGTCCGCCACCTTCCCCTTCTCGGTGGCCGAGGTGGACGCCGTCCCCCAGTACTGGAGCACCGCCCCGTCCGCCGGGCGGGCCCCCGCGAGCTGGTGCCAGGCCACGGCGGTCTTCCCGTACCGGGCCACCGACTCCTGCGCCCGGTCCATGAACGCCGCGTAGTCCTCGGCGGTGGTGCTGTGCGCCTCGTCCCCGCCGATGTGCAGGTACCGGCCGGGGGTCAGCTCCGCCAGCTCGCCGAGCACGTCGTCGATGAACCGGTACGTCACCTCCTTGCGCACGCACAGGGAGCTGAAGCCGACCTTGATCCCGGTGTAGCGCGCGGGGGCCTTGCCGTCGCAGTTCAGCTCCGCGTAGGAGGCCAGCGCCGCGTTGGTGTGCCCCGGCATGTCGATCTCGGGCACCACCTCGACGTGCCGCTCCCGCGCGTACTCCACCAGCGAGCGGTACTCCTCCTTGCTCCACGCCCCGCCGAGCCCGGCGCCGACCTCGCCGGCGCCCCCGTACGTCGCCAGCCGCGGCCACGCGTCGACGGCGAGCCGCCAGCCCTGGTCGTCGCTCAGGTGCACGTGCAGCGTGTTGACCTTGTACTGGGCGAGCTGGTCGACGTACCGCTTCGCCTGGCCGACCGGGAAGTAGTGGCGGGCGATGTCCAGCATCACGCCCCGGTAGGCGAAGCGCGGCCGGTCGGTGATCGTGCCGCCCTGGACGAGCCCGCCGCCCGCCGCGGGGACCAGCTGGCGCAGGGTCTGCACCGCGTAGAAGAGGCCGGCCGGGGTGCGGGCGGTCAGGGTCACGGCGCCGGGGCCGGAGGTCAGCTCGTACCCCTCCGCCCCCAGCCGGGCGGCCCCCTCGTCGATCCGCAGCAGGATCCCCTCCCGCTCGTCGCTGTCCACCACCAGCAACGACAGGCCGCTGGTGGCGCGCAGCTGCTCGGCGAGCCGGTCGGCGGCCTCCCGGGTGTCCGGCGAGGAGGGATCGGCGCGGATCACCGTGCCCGGACCGAGGGGGTAGCCGGTGCCCGGGGCGGCCGCTACGGCCCGTTCGGGCGCCGGGAGCAGCCGCTGGAAGGCGGGCAGCACGGGCGCCGGGGCCCCCGGTTTCGCGTCGTCGCCCTGGGCCGCGGAGCAGGAGACCGCCGCCATGAGGACCAGCAGGGCGGCGAAGGTGCGCGGGACTCTCATGAGCCCAGGTATAGGCCAGGAACGGCCGTGCGCACGGTGCGAGAATCCGGGCATGGCGGAAATCATCCAGAAGGATGGCAATTGGAGCTTCGACGGGGACGCGGTGCGCATCGTGCCGGGCCACGACAAGGGGGTGGGGCTGCTGCGGCAGACCCTCGGTGAGGTGGCCGTGCCGCTGGGGGCACTGGCGGGGATCTCCTTCGAACCGGGGCGCAAGGCGGGGCGGTTGCGGCTGCGGCTGCGGGACGGGGCCGATCCCCTGCTCCAGGTGGCGGGCGGGCGGCTGCCGGAGGGCTCGGACCCGTACGTGCTGACGGTGGCGGACCGCGCGGGCGTCGCGGAGTACTTCGTGGACGAGGTGCGGCGTGCGCTGCTGCTGGACGGGATGGACGCAGGGCCCGTGACCGGCTACCTGCTGCCGGGGCCCGCGGTGCCGCTCTCGGTGAGCGCCGGGGACGGATCGGTGTCCTTCGACGGGGACCGGATCGCGCTGGACTGGAACTGGAAGACCGAGGAGTCGAAGAGGTCCGCGGGCCCGCGGGACTTCCGGGCGGCCGACCTGCGGTCGGTGGAGTGGTTCCCCGCGGCGGGGATCGAGACCGGCTACCTCCGTTTCGCCCTGACGGGCGCGCCGCCCGCTCCCGCGCCGAAGTACGACCCGTACGCCGTGGAGCTGTTCGGCTTCAAGAAGGACCCGCTGATGGCTCTGGTGGCGGCGGCCGTGCTGGCGCGGCTGCCGCACCCGGCGGCCCCGCGGGACGCCGTTCCGCCGGCCTGGGCGCAGGAGCCGTCGGCCGGGGAGACGATGGTGGCGGACCACGACGCCCTGCTGCGGCGGCTGCGCGAGCTGGCCGACCTGCATCGGGTGGGAGTACTCACGGAGGACGAGTTCTCGGTCGCGAAGCAGGCCGTTTTGCGTCGTTTCTGACCGACCAGGACCGGATTATTCGCTTCCGTTGGTCCGTACCAGCTGAATCCTGCCCGATTCCGGGCAGGATTTTTGCGTTCCGATCGATCTCCGGTCAATATCTACGGGTGCCCGATCGCCGCCCGTCGCATGACGACCTCGTCGACCACCTGGTGCGCAGCACCGCGCTCCCCCGCGGCGAAGCCGCCCGGGTGGTGCTCGACGTCCTCGCGTACTTCGACGAGACGGCCGAGGAATTCGTCCGGCGCCGCCACCGCGAGCTGCAGTCCGGCGGCGCGGTGAACGCGGAGATCTTCGAGCGCATCGCGGCCGAGCTGCCGCACCGGGCCGTGGCGCCGCCGGAGCTGTCGCTGCGGCAGCTGCGCCGCATCGTCTACGGCTGAACCGGCCGGGCGGCCAGGGGCCGCCGCGGGCACACACACCGAACTTCAGGAGGGGCAGAACCGTATGTGCGGAATTGTGGGTTACATCGGCAAGCGTGACGTGGCACCGCTGCTGCTGGAGGGACTCCAGCGACTGGAGTACCGCGGCTACGACTCGGCCGGCATGGTCGTCAACACCCCCAAGTCCGGCGCCCTGAAGATGGTCAAGGCCAAGGGCCGGGTCCGCGACCTGGAGGCGAAGGTCCCCAAGCGCTTCACGGGCACCACCGGCATCGCCCATACCCGCTGGGCCACCCACGGCGCCCCGAGCGACCACAACTCCCACCCGCACCTGGACCCCGAGAACAAGGTCGCCGTCGTCCACAACGGCATCGTCGACAACGCCTCCGAGCTGCGCGCCAAGCTGGAGGCCGACGGGGTCGTCTTCGCCTCCGAGACCGACACCGAGGTGATCGTCCACCTCATCGCCCGCGCCCAGGCGGACACCCTGGAGGAGAAGGTCCGCGAGGCGCTCAAGGTCATCGAGGGCACCTACGGCATCGCCGTGATGCACGCCGACTTCGCCGACCGCATCGTCGTCGCCCGCAACGGCTCGCCCGTCATCCTCGGCATCGGCGAGAAGGAGATGCTCGTCGCCTCCGACGTCGCCGCGCTGATCGCCCACACCCGCCAGGTCGTCACCCTCAACGACGGCGAGATGGCCACCCTGAAGGCCGACGACTTCCGCACCTACACCACCAGCGGAACGACGACCACCGCCACCCCGGAGACCGTGGAGTGGGAGGCCGCCTCCTACGACATGGGCGGCCACGACACCTACATGCACAAGGAGATCTCCGAGCAGCCCGACGCGGTCGACCGCGTGCTGCGCGGCCGGATCGACGACCGCTTCTCCACCGTGCACCTGGGCGGCCTGAACCTGGACCCGCGCGACGCGCGCGGCATCCGCCGGGTCAAGATCCTGGGCTGCGGCACCTCCTACCACGCCGGTCTGATCGGCGCGGGCCTCATCGAGAGCCTGGCCCGGATCCCGGCCGACGCCGAGCCGGCGTCCGAGTTCCGCTACCGCAACCCGGTGGTGGACCCCGACACCCTCTACATCGCGGTGTCGCAGTCCGGTGAGACGTACGACGTGCTCGCGGCGGTGCAGGAGCTCAAGCGCAAGGGCGCCCGCGTCCTCGGCGTGGTCAACGTGGTCGGCTCGGCCATCGCCCGCGAGGCCGACGGCGGCGTGTACGTGCACGCGGGCCCCGAGGTCTGCGTGGTGTCCACCAAGTGCTTCACCAACACGGTGGTCGCCTTCGCGCTGCTCGCCGTCCACCTCGGCCGCATCCGCGACCTGTCCGTCACCGACGGCAAGCGGATCATCGAGGGCCTTCGCAGGCTGCCCGCCCAGATCCAGGAGATCCTGGAGGGCGAAGAGGACATCAAGGCGCTGGCCGCCGAGTACGCCGAGGCCAAGTCGATGATGTTCATCGGCCGGGTGCGCGGTTACCCGGTCGCGCTGGAGGCCTCGCTCAAGCTCAAGGAGATCTCCTACATCCACGCCGAGGCCTACCCGGCCTCCGAGCTCAAGCACGGCCCGCTCGCCCTGATCGAGCCCGCGATGCCCACGGTCGCGATCGTGCCGGACGACGACCTGCTGGAGAAGAACCGCGCGGCCCTGGAGGAGATCAAGGCCCGCAGCGGCCGGATCCTTGCGGTGGCCCACCGGGCGCAGGAAAAGGCCGACCACACCATTGTGGTGCCGAAGAACGAGGACGAGCTGGACCCGATCCTGATGGGCATCCCGCTCCAGCTGCTCGCCTACCACACGGCGCTGTCCCTGGGCCGGGACATCGACAAGCCGCGCAACCTGGCCAAGTCGGTCACCGTCGAATAGCCGTCCCGCCCCCGGGCGGCGAACCGCCCCTCGTGCGTCCCGCGCACGAGGGGCGGCCGCGTTCCGCCCGCGGTCAGCTCGCGGGGACGGCCCCGCGCGAGCGCCTGCCGACCGCCATCGGCCACTTGGCGAGCGCGGCGGTGGCCGCGTACCAGCCCAGCAGTCCGGCGACCGCCGCGACCCAGCCCGCCACCTTGGCCAGCGAGCCGCTGCCCGCGAAGGCGGATATGGCGAGCAGCACCAGCGAGAGGCACAGCAGGCCGTACAGGCCCTGGCCGAACGGACCGCTCGCCGCGCCCACGGCGAGGCTCAGCGCGAGCAGGGCGAAGAGCACCAGAAACGTTCCGCCCGCGTGCGCGGACACCTTGTCTCCGGCCCCACTGGCCCAGGTGAACCAGAAGGCGCCGAGGCCGGCGAACGCCGTGCCGTTGAAGCCGTTGCCGCCGCGGAATTCGAGGATCCCGCAGACGAACAGGGCGAGACCGCCGATGTACAGGGCGAGCGAGACGGAATCGGCGGCCGACACTCCGCTGATGATGCCGGTGTGGCCGATTCCGAACGCGAGAAGGGTCAGACCCAGGGCCAGGTGCCCCAGGGTCGACGTCGTGGCCGTGCTTCCCGCAGAGACGTCATTGTCCACGGCGGGCTCCCTTCGATCTGCAGTTTTGTGCTGGGTCCCAGCGGCTTTTATGTACCCTTCACAACCGCTCATTCCACCATTCGGCGGGTCACGGCTGGGTCACGGGACGCGTGACCGGGCGATCACAACTGGTGACGGAGTAGGGGTCGCGGGGGCGCCGCCCGGGGAGCCCGGATCAGGGAATGACGACGACCGGCCGCTGGGCCCGCTTCGCGAGACGGCCGGCCACCGAACCGAAGAGGCGCCCGACGAAGCCCTGGGTGGAGCCGACCACGATCGCGTCGGCCGCGTACTCGCGGCCGACCTCCTCCAGCTCGTGGCAGATGTCGCCGCCCCGCTCCACCAGGATCCACGGGACCTCGGCCAGATAGTCGGCGCAGGCGAGTTCCAGCCCCAGCACCTCGGTGCGGTGGTCCGGGACGTCCACGAAGACCGGCGGCTCACAGCCCGCCCACACCGTGGTGGGCAGCCGGTTGGCCACATGGACGATGATCAGACCGGAACCGGAGCGGCGGGCCATGCCGATCGCGTAGGCGAGCGCGCGTTCGCTGGACGTCGAGCCGTCGAATCCGACCACGACCCCGTGCCGGAAGGCCGGGTCGCAGGCGAGACGTGTCTGTTCCACCGCGCGCAGGTCGGCCGACGCGGAGTCGGCGAGGGACTTGCGCTTGCGGTCCGCGGGTTCGGAGAATTCGTGACCGGCCATGGGCGTCTCGGCGAAGGTCCTCGGGATCAGGGTCGCGCGGAATCGGCGACTCAGGGTGACGGGGGTCTGTCCGGGAAACCATCTTCCCAAGCCCTTACCCCCAGGGTACGGCGACACTCCTGCCGTGCACAGGGCTTGCCGCCCCTTGCCGCCCTTGGAGAGCGTCGAAGGGAGCATGCCGGAGCGCGGGCCGCTTGGCAATGGCCGCTGTCCCCTACAGGCAGTGACGAGCCACCCCTGCGCGCAGTGACCGAGCCCCGCCGCGCGGCGTTGGACAAGGGTCCGACCGTCCAGGAAGAGCGCAGGGAGTACGCCGTGCCCGGTCATCCGGTCCACCCCGTCCAGCCAGCTCCGCCGACCCCGCCTGCTCCACCCCTCCCCTCTTCACGCGCCTCCCTCGCCCCGTCCCGCCGCCGCTGCTTTCACTCGTCCGTGCTCCCCGCCCGGGAGGCCGACGCCGATCCGGCGGGTGACGTGGTGCGCTGGGCCGCCTTCAGCTGCCTGCTCGTCCCCGTGGTCCTCGTCGTCTACGGGACCTCCTTCGGCGGGGCCGCGGTCGCGACCCTGGGCCTGGTGGCCGTCACGGCGGTGTGCCGGGTGATGCTGCGCCAGTCGGAGAAGACCCTGCGGGCCGCCGCGCGGGTTCCGGTGGCCCTGCCTCCGGGCTCCGCCCCCCGCGGCCGGCACTCCCGCCCGGGGGCCGGAACCCACCGCGGCTGCCATGGGTCCGGCGGGATTTCCCCCCACGAATGACTGATTCGCACACGCGCGCCCGCACGTTTTAAGCCAACTTCACTTCCGGACCCCGCCCTTGCCGGAACGCCCGGCCCAGCGCCCCACCACCAGGGACGACGGCGCCGGGGGAACGCTCTGACCCTATGCGTACTGGCCAGGGGCCGACGGCGCACTTCCCACCCGCCTGGCGGAGTGGAAGGGTTCCTGATCGAATGCTTTTCGCCAAGTTGCCAAGTCGACATAGCGCTGCGTGCTGAACTTGTCACGCCGACACCACGGGACGCAGTAGATTCGATCATGTTTTTACGGCGGGGGATCCACGTGCAAGGCCGAGGGGAAACGTGCAGGTGCGACCAGACCAAGGAGTCGCGACACCCAAGGGGGGCTTAGCGCCATGAGCCAGGATTCCACCGCCGTCGTCGCGGACGCCGGCCGGAAGCTCGCAGGGCGCCGCCGCAGGGAAATTGTTGCGGTGCTGCTCTTCAGCGGCGGTCCGATCTTCGAGAGTTCCATTCCACTCTCCGTGTTCGGCATTGACCGGCAGGACGCGGGAGTTCCACGCTATCGACTGCTCGTGTGCGCCGGGGAGGACGGTCCGCTGCGGACCACCGGCGGGCTCGAACTGACCGCGCCGTACGGGTTGGAGGCGATCGCCCGGGCAGGCACGGTCGTCGTTCCGGCCTGGCGCTCCATCACTTCGCCGCCGCCGCCCGAGGCGCTCGACGCACTGCGTCAGGCGCACGAGGAGGGGGCCCGGATCGTCGGACTGTGCACGGGGGCCTTCGTGCTCGCCGCCGCCGGTCTGCTGGACGGCCGGCCCGCGACGACGCACTGGATGTACGCGCCGACGCTGGCCAAGCGGTATCCGTCCGTCCATGTCGACCCGCGCGAACTCTTCGTGGACGACGGCGACGTGCTGACGTCCGCGGGCACCGCGGCCGGAATCGACCTGTGCCTCCACATCGTGCGCACGGACCACGGCAGCGAGGCGGCCGGGGCACTGGCCCGCCGGCTCGTCGTGCCGCCGCGCCGCACCGGGGGCCAGGAGCGCTACCTCGACCGGTCGCTGCCGGAGGAGATCGGCGCCGACCCGCTCGCCGAGGTCGTCGCCTGGGCGCTGGAGCACCTCCACGAGCAGTTCGACGTGGAGACGCTGGCGGCGCGCGCCTACATGAGCAGGCGCACCTTCGACCGGCGGTTCCGTTCGCTTACCGGCAGTGCGCCGCTGCAATGGCTGATCACCCAGCGGGTGCTCCAGGCGCAGCGGCTGCTGGAGACCTCCGACTACTCGGTCGACGAGGTGGCCGGCCGCTGCGGCTTCCGCTCGCCGGTCGCGCTGCGCGGGCACTTCCGCCGGCAGCTGGGGTCCTCTCCCGCCGCCTACCGCTCCGCCTACCGGGCGCGCCGGCCGCAGGCCGACGCCTCGCAGGTGGGGCAGCTCTCGGACGGGCCCGTTCCGCACCAGCGCACACCGCAGCCCCAGCGGGCCGCGGCCGCCCTGGCGGCCACCGGACCGTCGGTGACCGAGCTGTACTCCCCCGGCCGGGTCCTGCGCGAGCACGCGTAGTCCCCGCCCCGGGCGGACACCGCTGAACGGCAGGTGCCCCCGGCCCTTGATCAGGGCCGGGGGCACCTGCGCGTCCGGCGGGCGCATCACCGGCGCCCTCCGGGGGGTCCGTGGAAAGGAAAGCTCCGCATAAGGTGGGACGCATGAACGATCGCATGGTGTGGATCGACTGCGAGATGACCGGGCTCTCGTTGGCGGACGACGCACTTATCGAGGTGGCCGCACTGGTCACCGACTCGGAGCTCAACGTGCTCGGCGAAGGCGTGGACATCGTGATCCGCCCGCCGGACGCCGCCCTGGAGACCATGCCCGACGTGGTGCGCGAGATGCACACCTCGTCCGGCCTGCTCGACGAGCTGGCCGGCGGGACCACCCTCGCGGATGCCGAGGCCCAGGTCCTGGCCTACGTACGCAAGCACGTGAAGGAACCGGGCAAGGCCCCGCTGTGCGGGAACTCGGTCGGCACCGACCGCGGTTTCCTGCTGCGCGACATGGCCACGCTCGAGGCCTACATGCACTACCGGATCGTGGACGTGTCCTCGGTCAAGGAGCTGGCGCGCCGCTGGTACCCGCGGGCCTACTTCAACAGTCCGCCCAAGAGCGGCAACCACCGGGCGCTCGCGGACATCAAGGAGTCCATCGCCGAGCTGCGCTACTACCGCGAGGCGGTCTTCGTCCCGCAGCCGGGCCCGGACTCGGACACCGCCCGGACCATCGCCGCCAAGCACGTCATCCCCGCCGAATAGCGGCCTGCCGCGCGGGGCCCCGCGGGCCGGGGAAAAGGTGGGAGCGAGCACCCTCTCGGACCCTGTACCCTTTTAATCGGCCGGTCGGGATTCCCGCCGGGCATGGTGGGTGTAGCTCAGTTGGTAGAGCACCTGGTTGTGGTCCAGGTGGCCGCGGGTTCAAGTCCCGTCACTCACCCTGTGGAAGGGCCCCGGTTCGCGCGAGCGGACCGGGGCCCTTCGCGTTTCCCCGGTGCGGTAGGCCGCGCGGTCCGCGGGGCGCTCACGCGCCCGCGAACTCGGCGGCGTGATCCTCGGCCCAGTCGGCGAAGGAGCGGGCCGGGTGCCCGGTGAGGCGCGGGAGGTCGCCGGTTATTTCCACCGGCCTCCCGTCCCCCGCGGCCCAGTAGGCCAGCAGCGAGTCGGCGTAGGGGCCCGGTACATACTGCGCGACGGATTCCTTCCACGCCTGCGGACTGAGCGTCTCGAAGCGGACGGGCCGGCCCAGCACCTCGGCGAGGATCTCCAGCTGCTCCGCGAAAGTCAGCGACCGGGGCCCGGTGAGGAGGTGGGCCCGGCCGTCCGGACCCGGATCGGCGAGGACGGCGAAGGCCGCCTCGACGAGGTCCGCCTCGTGGAGCGGGTCGCTGTGCGCGTGCGGGTAGGGAAGGAGCACCGGCTCGCCGGAGCGGATGGGCCAGGACCAGCTCCGCGCGTTGCTCGCGAAGGAGCCGGGGCGCAGCAGGGTGGACCGGACGGGGGCGGCCAGGAGGGCCTCCTCCACGGCGAGGTGGGAGGCGGCCAGGGCGCTCTCGCGGGCGTCGGGAGCCAGCACGCTGGAGGAGGACAGGAGCACGATGTGCTCCACCCCGGCGCGGACGGCTTCGGCCAGGAAGTCGTCTATGCCCTCGGCGGCGGCGTAGAGGAAGACGGAGCGGATGCCGTCGAGCGCGGCGGGGAAGGTCGTGGGGTCGGTCAGGTCGCAGTGGACCGCGCCGGGCGGCGCGGAGCCTCCCGCCGCTCCGGGCTCGCGGGAGGCGAGCCGGAAGGGGACGTCGCGCTCGGCGAGGAGCGCGGCGAGGCCCCGGGCGATGGCTCCGCGGCCTCCGGTGACGAGGATCGTCATGGCGGGTGGTTCCTTTCACGTCGGTGGTGCGCTCGGTTAAGATGAAGACGTGGCGCAGATTCTGTGTGACACACCCTCTGCGTCACACAGATAAATCTGGAGCATGGAGAAGCCGATGTCAACAGATTCACTTCCTTCGGGTGGTTCCCAGCCCGGTGACTCGCAGCCGTGGACCCGCGCCGAACTGCTCGCGCGCGTCGTCACCGAGAGCCAGCGGCACTACGCCGACTACTCCCTCTTCAGCCAGGCCCTGGCCGATCACGTCGGTCTGCACCCCACCGACCTGCAGTGCATCGCGCTCCTCGACATCGAGCCCGGCCCCGTCAGCACCGGCGACATCGCCCGCCTCACCGGCCTGACCTCCGGCTCGGCCACGCGCCTCGTGGACCGGATGGTCAAGGCGGGCATCGTCGAGCGCCGGGCCGACCCCCACGACCGCCGCCGCTCCCTGGTCGCCCTCGCCCCCGAGGCCCGGGCACGCATCGGCGCGGCCTGGGACGCCCCGGGCCGCGCCTTCGGCGAGGTCCTGGCCGGCTATTCGGACACGGAACTGGCCGTCATCGCCGACTACCTGCACCGCGCCGCCGAGGTCGGCCGCGCCCAGGCCCGGCGCCTTGCCTCGGGCGCGGCGGACGAACCCGCCCCCTGAGCGGCGCCGGGCGGCCCTTCAGCCGGCGGTGCGGTCGAGCGCCCGCAGCCCCTTGGCGAGGTCGTCCTGATTCATCACGGGGAAGATCTCGATCTCGGCGTTGACCTGCACGAACAGGTCCTCGGCCAGCGGCGGCAGCTGGGCGCTGTCCTGCATGTCGAAGACGATCCAGCAGGACCGGACCCCCTCGGACAGGCCGAAGTAGGCGGACTCGGGCTTCAGGGTCTCCATCAGCCTGCCCACCATCTCGCTCATGGTGCCGTTCTGGATGCCCTCATTGGCGGCGGCCGTGTCGAAGTGGGCGCGGAGCATGACTCTCATGCTGACTCCTTCCGTCACGCCCACCCTCGGCGCGCCCTCCGCACCCGGCAACGCGGCCGCACCCGTCAGGGGCGGGCACGGCCGGGGCGCGCCGGGCCTCAGCCGAGGATGCCGAGGTCGTACGGCAGCCGGTACCTCGTCGGGTCGTCCGGGAGGAACCAGTGGAACCCCTCCTCGAAGAAGACGGCCACCAGGTTCACCGCGATCACCACGCCGAGGAACCACAGCGCGAACACCCCGACCGCCCGGTACGGCCCGTCCTCCGGCACCGCCCGGTCCGCCGTCGCGTGCGCGAAGGCCAGTACGACGCCGATCGCGACCACCGAGGCCTGGAAGAGCACCCACGCCCACACGTACAGGTGCAAGCCGAAGACCTCGCTCCCGAACCCCTTGTCCCCCGGCAGGACGTGCAGCATCGTCTGGCGCCAGGAGGCGAAGGACCCGGCGGTCACCGCGACCAGGGCCAGCCCCCAGCCCGTCATGTAGTCCCGCCCGGTCACCGCCCCCGTACCGATCCCCGTACGGATGATGGACGCCGCCCCCATCGCGGCCAGCAGCATGAACATCCGCTGCACCACGCAGAGCGGGCAGGGGTACTCCCACAGCACGAACTGGAAGAACAGGCCCCCGCAGACGACCCCCGTCCAGCCGATGGCGAAGACGCAGGCGAACCAGTACTGGACCCGTCCCAGCAGCCCGCCGGCCAGCGGGGCCTCGGGCATGATGCTGCGCATCGCGGCCACGGCGGTCAGTAGCTCAGGGTCAGGGCGAGGCCGCCGGTGACGTGGTGCGCCATCAGCAGGATCACGGCGACCAGTGCGACCCACCAGGCCGCGAGCACGAGCCTGCGGGAGGAGTCCCGGCACATCGTGACCAGCGTGGCGAGGAGCCCGCCGAAGAGAAGGGTGTCCATGCGCCGGACCGTACCGACCGGGCCGCGCGCCCCTCACGAGGCGCGCCCCCCGCCCGCCTGCGCTTCCCCCCCTTGAGCCGCCTTCGCCGCCCCTCAGCCGCCGGCCCTCGCCCGCCCCGCCGCCGGCCGCTCAGCGGCCCCGCTTGCGCCGCCCCCGGCGCCCGCGCGCGCCGTCCGGCCTGCCGCGGGTCCGCCCGTCCAGCGCGAGCCACACCCGTACCTCGGTCCCCCCGAGCACCGAGCGCCCCAGCCGTACGTCCCCGCCGGTCGATTCCGCGACCCGGCGCACGATGTCCAGGCCGAGCCCCGTGGACCCGTCCCGGCCCCCGTCGTTCCCGCGCCGCAGCGCCGCGTCCGGGTCGGCGATCCCCGGCCCCGCGTCCGAGACCAGCACGATCACCGCGTCCCCGGCGTCGTGCACGTCCACCGCGAAGGGGGTGCCCTCGGGGGTGTGCCGGAAGACGTTGCCGAGCATCGCGTCCAGCGCGGCCGACAACTCCGGCCGGGCCACGGGGATCCGTACGACCCCGTCCACGCCCGCCAGCCGCACCTCGCGGCCCTCGTCCTCCGCCAGCGCCGACCAGAAGTCCATCCGCTCCCGGATCACCTCCGAGGCGTCGCACCCGCCGCCGGAGAACCCCTGGGCGGCGGCGGGCCGCTGCTCGCGCGCGGTGCGGATGATCGTGTCCACCTCGCGCTCCAGCTGCTCGACGGCGGCGCGGGTCTGCTCGGCCGCCGGACCCTCCCCGAGCGAGGCCGCGTTGAGCCGCAGCACCGTCAGCGGCGTCCGCAGCCGGTGCGAGAGGTCGGCGGCCAGCTCCCGTTCGCCGGCGAGGAGTTCCACGACCTGGTCCGCCATGGAGTTGAACGCGACGGCCGCCGACCGGAGTTCCTTCGGCCCCTCTTCGGGCACCCGGGCCCCCAGCTTCCCCTCGCCCAGCCGGTGGGCGGCGTCGGCGAGCCGTTCGGCGGGGCGCACCAGGCGCGCGCCGAGCCGGTCCGCGACCGCCACCGAGCCCACGACCAGGGCGAGTCCGACTCCCGCGAGGACCAGCCAAGCGGTGGTGACACCGTTGCTGACCTCGCGCTCGGGCACGTGGATCTCGATCACCGCGATGTCGCCGGAGCCGAGGGCGGTGGGCTGGAGCAGCGCCGATCCCCCGCCCGGGACCGAGGTGGTCATCGCGCGTCCGTAGGAGCGGGTCTCGGCGACCGCCCGGGCCCCCGCCCAGCCCGCGCCGTCCTCCCCGGGTCCGCCGATGTCGACGGCCGGGCCGCCGCCCACCGGCGGCACGTGCACGGCCATCCGGTGGGCGGCGCCCGCCTGCGTGGACTCGACGGCCTTGCGCAGTTGGAGCGGGTCGGTGGTGATGGAGAGGGTGGGGCCGATGGTGGCCGCCTGCCGTTCGGCGTTGGAGAACGCCCGGTCGCCGGCCATCTCGCGGACGACCAGCCCGAGCGGGATCGCGAAGGCGGCGACCACCATGGTGGTCACGGCGAGGCACACCTTGACGAGCGCCCACCTCATCGCGGACCGCCGCGCCCGCCCGGTCCGCCTCGCGCACCGGTCACAACGGCGGTTCCAGCTTGACGCCCACACCCCGCAGCGTGTGCAGGTAGCGCGGGCTGGCCGCCGTCTCGCCGAGCTTGCGGCGCAGCCAGGACAGGTGGACGTCGATCGTCTGGTCGTCGCCGTACGCCTGCTGCCACACCTCGGCCAGCAGCTCCCGCCGCGCCACGACCACCCCGGGCCGCCCGGCCAGGAAGGCCAGCAGGTCGAACTCGCGCCGGGTCAGGTCCAGTGCGGTCCCGTCCAGCTCGGCCTGGCGCCGTAGCGGGTCGATCGCCAGCCCGCCCACCCGCAGCACCCGCGAGGGCGGTTCGCCGCCCGCGGCCGCGCGCGCCCGGCGCAGGACGGCGGCCATCCGGGCGGACAGGTGCTCGACGGAGAACGGCTTGACGAGGTAGTCGTCGGCGCCGTCGTTGAGCAGCCGGACGATCTCCGCCTCGTCGTCGCGCGCGGTCGCGATGATGACCGGTACGTCGGTGATCCCGCGCAGCATCTTCAGCGCCTCCGACCCGTCCAGGTCGGGCAGCCCGAGGTCCAGGACGACCACGTCGAAGGAGTGGTGCGCGACCTCGCGCAGGGCTTCCAGGGCGGTCCCGACGCTGCGCACGGTGTGGGAGGCCTCGGTGAGGTGCCGGATGAGGGCGGAACGTACGAACTGGTCGTCCTCGACCACGAGCACACTTGCCATGAGCGGCACCGTACGCCATTCGGGTGGTACCGCAGGCCCCGGACCGCCACTCGGACGGGTGGTGCAGGATGTCCCCTGATGCAACGAGGACTGGTCCACGCACTGGCCTGGACGCTGTCGACCGGAGCTGCGGTGACGCTCTCCTGGTGGGGCGTCCACACCGTCATGTCCGGTACGGTCTACGATCCTCCGCGCGCCGTGCCGCTGACCGCGCTGCCCCGGTCCTCCTCGACCGGCGACGCCCTCACACCCTCCCCCTCGCCGTCGGCCACGCCCTCCCCCGGCCCGTCGGCCGCCGCGTCCACGCCCCCGCCGTCACCGTCCCCGGCACCCCGAACGACCTCTGCCGCGCCCCCGGAGCAGCCGCAGGGCCGTCCTTCGGACGAGGCCGCCGGGAGCGTCAGGAGCTACGCGGTCCAGGGCGGCCGGGTCGTCCTCGACGTCGGCGGCGCCGCGGGCCAGCTGGTCTCCGCAACCCCGGAGGCGGGCTGGCGGATGCAGGTGTGGAAGCAGACCGAGTGGATCCGGGTGGACTTCACCCGCGACGACCGCACGGCGTCCGTCTTCTGCACCTGGAACGGCCACCCGCCGCTGGTCGAGCTCGTCGACCGCTGACCCGGGCGGGCGGCTCGGTCAGGACCGCTCCGGGGCCCCGTGCAGGAGCAGTTCGAGCACCGCGTCGACGTGCGCGGCCACCCGGCCCTCCTCGGCGCCGCCGAGCGGGAGCACCCCCGGCAGTCTGGTCTCCAGTTCGTCCTGCCCGACGTACGCGGTGTAGCCGAGCGCCGCGCGCCGCGCGGCGGTCTCCGGCGGGAAGCCGATCTCCTCGAACAGCCCGGTGATGTAGTCGAGCCGGCGGCGCACCACCCGGCGCACCACGGGCGCCACCAGCTCGTGGTCGGCCGCCGCGAGCAGGTTGGCCGCCGCGGCGCCGCGCCCGAGGCCGGTGGTCACCCGGGTGAACAGGATGCGCAGCCGGGCCCGCGGGTCGGGCTCGGCGGCGAGGTCCGCGATGGTCGCCTCGGTGAAGCGGCGTTCCCAGAGCGCGAGGGCCGCCTCGATGAGCGCGTCGCGGTGGGTGAAGTGCCAGTAGAAGCTGCCCTTGGTCGTGCCGAGGCGCGCCGCGAGCGGCTCGACGGCCACCGCCGCGAGCCCGCGCTCGCCGATCGCGTCGAGCGCCGCCGCCGCCCAGTCGTCCGCCGTGAGCCGTCGTCTGCTTCGTTCCACGTCCATACGCTACCGTACGGTCAGTCCATACGCCTCCGTATGGACACCCGCGCAGGGCATGCAGGGAGACGACGTGCAGAACGTGCAGGAACGCACCATCGACGCCCCCGCCACCGAGGTCGGCGCACTCCTCGACCGGCTGGGCACCCCGGACGACCGGATCTGGCCCGCACCGGCCTGGCCTCCACTGGTCCTCGACGCCGGCCCGGCCGTCGGCTCGCGCGGCGGGCACGGGCGGATCGCTTACGCGGTGGTCGCGTACGAACCGGGCAGGCGCATACGGTTCGCCTTCGCCCCCGGGCGCGGCCTCGACGGCCACCACGAGTTCGTGGTGATCCCCCAGGGGCCGGAGCGCTGCCGGATCTCCCACGTGGCGCGGGGGCGGCTGGAGGGGCGGATGCGCCTGCTGTGGCCGCTGATGATCCGCTGGCTGCACGAGGCCCTGCTCCAGGACCTCTTCGACAACCTCCAGCGCGCGGCGACCGGCCACCTGCCGCGCCCGGCCCGCTGGTCGCTGCGGGTGCGCCTGCTGCGCCGGGCGCTGAGCCGCAGCGCGCCGTCCGGGACCGCGTAGGCGGGGCCCCTCAGCGGAAGACGGACGGCGGCGGTACCGGCGAGGCCACCGCGGTCGCGTCGGCGACCGGCGCGGCGCCGCCCGCGAAGGCGGCCAGTTCGCGGCCGTATTCGACCCGTCCGGGATGCGGGTCGCTCGCCACCCGGCGGGTGAACTCGGCCACCGGCAGCTCTTGGTCGGCGGCCACGAGCACCGCGTTGCCGAACCGTTTCCCCCGCCACACCACCGGATCGGCGGCCATCGCCAGCTGCCCGAACCGGGAGGCGGCGGTGGCGATCTGGCCGCGCAGGTGGGCGAGCGGCGGCCCGTCCGCGAGGTTGGCGACGTACCACCCGGTGGGGTTCAGCACTCGGCGTACGTCGTCCAGGAACTCGGCGCTGGTCAGGTGAGCGGGGGTGCGCGCGCCGCTGAAGACGTCGGCGATCACGAGGTCCGCCCAGCCGTCCGGGAGCTTCCCGAGCCCGGCCCGTGCGTCGGTGGCCCGGACCCGGACCCGCGCCTGCGGGTCCAGCGGCAGGTGGGTCCGTACGAAGGCCACCAGCCCCGCGTCGATCTCCACGACCTGCTGGGCGGAGCGGGGGCGGGTGGCGGCGGTGTAGCGGGCCAGGGTGAAGGCCCCGCCGCCCAGGTGCAGCACGTTGAGGGGCCGGCGGGCGGGGGCGGCCAGGTCGATGAGGTGCCCGATCCGGCGCTGGTAGGAGAAGTCCAGGTACCGCGGGTCGTCGAGGTCCACGTGGGACTGCGGGGCGCCGTCGATCAGCAGGGTCCAGGCGCGGGTGCGCTCGCGGTCCGGCGCCAGCTCCGCCGTGCCGCCGTCGACGGGCCCGGTGAGCGGGCCGGTGGCCGCGGACCGCCCGCCACCGCCGCCGCCGCTCGCGCTCCCGCTGCCGCCCCGTTCGCCGCGCTGCCTGCCCTTAGCCATGCCGTCATTATGACGTCGTCCCAGCTCACGAGCCCGTCCCGGTGGTCAGCGGCAGTTGTCGGCGGCCTCGATCAGCCGGGCGGCCTCGCCGAGGGCGGCGCGCAGCACCACCGGGTCGGTGACCGGACCGGTGGAGTCCGGGGGCAGCAGCCAGCCGGTGCCGCCCGCCGCGGGGGATTCGCCGAACAGCCGGATGCCCCGGCCGTTGGTCTGCGTACACGCGCTGCCCGGCATGTCCCAGGCGTCGGCCGTGCCGGGCGGTACCAGGAATCCGAGGGTGTCGCCGGACCCGTCGTGCAGCACCGGGCCCACTCCGCTGTCCCGGGCCGCGGCGCGGCGGATGATGTCCACCGCCTCCAGCCCCTGGCGGGTCGGCACGGTCACCAGGTCCGGGGCGGGAGCGCCCGCCGCGGCCGTGCCCGGCTCGGGCAGGGTGTATGTCGCAGTGCTCTCCATGCCGGCCTCCAACAAAGGGAACCCCTCCTCGATGCGCGCGCCGGCCGGGAGTCGCCTCCCGGTCCGCATGGTTCAACGCACGGGGTCGTCAACGGGTGCGGCGACAGGACGCCGCAAAGGATGGCAGTTCATGGCGGATCGCGGGTGAGATATCCGTTTTGTAGGCAAACACCGTGTGAACCCGCCTTCGTCGGCGGTACGTTCATGCGCGCCGGAACTCCAGATCGCCGGCAGCGTTCCTCGCCAGAGAGGCCACGTCCATGGCGGCGTACCCCCACTCACCCAACACGGCGTTCCGACGGTTCCGCGGGCAGCGCTCCCCCGCCGAGTTCGCGGGGTTGGTGCGCCGGGCGGCGAAAGAGATCGGAGAAACGGTTTCCTGCGACGCCCGTTACATCGGACGGGTCGAGTCGGGGGAGATCCGCTGTCCCAACTACGCCTACGAGCGCGTGTTTCTGCACATGTTCCCCGGGCACACGCTCCTCGATCTCGGTTTCTCCCCGCGCGAGGCGGTCCGCGGCCGGTCCGCGCACCGGGTCCCCACCCCGCGGGTCCCCTCCCCACCCCTGTCCCTGTTCCCAGGCTCCACGCATTCCTCCAAGGAGAGCGACGTGCTGCGTCGCGCATTCATGGCGGGCGGCTCCGCGACCGTGGCGGCAGCCGCGACGCTGAACCTCGCCCTGCTCGGCGACAACCGCCGCACCCCCGCCCGGGCCGGCGCGGCCGAGGCCGCGGCGGTCGAGGACGCCGTACGCCAGATCCGCCTGCTGGACGACCGGCACGGCGCGGACGCCCTGTACCGCAAGGCGGCCCAACCGCTGCGCGCCGCCTACGCGTTGCTGGACGCCGGGGCCACCCGCCAGTCCACCGAGGACCGGCTGCAGGCGGGCGCGGGCGAACTGGCCATCTCGGTGGGCTGGCTGGCGCACGACTCGGGCCGGTTCGAGGACGCGCGCTCGCACTACGCGGAAGCCCTCGCCACCGCCCGGGTCTCCGGTGACGCGGCCCTGGAGGCGCACGCCTTCAGCAACGCGGCCTTCCTGGCCGGGGACCGCGGGCGGCCCCGCGAGTCCGTACGGGCGGCCCAGGCCGGCGCCCGGGCGGCCCGCGGCCTCGGCTCCGCGCGGCTGCTGGCCCTGCTGGCCCTGCGCGAGGCGGGCGGCTGGGCCGGGATGGCGGACCGGCGGTCCTGCGAGGACGCGCTGACCCGGGCGCACACGCACTTCTCGCGCGGCCCGGCCGCCGCCGACCCGGAGTGGATGTCCTTCTTCGGGGAGGCGGAGCTGGAGTTCCTGGAGGCCCGCTGCTGGGCGGCGCTGGGCGAGTACTCCCGCGCCGCCCGGCACGCCCGGCGGGCCGCCGACCTCCAGGACCCGCACTTCGCCCGCAACGTCGCCCTCTACACCTCGGAGCTGGCCGACGACCTGGCCCGCGCGGGCGCCCCCGACGAGGCGGCCTGGGCGGGCCACCGGGTCCTGGACCTGCTGGCCGAGGTGCAGTCGACGCGGGTGCAGTCGATCCTGGCGGGCACGGCCCGCACGCTGGTCCCGCACCAGCGCTCGCCGCGCGTCGGCGACTTCCTGGCCCGGCACGCCTCGGCCTGACGAGCGGCCCCGCCGCCCGGGGGCTACGTGTCCAGGTGCCCGGTGTCGTTCCAGCGTTCCAGCGCCGGGGAGCCGTAGGCCCAGCCGAGGACCGACAGCGAGGTCGGGTCCAGCTTGATCCGGGCGCCGAAGGAGATGTCCAGGCCGAGCCAGCGGGCGGCGAGGGCGCGCAGGATGTGGCCGTGGGCGAAGACCAGCACGTCGCGCTCGGAGGAGCGGGCCCAGGTCACGACCTCGTCGGCGCGCGCGGAGACGTCGGCGAGCGATTCGCCGCCGCGCGCGCCGTCGCGCCAGATGAGCCAGCCGGGCTGGATCGCGTGGATCTCGGCCGGGGTCATGCCCTCGTAGTCGCCGTAGTCCCACTCCATGAGCAGGTCCCAGGGCGTCGCCTGGAGGCCGAAGCCGGCGATGTCGCAGGTCTCGCTGGCCCGGATCAGCGGGCTGGTGCGCACCTCGATGCCCGGCAGGCCCGCCCAGGGGTCGCGGCCCAGGCGCTCGCCGAGCAGCTTCGCGCCCCGCTTCCCCTCGTCCAGCAGCGGGATGTCCGTACGTCCCGTGTGCTTGCCGGACAGCGACCACGCCGTCTGTCCGTGCCGGGCCAGCAGGATGCGGGGGGCCATGTCTTTTTCTCCCGGTCCATCAGAGTTCACGGGGCATTGCCATGCTTGCCGTGGATCATATGGTTCTGTCTTCAGCTCATCATCCACCACGCGCAGCCCGGGCAACCTCCGGGCGCTCATCCGCGTCTTACACCGTATGACTAATTGGCGACGGCCCACTCGATGGTGGGCCGAACTGCTGCTCCTGGGCCTCGTCTACGGCGCCTATTCGGGCGGCCGGCTCCTGGCCCGGGGCGACGTGCAGCTCGCCGTCGACCACGGCCTCGCGATCCTCCGGTTCGAGCGGGGCCTGTCCCTGGACTTCGAGAGCCCGCTGAACCGGCTCTTCACCGCCCACGCCTGGCTCGGCGTACCCGCCGACTTCGTCTACGCCTCGCTGCACTACCTGATCACCCCCGCCGTGCTGGTCTGGATCTACCACCGGCGCCCCGGGGCGTACCGCACCGCCCGGACCTGGCTGGTCTCCTCGACCCTGCTCGGGCTCGTCGGTTTCGCCCTGATGCCCACCTGCCCGCCGCGCCTGCTCCACCTGGCCCACGGGTTCAACGACACCATGGCCCAGTACAGCGCGTACGGCTGGTGGGGCGCGGAGGCCAGCGCGCCGCGCGGGCTCGGCTCCTTCACCAACCAGTACGCGGCGATGCCGAGCCTGCACGTCGGCTGGGCGCTGTGGTGCGGGCTGCTGCTGTGGCGGTACGGGCGCCACCCGCTGCTGCGGGCGGCGGGCGCGGCGTATCCGCTGCTGACCACCGTCGTGGTGATGGGCACCGCCAACCACTACTTCCTGGACGCGGTCGCCGGGGCGGGCGTCATGGGCGTCGGGCTGCTGATCGCGCGGGGACTGGACCGGCTCGCCGCGCGCCGCGCGGCCGCCACGCCCGCCGCCCCGGCCCCCGCGGAGGCGGTCCCCGGCGCCGGTTTCCGCCGTGCGTCCCCGATTGTCGGTGGCGGATGGGAGACTTCCGCGGGTGAGCTCCTTCCCGCCCAGCGGCCTTCCGCAGACGACGACGCTCCGGCAGCGGCTCGCTGATCTGCGCGGCCCCGCCGTGCCGCCCCGCCCGCTCGACGCCCGGGCGCTGGCGGCCCTGGCCGCCAACCCCGGCTGCGGCAGACGGGCCCTGCTGGACGGTGCCGGGGTGGACAAGACCGCCCTCGCCTCGGCGCTCGGCTCGCCGGCCGCCTTCGGGCAGTCGCAGTTCGCGATGATCCGCGGCAATTCCTTCGAGGCCAAGGTCAAGGGCGACGGCGGCGCCGAGCTGCTGCGCCTGGTGTACGAGCACCTCGGCGCCGGGGCCGATGCGGCGGAGCCGGGTCCGGCCGGGCGCGCCCGCGTCCCCGACCTGACCGCCGCCGGTCCCGAGGGCCGCGCCGCCCGGACCGCGCTGGCCCTGCGCGAGGCCACGGCGGCGGCCGCCTGGACCCTGCTCGACCACCCGATGCTCGCGCTGGAGGTCGCCGGGTCCCCCGCCTATCTGGAACCCGACGCCGTCGTGGTGCATCCGGACGGCCGCTGGACCGTCGTCGAGATCAAGTCCTTCCCCATGATCGACGGGACGGCCGACGCGGCGAAGGCGGGCGCCGCCGCCCGCCAGTCCGCCGTCTACGTCCTGGCCCTGGAGCGGATCGCCGCCGTCGTGGAGGGCGCGGCCGTCGGACACCGCGCCCTGCTCGTCTGCCCCAAGGACTTCTCCAACCTGCCCACCGCGGCCGTCCTCGACATCCGCAAGCAGTGCTCGGTGACCGCACGCCAGCTGGCCCGGCTCACCCGGGTCGAGGAACTGGCCGCGGCCCTGCCCGAGGGGCTGAGCTTCGACCCGTCCCGGCCCGCCGGGGAACTGACCGAGGCGGTCGAGGCCGTCGAGGCCGCCTACGCCCCGGAGTGCCTGGCCTCCTGCGAGCTGGCCTTCCACTGCCGCGAGCGCTCCCGCACCGCCGACGCCGTGACCTCGCTCGGCCGCTCCGTGCGGGGTGAGCTGGGCGCACTGACCACGGTCGGCGCGGCCCTGGCGGCCGCCGCCGGGGCGGGCGACCAGGACGACCCGACCGCCGCGGCCCTGCACCGGGCGGCCCGGCTGCGCGCCGAGGCCCTGGAATCCGCCGCCCTCCCCACGGACCCCCTTCCGGAGGCCCTCGGATGCCCCTGCTGAGCACCCTGGCCCGGCTGGAGGCGGTCCGCGCGGGGCGCGCGCAGCCGCTGGCCACCGTCCGCCACCGGCACCTGGGCGCGCGTCCGCTGGTCTTCGTCCCGCTGACCACCGCCGGTGAGGCGGGGGCGCCGCTGGGCGCGCTGGTGGGCACGGACCGGGCCGAGCCGCGGCTGCTGGTCGTCACGCAGCCGCGCGACCGGGACCTGCGCTGGGCGTTCCTGGCCGCGCTGGCGGACGAGGTGCTGCCCTATCTCGACGGCTACGCGGACGTGGTGGAGCCCGCCGAGCGGACCGAGACCGACCCGGAGAGCGGCAAGAAGGTCAAGGTGGCCACCGAGCTGTGCGCGGACGCGCCGCAGCTGATCGTGCCGAGCCGGGCCGGCGTGGAGTACGTGCGGCTGCTGGGGCGGTCGATGCGGTTCCGCCGGACGGCGGAGGAGGATCCGGACGCGCCGCACCCGGCGCCGCCGCGGGTGCCGCTGCTGGGCCGCTGGTTCACGCACCTCGGCGAGCGCGCCCGGGTGCCCGGTTCCTCGATGCTGCTGTCCGCGACGGAACTGCTGGCCCGGCACTGGGCGAGCGGCCAGTCCCAGCTGGAGGACCAGCACCTGGGCGCGCTGCTGGCCTGGCTGGACCCGCCGCAGGGCGCGAGCGGCGCCGAGGCGGCGCTGCGCGCCGAGCTGGGCCGCGACCGGGACGGGCAGCTGCTCGTCCCCCCGGCGGGGCCCGCCACCGACCCGGCCTTCGACAACCGGCTGCTGGCCCCCGCGATGTCCCGCTTCGACGCGGCCCGCGGCGCCGACCCGCGCAGCGAGGAGGCGGTGGAGCGCGCCACGGGCGAGGTGCGCCGGCTGGTCCGGACGCAGCTGCGGCCGACCTGGGACGCGGTGTGGCGGGCCCTGGACCTGCTGCGCGCGCTGCCGGAGGGGGCGTACGTCGACCAGCGCTGGACCCGCGACCGCTGGTCGTACACCGGGCACCGGGACCGGGTCCGGGCGGGCGAACCGCCGCAGCCGCGCCGGGACGACGCGGTGACGGCGGCGCAGAAGCTGGCCACCCGGGAGACCGAGCAGGTCCGCCTCGACGCCCAGGAGGCGCTGGACGACCCGCTGGTGATGGCGGGGCGGCGGCTCGCGGGCGAGGCCTTCGCGGGCGAGGTCACCGAGGTGGTCATGGAGTGGACCGAGTCCAAGCGGCCCAGCCCCCGCCCCCTGGTGACGGTGGCGACGGAGGACCGGCCGCAGCTGCCCGAGGACGGCGGCCGGGTGAAGGTGTACCGCGCGCTGGACGGTCGGCCGCAGTCGGCCGAGTTCGTGGGCTACGCCGGTCCCAGGGAGGACGGTCTGCTGGTCCTGCGGCTGCTGGACAAGATGGGCCGCGGCCGGGAGCCGGACGCGGGCTCGGTGCCGGGCAAGGGCGACCGGGTCTGCTGGACGCTCTTCGAGCACGACGCGCGGGGCGGGCCGAAGCTGCCCGACCCGGAGAACACGCCGTGGACGCACGGCGGACCGCCAGGATCCGCGGGCCCCGCGAGCACGCCGCGGCCCGACGCCGTGACCGACGAGGACATCCTGTGACCGAGAACCGGCCCGCGCCCGACTCCGGATCCGACCCGGGAGCCGCCGCCGCGCGGGCCACCGAGGCGATCCTGCGCGACACGCTGCACGGCACCGAGCGGGGCGTGGTCGTCGACTCCCCGCCCGGGGCCGGGAAGTCCACGCTGGTGGTGCGGGCCGCCCGGGAGCTGGCCGCCGCCGGGCGCCGGATGATGATCGTGGCGCAGACGAACGCGCAGGTGGACGACCTGGTGCTGCGGCTGGCCGAGAAGGACCCGGAGCTGCGGGTGGGGCGGCTGCACAGCAGTGAGGGCGACGCCTACGATCCGGCGCTGCTGGAGCTGCCGTCGGTCACCCTGGCCGCGAAGGCGGGTGACCTGGCCGAACTCCCGGTCGTCATCTCCACGGCGGCGAAGTGGGCGCACACGCAGGGCGTGGAGCCGTGGGAGCACGCGATCGTGGACGAGGCGTACCAGATGCGCTCCGACGCGCTGCTCGCCGTGGCGGGGCTGTTCGAACGGGCGCTGTTCGTGGGCGATCCCGGTCAGCTGGACCCGTTCAGCGTGGTCGGCGCCGAGCAGTGGGCCGGGCTGTCCTATGACCCGTCCGCCTCGGCGGTCTCCACCCTGCTGGCCCACAATCCGCAGCTGCCGCAACACCGGCTGCCGGTGTCCTGGCGACTCCCGGCGTCGGCCGCGCCGCTGGTCTCGCGCGCCTTCTACCCGTACGCCCGGTTCCGCAGCGGTACGGGCCCGGGCGAGCGGCGGCTCGCGTACGGGGTGCCCTCGGACGGGTCCGGCCCCGACCGGGTGCTCGACGAGGCGGCCGAGGCGGGGTGGGGCCTGCTGGAGCTGCCCGCCCGGCACACGCCGCGCACCGACCCGGAGGCGGTGGGCGCGGTGGCCCTGGTGGTCCGGCGGGCGCTGGACCGCGGTGCGGTGACCTCCGACGAGCACGGCGGCCCCGCCCCGCTGACCGCGGACCGGATCGCGGTCGGCACGGCCCACCGCGACCAGGCCGCGGCGATCCGCGCCGCCCTGACCGGGCTGGGCGTCACGGGCGTCACGGTCGACACCGCGAACCGGCTCCAGGGGCGCGAGTACGACCTCACGGTGGTCCTGCACCCCCTGTCCGGCCGCCCGGACGCGACGGCGTTCCACCTGGAGACGGGCCGCCTGTGCGTCCTGGCATCCCGCCACCGGCACGCCTGCGTGGTCGTGGCCCGCGCGGGCATAGCGACCCTCCTGGACGACCACCCCTCGACGGAACCGGTCCAGCTGGGCGTGACCATGAAGTTCCCGGACGGATGGGAAGCCAACCACTCGGTCCTCGCCCACCTCGCGGAACACCGGGTGGCCTGGCGGCCGTAGGGGGGAGGGCGCCGCGGGCGCACCGGGGTTCGTACGCGCGTTCCAGGGGGCCGGGCCCCTTGGGGCGGGCTTGCGCGGCGCTGGACAATGGACGCTGGCCCGGAAGGAATTCGTCCGCGAAGCAGGAGGACACGCATGGCAGAGCCCGAGCGCACCGAGCGGAGGCTGCGGCCCGCGCCGCTGCTCTTCGAGCCCTCGGAAGCGGCCACGGACCCGGAGCACTTCTTCGATCTCGAATCCATCGAGGACCCGCGCGAGCTGCTGGCCCGCGCCACCGAACTCGCGCTCGCCTTCCGGGCGGCGCAGGACCGCGCGGTGGAGTACCAGGCCATGGCGGCCGCCCAGCTGGCGGACCCGCGCCGGTTCGACCGGCTCACGGCGGCGGCGATCGGCGAGCGCGCCCAGTGGTCCGAGGACTACGCCGAGAAGATGATCGACTTCGGCGAGGGTCTGCTGCGGGGCGGCGCGGAGGACCGCTGAGGGTCAGGGTGCCGCGCACCCCCACCCCCACCCGTACACCCGTTCTGGCATATGCGCAGCGCAAGATACCCCAGCCCACCCCCCGCTGTCCGGGATTTCCGTAACTCCGCGGAAGCACCGCACTACGGCCGGTAGACCTTCCCCATGACCACGATGACGACGGCTACCGGCTGCCCCGCCCCCCACGGACCCGCCACCCACGTCACCCCGCAGGGCGCCGCGTGGCTCACCTCCGCCGCGCCCTACCCGCACAGCACCCTCACGCTGTGGCGGGACCGGCCCACCGCCCCCGCGGTGCTGCCGTGCGGGACCGCCTTCGACGTGGTCAGCGTCCCCGTGGTCTTCGGGCGCCGGATGCTGGACCTGCTGTGGGCCGAGGGGCCGGGCTCGGGCCCGGTGGCCGTGCACCGCGGCCGCATGCTGCTGTTCGCGACCCCCGGCACCGCCCAGCGGCTGCCCGCCCTGCTGGACTGGGAGGAGTGGGGCGAGGCCCACGGCGCCACCGCGGGCCCGCTGCCGGCCCCGCTCTGCCACGGCCGGGGCGACGCCGTGACCGTGCCGGCCCTGACGCCCGCCCCCGGCGCCGCGCCCGGCCACTCGCGCTGGCTGGTGGCGCCGGACACCCGGCTGCCGTGGCTGCCGGGACCGGAGGCGCTGCTGTGGGCCTGCGTCCGGGCCGCCCGCGGCGCGGCCGCCCCCACCACCCCTCCCGCCCCCGCCCTCGCACCGGACCTGCGGGTATCGATTTTTCCTTCGGCGGATCCGGATGCTAATGTCTACGACGTCAGCACGCGCCGCTAGCTCAGTTGGTTAGAGCAGCTGACTCTTAATCAGCGGGTCCGGGGTTCGAGTCCCTGGCGGCGCACAGACGGAAGAAGGCCCCCACGCGAGTGGGGGCCTTCTTCGTGTGCGCGGACCGCGGCCGCCGCCCGGGCCCGTCCGCTAGGGCGTGTTTTAAAAGTCCCGCCTGGCCTGCGACGCCTGGCACCGCACCTCGCCGCAGGCCCGCGCCCTCTGGGCGCCCGGCGCTACTTTTAAAACACGCCCTAGCTGGTGATCTTCACCGTGTACGCCCCGGACTGGGTGCGGTCGGCGACCTCGATGGTGATCCGCTCGCCCGGCACGGTGAACGTCTCGCCGACCTCCAGCGGCGCGTCCGCCAGCGGCGGGTACACCGAGCGGCCCCAGCAGGCGTCGGTGTCCGGGTGGCCGTCCAGCACCTCGATCGGGCCGCCGCCGGACGCGGGCTCGTTGCGCACCCGGTAGACCAGGACGCCCTCGGTGCAGGTGTCCCGGTCGTTGCCCGCCGAGCCCCGGGCCTCGACGGCGATCGCGCTGCCGGGGCCCGTACGGACCACCGCGAGCCGGGTGCCGACCGAACCGCCGCGCTGCGGGGCCTGGGCGAGCGGCTGGAGGGTGTGCAGCGTGGTGCCGCCGCGGACGCAGTCGACCTGGTCCGGGCCGAGCCAGCCCAGCTTCCACTTGTGCCAGGCGAAGAGGTCCGGGGACATGCCGAACTGGCTGCCCATCACGTCCCAGTCGCCGACGTAGGTGTCCCAGTCCCCCTTGCCGTCGGTGGGCCGGTGGTAGAGGTCGGGCAGGTCGAAGACGTGCCCGGTCTCGTGCGCCAGCACGTTGCGGTCCGGGGGGTGCTTCTCGAAGACCGTGACGATCCGCCGCAGGTCGGTGCCGTCGGCGCGCAGCGGCCGGTCGAAGTTGACGACCTTGGTGGCATCGGAATCGACCCCGGGCGCGTCCGGGTCGGCGATGAAGTACACGACGTCGTACCGGGCGAAGTCGACCGCGGGGTCGGCGGTGGCCACCGCGTCGCGCAGGTAGGCCGCCCGCGCGTCGGGGGCCCAGTCACGCTGTATCCCGTAGGCGGTGGACGGCTTCGGCATGCGCATCCAGTGGCTCTGCGGGTGCGGCACCAGCCGGAAGCGGCCGTAGGAGGCCCGCTCGAAGAAGTCGCTGGTGGCGGGGAAGTAATCGCCCGTCAGCTGCTCGGGGGTGGTGAGCGGCTGGGAGTCCGGGAAGGACAGGAAGACCATCAGGGCGTTGAGGGAACGTTCCGGCTTGGGGTAGGCGCCGTTCCAGGTGTCCAGGCCCAGCGAGTGGTGCGCCCGCGTGCGGGTGAGCGCGCACGGCCCGGACCCGGGATCGGCCACCGCCGGACCCGCGACGAGCGAGATCGCGGCGATGGCCGCCAGGGACGTGAGGGCGGCCGCGGCACTGCGCACGCGGTCGCGCTCCACTCCCCCGGGTGTCTGCTGTCGCGGCACATCGACCTCCGGTGGTGGATTTCGTAACATCCCACTCACCTTGCGGCGATTGTCTTACTAATGTCCTGTTCCGGTGCCCCACACGAGTGAGGGATCCGGCATCCCGGTGACGGTGCCCCGGGACGCGCATATTCACCTGCGCCTACAGAACGTCACGAGTGATCAGCCGAGGTCAGGTACGGACTCCGCATGCTCACAGCCGCTCAGGAACGATCGGACACTGAAGGGCCGACGAACCGTCAGCACGGCGAACCGGAGGCCTCCGCACGGCGACGCCGCTGGATGGGGGCTCCTGCCAGCCTCTATGATCGGCACACTTTCCTGCACGGACACCACGAGCACTGCGGGAGCGAACGGTGAGCGGAACCTCAGAAGGAACCGGTTCGGCGGCCGACAGCATCCGCCCGGCCACTACGGAGCGTCACGCGGCCGTTCCGGCGGCGGCGGCCGCGCCCTCGGGCGGCGGCGGCCGGGCCACGGCGGTCCGCACGACGGCGGCCCGGACGACGGCGGAGCGACCCGCCGCGGACCGGTCCGCCGCGGACGTGATCGCGGGCGACCGGAGCCGGGCCGACCGGTCCACGCCCGCGTCTGCCTATGCGAATGCGCCCGAGTCCGCGTCCGAACGGCGGGACTACCGGGCCGCCTTCGAGGCGGCCCACCTCGCGATGGCCGTCGTCGACCGGGACGGCTGTGTCGTCGCCGCCAACGCGGCCCTCGCCGCCCTGCTCGGCACCGAGCCGCACGCCCTCGGCGGGCAGCGCGCGGCCGACCTGGTGGACCTGACCGCCGATCCCCGCACCTGGCAGGCCTACCGCGAGGTGCTGCGCGGCCGACAGGCGCGGCTGCGCTGCACCCGCCGGCTCAAACACCCCGACGGCCACTCGCTGTGGACCGAGATCACGCTGGGGCCGGTACCCGGGACCGGTGACGTCCTGCTGTCGGTCACGGACATCAGCGACCGGCGCGACCTGCAGGCCCGGCTGCGGCACCTCCAGATGCACGACCCGGTCACCCGGCTGCCCAACCGGGCGCTGTTCTTCGAGCGGTTGTCGGCCGCCCTGGAGAGCCCGCCCTACGAGCGGGGCGGCACCGGCCGGATCGGGCTGTGCTACCTCGACCTCGACGGGTTCAAGGCGGTCAACGACACCCTGGGCCACCGGGTCGGCGACCGGCTGCTGGCCGCCGTCGCGGCCCGGCTCACCCAGTGCGCGGACCAGTCCGGGTACGGGCGTACGGGCGGCCACCTGGTCGCGCGGCTCGGCGGCGACGAGTTCGCCCTGCTCGTGGAAGACTCCACCGGCACCGAGCAGCTCGCGGACCTGGCCCGCTCCGCGCTGGCCGCCGTACAGGAGCCCTTCGACCTGGCCGGACAACGGCTGTCGGTGTCGGCGTCCATCGGCGTGGTGGAACGGGTGACGGCCGGCACCTCGGCGACGGCCCTCATGCAGGCCGCGGACACCACGCTGTACTGGGCCAAGGAGGACGGCAAGGCCCGCTGGACCCTCTTCGACCCGGAGCGCAACGCCCACCGGATGACCCGCCAGGCGCTGTCCTCGACGCTGCGGCCGGCGGTGGAGCGGGACGAGTTCGTGCTGGAGTACCAGCCGCTGGTGGACCTGGAGAGCGGGGTGGTGCGGGGCGTCGAGGCGCTGGTGCGCTGGAACCACCCGCAGTTCGGCACGCTCACGCCGAATCGGTTCATCGGAATTGCGGAAGAGGACGGATCCATCGTCCAGTTGGGGCAGTGGGTCCTGCGGACGGCCTGCCGGCAGGCCCGGCGCTGGCAGATCGAGCAGCCCAGCGACGCACCCGTCTTCGTGTCCGTCAACGTGGCCGTGCGCCAGGTGTGGGACTCCGACCTGGTCGGCGACGTCGCGGAGATCCTGGCCGAGACGGGTCTGGCGCCGCAGCTGCTCCAGCTGGAGCTGACGGAGTCGGCGGTGATGGGCTCGGCGGGCCGGCCGCTGCAGGCCCTCCAGGCGCTGAGCGACATGGGCGTGCGGATCGCCATCGACGACTTCGGCACGGGGTACTCGAACCTCGCCTACCTCAGCCGGCTGCCGGTCTCGGTGCTGAAGCTCGACGGTTCCTTCGTGCGCGGCTTCCGCTACGAGGAGGGCACGCACCCGAACCCGGCCGACGAGACCATCGTCGAGGCCCTGGTCCAGCTCGCCCACCGGCTGGGCCTGACGGTGACCGCGGAGTGCGTGGAGACCACGGACCAGGCGGCCCGCCTGCGCCGCGTCGGCTGCGACACCGGCCAGGGCTGGCTGTACTCCCGCGCGGTCGCCCCGGAACGGATCGCCGAAATGATCAGGAGCCGTCCGGAGGACCTCGCCGGGTGAGCGCCGCTGACCAGGGCACTTCCCGGGTCCGGGGCCACTGGCCGGAAAGCGACCGGTGACCTGCGGGCGGCCGTTAGGTTGGATCGATCTTCCCGCCGCCGGCGACGGCGGCGGGACTTCCGACCTTGGGGGGAAACATGAACACGACCCGTGCCGCGCTCATCATCGCATCGGCGGCGCTGGCTCCGGCCCTGCTGTTGTCCAGCCCGTCCTTCGCCGCCGGTCCGGCCACCGCGCCCGCCGCCTCCGTGACGGCGCAGGCGGACTCGGACACCGACAATCGCGTGGCGATCCTCCGGCTCCTCGCCGACCCGGCCTCCGGCAGGGCCGTCAAGCGCGAGGCCCAGAAGGTCCTGAACGGCACCGCGGCCGACCGGGCGGCGTTCCTCGCGACCGGCCTGCGGCTCGCCCGGGCCGAGGACGACCGGGTCGCCGTCGCCCGGATCCTGGCCCGTCCCGGCATCAGCGACTCGCTGCGCGCGGCGGCCGGGAAGCTGCTGGACAACGGCACCCCGGAGGAGCTGCGGTACTTCGTGACGGTCGGCCAGTACCAGGTGTGACCTGCGGCTCCGCCCACGGGTGAAGGCCGGACCGCCCGGTGCGGGGGGTCCGGCCTTCGCTCGCGCCGAGGGTTATCCGTTGACGACGTGGTCGTAGCGCAGGGCGACGTAGCCCGAGGCGGCGTGGCCGGCGATGCGGCCGTCGCTGCCGCCGTTCAGGTAGTCCTGGCCGCGCATCATGTCGTCGTTGGTGTTGGCCTCGTGGATGTACGAGAACTTGCCCGCGGCCTTGTCGACCCACTTCTCGAAGAGCACCACGTGCCCGTCCAGGGTGTTCAGCGCGTCACCGGGCTGGAGGTCGGACTTGGAGATGGTGGCGGTGGTGGTCGGCAGGCTCTGGGTCGTGTAGCTGGTACCGGCGTGCCAGACCATGGAGACGAAGCCGGAGCAGTCGGTGCGGTAGGTGTGGTCGCCGTCCGGGTCGGAGGCGTACGCGCCCTGGTTGTAGGCGATGTCGCGGCTCAGCCAGTTCGCGGCGCGGCTCATGATCTCGCTGCGGGCGATCTGGCCGCCCCTGGTGGAGGGGGTGGGCGTGGGGGGCGCCGGCGGCTGGTAGGTGCAGTCGTTGGCGAAGGCGGAGAGCAGGCTCTGGGTCCAGCCGCTCGCGTCGACCGGGTCGGCGGGGTGGTAGGCGATGTCGTCGCCCTTGCCGTCGGTGGGGTCGGCGTCGTGGTACCAGTACATCCCGCCGTTCGTACGGCCGTAGTAGAGGCCGCCGCCGGGCGAGACGAGGTTGTCGACCGCCGACCAGCCGGAGCTCTTGAGCTCGGAACTCTCCCAGTCCCCGACGCCGTTGATCTGGTACGACAGCAGGCGGCCGTCGGCGGTGGTGGCGATGAGGACGTCGTCGCCGGCGGCGGCGAGCGTCTTCAGGACGAAGCCGGTGTCGATCACGGCGTGCTTGGCGATGTGGGCGGGCCCGGCGGGCTTGGCCTGGGAGACGTTGTAGCGGTGGAGCTCGCCGCCGACCGTGCCGTAGAGGTGGCCGGCGCCGTCGTAGGTCAGCTTGTCGAAGGTCCAGCCGCTGTCCCAGATCTTGGTGACACCGGCCAGGGACAGGGCGCTGTCGTTGGTCTGAATGTCGACGCGGTACAGCTCGCCGGCCGTCGAGGTCACCAGGACGGTGTTGAAGTTGAGGGCGGCCATCGCCTTGGGCGTGAAGCCGAGGTTCGCACCGACCAGGGTCTTGACGCGGTCGCCGGTGTTGGGGGCTATCGCCGTGTAGGTGAGGCGGCCGTCGGGGAGGGTGCCGTAGACCGACACGTTGCCGCCGCAGATGGCGGCGGCCTGGGCGGGCGCCGAGGCGAGGGTGATCATGCCGAGCGTGGTGGCAGAGACGGCCAGGGTGGCGGCGAGGCGGCGCTTGAGGGACGACGAGGACATGGGTGTCTCCAGGTTCCGGGCAGCCCTGACGTACGCGCGTCGGGCCGGGAGGTGAGGGAAGGGCAGAACTGGCGAGCGGGCGAGCGGCGCGGCTCGGGGCCGCTCAATACCAGTTGTTGTTCACGAAGTGGGTCCAGGCGCCGCAGGGCGTGCCGTACTGGCCGTCGATGTAGGACAGGCCCCACTTGATCTGCGTGACCGGGTTGGTGCGCCAGTCGTCGCCGAAGGCGTCCATCTTCGACCCGGGGAGGGCCTGGGGGATGCCGTACGCCGTGGAGTTCGGGTTGTCGGCCCAGTAGCGCCAGCCGCTCTCCTTGTCCCAGAGCTGCTCCAGGCAGTTCCACTGGGTGGTGCTGTTCCAGGCGCCGCCGTCGTGCCGGTTCATCAGGTCGCGGCCGGCCGCCTTCACGGCGGGTATGTCGTGGCCGTCGAGCGGGTCCGCGGCGGTGGTGCAGCTGAAGGTCCCCGGCTGGGCGGAGAGCAGCCGCTGCGTCCAGCCGCCGGTGTTCACGGGGGTGTCGTTGTGATAGGCGATGTCGGTTCCCAAGCCGTCCGCCGGATCGGCGTCCTTGTACCAGTACAGGGCGCCCGTGGTTTCGATCCGGCCGTAGTAGAGGCCGCCGCCGGGTGAGACGACCTGGTCGAAGCCGGACCAGCCGGACGGCTTGAGGTCGTCCCGGTCCCAGGTGCCATCGGCGTTGATCTTGTAGGAGTAGAGCGCGCCGGCCGACGTGGTGGCGAGCAGCCGGTCGTCCCCGGCGGCCGTGAGGGTCTTCAGGACGAAGCCGCTGCCGATCTCCTTGCGCTGGCCGATGTGCGCCGAGCCGGTCGGTTTGGGCTGGGAGACCAGGTACTGGAGCAGGACCCCGCCCGCCGTGCCGTACAGGTGGCCGTGTCCGTCGTAGGTGAGCTTGTCGTGGGTCCAGCCGCTGTCGAAGATCTTGACGGGCGGGCGTTCCAGCACGAGGGACTCGTTGTTGGTGAGGACGTCGAGGCGGTAGAGCGCGCCCGTCGTCGAGGTCACCAGGACGGTGTTGAAGTCGAGGGTGGCCATCGCCCGGGGCTCGAACCCCAGGTCCGCTCCGACCCGCACCTTCTTCAGCGCGCCGGTGGCCGGGGTGATGGTGCTGAAGGTCAGGCGGCCGTCGGGCAGGACGCCGTAGATCGAGGCGGTCCCGCCGCACGTGGTCGCGGCCTCGGCGGCCGGGGCGGCGACGACGGCCGCGGCGGTCAGCAGGCAGGCGCCGAGGGCGGTCGAGAGGGCGGCTCCCGCGCTCTTACGGGCGGCCTGACGGAGGGTGGCGGTCACTGTGTTCTCCTGGGGAACGTTCGCGGCGGGGCTCGCTGGGGCGGTAGCCGTGCGCACCCAGCGGGGCGCGGGCGCCGTCGAGGATGGCGTGGGCCTGGGTGAGGGCCGCGGCTTCGGAGGCGGCCCGCAGGAAGAGGTAGACGTCCACGCCGTCGGCTGCGGCTCTGGTCCGCAGGTGTTCGAGTCCGTGGGCGGCGGGCGTGTGGGCCCAGATCAGATCGGAGACGAGCGCGAGCACGCCCTCCGGGTCCGGATCGGCACGTGGCCCCGAGAGCGAGGCCCGTACGACGCGCACCGCGGTCAATCCCAGTTGATGCTGTCGTCGGCGGACGCGGGCGCCGTGTCCCAGTTGATGCTGTCGTCCACGGATGCCGGGGCGGTGTCCCAGTTGATGCTGTCGCCCACGGATGCCGGGGCGGTGTCCCAGTTGATGCTGCCGTCGGCGGCGGCGCTGACGGTGCGGTCCTCGGCGGCGGCCACCGAGGCGGTGGTGACCGTACCGGTGCACAGGGCGGTGAGGACGGCGGCGACAGCGGCGAAGCGGGCGGTGCGGGACATGGTTTCCCCCAGGTCACGGGCGTGGAAGCGTGGCGTTCGGTGCGGTGTGCTGCGCGCTGGTCCGGATCGTCCTTGCGGCTCTGGCCTGAGTCGGGGAGTTTCTCCCCGCCGTCCCGGTGAACACCATGTTGCTGCCCGCGGGACCTGCGAAGAAGAGGTTCCGGCTGGCACCAACAGGCCTGGCACCTTGGTGACAGACTTCGCCTACGATCGCGGGGGCGACGCTCGCCGGGGGCGGCCCAACTAGAGCCGGGGGGCTGGGAGATGCTGCAAACGCTGGGGCTCGGAGCCGACGTGGAAGCCGTGTACCGGGGCATGCTGGCCGACCCGTCGGGAGGCATCGCCGAGCTCAGCGGCCGCCTCGGTCTGACCGAGGCCGCGGTCCGCGAGGGCTTGGACCGGCTCGTCGACCTCGACCTGCTCAGACCGTCCCGGGACTGCCCGGGCGGCCTGCGCGCGGTGCGGCCCGAACTGGGCCTGGAACTGCTCCTGCGCCGCCAGGAGGAGGAGCTGGCCAGGCAGCAGCAGGAGCTGGCCCGCAGCAAGGCGGCCGCGGCGCAGGTGGTCTCCGAGTTCGCCGGGCTCAGCCCCAACACCGAGGTCGACGGCGCGGAACGGCTCGTGGGGATGGACGCCATCCAGGGCCGCCTGGAGCAGCTCGCCCACGGCCTGACCCGGGAATGCCTGGCCATCCTGCCGGGCGGCGCCCTGTCGGAAGCGAGCCTGGAGGCCTCCCGGCCGCTGGACCGGCGCGCGCTGGACCGCGGCATCGAGATGCGCTCGGTCTACCAGGACAGCGCCCGCAACGATCCGACGACGCTGGCCTACGCCCGGTGGCTGACCGAACAGGGCGGCCAGGTGCGGACGAGTCCGCTCCTGCCGCCGCGCTTGCTGATATTCGACCGCGCGGTGGCGGTCGTCCCGATCGACCCGGACCGCTCCCGGCTGGGCGCCCTGTGCACCAGCGCGCCCGGGATCGTGGCCTCCCTGACCACCCTGTTCGAGCAGACGTGGGACGCGGCCGTACCGCTCGGCGCGGACCGGCCCCGCCCCAGCGACACCCGGCCCACCGCGACCGAACTCGAACTGCTGAAGCTCCTGGCCTCGGGCATGACCGACGAGGCCGCCGCCAAGCGCCTCGGGGTGTCCCTGCGCACCGTGCGGCGCCAGATGTCCGCCCTGATGGAACGCCTCCACGCGACGAGCCGCTTCGAGGCCGGCCTCAAAGCGGCGCAGCAGGGCTGGCTCTGACGGTCGGGGTCTTCGACGTCCCGCAGAGGTGACACGCCTGCGCCCCGCCCCGGGAGAGAGGGGCGGGGCGCAGGTGTCGCTCGGCGCGGGGTGGGGGGATCAGCAGGCGCCGAGGTCCTTCCAGACACCCCATTCACCGGTGGTGCCCGGCGTCTCGTTCTGCGTCCACCACTGGGCCTTGTACTTGCGGCCGTTGTGGGAGACCTCGTTGCCGGCGGTGTAGACGGTGCCCGCGACGTACGCCGGGAGCGATCCGCAGCCGGTCGGAGGCTGCGTGGTCGGCGGGGTCGTGGTGGGCGGAGTGGTCGTCGGCGGAGTGGTCGTCGGCGGGGTGGTCGTCGGCGGCGTGGTGACCGGCGGCTGCGTGGCACCGCCCAGCGCGTCCGAGATCTGGTTCAGCAGGGTGGTCTTGTCGTCCAGGCCGAGCAGGGAGTACATCATCGCGCCGGCCAGGCCGCGCTGCTTGCCGTAGTCGACCCGGGCCTGGATGGACTTCTGGTTCAGGCCGGTGAAGAACTCGCCGTCCTTGTAGAAGTACGAGGCCTTCGCCTGGTCGTCCCAGAAGGTGGTGGCCGGGTTGTCGACGATCCCGCCCAGTTCCTTGTAGTTGGCGATGCCCGCCTGCTGGCTGGTGGGCCGGGCGGCCGAGGGGCCGGTCGCGCTCTGGGCGAGGCCGTTCGTGGCGCCGGCCGGGACGCCCTTCCAGCCGCGGTAGTAGAACTCGTAGCCCAGGGTCAGCTTGTTGGCGGGGAAGCCGCCCGCGATGCCGTAGGCCGCGTTGCCGTCGATCCAGGAGTCGATGGCGTTCTTGATGCCGTACTTCTGGGTGCCGGGCGCGATCGGGTCGGTCGGGTCGGCGGCCGAGTTCAGCAGCGGGGACTGGTGGTAGGTGGGCCCGTCGCCGTCCCAGGCGCCGTGCATGTCGTAGGTCATGATGTTCGCGTAGTCGAGGTACGCGCCGATCTTGTCCGTCTCGATGTACTTGATCTTGTCCTGGCCCGCCGGGAGGGCCGAGGTCAGCAGGTACTTCTTGCCGCCGTTGGCCGCGCCGTAGGCGTCGAGCTGGGTACGGAACTCCTTGAGCAGGAGCGTGTAGTTGGCCTTGTCCTCGGGGCCGGTGTGGTTGCCCAGGTGGCCGCCGGTGGAGCCGGGGTACTCCCAGTCGATGTCGATGCCGTCGAAGATCCCGGCCGCGCTGCCCGCGCCGCCGTAGCCGCCTTCGACCGGCAGGTTGCCCTTGATGTACTGGTCGATGCAGGAGGAGACGAACTTCTTCCGGCTCGCGTCGGTGAGCGCCGCGTCGTGGAAGTACTTGGAGTAGGTCCAGCCGCCGATCGATATGTTGATCTTGAGGTGCGGGTACTTCGCCTTCAGCTGCTTGAACTGGTTCATCACGCCCACGATGGGCTGGTCCCACTTGTCCGCGACGCCGCTGACGCTGTCGGCGGCGCTGAAGGACTTCTGGTAGTCGGCGTAGGAGTCCCCGGCGCCGTCACCGGCACTGGCGTTGTTGTCGTCGCCCGCCGCCTTGTTGGCTTCGAAACAGGTGAGGTTCGTGGGGTGGATGTTGCCGAACGAGTAGTTCAGGACGTCCAGTTTGCCCGCGATGCCCCGGGTGTCGAGCTGCTTCGGGTAGAAGGCGTTCCCGTACACGCTCCACTGGTCGTAGTAGGCGATCCGGACGCCGCCGGCCGCCGTGGCGGCGGTCGTGGCGTCCGCGGCCTGCGCGGTGCCGAGGCCGGCGAAGGTGGCGAGCACCCCGGCGGCGAGGGCGGCCGTGGTGGCCGCCGCGATGAGGGGTTTACGGATGTGCATGGGGGGCCTCCGGAGGCGGGGGGAGGGCAGAACGCTGCGGGTAGGTGAAGTGATAGCGATCACCCCGACTCCGCGTCAATGGTTTGGACCAAACAAGGACTAGACCACTTGAACGGTAAACACCCTTGTCAGAGCCCTGACCGCACAACAGAAACCGCCCGCCACCCCGGGTGACGAGCGGTTTAAGGCCCCCTTAGGCCACCTCCGCGCAAGGTTTCGGCAACAAACCAGCCGAACCCCCGCCGGGCGCACTCAGGCAGGTCCGGCGCCCTCCGCGGGCAGCCCGTACGCATCTGCGACGAGCCCGTACGAGCGCAGCCGGGCGGCGCCGCTGTGCCCGGTCGCGGTGAGCATCAGCTCGTCCGCGCCCGTCCGCTTCACCAGCGCGTCCAGCCCGTCGCGCACCGCGTCGGGGATGCCGTACACGACGTTCGCGAGCCAGCTGTCGATGAACTCCCGCTCCAGGGAGCTGAAGGAGTACGCCGCCGCCTCCTCCGGCGTCGGCACCAGCCCCGGCCGCCCGCTGCGCAGCCGCAGCATCGACAGCGCCCCGGTGAGCACCTGCGCGTGCGCCGCCTCCTCGGTCTCGGCGGCGAGCGCGGAGACCCCGATCAGCGCGTACGGCTCGGCCAGCACCGCCGAGGGCCGGAAGCTGCGCCGGTACAGCTCCAGCGCGGGGATCGTGCCCGCGGCCGAGAAGTGGTGGGCGTAGGCGAAGGGCAGGCCGAGCTGTCCGGCGAGGTTCGCGCTGAAGCCGGAGGAACCGAGCAGCCACAGCGGCGGCCGCGCGGCCGGTCCCTGCACCGGTCCGGGTACGGCGTGCACGCGGGCGTAGGGGTGGCCGTCGGGGAAGTCGTCGTCGAGGAAGCGGGTCAGCTCCGCGAGCTGGCGCGGGAAGTCCTCGGCGCCCTCGTCGAGCCGGCCGCCGCCGCGCAGCGCGGTGGCGGTGCGCCCGTCGGTGCCGGGCGCACGGCCGAGGCCCAGGTCGATCCGCCCCGGCGCGAGCGCCTCCAGCGTGCCGAACTGCTCGGCGATGGCGAGCGGGGCGTGGTTGGGCAGCATGACCCCGCCGGAGCCGAGCCGGATCCGGGAGGTGTGCGCGGCCAGGTGGGCCAGGATCACGGCCGGGGAGGAGCTGGCGACCCCGGGCATGGAGTGGTGTTCGGCCACCCAGTGGCGGTGGTAGCCGCGCGCCTCGGCCAGCCGGGCGATCTCCACGCTGGTGCGCAGGGAGGCGTGGGCCGTGCTGCCCGCGCCGACGGTGACCAGGTCCAGTACGGACAGCGGCACCGGCGCCGAGCCCCGGACGGTTCCGCGGACCGCGTCCGCCGCGCCCCCGGCGTCCACCGCGCCCCGCAGGTCCCCCGTGTCAGCCATCTTCGCTCCTCTGTCGTCCCTCGGCGGCCCTGTCCGGCCGCCCACTGTGTGCGCGCCCACCGTCGTGACCCGTTCGTGACGGCGGCGTACGAAGGGATCGAACAGCGGCCGCGCCCGGGGCATTCCCGGCACACCGGGGCACGGTGCATGACCCAGGCATATGCCAAGCGGGTAGCCCCTGACCGAGGGCGTAATTGAGCCATCAAGTTCTTCAACAGCCGCTCCGCGTGCTCCTCTTCGTGGCTATCGTGTGAGAGCAAGCGGTAACAACCTGCTAGGGGGAAACCGTGGCGCTGAAGCCCGAGCCGACCGCGCCGTTCCACTCGGTGCAGTACGCCTTGCGCGTACTCGAAACGATCGCCCGGCACACCGGGGGTGTGACGGACGTCCAGATCGCCCGCGAGACCGGGCTGCCCGCGGCCCACCTCACCCCCATGCTCCTCATGCTGCGCCGCGAGGGCTACGTCCTCCAGGTGTCCGACGGCGCCTACGCGATAGGCGACTCGCTCGTCCTGCTGAGCTCCGGCACCGACCGGCAGCAGGCCTTGCAGGACAAGCTCCAGGAGACCCTGGACCGCCTGCGCGACTCGGTGGGGGCGGCGGTCTACATCAGCCGGTACGTGGACGGGGAAGTCAGGATCACGCAGTTCGCGGACAGCCCCCGCACCCCGAAGGTGCACGAGTGGGTCGACTTCCGGTCCGCCGCGCACGCCAGCGCGGTCGGCAAGTGCCTGCTGACGCAGCTCGACCAGAACGGCCGCCGCGACCACCTGTCGCGCCACAAGATCGCCCGGCTGACGTCGAAGACGATCACCAACGAGCGGATCCTGTTCTCGAAGCTGGACAGCCAGCCGGCCACGGTGCCCGTGCTGGACCTGCAGGAATACGCGGTGGGCACGGTGTGCGCGGCGGTGCCGATCACCGCGGGCGCGGCCGTGGGCTGTCTGGCGCTGTCGATGCCGGTGGAGCACGCGCACCGGCTGCGGGCCGCGGCGGACGCGCTGAACCGGAAGGCGGCGCCCCTGCTGCTCTCGCTCACGCTGTGACCGGTGAGCGCGGGCGCGGAACGCACTTCGGGCGGTTCCCGGTGAACCGGAAACCGCCCGAAGCAGAGGTGCGCCGCCAGGGACTCGAACCCCGGACCCGCTGATTAAGAGTCAGCTGCTCTAACCAACTGAGCTAGCGGCGCCTCACGAGAGAAAATATTACCCGGTCCCCGAGGGTGCTCGCGACCACGTTCCGCACCGGGCGGCCGCCTCGCCTCAGCGGTCCAGCAGCTCCGCACGGGACTGGGCCGCGTACGCCTCCAGCAGGGCGGCGACGTCCGCAGCGGTCAGCGGGCGGTAGCCCCCCGCGGTCGCCGCCGGGCGCCACCACACCGGGTCCGGCGTGCGGAACCCGGCCCGCCGCAGGCCGACCCGGTGGACCTTGTTCGTCGCCGTCACGGGCATGGCCGCCACCACGCGCAGGTAGCGCGGCACCATCTTCGGGCCGAGGTCCGGCTGCGCCGCGAGGAACGCCCCGAACGCCTCCGGGTCGAAGACCGCCCCCGGCCGCAGCGCGAGGGCCGCCATCACCTGGTCCCCGGCGACCTCGTCCGGCACCGCGTACACCGCGACCGCCGCCGCGGCCTCCCAGCGGGCCAGAATGTTCTCGATCATCGCGGCGGCCAGGTTCTCGCTGTCGACCCGCAGCCGGTCGTCCGTACGGCCCGCGAAGTAGAGGAAACCCGCGGCGTCGCGGAAGAAGAGGTCCCCCGTCCAGTACCAGCCGTCCCGGGTGCGGGCGGCCTCCGCCTCCGGGTTGCGCCAGTACCCCTCGAAGAGGCTGCGCCCCCGGTTGACCAGCTCCCCGATGGCCTCCGCGCCGTTCACCAGCCGGCCGCCCGCGTCGAAGACGGCGGGCGGGCACTCGGCGCCGGTCTCCGGGCCGATGACGGCCAGGTCGTCCCCGGCGCCCGCCCGGCCGAGGGCGCCCGGCGGGGTGTCCGGGGTGCGCTGGACGGAGGCGCCGCCCTCGGTGGCCCCGTAGCCCTCGACGAGCCGGACCCCGAACCGCTCGGCGAAGCGGGCCGCGTCCACCGCCCCGGCCTCGGTCCCGAAGCCGAGCCGCAGCGGGTGGTCCCGGTCGTCGGGGCGCGGCTCGGTGGCCAGGAGGTACTGGACGGCCCGGCCGACGTAGGTGAAGTACGTCGCCCCGTACGCCCGTACGTCGTCCAGGAACGCGGAGGCCGAGAAGCGGCGGCGCAGCGCCACCGAGGCGCCCGCGGCCAGGGCCGGGAGCCAGTCGGCGATGACGGCGTTGCCGTGGAACATCGGCATGCAGATGTAGTGGACGTCGTCCGGCGTGACGGAGAACTGCCGGGCGAGGGCCGCTCCGGCGGCGGCGAGCCGTCCCTGGGTGCAGATGGCGGCCTTGGGGGCGCCGGTGGATCCGGAGGTGAAGTACAGGAGCAGCCGGTCGCCGGGGCCCGGACCGCCGGGCCGGAGCACGGCGTCCCCGGGCCGGGCGTCCGCGTGCGGGGCGAGCAGGCCGGCGTACGCGCCGTCGTCGTCGGTGACCAGGATCCGTACGCCGGGCAGGTCGAGCCCGTCGAGGAGCGGCAGGTGGGCGCGTTCGGTGACCAGGATCCGGCAGTCGGTGTGCAGGATGTCGCGGGCCAGCTCGGGGCCGCGCCGGGTCGGGTTGATCCCGGCGACGGCGGCCCCGGCGAGGGCCGCCGCGCCGAGCCAGAACGGGAACTCGGGGGTGTTGTCCAGCAGCACCCCCACGTGCGGCGGCGCCCCCGGCGGCAGCAGGGCGACGAGCAGCGCGGCGCGCGCCGCGCTCTCCCGGGCGCACCGGTGGTGGCTGAGGACGGTCTCGCCGTACCTCAGCCCCGGCCGGTGGTCGCCCCACTGGCGCGCCACGAGCTCCGCGACGGTCCCGGGTGTCGTCGTCGTCCGCATGCCGCCGGAGGGTAGCTGACGCTGCGTCAGAACTGAACGTCGGAGCAGGAGTAGAAGGCGTTGGCGGTGTCGTTGACGGTCCACACCGCCAGGATCAGGTGCCGTCCGGTCTTGCCGCCCGGCATCGTGCCGTGGTGGACGGTGGTCATGGCGGGGCGGGCGCCGTTGTAGGCGACCGTGAGGAAGGGCTGGGGGTCGAGCGAGGCCCGGGTGAGGGGCTTGGAGGGGTCCCATCCGTTCTTGGTGACGTAGTAGCGGAAGTCGGTGGTGGAGTGGTTGGCCGTGAACTGCCACCGGAAGTCGTAGGCCGAGCCGCTGGTGACCTTGGTCGTCGGCCAGGTGCCGCCGCGCGGGTCGTCGAGCTCCGCGAACTCGGCGTGGTTGGCGGAACATATCCGGCCGTCGGCGGGTCCGGCCGCCGGGAAGCCCTTGAGGCCCTCCACGCTCTGCGGCTCCCACTGGATGGAGCCGCAGTTGGTGACGGTCTTGTTGGCGCAGAGCTTCTGGCGGCTGATCGGGGTGTCGGTGTACCCGTGGCTGCTCGCGGTGGGGGCGCTGAGGACGGAGAGGCCGACGATCATGCCGAGGCCGAGCGCGGCGGCGCCGGCCCGTCTGGGCATGCGGACGGGCATGCGGGTCTTACGCATGATGCTCCTTGAACGTGGGGGGAGTTCGGTGAGCGTGCGCACGCGGGGGAAAGCGGTACCGGTGTGTGCGGGTGTGCGGGTGTTCTGCTCTTCTGCCGTTCAGGTCTAGACCAAGTTCCAGATTATTGACGGGAGTTGGCCATGTCCAGACCAAAGGGCGAACGGACGTCCCGCGATGTGGGCGGCCGGACGCGCGCCGGAGGGGCGGCCGGTGGTTCCGGTCGCCCCTCGCGTTCCTGGCGTGAGTGCGCGGTTGCCCCGCGGGGTCTACTCGGGGCGGCCCGTGTAGAAGGCCACCGTCAGGTCCTTCACCAGCGCCTTGCGCTCGTAGTCGTCCAGCTCGACGAGCCCGCGCGAGGTCAGCCGGTTGACGGTGTCGTCGACCGCGTCCACCACCGAGGTCAGCACGCTGTCCCGGTGCTTCGCGTCGATCGCCGCGACCCGACGGCGGCGCATCGCCGCGGCGACCTCCGGGGCGTACTCGATCCGGGTCGGCTGGGCCGAGTACACCTCGATGCCCACGGCCTCGGTCTCGGCCGCCAGCATCCGGGTCAGGGCGTCCCCGACCGCCTCCGCGTCGCGCAGGGTCGGGGCGTCCTCGTGGAAGGCGTCGGCCGGGAGCTGCGAGAGCACGCGGGCCATGGCGGACTCGACCTGCTCGGCGAGGTAGCCGATGTGGTCCTCGACGGCCAGCGCGGCGCGGGCCGTGTCCTTGATCTGCCAGACCACCTGCACGACGACCTGGAGGGCGAGACCGCCCGAGTCGACGGCGGGCAGCGGGTCGCTGCGCCAGTGCCGCAGGCGTACGTCGACCCGGCGGCGCAGCAGCAGGGGGCTGACCCACAGCAGGCCGGTGCGGCGGACCGTGCCGCGGTAGCGCCCGAAAAGGGTCAGCACCCAGGCGTGCCCCGTACGGCCCCGGCCGAGGCCGCCCAGCGCGAAGAGGGTGACGATGCCGAGGAAGGCGAGCGGGGGCCACTGGTAGGCGCGCAGCCCCCGGTAGGCGCGGGGCGTCATCCCGAAGCCCTCCACCAGTGCGGCGGGCAGCGCCCCGGCCCGCCAGAGCACGGCGGCGCACCCGGCGAGTGCCAGAGCGCCGACGAGCAGGCCGACCGAGCCGGGCAGCACCGGACCGCGGCGCTCGCGCAGCCGGTCGTCCCCGCGGGGCACCCGGCGGCCGGGGTCGGCGGGTGCCGCCGCCGCGCGGGGCCGGGGGGCGGGGGCCGGGCGCAGGACCGCGGTCCCCTCGCCCTGGAAGGGCAGGCCGGCCGGCACCTCGGTGGCCGCCGAACCGGGGCCCGGCAGGGTTACCCGGGGCAGGTCCTGCGTGTCCTCCTCCATCCCCCGCGCCACGGCCTGCGCCACGACGTGCGCGACCCCGGGCCCGGGCACCCGTGAACCACCGGGCGCGGGCGGCCACACGGCGTGCGGGGAGCGGACGGGGGCGATGCCCCGGGCGGGGCGGGCGGCGGAAGCCTGACCGGGGTCGGCGTCCTGAGCGTCCGTGCCGGGCATCGGGTCCTGGACCGGGTCGGCGGCGGGGGCGCCGAGGACCGGGGCGGTGCCACCCGGGGCGGCGGCGGGGGCCCCCGTTACGAGTACCGGGCCCCGGGCCGGGTCGGCGTCGGGGGTGGCCGGGGTGCGTGCCGGATCCCGATCCGCGGCGGCGGCAACGCGGGTGCCGAAGGCGGGGGTCGCCCCGGCCGGACCTGCGTCGGGGACGCCCGTCGGCTGGGCCGGACGCCGCTCCGGGCCGGCGGCAGGGGCGCCCGCGGCGAAGTCCGGAACCTGGACCGGGTCGGTGACGGGCGGGCGGGAGGCGGGTACCGGACCCTGGCCCGGGTCGGCGCTCAACGTGCCCGCGGCGAAGTCCGGAACCGGCACCGGGTCGCTGACGGGCGGGCGGGAGGCAGGTACCGGACCCTGGCCCGGGTCGGCGCTCAACGTGCCCGCCGCCAAGTCCAGACCGGGGGCCGGGTCGCTGACGGGCGGGCGGGAGGCAGGTACGGGACCCTGGCCCGGGTCGGCGCTCAACGTGCCCACGGCGAAGTCCGGAACCGGCACCGGGTCGCTGACGGGCGGGCGCGGGGCGAGTACCGGGCCCCACGCCGGGTCGGTGACGAGGGTGTGGGGGGTGGGCGGGGGGCCGCTCGGGTCGGCGTCGCCGAGGCCGACCGGTTCGGGGGCCGCCTCCCCGGCCCGTGCACACGCCAGGTGGGTGACCGTGCCGCCATGGGCCCCGGTCACGGCCTCGGCCTCGGCCTCGACCTCCGCCAGGGCGGGCGCCACGCCGAGCCCCGGCCCGTACCCGGTCGCGCCATGGGCCGCCTCCGGCCCGACCCCGTACCCGGACATCGTGGGGGCCGTACCGGCCCCGGCGTACCGGATGGTCCCGGCGGCTGCCTCGGCCAGGGCCGGAGCCACGCCGGCCTCCGACCCGTGCCCGAACTCGTACTCGTGCCCGTACGCGCGCTCGTGCCCGTACGCGTGCTCGTGCCCGCCTCGGCCACCGGACCCGCCCGTCGCGGCGGGGGCCGCGTCCGGGCCGGCGGCGGCTTCGGCCGGCACGTAGGCGGTGTCGGTGCCGGTTTCGCCGCGGGCCGCGGGGACTTCGCCTCGGGGCGGGTCCGCGGCCGGGGCGGTGTGGTCCGCGACGGCCGTGAGCACTGCCCGTCGGCCCGGGTCGGAGGGGGCCGCCCCGCTCGGGTGCTCCCCCGCGCCGGCGTGTTCGTGGCCCTGCGGCGCGGAGACCCCGGCGCGGTGGCCGTCCGGCACCGGCACGGCGGCGGAGGCGCCCGTGCGGGACTCCGCACGGGCCGCGGGGGCCCGGAAGTCCGCCCCCTCCTGCGCCAAGGCCACCCCGTGCCCCTCCGGGAGCGCAACGGCGGGGGCCGACAAGGTGTGCAGGCCCGCCCGGGGGGCTTCCGGGGGCGTGGTCCAGCGGCCCGGGGACGGGGCGGCCGGGGGTGCGGGGGTCGGCGGCGCCGGGGGGATCCGCATCGTGCCCGTCGTGGACGTCGTACGCGTGGGGTACATCGTTTCCTCCGTCATGCGAACAGCCGGCGCCAGGTTTCCGGGCCCGGATAGCCGTCGGCCGAGGCGCCGCGCCAGCCCTGCGCGCGCTGGAACGCCTCGACGCCGCGGCGGTCGGCCTCGCCCCACCGGGGGCCCGGGCCGGTCGTGTAGTACTTGCCGAAGCCCTTCTTCGTCAGCTGCCGCCCCAGGGCGGTGACCGCCGGTCCGGACGCGCCGGGGCGGAACGCCGCCGCCCCCGGGTACGGCGGCACCGACAGCGGCGGCGGGCCCGCCGCCCCGGTCCGCGTCGGCGCGATGTCCCTGCCCTGCTTCTGGACCAGCAGCTTCCAGGTCTGCGGACCCGGCAGGCCGTCCGCCTCCGCGCCCGTCCAGCCCTGGGCCCGCTGGAAGGCCTCGGTGGCCAGCCGGTCGGAGTCGGTCCACTGCGGGCCGGTCCCCTGCGGGTAGAACCGCGTACCGCCGCGGTCGACGAGCATCCGGCCGAGCCGGGCGACGTGCGCGTTGTTCGCGCCGGGACCGAAAGCCGCAGCCCCCGGATAGGCCGCGTCGGCCACCGGCTGGGGCTTCGGTTTGGGCAACGTCACCGGTGTCGCGGGAGTGCCCGGCGTCACCGGCCCCGCGGCGGGCACCTCGGGGACGGCGGGCGCGGCCGGCACCTCGGGAGTGGCGGGGGCCGCGGGAACCGTGCCGCCCGTGATCCCGTTGAAGCGGTAGGGCAGGTACTTCGTGGCGTTGTTCCAGTAGCCGTAGGGCGTCGCCTGCTTGCGCGTGTGCGGGCGCGTCTGCTCGTAGGCGATGTAGTGCGTGCGGGTCCCGTCCACCCAGCCGCCGAAGAGGGTGACGTGCGAGCCCTGGTTCGGGTCGGCCGGGTTGTGGAAGAGCAGCATGTCGCCCGGCAGCAGCTCGTCCTTGGTGATCCGGGTGGCGAACTTGTCGAGGCTGCCGGTCCATTCGTTGGTCCCGAGGTTCCAGGCCATCGAGACGTAGCCGGAGCAGTCCTGGCGGTAGCCGTCGGTCCAGTACAGCTCCATGCTGTACGGAACCTTCGCGTCCAGCCACCGCTTCGCCCGGTTGATGATCGTCGTACGGTCGATGTTCCGTCGCAGCGTCGGCAGCCGGACCGGGCCCGCGGGCGAGGGGCCGTGCAGCGGGGCCCGGCCGCCCTGGGGGCTGCCGGGAGACGCCGGTCCGGGCACCGGGTCCGGGTTGGCGACCGCCGCCGCGACGCCGCCGGAGCCGCCGAGCACCACCCCGGCGGCGGTGGCGAGCACCAGCGCGCGCCGCGCTCCCCGCGCCGCCGGGTGACCGCCGTCCCGCAGCGGTATGGCGCGGGCGCGGGCCAGGGAGCGGCGCCGCTGGACGCAGCCCGGGCACGCGCAGTCGGGCGCGGGGGCGTACTCCTCGAAGAGCGGCGTCGTCATCAGGGTCTGCTGAGGGGGCTGCGTCGTCATGCGGTTCCGTCCACTCCCCTGTTCGTCCACTGGGCGGCCGGGGCGTACCTGGCGGGGCATCAGGTGCGGCGCGGCCAGAACACATCGTGCACGATAAACACCCCAAACATGGGCTAATCAGACAAGGCGGACGTGTGTTGTCACGAGCACCGTCACGTGTGGGGTAAAGTTCTCTTTGTCGAAACAAGCGCCGCTAGCTCAGTTGGTTAGAGCAGCTGACTCTTAATCAGCGGGTCCGGGGTTCGAGTCCCTGGCGGCGCACAGACACGAAGAAGCCCCTCGCTCACGCGAGGGGCTTCTTCGCTTGTGCCCTGCGGGTCCCGGAGGGCGCACTGCCGGGCCGCTCTCAACCGCTCACGGCGGCCGGCTCCGGTGCGGACGGCTCCGCCGACGCCCGGTCCGGGGTCCCCGTGGCCGTCAGGTAGGCCGAGACCACCACGTTCGCCGTGTACTGCTTCGCCGCCTTGTCGTACGAACCGCCGCAGGTCACCAGCCGCAGTTCCGCCCGGCCCGGCACCTTCGGCCCGTAGGCCTTGTGCGGGTCGAAGGAGGCCCGCTCGTACACCTGGATGTCCTCGATGGTGAACTCGGCGGCCGTGCCGTCCGCGCGCAGCACCCGCACCTTGCCGCCCGGCTGCGCCGAGCTGAGCCCGTAGAAGACGGCCGGCTTGGACTCGGTGTCCACGTGCCCGACCAGCAGCGCGGTGCCCGCGGCCCCGGGCTGGACCCCGCCCGACCACCAGCCCACCGTGCCCGGCTGCTCGTAGGGCGGCGCGGTGATCGCCCCCTGCGCGTCCAGGCCCCGGCTGATCACCGGGGCCCGGATGCCTATGGAGGGCACGTCGACGCGCTGCGGCGGCCCGGGCGTGGCGGGCGCGGGGAGGGGGGCGTGCGCGGCGGGCATGCCGGGCGCGGACATCCGGCCCGGCTGGGCGTACGGACCCCCGGGCACCCCGGTGATCTCGCGGCCCCACAGCCACAGCCCCAGCACCAGGACCGTCCAGGCGGCGGCGGTCAGCAGCCGCCCGCCACCGGAGGCCTTCGGCTCCGCCGTCACCGGGGCGCCCTCACCCGCCGCTGCGGCGGCGGCGCAGGGCCAGCGCGCGGCCCGCGACCGCGAGGGTCGCCGCGGCGGCCAGCACCGCGCCGATCACCGTGTGCGGAAGGCCAGGGCCGCCCGTGTCGTGTTCCTTCTTGGCGGTGGTGTTGGCGGGGGCTCCGGCGGCCAGTTCGGCGGCCATGCCGCCGCCGCCCGCATGCACCGGCCAGATCGGGGTGGGGTGGTGCGAGGGCTGGTGGTGCTCGACCTCCAGGGAGCCGCGCACCCGGTCGTCCCGGTCGTCGCACCGCACCCGGATCTCGTGGCGGCCTGACCAGGCGTCCGAGCGGATGTGGGCGTCGCCCCACAGTTCCCGGCTGTCTCCGCGGCCCCGGCTGAGGCGGATCTCGGAGACGAAGGCCGAGGACGTGGCGGACGCCCAGTCGCCGTCGCAGCCCCGGACGCGCAGTTTGACCTGCGCTCCCGGACGTGCGGGGTCGGGATCGGCCGAGACGCTGCCGCGGCCGTCCGGGTTCGCCAGGGCGACGGGGGCGGCCACGGTGGTCACGGCGGAGAGCGCCGTCAGGGTGACGGCCACCCCGGCGACACGGAGAGCGATCAGATCACTGCGCATGGTGAACCTCCTCACCAAGGAGGTTCACGCGCGGTGCGCCGCTCCGCATCCGGAGCGGCGCACTCTTGGCCCGTACGGGTCGGGCGTACGCCCTACCGCCCTACAGCCGTCGGGCACCCGGACCCGGCTGCGGGGGCTAGATCAGATCGACCAGGTCCGCGATCGACGGCACGGTCCGGGTGGGGCGGTAGGGGAACTTCTCGGTGTCGGCGACCGACGTCAGACCGGTCAGCACGAGGAAGGTCTGCATCCCCGCTTCCAGGCCCGCCAGCACGTCGGTGTCCATGCGGTCGCCGATCATCGCGCTGGTCTCGGAGTGCGCCCCGATGGCGTTCAGGCCGGTGCGCATCATCAGCGGGTTCGGCTTGCCCGCGAAGTACGGCTTCTTGCCCGTGGCCTTGGTGATCAGTGCGGCGACGGCGCCGGTGGCGGGCAGCGGGCCCTCGGCGGAGGGGCCGGTCTCGTCCGGGTTGGTGCAGATGAAGCGGGCGCCCGCGTTGATCAGGCGGACGGCCTTGGTCATGGCCTCGAAGCTGTACGTACGGGTCTCGCCCAGCACCACGTAGTCCGGCTCGTGGTCGGTCAGGATGTAGCCGATGTCGTGCAGGGCGGTGGTCAGGCCCGCCTCGCCGATGACGTACGCGGTGCCGCCGGGGCGCTGGTCGTCGAGGAACTTGGCGGTGGCCAGCGCCGAGGTCCAGATGTTCTCGACGGGCACGTCGAGGCCCATCCGCAGCAGCCGGGCCTGGAGGTCGCGCGGGGTGTAGATGGAGTTGTTGGTCAGCACCAGGAAGGGCTTGCCCGAGTCGCGCAGCCGCTTGATGAAGACGTCGGCGCCCGGGATCGGAACGCCCTCGTGGACGAGGACCCCGTCCATGTCGGTGAGCCAGGATTCGATCGGCTTGCGCTCTGCCACTGGAATGTTCTCCGCTCTCGCCGGCCCCGTTCGGGCGGGCCGCTGACCTCTGACCTCTGGTCTCCACCACCCTACGCGGGCCGGGCCGTGGACGCGTGGGGCGTCCACGACCCGGCCGCGGGGAGGACGGACCGCGGCCCGCGGGTCAGCCGAGCGTGACGTTGTCGACGGTCCAGTACCAGTTGTTGGCGCCGCTGTAGCGGAAGCGGACCTGGACGTCGGTGGCGCCCGCGGGGACCTGGAGGGTGATCGCCTCGGCGCGGGCGACGGCGTCGGCGGTGTAGCTCTTGACCACGGCCGGGGTGCCGCCGTTGTAGGAGACGAGCACCTGGGCGCTCTGGCCGGCCTCGTGGCGGTAGTGCGTCCGGAAGGCGAGGGTCCTCGTCGCGCCGCCGGTCACCGCCCACTTGGGGGTGACGAGGGTGGAGTCGAAGCCGCCGGTGTGGGCCTTGTCGTCCCACTCGTCGGAGTCGGCGACGGCGAAGACGTCGCGCGAGCGGACGTTCAGCTCGCGCCACTGGTCGCGCTGGGACCGGGTCCAGAACTCGTCGGTGGTGAAGGCCCAGCCGGCCCATTCGGTGACGCCGCCCGTCCCCATCCGGGAGTTGTCGACGCTCCAGCCCGCGGGCGGGGTGTGCGTGAAGCCCCGCACGCCGACGGGGATGCCCGTTTCGTCGACCCGTCCCTGGAGGGAGGGGCGCAGGGTGTCGAAGGGGTCGCCGTCCGGGGCGTCCAGCGGTACGCCGTCCAGTCCCGCGGTGGAGACGCCGACCTGCCGGAGCGCGGTGGCCGCGACGTCGACGAGGCGTACGTCGTCGCGGACCGAACCGGCGGCGATGCCCGCGCCCTTGGCGATGACGAAGGTGCCGCGCTCCTGGATCGTGGAGCCGCCGTGGCCTCCCGCGTCGGTGTGCCCGTGGTCGGTGGTGACCAGGATCTTCCAGTTCTCCTGCGCGTACGTCGGGCGCTCCTGGACGGCGGTGAGGAGCCGGCCGATCAGCCGGTCCACGCGGCCGATGGTGTCCAGGTACTCCTGGCTGGCGGCGCCCGAGGAGTGGCCCGCGTGGTCGATCTCGCCGAAGTAGACGAAGGCGGCGTCCGGGTCCTGGTCGCGCAGTTCGGCCGAGGCCGCGGCGGCGATCTTCGGGTCCTCGCTGCCGTAGCCGTCGCGGTCGCCCTTGAGGGAGAGGCGCTTGTCCACGGCGGCCGAGAAGACCGGGCCGTTCTGGTCGGTGGAGGTGAGCGGCTCCCAGTCGGCGGCGGCGTAGGTGTGCAGCGCCGGGTTGGCCTTCTCGGCGCGGGTGAGGAAGTCCGGGTGGGCCGTGTAGTTCTTGCCGGAGAAGGAGTTGTCCTTCACGCCGTGCTTGTCGGGCCAGACGCCCGTGGCGATGGTGGACCAGCCGGGGCCGGAGGAGGTCGCGGCCATCGGGTTCGCGTACAGGGTGCTGCGGGCGGTCAGGCCTTGGGCCATCAGGGCGCCCAGGTGGGGGGCGTCGGCGGCCTTGACGCGGTCGAGGACGGCGCCGTCGATCCCGATGACCAGGACCTTGTTGACGGCGGCGGCCGGAGTCGTGGCCGCGGGGGCCGCGGGTGCGGTCGGGGCGGCGGCGGCGAGCAGGGCCGCGGCGGTGGCCGCCACGGCGAGGGCGCGTCCGTGCAGGACAGGGGACACGTACTCCTCCAGGGAGTAAGCGAGGCGAGAACAGCGGCAGTTGGTGCGTGTTCGTGCGGCGGGTCCGGTCCCATCATAGGAGCGTTGGACCAGACCCGTTATGTGAACGTCACTCTTGCGGGAGCGGATGAAGGACGGGTGGCCGAGGGGCTTCCGGTCAACTGCCCGTGGCCGACTTCCACGCGTCCACGTACGCGGACAGGTTCTTGTCGATGTCGGCCCAGTCCGGCTCGAACACCTCGACGCCCGCCATGACCTTGGCCAGTTCGACGGCGTTGGCGCCGGTCGGCTTCACGTCGGCGCGCGCCGGGAAACCGCCGCCGACCTCGCTGACCAGCTTCTGGGCGTCCTCGCCGAGGAGGTGGTCCAAGAGCTTCCTGCCGTTCTCGCTGTGCGGGCCCTTGGCCGTCAGCCCGGCCGCGTAGGGCAGCGCGAAGGTGGTCGGCTTGCCGCCGTCCCTGGCGGGGAACCAAATGCCAAGGTTCGGCATGGACTTGGACTGGGCGAAGTTCATCTGCACGTCGCCGTTGGCGACGAGGATCTCGCCCTTGTCGGTCTTCGGCGCGAGCTTGCTGGTCGAGGAGGACGGGCCGACGTTGTTGCCCTGGAGCTTCTTCAGGTACTCCATCGCCGCCTCCTTGCCGCCGAAGTCGTGCATCGCCTTGACGAGCACGGCGGTGCCGTCGCCCGCGACACCCGGGGTGGAGTACTGGAGCCGGCCCTTGAGCTTCGGGTCCAGCAGCTGCTCCCAGGTGGTGGGGGCCCCGGTCAGCTCCTTCTTGTTGTAGACGAAGCCGAAGTAGTTGTTGACGACCGAGGTCCACTTGCCGTCGGGGGCCTTGTTCGCGCCGCTGACCTGCTCCGCGCCCTGCGGCGCGTACGACTGGAGCAGCCCCTTGCCGTCGGCCTGCTGGATGAACGGCGGCAGGGTGATCAGGACGTCGGCCTGCGGGTTGGACTGCTCGCGGACGGCGCGCTGCACCATCTCGCCGGAGCCGCCCTCCACGTACTTGACCTTGATGCCGGTCTTCTTGGTGAAGTCGGCGAAGACCCGGTCGTACCAGCCGTCGCCCTTCTCCCCCTTGAGGCCGTCGGCGCTGTAGACGGTGACGGTCTTCTCACCACCTGCGGAGTCGGCGGCGGAATCGGCGGCGGAGGAGCCGCCGCAGGCGGTGAGGGCGGCGCCGAGGACGACGCAGCCGGTGAGGGCGGCGAGCGGGCGCGGCAGGCTGCGGGGCATGCGGGACATCGGATTCCTTCGGGATGCGGGAGGGGCAGCGCTCATCGGCAGAGGGAGCGCTCAGCGGTAGGAGGCGCGGGTACGGACGCGGCCGACGGCCAGCAGCACCAGCAGGGTCGCGGCCATCAGCACCACCGCGACGGCGGAGCCGGTGAAGAGCGAACCGCGGTCGGTCGCGGTGAAGATCCGGACGGGCAGCGGCATCCAGTCCGGCGGGTAGAGCATCATCGTGGCGCTCAGCTCGCCCATGGACAGGGCGAAGCAGAGTCCGGCGGCCGCGGTGAGCGAGGGCAGCAGCAGGGGCAGCCGCACCCGCCACAGGACGTACGAGGGGCGCGCCCCGAGGCTGGCCGCCGCCTGCTCGTAGGCCGGGTCCAGCCGGACGATCGCGGCCGCGACGGACTGGTGGGCGAAGGCGGTGACGAGGACCGCGTGGGCCAGGACGACGATGGAGGGCGTGCCGTTGAGCAGGACCGGCGGGCGGCTGAAGGCCACGAGCACGGCCAGGCCGACGACCACGGACGGGACGGCGACCGGCAGCACGAACAGGGCGTCGAGCACCCGCTTCCCGCGCCTCCCCAGCCCGGCGGCGGCCAGCGCCGCCCAGGTGCCGACGGCGAGCGCGAGCAGGCTGGCCACGAGGGCGGTGACCAGGCTGGTGGTGAGCGCCTGGAGGGATTCGCCCTGTACCGCCGCCGCGTAGTTCCCGGTGGTCGGACCGGAGGGGAAGGCGCTGGACCAGTGGGTGGCGAAGGAGGCGGCCACCACCACGAGCAGCGGCAGGGCGAACAGCGGCAGGAAGAAGAGGCCGAAGGCGGCCCAGGCAGCCCAGCGGCCGGACTTGCTATGCACCAGCACGCTTGCCCACCACCCGGTAGAGGCCGAAGAGGCCGACGGAGATCGCGATGTTGACGACGGCGACCACGCAGGCGGCCGGGTAGTCGGATTCGAGGATGGCCTTGCCGTAGACCAGCATCGGCAGGGTGGTGACGCCCTTGGCCCCGGTGAACAGGACGATCCCGAACTCGTTGAGGCACATGACCAGCACCAGGCTGCCGCCCGCGCCGAGCGCCGGCAGGGCCTCGGGGAGGATCACCTTCCGGATGATCCGGCCGGGTCCCGCGCCGAGCGAGGAGGCCACTTCCAGCTGTGCGGTGTCCAGTTGGGTGAAGGCCGCGAGCAGCGGGCGCATCACGAAGGGCGTGAAGTAGGTGATCTCCGCGAGGAGGACGCCCCAGGGGGTGGTGAGGAAGTGGAAGGGTCCCTGCGCCGCGCCGGTGACGTCCGTCCAGAGGCCGTTGGCCATGCCGACCGTGCCGTAGAGGAAGAGCAGCGCGAGGGTGATGAGGAAGGAGGGGAAGGAGAGGAAGACGTCGATGAACCGGGCGACGGCCTTCGCGCCGGGAAAGGGCACGAAGGCGATGACCAGCGCGAGCCCGAAGCCGAGGAGCAGGCAGCCGGCGCTCGCCCCGACGGCCAGCCACACGGTGGTGCCGAGGGCCTCGCGGAAGGCGGTGGAGGCGAAGACCTTCCCGTAGGCGTCGAGGGCGCCGCCGCCGTCGTCCGGGGTGAAGGACTGCCGGACGACCAGGGCCAGGGGGTAGAGGAAGACCAGGGCGAGCACCGCCACCGGCGGCAGGGACCACAGCCAGCGGGGAAGCATACGGGGCGCCCGGGCGGCGGGCGGCACGTGGACGCCGGGCTCCGGGTTCGGGTCGGGGTCGGCGGCGGCCGGGGCCGGGGCGCAGACGGCGGCGCGGGCCGTGGTGTCAGCCATCGCCGACTCCCGCCGACAGCAGCACCGCGTCGCGCGGCTCGAAGTGCAGGGTGACGCGGTCGCCGAGGGCCGGGGTTTCGCGCAGCTCCGGCAGGTCCGCCGTGATCCGGTGGCCGTCCACGTCGACGGACAGCCGGTGTGTCGAGCCGCGCCACTGCACCTCGGTGATCCGGCCGCTGAGCGCGTTGGGCCCCTCGCCCAGGCCGAGCAGGTGCGGGCGCACGCACAGCGTGGCCTTCGCGCCGGGGGCCGCGCGGCCCGGGTCGAGCTTCAGGGTCCGCCCGGCAAACAGCGCGCCCCCGGCGGCGACCGTGACCGGCAGCAGGTTGGCGTTGCCGACGAAGGAGGCGGTGAACTCGGTGCGCGGAGCCCGGTACAGCTCCTGCGGGGTGCCGCAGTCCCGCAGCCGCGCCGCGTCCATGACCGCGATCCGGTCGGCCAGCGTGAGGGCCTCGACCTGGTCGTGGGTGACGTACAGGATGGACACGTCGGGCAGCTCCCGGTGCAGCCGCGCCAGTTCGGTGAGCATCCCGGACCGCAGCTGGGCGTCGAGCGCCGAGAGCGGTTCGTCGAGCAGCAGCACGCCGGGGCGGACGGCGAGCGCGCGGGCGATGGCCACGCGCTGCTGCTGGCCGCCGGACAGCTCGCGCGGATAGCGCCGGGCGTAGGCGGCCATGCCGGTCATCTCCAGCGCCTCGGCGACCCGGCCGGGTATCTCGGCGCGGGGCGCCTTCCGGGCCTTGAGGCCGAAGGCGACGTTGTCCTGGACCCGCATGTGGGGGAAGAGCGCGTACTGCTGGACGACCATGCCGATGCCGCGCCAGTGCGGCGGGAGCGCGGTGACGTCCCGTTCGCCGAGGAAGATCCGGCCCGAGGCGGGGCGCACGAAGCCGGCGACCGCCCGCAGCGCCGTGGTCTTGCCGGAACCGGAGGGGCCGAGCAGCGCCATGACCTCGCCCGGCTCGACGGTCAGGTCGAGCGAGTCCAGGACGGTGGTCCCGCCGTAGGCGACCGAGACCGCGTCGAAGCGGATGCCGCTCACGCGGCGCCCGCCGGGCCCAGCAGGGCGGGGAGTTCGGCGATCGAGCCGAGGACGTGGGTGGCGCCGTGCGCGGTGAGCGCCGCCCGGTCGTGCGCCCCCGTCAGCACGCCGGCCACGATCCCGGCGCCCGCCCGCCGCCCGCTGAGCATGTCGTACGCCGTGTCGCCCACGACGACCGCCTCGCGTACGTCCGCCACCGCGCCGGTGCGCAGGAACGCGGCCAGCACCATGTCCGGGTACGGGCGCCCGCGGCCGCCCGCGTCGGCGGGGCACAGGGTGAGGTCGGCGAGGTCGCGCCAGCCGAGGGCGTCGAGGATGGCGTCCTGGGTGACGCGGGCGAAGCCGGTGGTCAGGACGACGGTGCGGCCCTCGCCGCGGAGCCGCTCGATGGTCTCGCGGGCTCCGGGCAGCGGTGCGACGAGACCGCCGTCGACGAGTTCGCCGTAGGCCTCCTCGAAGGCGGCGTTGGCGCGCCGGGCGAGCTCCGGCGTGCCGAAGAGGTGCCGGAAGACGGAGATCTTCGACTCGCCCATGGTGTCGCGGACGTAGCGGAGCTTGTCCGCGTGGTCGGCGGAGCCGGGCTCGACGCCGAGGGACTCAGCGGCGCGCTCGAAGGCCCGCTCGACGAGGCCGCCGTCGGCGACGGTGGTGCCGGCCATGTCGAGGACGACGAGGTCGCGGCGCGGGGCCGGGCCGGTGGAGTCGGTGGTGCTGTTGTTCTCGGTGTCGGTCATGTCGGTCACCAGCCCAGTTCGTTCGCGGTGGTTTCGGCTATGGCGGGCGAGCAGGTCATGCCCCGGCCGCCGGGTCCGGTCACCAGCCACACGCCGTCCCGCACCTGCTGGCGGTGGACGACGCGGGTGGTGTCGGTGCACTGCGCGTACACGCCCGCCCAGCGATGGCGCACCTTCGGCAGCGGGCGGCCCAGGAAGGACTCCACGACCCCGGTGAGGTGGTCGTAGGGCTCGTCGAGGGTGTCGAAGGCGAAGGGGTGTTCGTACTCGTGGGTGTCGCCGATGGTCAGACCGCCGTCGCTGCGCTGCACCATCAGCAGCTGCATCTTGTGCGCGGCGGCGACGGGCGCCTGAGCCTGCTCCGCGTTGAGCGCGTCGAGGGCCCCGCTCCGGTACGCCGGGTAGTAGCGGAAGCTGTCGGGGTCGGCGACGGAGGTGGTCAGCGGCTCGCCGAGCGGCTCGGTCTGCATCATCTGGAGCCGGACCCGGCGCACGGGCAGGTCCGGTGCCAGCTCGCGGACCAGCCCCGAGAGCCAGGCGCCGGTGGCCAGGACGACGGCGTCGCCGCGGTGGACGTCCCCGTGGTCGTCGCGGACGGCGCCTGGGCCGGTCACCTCGCGGACCTCGCGCCCGGGCAGGAAGGTGTAGCGGCCGGAGGCCCGCAGCGCGGCGCGCAGATGGAGCTGCGCGGTGCGCGGTTCGACGGCCGCGTCCCGCTCGCACCACAGCGCCGCCTCGAAGGCGCCGCGCAGGGCCGGGTTGACCGTGCGCGCCTCGGAGGCGGTGAGCAGGGCGTAGCCGCGGGCGGCGGCGTCGGGGCGGGCGACGGCCGCCTCGGCAACCGCGTACTCGCGGGCCGTGCGCAGCGGGGTGAGGGATCCGATGGCGCGGAAGCCCAGGCCGGGGACCCGTTCCCCGATCCGCTCCCAGAGCTCGCGGGCCCGCAGTGCCGTGTCCAGCTCCGCACCGCCGGCCCGTCCGCTGACCCATATCTGGCCGAAATTGCGCAGCGAGGCGCCGCGCGCCTCGGCTTCGCGCTCGATCTGGACGACCTCGTGGCCGCGTTCGACTGCTTGCCAGGCGTGCATGGTGCCGACCACGCCGCCCCCGATGACTATGACTCTCACCCGGCCCACGGTGTCCGCGACCCGTGGCCCGGGAGGATCCGCCAGGCGACGCACCGGTGAACAGCCCCCGACGGTTGGACCAGACCCGTTATGATTCCGTGATCGCATGGCATCCATTTGTACCGTGTCCGCGGGTGCCGCGCCGCCTACTCGGGGCGCAGGTGCGTCGTGAAGCTGAACCGGTCGCCGCGGTAGAGGGAACGCACCCGCTCCAGCGGCCGCCCGTCCTGGTCCCGCGAGAAGCGGTGGATCAGCAGCATCGGCAGCGCGGGCGGCGTCCCGATGAGCAGCGCCTCGCGCGGGGTGGCCAGGACCGTCTCCAGCTTCTCGTCGGCGTCCCCGAAGGCGATGCCGAGCCGCTCCCGGAGGTACCCGTAGAACGAGGAATCCGGCTGGAATTCGCTGTCCAGACGGGGTGCGCGGGCCACGCGGAGGTACGTGCTCTCCAGCCCCACCCGCTCGTCATCGGCCAGCAGCACCCGCTCCAGGTGCCATACGGGCTCCCCGGTCGCGGCGCCGATGCCGGGCGCGAGGTCGGGCGGGCAGGGGAACCGCTCCAGCCCGATCAGGTTGCGGCCGGGCCGGCGCCCCTGGCGGCGCACCCCCTCGGTGTAACTGGCGAGGGAGAGCGGCTGCTCCAGCTTCGGGCCGGCGACCACGGTGCCGCGCCCGGCCCGGCGCAGCCGCCCTTCGAGCAGCAGCTCGCGCAGCGCCTGCCGTACGGTCTCGCGCGCCACCTCGTACCGCTCGGCGAGATCCCGCTCGGTGGGCAGCACACCCCCCTCGCCCAACTCCTCGACCAGCTCGGAGACCCGGGCCTTGACGGCGTAGTACTTGGGGATGCGCCCGTGCTCGGGAATCCCGGATCGAACGGGCGAACCGGGACGGTGCGAAATCGATTCCACCCTGGGACTGTACGGGGCCCCTGGCCGCGCGGTGCGGCCAGCGCGGGCGGCAATCCCAGCCCCGCCGGGGAGCAGCGGCAGCGATCTCAGCCCCGCCGGCGTTTGAGGCGCCCCCGGAGGGCAGACGGAGCCGCACCCTAAGCCGTACGCCCGCTCTCCCTACGCAAGCGCCGCGCCAACAGCACCAACCCTCCACCCACCGCAACGGCCCCCACCGCACCGCCCCCGTACACCCACTCCCGCTCCCGCTCCGCCCCACGGGCAGCACCCCCACCCCCGGCCCCCGTCTCGGCAAGGGCCCCGGACCCGGCGGCACCGGCACCGGCCTCCCCCTCGTCCTCCTCACCGGCGGCCCCCACCCCGGCCCCCGCCTCCAGCGGATCCAACGGATCCAGTGGATCCTGCGGCCCCCGCGGCCCCTCGACAGAGAACCGGTACCCCCCGCTGTCCCCGACCCAGTCCCCGTCATCCCCCTTGCGCTGGACCAGCGCGGCATCGGCCACCACTTCCCCGGCGGGCGCATCGGCCGCGAAGGCCAGCCGCACCTTGACCGTGGCGGAGCCGCCCGGCCCGACGGTGAACCCCGGGAACGCCTCCCCGCCGTCGAAGACGGCGATGACCTCGTCCCGGTCCGTGCCCTCCAGGCTGACGGGGAAGGTGGTCCCCCGCGCATCGAACTCCATCCGCAGATGGGCCGGCCGCAGGCTCCGCGTCTTGTCCGTGAAGACGACCACGGGGTGGATGGCGGTGCACGCGGAAGCGGTGGTGTTGGTCAGGTCCAGGTACCAGGTCTGCGGCGCGGCGCCGATCCGGTAGACGGCGGGACCGCCGCGGATCCGGGCCCCGATGGGGAAGGCCGTGCTGACGCCGTCGCCACAGGTGGCCCTGGCCCCCGAGGGCAGCGCGGGCGCGGGCCGGGCCCCGCCACCGCCGGGCGGCGCGGGCGCGGCCACCGCGGCCGCCGCGGGCAGGGCGGCCGGTCCGGAGAGTCCCGATACGGCCACCAGGGCCGCGGTGAGTGCAAGGGCTTTGCGCAGTCGCATGGGAGGCCTTCGCTGGCTCGCCGGAAGATGATCTGACGAAGCGACGATCACCCCGCCTTGGCCGCACCCTGCCATGCCGCCACGCTCCCCTCCGGCCGCCGCGCCCCGCCGGCTCCGATGAACCCCCGATCGGCGCACGGCGTCACGCTCCCCCGAAGAGGGGGGCCAGGACCAGTTCCGCTGCGCCCTCGGCCACCCCGCCGGGGGCCCGCTCCACCCGCGCCGGTTCCCCGCCGAGGGCGCGGGCCGCCAGTACCGTACGGACCCCCTCGACGAACACCTGCGGCGCGGCCGCCACCACGCGCCCGCCCAGCAGCACCCGGTCCACGTCCAGCAGCGCGACCAGGTTCGCCGCGGCCTCCCCCAGCACCCGCGCGGCCCGGGCGAGGTCCCCCCGCGCCACCGCCTCCAGGCACAGCGCCTCCGCACAGCCGCGCGCCCCGCACCGGCACGGGGGGCCGTCCAGCAGCAGCACCTGGTGCCCGAACTCCCCCGCGCCCGACCTGCTGCCCCGGTAGACCTGGCCGCCGAGCCGCAGCCCCGCGCCCAGCCCCGTGCCCACGTGCAGGTACACCGAGCTGCCGGAGCCCGGACCGGCGCCCGCCGCGCCCGCGTTGGTGTCCTTGTCCACGACCACCGGCAGCCCGAGGCGCTCCTCCAGCGCCGCCCGCAGCGGGTAGCCCTCCCAGCCGGGGAAGCCGGTCACCCGCCCGAGCACCCCGGTGCGGTGGTCCAGCGGCCCGGGCGCGGCGACCCCGACGCCCGCCGACGATCCCCCGCCCGGCCCCTCGGGGACCGCCCCGCGCTTCCCCGACCCGCCCGCGCGGGCCCGTACCACCGCGTCCGCGACCGCCGCGACGACCGCGTCGGGGTCGGCGCCGAAGTCCAGCGGCCGGCGCCCCTCGGCCACCACCCGCCCCAGCAGGTCCACCCGCACCACGCGCAGCTCGTCGCGGTCCAGGTGCGCGCCCACGGCGTACCGTGCCCCGGGAACGAGGCGGAGCAGGGTGCGCGGTTTGCCACCGGTGGAGGCGCCGCGGCCCGCCTCCGCGACCAGCCCCTCCGCCGTGAGCCGCGCCGCGATCTTGCTGACGGCCTGCGGGGTCAGGCCCGTACGGGCGGCCAGTTCGCCGCGGCCCGGCCCGGCCTCGCCGCGCAGGCCCGCCGCGCGCAGCAGGCTCAGCACCAGCGCGGCGTTGTGCCCGCGCAGCCCGGACAGGTTGGCTCCGCCGCCGTTCGGGGGGCCCGTACCGCCCGCGCCGTCCGTGCCGCTCATGCCGTCCCCGCTGCCCCTGATCACCCGGCCATTGTCCACCCTCCTTGCACTTAGGCAACAGTGTTGCCAAAGTGGACTCCATGGCTACCACCACCTCTCCCGTCTCGCCCGCCACTCCCGCCTCGCCCTCCCGCCCCCTCCGGGTCGGGCTGATCGGCTACGGACTCGCCGGTTCCGTCTTCCACGCGCCGCTCGTCGCCGCGACCGACGGGCTCGTCCTCGACACGGTCGTCACCTCCGACCAGGCCCGCGGGGAGCAGGTGCGCGCCGAATTCGCGGACGCGCACGTCGTACCCTCCCCGGACGCGCTGTGGGAGCGTGCCTCCGAGCTGGACCTGGTCGTCATCGCCTCCCCCAACAAGACCCACGTCCCGCTCGCCACGACCGCGCTGACCGCGGGTCTCGCCGTGGTCGTCGACAAGCCCCTCGCCGCCACCGCCGCGCAGGCGCGCGAACTCGCCGCACTGGCGGACCGGACCGGAACCTTCCTGTCCGTCTTCCAGAACCGCCGCTGGGACAACGACTTCCTCACCGTGCGCCGCCTGATCGAGGACGGCGAACTGGGCGAGGTCCAGCGCTTCGAGTCCCGCTTCGAGCGCTGGCGCCCCCAGCTCAAGGGCGGCTGGCGCGAGTCGGGCGCCCCGGAGGAGATCGGCGGCCTGCTGTACGACCTCGGCAGCCACGTGGTCGACCAGGCACTGGTGCTGTTCGGCCCGGCCGTGCGCGTGTACGCGGAGGCGGACGTCCGCAGGCCGGGCGCACGGGCGGACGACGACACCTTCATCGCGCTCACCCACGCGAGCGGCGTCCGCTCCCACCTCTACGTCAGCGCGACGACGGCCCAGCTGGGCCCCCGCATGCGCGTGCTCGGTTCCGCCGCGGGCTACGTGAAGTACGGCCTCGACCCGCAGGAGGCCGCCCTGCGGGAGGGCAAGCGGCCCGGCGTGGATCTGCCGTGGGGCGTGGAGCCCGAGGACTGCCGGGGCCGGATCGGCTCCGGCGAATCCCCGCTGACCGGCGGCGGGCGGCCGGTGCCGACCGAGCCCGGCGACTACCCGGCGTACTACGCGGCGGTCGCCGCGGCGCTCCGTGACGGCGGCCCGGCTCCGGTCACGGCGCGGGAGGCGGCGGACTGCCTGGAGGTACTGGAGGCCGCGCGGCGCTCGTCCGACGAGGGGCGTGCGGTGGGCATCTCGCCTGGAGCCACTGCTTCCGCCTGAAAATGGACCGGGCGGGTGATCATCACACCGTAAGCTGTGGGAAACCTATGATCATCACAGTTGCGAAGAGTGGGTATCCCCAAGTGAAGTTGTCCCGGATCGCATCGGCCGTCGCCGCGGCCGCCATCGCCCCGGCCGTCCTCTTCTCGGCGCCGGCCTTCGCCGCCGACGCCCCGACGGCGGCGGGGGCGGCCGCCCCGGCCGTGTCGACGCCCGCCGGCACCACGGCCGGTGAGCCCGCGAAGGACGGCAAGCCGGCCGACGGCTCGGACCAGGCCGCGGCCGACCGCGCCCTGATCGAGAAGATCCTGGCCGACCCGAACAGCGGCGTCGGCGTGCGCGAGTACGCCGAGAAGGCTCTCAAGGGCACGGCCGCGGAGATGCGGCACTTCCTGGCGGTCGAGTGGGGCCGGCAGCAGTTCGACGACGACCGCGTGCGGGTCTCGCGGCTGATCGGCACCGGCGGCAAGGCCGTCCAGCGCGAGGGCAAGAAGGCCATGCAGGCGGGGACCCAGGAAGCACTGACCGAGTTCCTGAAGACCGGGCAGCACACGGCGCGGCTGGAGGACGACCGCGTCGAGCTGGCCACGCTGCTCCAGGGCGCCGGTCCCGGCCTGACCGAGGGCATCCAGAAGGTCCTCTCGAACGGCACCCCGGCGCAGATCCGCGAGTTCGTGACCACCAGGCAGCACGAGCTGCGGGACGACGACAACGCCGTCCTGATCTCGCGGATGCTGAACGCCAACCCCGGTCCCGAGCTGAAGAAGGCCGCACAGGCCGCCCTCAAGGGCAGCGCGAAGGACCGCGCCGAGTTCCTGAAGACCGGGCAGTTCACGGCCCGCGAGAAGGACAAGCAGGCCGGCCACGGCACGCCGACGGACGGCAAGGACCAGGGCAAGGACCCCGCCACCGGCGCGGGCACCGGCAAGGACAAGGACAAGCCGAAGGACGGGGCGGGCAAGCCCGTCGCGACCCCCGCGGCCGGCGGGTCCGGCGCCAACACCGCCGCCCCGGCGGGCGGCAGCGGCCCGCTCGCCTCCACCGGCAGCGGCTCCGAGACCCCGTGGATCGTCGGCGGCAGCGCACTCGCCCTCGCGGCGGGCGCGGGCCTGGTCCTGGCGGCACGCCGCCGCGGCGCCTCGACCCGCGGCTGAACGCTCCGGTAACCAGCACGGACCCCGGCACGTACGAGGAGGGGCGGGTCCGCCGACCACGGCGGACCCGCCCCTTTCGCATGCCGGCCGGACCAAAGGCGCGGGCGCGGCGGCGCCCAGGCACCGGGACGCTCAGGCGCTCTTGAACTCCTGGCGCTGGCGGCCGAGCTTCTCGATCTCCAGCTCGACGACGTCACCGGCCCGCAGGAACGGCTTGGGTTCCGGCTGCCCCATGGCCACACCGGCCGGGGTGCCGGTGACGATGACGTCGCCCGGGTGCAGGGTCATGAACCGGCTCAGGTACCGCACGACCTCGCCGACCGGGAAGATCTGGTCGGAGGTGGCGCCGTCCTGCTTCAGTTCGCCGTTGACCCACAGCTTCACGTCCAGGACCTGCGGGTCCGGGATCTCGTCGGCGGTGACCAGCCAGGGGCCGAGCGGGGTGAAGGTCTCGCAGTTCTTGCCCTTGTCCCAGGTGCCGCCGCGCTCGATCTGGAACTCGCGCTCCGACACGTCGTTCGCGAGCAGGTAGCCGCCGACGTGGGCCAGCCCTTCCTCGGCCGAGGCGAGGTAGCGGGCCGTGGCGCCGATGACGACGCCCAGCTCCGCTTCCCAGTCGGTCTTCACGCTGCCGCGCGGGATCAGCACGGTGTCGTCGGGCCCGACCACCGTGTCCGGGGCCTTGAGGAACACGATCGGCTCGGCGGGCGCATCGGCGCCGACCTCCGCCGCGTGGGCGTGGTAGTTCAGGCCGATGCCCACGATCTTGCCGATCCGGCCGACGGGCGCGCCGACCCGCAGGCCCTCGGCGTCCAGGGCCGGGAGCCCTCCGGATGCCGCCGCCTCCCGTACGCGGGACAGCAGGGCGTCGTCGGCGAGCAGAGCGCCGTCCACATCCGTGATCAGGCCGGACAGGTCCCGAAGGGTCCCGTCCCGGTCGAGCAGCGCGGGGCGCTCGGCACCCACCGGTCCGACACGCAGCAGCTTCATGGGCATTCTCCCGTGGTCGTGGGTGGTCGGCCCGCGGGCGTGCCCCGGGCCGGCCGATGGGTTGCGGCCATCGGAGGATTGGCCGATCCTCCAAGATGTCCACCCAATCCGCAAGACCCTGTTCACACACTGGAACGCCCGGCTCCGGCCCGGCGGTGCTGGAGCCAGGCCCGCTCCGCCACGGTCCAGGCCGTGGTGGCCACGAGGTAGAGACCGGCGGCCAGCGGCACCACGGCGGCGGTGATCAGCGTGCCGAAGGAGAGCAGGGGCAGGACGCCGGTCAGCTTGCGCAGCGCCTCCTGCTGCTCCGCGGGCACGGTGGCGGGAAGCTCGGGGCCGCTGCCCGAGCGGGCGGCCCGCCGGCCCCGTACGGCACTCCACGCGGCGACGGCCGCGATGGCGGCGAACACGCCGAGGAACACCAGCCCCGGCGCCCCGAACGGGCCGCCGTCCGCGAGTGCGTCGGTCCACCGGGCTCCCAGCGGCGCCGCGAACAGCCGCTCGTCCAGCAGCCCGCTGTCCTTGGACGTGAACGCCCGGTACATGAAGAAGAACACCGGCAGCTGCACCAGGGCGGGCAGGCACCCGGCCGCCGGGGTCGCGCCCCGGAAGGCGGCCCGGCTCAGCGGGTGCAGGGCGAGCCGGACGAGCACGGTGAACAGCACGATCGCGGCAGCGGTCGCGGCCGGCGCCGCCACCGGGTCCAGCAGCCGGGCGAGCGCGGCGACGGGTTGCGCCACGCCCTGCGTGAGGGCATGGGTGAGCGGGGTGAGTACGGACACGGGGGTCCCTCCGGGAGGTCGCGTCGAGCGTCGAAAGATGCGTGAGGTGCATTTCGGCGTGACGGACCGCGCGGGGGCGCGCGTGCAGGGGTGGGGCACGTTCAGTGGTGGAGCACGTGCGGTGGTGGGGCGCGGGCTCGGAAAGCCTCGTCGTCCCGGGGAACGCCCCTACGCGGCCGTCGGGACGGACCGCCCGGGCGCCCTGGGCCGGGAGCGGCCGGAGGCGTCGGGATCGCGCTGCGGCAGGAAGGCCGTGCGCTGCTCGCGATCACGGATCGCGGTGCGTATTCGGGTGGGCGGCACGGGCGGGGCGCACCGCGCGAGCAGCGCCGCACAGCCCAGCACCGCGGCGCCGACGGCGGCCGTGGCCGCGAAGGCGACGGCGGCGCTCAGCCCGCCCTCCCCGAGGGAGGACCCCAGGAGCAGCGTGAAGAGCCCGGTGAGCAGGACGACGCTCAACAGCCCGCGGACTCGCGTCATTCGACCCACCCCCCTCGCACACGTCCCGGATCCGATACGGCTTCGATACGGCGCTTCACAGCCTAACGCGGCCCACTGACAACGGGGTCGGCGGCCAGCACATCCGCGTCCGGCCGCCCGTCCGCCTCCCGCGGCCCCAGCCACGCCACCCCCAGCGCGACCGCCAGGTTCAGCCCGAGCGCGACCATCCCCGCGTTCACCCCCCACACCGGGTCGTTACCCGTGAAGACGAGCCCGCAGACGACCGCGACCCCGACCACCAGCCCGCTCACCGCCGCGGCCAGGGTCAGACGCCGCCACACCAGCCCCAGCAGCAGCATCGGAACCAACTGCGCCATCCCCTCGTAGGAGATGAGCGAGAGCCGCACCAAGGTGTTCGGCGCCGTGTACGTCATCACCAGGGCCAGCGCCCCGGCCACCACCACGACCACCTGCGAAGCCGACTTCTGCCGCTCCCCCGCACGCCACCGGGGGACCAGCGACAGCACGCTGCGCCCCCACATCGTCCCGATGACCAGCATGAACACCGCCATCGGCACGATCGACGACAACGCCGCCGCGACCCCGATGACCCCCACCGCCCACGCGGGCAGCGAGTCGACGATCAGCTCGAAGAGCGCGAGGTTGGAATCCGCGCCGGTCAGCCCCGGCACGACGAACAGCGCGGCCATCCCCAGCAGCATCGGCACGAACAGCAGCACGTTGTAGGCGGGCAGCAGGATGGCGTTGCGCCGCAGCGCGTCGGCGTCGCGGGCGCCCAGGTAGCCCGCCACGGTGGTCGGGAAGATGACCACGGTCAGCGCGTTGAGCACGGAGGTCGACACGAACCACCCCGTCCCGAGGCCGCCCCTGCCCCCGCCCGCGCCCCCGCCGGGCAGCGTCAGCCACTGGGGCCGCTCCGCGACCAGCCGGTCGAACAGCTCCCCGTAGCCGCCGAAGTAGTGCACCGGCACGTACACCGCGAGGAAGCCCAGCGTCCCGATCACCAGCACGTCCTTGAGCACCGACACCCACGCGCTCCCGCGCAGGCCGCTGACCACCACGAAGCCGGTGGTCACGGCGAAGGCGACGAAGTACGCCCACTCCAGCGGGACGGCGCCGTAGGTCACCGTCGAGACCACCACCCCCATCCCGGTGATCTGGAGCTGGATGTACGGCAGCAGGAACACCGTCGCCAGCACCGCGACCGCCGCGCCCGGCCAGGGGCGGCCGTACCGGTGCGCGACCATGTCCGAGATCCCGACCAGGGCGTGCCGGCGCGCGTAGTCCCACAACAGGGGCCCGACGACGTAACCGACGGCGTACCCGCAGGACATGTAGGCGACGACGTACATCACGGGCGCGCCGTAGTTGTAGCCCCAGCCCGCCGCGCCCAGATAGCTGAAGCTGGTGTAGCCCTCGCCCGCCATCAGCACCCAGATGAAGACCGTGCCCAGCGACCGCCCGCCCACCGACCACTCGGCGAGCCCGCCCCCACCGCCACCGGCCCCCTTCCCGTTCCCTCCGTCGCTTCCGCCGCCCCGCCCGCGCACCGCGAAGAGGCCCAGCGCCACGGTCGCCACCATGGACACGGCGAAGAGGGAGGTGGCCACGGCCGCCGGGCTCACCGGTGATCACCGCGCCAGGCCAGCCAGACGGCGAGCGGCGTGACCAGGGTCGCCCCGACGCACCACACGAGGAGGAACGGCACCCGCCCGAAGGCGAGCGGTTCCACCCGGTTCACCAGGGGCAGCACACCGAGGAAGAGCACGAAGGGCGCGGCGAGCCACACCAGCTGAGGACGTTTCACCCGTTTCGGACACACGGCCCCACGGTAGACGCACCCTCCCCACCCTTACCCCGGCGCCTCTCCCCTCACCCCTTCAACTTCCCCCACACCACGAGCCGGTACGTGGAGGTGTACTCGGGGGTGCAGGTCGTCAGCGTGAGGTACGCCCCGGCCTCGGCGTACCCGTAGGAGGGGTGGACCGCGCTCCGCGGCACCGGGGCGATCACCCCCGCGTCCCGCGCGGTCGTCTCCGCGAGCACCTGGTCCACGACGTACGTGTACCGCGCACCCCGCGCCTCGACCTGGATCTCGTCCCCGGCCCGCAGGCGGTTGACGTACCGGAAGGGTTCCCCGTGCGTGTTGCGGTGCCCCGCGAGGGCGAAGTTCCCCCGCTCCCCGGGCTGCGCGGTCCCCGGGTAGTGCCCCGCGTACCCCTTGTCGAGGACCGCCGCCTTGGACACCCCCTGCGCGACCGGCACAACCAGCCCCAGCCGCGGGACGCGCAGCACGGCGTACGCCTGGGACGCGGCCGGCGGCGTCCCCCGGCCGGGCCGCCCCGCGGCGGGCGGCGCCGCGCTCCCGGCGCCCGCGCCGGAGGAAGCGGACGCGGAGGGCGCCTCCGGGGGCGGGCCGTCCGCATCCGCCCCGGGTCCGGCGCCCTCGCCCGCCGCGGTCGGGCCAGGTGCGTCAGACGCGTCGGACGCGTCAGGGACCGCCGGATCGTCCACCGGTCCGCCCCACTCCCGCTCCAGCGCCCGCACCTGCTCCCGCGCCCCGGCCACGGCCTCCCGGTTCGTCCACCACACCAGGTGCACCACCAGCAGCAACAGCACCACGCCCACGGTGACCGCCAGCTCGGCGCAGCTCCACAGCACCCGCGCGGTCCCCCCGCGCCGCGCCCGCCGACCGCTCCCCTGCACCACGACAGGTATGTGATCCCGCACGGCCCGCACCTTAAGTCCTGCCCCACCAACTGACCAGCGGCAGTACGGTGTGAACCATGCGCCCCGACACGCCTGCCGAGCACATCGCCGAAGCCGAGCGCCTCATCCGCACGGCGAACCGCTATCCCGAGGACCAGGAGCCGCTGCTCCTGCAAGCCGCGGCCCACCTCGAACTGGCCGACGTACGCGACAGGGCGAGCGCGCTCTACGACCAACTCCTCTCCGGCACCCCGGCCGACATCCACCTGATCAAGGCGCTCCAGGCCGCGAACCTGTGGGAGTACGGGCACGAGGCCGAGGCCCGTGCCCTGATCTCCGGCATCCGCACGGCGGCGCCGGACGACCCGGCGCCCTGGGAAGTCATCGCCGAGACCCTGGAGAACCACGACGAACTCGACGCCGCCCACGAGTGCTTCACCCAGGCCGCCCACCTGCTCATCACGGACGAAGAACCCCTCACCGCCTCCACGACGGCGCTCCTCACGGGCCGCCACCGCGTCCGCCGCCTCCTCGGGCTCGCCCACGACGACTGGGACATGGTCGCCGACACCCGCCACACGGGCCCCATCCCGCTCGACGAACTCCACGACCCCAAGCGCATCTGGGCCCTGGGCTCCGACGACCCGGCGGAGCTGCGCGCCGAGATCGCCCGCCTGCGCGCCGAACTCGGCGACCGCCGCGCCGCGCTCTCCCGCCCCTTCCCGGTGGCCCTGCTGCACTGGCCCCTCGACGAACTGACCGAACTCCTCGCGTCCTACCCGACCCTGGCCTCGGAGTACCCCTCGCACGCCGCGCACCTGACGGACATCGAGGCCTCCCTGCGCGCCCTGGCCGCCTCGGGCACCACGAACCTCGGCATCGTCACCGCGAGCGTCCCCTCGTACGAGGCCTTCGCCGCCTCCGAGAAGACCTCCCCGGCCTCCCCGAGCCTCCTGGCCGAATACGCCACCACCCTCGCCGCCCGCGGCAAAGCCACCCCCTGGCCCCCCTCCCCCACCACCCCCTGCTGGTGCGCCTCCACCAAGCCCTACGCCACCTGCCACGGCGCCCCGCTCGGCTGACGAGATCGAGCCATTCTTCGCCTGTTTCTCAGCAAGTGGGTTTCGAACTGGCATGCATTCCGACGGTTTTCACGCCTGTGGTTGATAGAACCAGGGCAGCATTCACTCTGCCGTCGAGGAGACTCCGTCATGTCTGGTTCGTTCCCGAGCCCCCGGAGGCCGGCCACCGGCCTCCACGAGACCCTCATCACGACGGGCCTCGAGACTCAGTTGGCGGAGATCATTGCCGCTGGACGAGTCGTCATACGCAAATCCATCAGCGACGACTCGTCCGCGCAGGTCCTTACACGTCATGTGGCCGACGCAATCGCTCGGGCGCTAGAACAATTGGAACCTAGCGAGCAAGTCAAGGCTGCCAACGAGCTACTCAGACATCTCGGCAACCTGACTGGGTCCAATGATCTAGCGAGCGTCATCGCAGCAGGGCCGTCCCAACTACTTGCTGTCGCGGAAGAGGGAGCGGCCGATCCCTACAGAGTGCGGCCCACCACTCCGCTCTCCGAATCCGCGTTGATCACCAACGCGCCCGAAGAACCCAACCTTGGGACTGAGCTGCGAGCCGAGCTGGCTACGGCGGACCACATCGACCTCTTGTGCGCCTTCGTCAAGTGGACCGGCCTGCGAGTGTTGGACCAGCAGCTCAGAGCAGCGGCTGATCGTGGAGTTCCCATACGGGTCATCACGACGACATATATCGGCGCTACCGAGCGCGGCGCCCTGGATCGACTCGTCCGCGACTTCAATGCTGAAGTAAAGGTTAATTACGAAGTTCGCTCGACCCGCCTCCACGCAAAAGCTTGGCTCTTCAGGCGACGAAGCGACTTCAATACCGCTTACGTCGGAAGTTCCAATCTTTCCAGAGCGGCGCTTCTCGATGGCCTGGAATGGAACGTCCGCCTGTCTTCTGTCTCTACCCCTGCACCCATGCAGAAATTCGAATCCACCTTCGAGTCCTACTGGGCTCACCACGCCTTCGAGCCCTACGACCCCGACCGCGACGGCGACCGGCTGGACAAGGCGCTACAGGCGGCCCGAGGTATCGACTCCGGAAATCGACAGGCCGCCTACAACATCAGCCATGCAGGCGAGATTGATCCCCATCCGTACCAGCGTGACATGCTGGACCGCTTGGAAGCCGAGCGAATCCTCCATGACCGGCATCAGAACTTGCTCGTCGCCGCGACCGGGACAGGGAAGACCGTCATGGCGGCCTTGGACTTCAAGCAGCTTCGAAAAAGACTTGGCCACAACCTACGCCTGCTATTCGTCGCCCACCGCAGGGAAATCCTCGATCAATCACGGCGAACATATCGCCGCATTTTGAACGATGGGGCATTCGGCGAGCTGTTTATTGGCGGAGAAAGTTCGATCGAACGGCGACACGTCTTCGCGAGTGTGCAATCCCTGCATACTCGCACACTGGATAAAATTTCACCTACCTATTTCGATGTGATCGTCATCGACGAATTCCATCACGGAACGTCGGACACCTATCGAAAAATTCTTGACCACTTTGAACCCACAGAGTTCCTCGGCCTCACTGCCACCCCGGAACGCGCGGACGGGCTCGTCATCCAGGATGAATTCTTCGACGGCAAAATTTCCGCCGAGATGAGACTGTGGGAAGCCCTGGAGAACGACCTCCTGAGCCCCTTTCATTACTTCGGGATCACGGACGAGACGGACATGAGAGCCATCGCGTGGAAGCGAGGCGGATACGACGTGTCGGCGTTGAGTGAGCTCTTTACCGATAATGAGAAGCGGGCCGAACTGGTCCGCAACGCTCTCCAAGACAAGCACAGCAATCCCGACGAGATGCGCGCCTTGGGCTTTTGCGTCTCCGTGAAACATGCTCACTTCATGGCGGATTTCTTCGTGCGTTCCGGATATCGAGCAGTGGCTCTATCAGGCAACACCCCGGAACCAGAGCGCCGCACAGCGCTGGAGGACCTGAGAGAAGGTCGCCTACACGTGATTTTCTCAGTGGACCTGCTGAACGAAGGACTCGACATCCCTGATGTGGACACACTGCTACTCCTTCGACCCACGTCAAGCGCTACGGTGTTTCTCCAACAACTCGGCCGGGGTCTACGGCGCAGCGCGAGCAAACCCGTCCTGACGGTTCTCGACTTCATCGGGCAACACCGGAAAGAATTCCGATTCGAGGAACAGTTCCGCGCCCTTACCAACCTAACCGGAAAACGCCTCCTCACTTCCATCAGAGATGATTTTCCACTTCTTCCTTCAGGGTGCGAAATCATCCTTGAGCCGAAGTCCAAAGAGTTGATCATCGGTAATATTCAAGAGCAACTGAAAGCCAACGTCACCAAACTCGCCAAAGAAGTCGCTACCTACGGAACGCGCAACCTTGCCGAATATCTCAAGGAAAGCGGTCGCGACATTCAGGACGTTTATCGCGGAGGCAAAGGGTCTTGGACATATCTACTCCATCAGGCGAAACTGATCACCAGTCCTGCACACCTCGACGAGGCAGAACTACTGAAGCGTGTCCCAGCTTTTCTCCACGTTGACGATCCGAAACGATTCCGCGCGTACACCGACCTACTCTCGGACGACGCACCGCTCTATGAGCAACTCGACACTGAACAACAGGCTTTCGCCCGGATGTTCTTCTTCTCTTTGTGGCCCCTAGGTGGCACGTTCACCACCTACCAAGACGGCCTGAACGCCATCCGGGCACACCGGGACTTCCGTGACGAGCTGAGGCAGGTACTCGCCTACACGTTCCAACAGGCGGACCACCTGCCCATCCATATGACCGGACATCCCTCCGATTTCCCTCTTACCATTCATTCTTCCTACAGTCGCGAGGAAATACTCCCGGCTCTAGGAATTTCAAAGCTTGATGGCTTCCTTCCCGGACATTTCCAGGAAGGAGCCAGGTGGTGCCCTGAAATAAACTCAGATGCCCTCTTCGTTACGCTCGACAAACAAGAGAAGGATTTCTCTCCTCAGACACGATTCAAGGATTACGCGATGAGCGAATCGACGTTCCACTGGGAATCTCAAAACAGGACGTCTGAAACCTCTGCCACGGGTATGCGGTACCAGAGCCACAAGAACCGCGGTTCGCACGTGCTTCTCTTCGTTCGCCGCTACAAGACGAACGACATCGGTCGGCCGTACCCTTCGATCTTCCTGGGCCCCGCCGACTACATCCGGCACGAGGGCAGTGGCCCCATGGCCATCGAGTGGCGTCTCCACCACCCCTTGCCAGCCGACGTGTGGTCGTATTCCACACCCGCCGGCTAGGTCCGCTGGCTCACCCGGGTGGGAACAGGTCGAGCTGCTGATGGCCGCGGGCCGTGGCTGTGGGTGGGGTGTGGCGGGGGGTGGTGAGGGACAGGAGGGTGCGCAGGGCTTCGGTGACTTCCGTGGGGGTGTCGCGGATCATCGACGGGGTCGCGCTGACCACCAGGACGCCGTGGGCCTCCAGGCGCAGGCGGCGGCGCAGGGTGGCGTGCCAGGAGGCGCGCGTGTAGTGGTACTCCGCCGAGTCGATCTCCAGGGCCACGCCCTCGTCCGGCCAGTACGCGTCCGGGCTCGCCAGGAAGGCGCCGTCGCGGGTGTACAGGCGGGCGTTCCACAGCGGGGTCGGCAGGTCCGTGGCCGTCAGGGTGTCGCGGGCCCGGGCCTCGGCGATCGAGCGGACCCCGGCCACCAGTTCGGCGGCCGCGCCGCGGACCGCGGGGCGGCCCAGGGTGCGGGAGGCGCGGAGTTCGCCGTGCAGGTCGTGCGGGTGGCACCAGCCGGCCTGGACCACGTTCGCCAGGACGGAGCGGACCAAGCCCGGGTCATCGGCTCGCGCCGCGAAGTCGGCGGCCGCGCGCACGGGGCGGGTGCTCGGGATGCCGGAGACGGTGATCGTCGCGGGCCAGCGGGAAGTGGTCAGGGTCCGTACCCCGGGGGCGGGCGTGACCGCACGCGGGGCCCGGACCAGGACGTCGAGGGGGGTCGCCGGGGCGTCCCGTACGCCGATCAGCGCGAGGGCGGCTCCGCCGGTGAGGGCGGCCGCCGTCCCGCCGAGCGGGTCGTCCCCGGCGGGCGGGGCGGCGTACAGGACGGCGGAGAGGGCGCGTTGGCGGCTGTCGGGCGGTCCGGTCTGGAGGAGGTAGACCCGCGGCAGCAGCCGCTGCCAGGGCCCGCCGGGGCGGGTGCGCCCGGCGATGGTGGCCGGCGGGATCCGGGCGGCCTTGAGCTGGTGGTAGGTCGCCAGGTTCGACTGGCGGCGCGCGAGCGACGCGAGGGACTCACCCTGCGGGCCGGCGGGGGCAGTGTGGGTGGTGTGGGTGGCGGGGGTCGTCCGCGCGGTCGCGGTGGGTTCGGTGATCATGCCCCCGATATGCCCGTCGGGGCTGCCTCGAAGCGTCGGCCTCCGGGGGGCCGGGCCGCTGTGGGAGCGGGCGCACGGGTGGCTCAGCGGCCACGGCCGGGCGGCTGCCGAGGACACCGAAGCCATCAGCGGTCCCGGCCGTGCGGGCGGGAATCCGGACGTCGGGGCGGGCGGTCGTCAAGGCGTGGCACTTAAACCGCCGGCGTAGCCGGGGATCAGGGCTACGCCGTGGCCGACGGGAGCGGTCGGCCGCCGAGGCGGCCACCTCGGCCCCTCCGGCCGGGGCGGTCGGCGCGCCGGTCGGGTCAGGCCGCCGCCGAGGCCGTCGTGGCTTCCGGGTGGTCCGGGGAGAGGAAGACGATCACGGCGTTCTCGGTGCCCGGGAGGGGGGTCACCTCGTGCCAGCCGAGGCGGCGGTAGGTGGCGACGGTGTCCGTGGCGGCGCGGGCGGTGAGGAGCCAGGCGCGGCGGTCGGGGGCGTCGGCGGTGATCTCGGCCAGCAGGGCGCGGCCGGTGCCCTGGCCGCGGGCGTGGCGGCGTACGGCGAGTTCGTCCACCTCCAGCGCGTCGACCAGGAGCCGCCGGACGCGGGGGCGGCCGAGCTGGGCCGTGACCTGGGCGTAGCCGCGGTCGGCGGGGAAGGGGGCGCGGGTCAGCCAGGCGGTGGCGAAGCCGTCGATGCCGGTTGCGGTCTGGGCGAAGGCGGTACGGAAGCCGCGTCGGCGGGTATCGGACTGCAGGCGGGCCGCGAACTGACGAATGGTTTCTTCGCCTTCGTTCCACGGGGGGCCCGAGAAGACATCGGCGTAGGTGTCGACCAGTTCGTCCGTCAGGTCGAGGACGGCCGGTCCGTAGCAGATCACGGTTGTCCGCTCCTGGGGTGGGTTGGGTGGTTTCTCTCCTGCGGAGAGCGAATCTACGCCCCCGCGGTTGCCTGGTGTGGCGCATGCCTCGATCGGGAGGTTCCCGGCGGATCCCGGCGATCCCGGCAGATCCGCGGTCGTGCCGTGTCAGGGGCGGGGGCGCGGGCGTTGTCACGGTGGTGGCGCCCGTGCCGTTGGCCCGCTTCGTCGAGGGAGGTACGGACGGTCGTGGACGGATTCCTGCGCGGGCTCGGCGTGTGTGCGGTGGCGTTCTTCCTGGTCCTGGGGGTGGTGGCCATGCTGCCGCCGGGCGTGCCGCACGGCGTCGTCGGCGGGGCCGTGCTGCTCGGCGGGGCCTTGGGGGCTCGCCGGGTCGTACGGCGGTCGCGCTAGCCGTACGTGCGCCCCCGCGGCCGCGCCGTTTCGCGCCCCCGCTCCGGCGCCCGTGCCGCGTCGGCCCCTCACGCCGTCCCGACCGCGCGCCGCGTTAGCCTCGTGTGAGTCGCGGCGGGGAGTGGACGCCGCGCGGAGCAGCAGCGTAGGGCGTTCGAACGGCGGAGGGAATGGACATGGCAGCACCGGTACCGACCTCGGTGGTGGCCGCGGCAGGATTGGTCGGCGGCTACGCCGTCGCGCGGTGGACGCGCAAGCGCCCGCTCGGCGGCGTCGTCCTCGGTACGGCCGGACTCGTCGCGGGGCGCGAATGGCACCGGCGGGCGGGCGCCCCCGCGGCGGCCGGGCTCGGCGCGCTGTACGTGGCCGGCTTCGCCGGATCGCACCCGCTGGCCAAGAAGATCGGCGCCTGGCCCGCGGTCTTCGGTGTGGCCGGGGTCGTGGCCGCCGCCTCCTGGGCCGTCGCCGACCGGGCGTAAGCCGACGCTCCGGCCCCGCGAACCGAGGCCCTAGGCCGGGGCGCCCACGCCCAAGGCGCCGCGGGCCCCGGGGCCCCGCCCCACCCCCGGGCCGGGACAAAAGCGAGACCTGAGCCGAGACCAGAACCTGGCCAAGGCCGGGCGACGACCGCGGCCCCACAGCCAAGAGCGGAACCCGGGCCCGGGTGCCGGGGCCAAGGCCGGGACCGGGGCCAGGGCCAAGCCCGGGGCCAGGGCCAAGCCCGGAGCCGGGGCCAGGAGCCAGCCCCCCTACCCCCCCAACGCCCGGCTCACCGTATAGATCAGCAGCCCGGCCAGTGCCCCCACCACCGTGCCGTTGATCCGGATGAACTGCAGGTCGCGGCCGATGTGGGCCTCGATCTTGCGCGAGGTGTGCTCCGCGTCCCAGCCCGCCACCGTGTCCGTGATCAGCGAGGTGATCTCGGTCCGGTAGGTGGTCACGACGTACACCACCGCGCCCTCGATCCAGCCCTCCACCTTCGCCTGCAGGCGGCCGTCCGTGGCCAGTCGCGAGCCGAGGGCTAGCAGGGACGCCCGTACGCGCAGGCGCAGTTCGCTCTGCTCGTCCTCCGCTGCCGACAGGATCATCGTGCGCACGGCCGACCACGCCGACGCGATGATGTCCTGGAGCTCGCCGCGCGCCAGGACCTCGGACTTGAGCCGTTCGACCCGGGCGCGGGTGTCCGTGTCCGACTGGAGATCGGCCGCGAAGTCGCTCAGGAACCGGTCCACCGCCCCGCGCGCCGGGTGCTCCGGCATGTCCCGCATCTCCGTGACGAACCGCAGCAGCTCCTTGTACACGCGGTCGCCGATCTTGCGGTCCACGAACCGCGGGGTCCAGCCGGGGGCCCCGCCCTGGACCGCGTCCATCACCGACTCGCCGTGCGTGACCAGCCAATCGTGTGCCTTGACGCACACCAGGTCCACGGCGCGCCGGTGGCCGCCGTCCGCGACGATCCGCTCCAGCGTCTTGCCGATGCCCGGCGCGATCTCCGCGTTCTCCGCGCGCCGCGTGATGGCCTCGCCGACGACGGCCTGGACGTCGGAGTCGCGCAGCACGGTCAGCGCGCCCCGCAGCGCGGCCGCCAGCTCGTCGGTGACCCGGTCGGCGTGCGCGGGCTCGGCCAGCCAGGAGCCGAGCCGGCCGCCGATGCCGAGCGCGTGCAGCCGCGCGCGGACGACCTCGGAGGACAGGAAGTTCTCGCCGACGAACTCGCCGAGGGAGATGCCTAGCTGGTCCTTCTTGGTCGGGATGATCGCGGTGTGCGGGATCGGCAGGCCGAGGGGGCGCCGGAAGAGCGCCGTCACCGCGAACCAGTCCGCGAGCGCGCCGACCATGCCCGCCTCGGCCGCGGCCGCGACGTAGCCCGCCCAGCCGCCGTCCCCGCCGCCGCCCGCGTGCTGGGCCCACTTGGCGAGGACGTAGACCAGCGCGACCAGGACCAGCAGGCCGGTCGCCGTCGCCTTCATCCGGCGGACGCCGCGCTGCCGCTCCTCGTCCGCCGCGTTGAACACGAACTGGCCGGGGGCACCGGGGGCCGCGGGCGCGCCGGGAGCCGGAAGACCCCCTTGCCCTCCGAGCGGCGATGTCCACGACCCTGCCGGCGGCGGCGGCCGTCCGTTGCTCGTCCCTGTGTCGTTCACGGGTTCCTGCCTTCCCCCGGGGGCGCCGGTGTGTCTGCATAGCATCCGACTCCCGGGGCGGCCGCGGAGTTCCCGCCACCACCCGGCGTGTCCCCGGCACCACCCACCGCACCAGCCCCGCTACGGCCGACTGCAGCCGCACCCACAGCCACGACCACACCCACACCCACAGCTACAGGCGCACCTACAGCTACAGCTCCTTGCGCCGCGCCCGGCCCCCGCGACCCGGGATCTTGCGCGCCTTCTGCTTGACCTCGACCCCGCCCCAGAAGGCGAGACCGTTCACGACCACCCGCGGAGCGCCCGGTTCCGCCGGAACGGCCATGTCCCGGTGGTCGAAGGCACCCATCACCCCGATGCCCCGTACGTCGACCTCCACGCCCGGCGGCACGACGATCTCGATCCCGCCCATGATCGCGACGCAGTCGATCACCACCTCGCGCTCCTCGAAGCGCGCCTCGCGCAGGTCGATCTCGCCCCCGCCCCAGAACGCCACCGCCGTGAAGCGCGCGGGCACCGTCCACGCCCCCTTGCGCTGGAAGGCGGACATGATCGCCACGCCCCACGACGACGTGCCGCGCCCGCCGATCCGCGCCGGCCAGGACTCCCCAGCGGAAGCCCCCCGCTCCGACGACGGCACCGGCTGCTTGCTGAACGACACCGGCCCGCCCGGGACCTGCCCCGGCGCCGGCAGATCGATGGTCAGCGGCTCCAGTTCGGCGTACGTGCGCGACCGGTAGGCCGCCTCCAGCCGCTCCTCGAACTCCTCCATGTCGAGCCGTCCCTCGGCGACGGCGTCGCGCAACCGCTCCACCACCCGCTCGCGGTCGGCGTCGGACGCCCTCAGCTCCGGCAACGGCTTCTGCGGCCGCTCGTCACTCATACGGCACAGCCTATGCAGACGACCGCCCGAACCGTAGGGGCGACCCCAACCACCGCACTCTCACGGCCCGTTACCACCGCACCCCCATGGCCCGTTAACGCCACCCCCACCCCGCGTCACCACCCCCGGCGCCCGCTCCCACCCTCCCCGCAACGCCCCCTGCTCCCGCCTACTCCCGCCCCGCGTACATCCGCGCGATCACGTCCTCGATGTCCGGCTCCCGCACCGATAGGTCCACCAGCGGGTACCGCGCCGCCACCGCCGCCACCAGCGGCGCCGCCGACGCCTCCGCCGGGAAGGCCAGCCACTGCCGCGGCCCCTCCACCTTCACCACCCGCGCACCCGCCACCGTGATCGGCGGCAGGTCCCGCTCCAGGTCCACCACCAGCGTCCGCTCGCCGCGTCCCGCGGACCCGGCGGCGTGCAGCCCGGCGAGCGCGCCGTCGTACATCAACCGTCCGTGGTCGATCACCATCACCCGCTCGCACAGCTGCTCGATGTCCTGGAGGTCGTGCGTGGTCAGCAGGACCGTGGTGCCCTGCCGCCCGTTCAGCTCCCGCAGGAACCCGCGCACCTTCGCCTTGCTCACCACGTCGAGCCCGATCGTCGGCTCGTCCAGGTACAGCACCTCCGGATCGTGCAGCAGCGCCGCCGCGATGTCCCCGCGCATCCGCTGCCCGAGCGACAGCTGACGCACCGGTACGTCGAGCAGCGCGCCCAGGTCCAGCTGCTCCACGCAGCGCTCCAGGTTCCGGCGGAACCGGTCCGCCGGGATCCGGTACATCCGCCGCATCAACCCGTACGAATCCTTCAGCGGCAGGTCCCACCACAAGGTGGTGCGCTGGCCGAACACGACCCCGATCCGGTGCGCCAGCCGCGTCCGCTCGCGCGCCGGGTCGATGCCCGCGACCCGCAGCCGCCCGCCGGTCGGCGTCAGGATGCCGGTCAGCATCTTGATGGTGGTGGACTTCCCCGCGCCATTGGGTCCGATGTAGCCGACCATCTCACCCCGCGCGACCGCGAAACTGATCCCGTCCACCGCCTTGACCTGCACCTTCTCCCGGCGCAGCAGCCCGGTCCTGCGCCGGACGCCGAACACCTTCCGTACGTCCGCCAGCTCGATCAGCGGCTCCCGCACCCGGCCCCCCGCTCCCTCGTCCACGCCCTCGTCCACGCCCACCGCCGCACCTCTTCCCGTATCCGTGTCGATGTCCCCACCTGTAGCGCTGTCCCCCCACCCCTCAGCTCCCCGTGCTCCGGTACGAGCGCAGCCCCGCCCGCCACGCCCACGACGCCGGGACCAGGACCAGCCCCGCGACCAGCGGGCTCGCGTACGCCACCCACCCCGGCAGCCCCAGCGGATCGGGCCGCCCCAGCACGTGCAGGGCCGGGAGCCAGTTCACGAAGGCCAGCGGCACCACGAAGGTCACCCCGCGCAGCAGCTCCTTGCCGAAGATGCCCGGCGGGTACTGGAGCATCGTGTTGCCGCCGTAGGTGAAGGAGTTCTGCACCTCCGCGGCGTCCCCGGCGACGAACTGGAACGCCGCCCCCGCCACGATCACCGCCCCGAAGATCGCGGCCCCCGCCACCACCATCACCGGCACCAGCAGCACCCGCCCCGCCGTCCAGTGCACGTCCAGCGCCGACACCGCCCAGACCAGCACCCCCAGCCCCTGCGCCACCCGCCCCAGGCGCCGCAGCGCGAACCGGTCCGCGGCGACCTGCGCCAGCACCGGCACCGGGCGGACCAGCATCGTGTCCAGCGAACCGTCACGGATCCGGGTGCCGATCCGGCCGGTGTTCCCGAGCAGCAGGTCCGCGAGACCGAGGGAGGCCGAGCAGGACCCGTACAGCAGGGCGATCTCGGGCAGCGTGAACCCGCCGAGGACGCTCACGTGCCGGAACATGATGTAGATCGCGACGAAGTCCAGCAGGCACCCGGCCGCGTTCCCGAAGACGGCGATGAGGAAGGAGGTCCGGTAGGTCATGGTCGCCCGGATCCACATCGCCACGATCAGGCCGTAGCCGCGCAGCCCGGCGCCCGCCTGCCGCCAGACGCCGAAGCGCCCACCCTCTCCCCCGTCCCCGCCCAGCCCGCCCGGCACACGGGACAGACCCGGCTCACCCGAATCCCCCGGCCCGTCCGGCTCACCCGGCAGCTGCGGCCCATCGGGCACATCCGGCGCCAGCGCCCGCACCCGCCCCGCTTCCCCCGCCGCCCCGCGGACGGACACCCCCCGCGCCTCAGCCACCCTGGACCACCACCTTCCGCGTCGCCGCCGCCTGCGCGAGCCGCCCCGCACCCAGGAGCGCGCCCGCCCACACCGCCTGGAACCCCAGCGCCCGCGCCGTCCCCCCGGCCCCCGCGTGCGTGCCCATCAGCACGTCCAGCGGCACCTGGAGCATCGCCGACCAGGGCAGCATCCGGACCACCTCGCCGAACCCGCCGGGGAAGACCGTCAGCGGCAGCAGCATCCCGGAGAAGAAGATCGAGACGAGGGTGGCCACCATGTTGATGCCGGACCCGTCCAGCAGCCAGAACGCGCACAGTCCCAGCAGGTAGCGCAGCGCGAAGCTCACCACCAGCCCGAGCAGCACCGAGAGCAGGAAGAGCAGCCAGCGCCCCGGTGCGGCCGGCAGCGCGAGCCGGAAGGCGAGCGCCCCCGCCGCCAGCGGAACCACCCCGCGCCCCAGCAACTGGAAGGCCGCACGCCCCAGATCGGCGGCCAGCCACCACATCTGGAGGTCGGCCGGCCGGTACAGGTCGACCGCGATGTCCCCCGTACGGATGCGCTCCTGCATCTCCTCCTGGAACCCCCCGCCGATCAGCGCGCCCGCGGCCAGCAGGGACTGGCTGACCCACACGAAGGTCAGGGCCTGCGCCTGGTCGTAACCGCCGAGACCCGGCCGCTGCTCCCACAGCGCGATGTAGGTGTACGCGACGATGAAACCGAAGACGGTGTTGGTGAACACCCCCGCGGCCGTCGCCGTTCCGTAGGTGGCGAAGCGGCGGAAGCCGCCCGCCGCGACGGCCGCGTAGAGGCGCGCGGTCCCGGCCGCGCGCCGGTGCCCGCCCTCCCGAGTCACCCGGCCCGAAGTCCTGTCCGAAGTCCTGTCCCGCGTCGTGTCCGAAGTCCTGTCCGTGGTCCTGTGCACCCATTCCTCCGTTTGCACGTTGTTCCCACGACGGCCAAAGCGCGCGAGCTTAGTGCGGGCGGGGCGGTCCACGCGAGGGATTTACCCCTGTCCAGTGCGGAATCAGCGCAATCACCGGCCATCGGGTAGACACCATGAGGTACAACACGGATATTTCGTACGCGCCGAGGAGCCCCGGAGACATGAGCGACCCGTCACCACCCCCGGGCTGGACCCCTCGGGACCCCGACTCCCCCGCCACACCCCTCCCGCCGGCCGGAACCAAGGACAAGGGGAAGAAGAAGGGGAAGGGTGCGACCGGCCCCCCCAAGGCACCCCGGCCCCCCACCCGCGCACGCACCGGCTGGCGCCGCGCCCTGCCCACCTGGCGCATGCTGCTCGCAACGTTCCTGCTGCTCGCCCTGCTGATCGGCGGCGCCCTCGTCGCGGGCTACCTCCTGGTCAACATCCCGCCCGCGAACGCCGCCGCCACCGCCCAGTCCAACGTCTACCTGTACGCGGACGGCTCCCCGCTCGCCAGCGACGGCGAGGTCAACCGCGTCAACGTCCCGCTCTCCGAGATCCCGCGGACCGTCCAGGAAACCGTACTCGCCGCCGAGGACCGCGACTTCTACTCCGAACGGGCCGTCGACCCCAAAGCCATGCTGCGCGCCGCCTGGAACACCGCGACCGGCAAGGGCACCCAGTCCGGCTCCACCATCACCCAGCAGTACGTCAAGAACTACTACCTGGGCCAGGAGCAGACGCTGAAGCGCAAGGCCAAGGAATTCTTCATCGCGATCAAACTCGGCCGCGAGAAGTCCAAGGACTACATCCTGGAGGGATACCTCAACACCAGCTACTTCGGCCGCAACGCCTACGGCATCCAAGCCGCCGCCCAGGCCTACTACGGCAAGGACGTCGGCACACTCACCACCGCCGAGGGCGCCTACCTCGCCACCCTGCTCAACTCCCCCAGCGCCTTCGACGTCGTCGCCCACCCCCAGGGCCGCCCCCGCGCCCTCGCCCGCTGGAACTACGTCCTCGACGGCATGGTGAAGAAGGGCTGGATGCCCGCCGCCGAACGGGCCGCCGCCACCTTCCCCGAACCGGGCAAGGTCCGCCCCGCCTCGGGGCTCTCGGGCCAGCGCGGCTACCTCGTCGAGGCGGTCAAGGAGTACATCGTCGACCGCAAGATCCTCGACGACAAGACCTTCTCCGAAGGCGGCTACCGCATCACCACCACCATCGACAAACGCCGCCAGAACGCCTTCGTCGACGCCGTCCAGAAGCAGCTGCTCGGCAAACTCGACCCGGCCGCCCGCCCCGTGGACCGCGTCGTCCGCGCGGGCGGCGCCTCCATCGACCCCGTCACCGGCAAGGTCGTCGCCCTGTACGGCGGCATCGACTACACCAAGCAGTACGTCAACAACGCCACCCGGCACGACTACCAAGTGGCCTCCACCTTCAAGCCGTTCGTCTTCACCGCCGCCGTCGAGAACGGCTCGCGCACCCAGGACGGACGCACCATCACCCCGAACACGGTCTACAACGGGACCAACAAGCGCCCGGTGGTCGGCAGCCGGATCCCCTTCTTCCCCTCCAACGAGGACGACGCCTCGTACGGGAACATCACCGTCCGCACCGCCACCGACCTCTCCGTCAACGCCGTGTACGCACAGATGGCCGTCGACGTCGGCGGCGCCAAGGTCAAGCAGACGGCCATCGCCCTCGGCATCCCCGAGAACACCCCCAACTTCGACGCGGGCCCCGCCATCGCGCTCGGCACCGTGCAGGCCAGCGTCCTCGACATGACCCAGGCCTACGCGACCCTCGCCGACCACGGCCGCCACACCCCGTACACCTTCGTCGAGAAGATCGCCAAGGGCGACGAGACCGTACCCCTCCCCGACCGCTCCGCACGCCAGGCGGTCACCCGCGAAGCCGCCGACACCACCACGTCGATGCTGGTCAGCGTGGTCGACAACGGCACCGGAACGGCCGCCCTCGCCGCCGGGCACCCGGCGGCCGGCAAGACCGGCACCGCCGAACTGGACCGCTCCGCCTGGTTCGCGGCCTACACCCCGGACCTGGTCACGGTCGTCTCGATGATGGGCCAGGACCCGGACAAGGGCACCCCCGAATCCCTCTACGGCGCCCTCGGCGAACCCCGCATCGGCGGCGGCGGCTACCCCGCCCGCATCTGGGCGGCGTACACCAAGGCCGCACTGGACGGCAGCGACCCGCAGGACTTCGAACTGGACCTCCAGCCGGGCGGCGGCCTGCCGCCCCCGCCTCCGCCCTCGCCCGTCACCCCCGACACGCCGTCCGGCCGGCCCCCGGCCCCCGACGACGGCGGCGCCACCGCGACCCCCACCACCGGGGGCGGAGGCACCAACGGCACCCCCGGCAACGGCGGCACGACCGGCACCCCGACCACCGGCGGCGGGGGCACCACCGGAACCCCCACCACGGGCGGCACCACCGGAACCCCCACCACCGCGGGCACCACCGCCGGAAACCGCGGCGGCACCACCGAGGGCAACCGCGGCGGCACCACGGCGGGCGACCAGGGCGGCCAGGGCGGCGCGACGACGGAGGGCACCCGGGGCGCCACCACGGAAGGACCCGACCCGCTCGGTCAGTGACCGGATGTCGCCTTCAGCCCCACCACGGCCACCAGCAGCAGACAGATGAAGAAGATCCGGGCGGCGGTCACGGGCTCACCCAGCAGGGTCATCCCCAGCACCGCCGCCCCCGCGGCCCCGATCCCGACCCACACGCCGTACGCCGTACCGATCGGCAGCGTCTTCGCCGCGATGGACAGCAGCACCATGCTCGCGACGATCCCGGCGCCCGTGAACACACTGGGCCACAGCCGGGTGAAACCCTCGGTGAACTTCATACCGATCGACCACGCCACTTCGATCAGACCGGCGAGCAGCAACAGGACCCAGGCCACGACAGGCACCTTCCGACGAGAACGGACATCAGGTGCGTCGTCTTGTCCAACCCGGTACGGCGCGTCTCGTCGGGAATCCCCCCACCGTAGCAAAAACCGGTCCAACCCGGCCCAAAACAGCCGAAAGGCCCGGTGACCTCGGTCACCGGGCCCTTCGCGCACTGCTGGAATGCAGGGTCAGAGATAGAGGCCGGTGGAGTCCTCGGCCCCCTCCAGCCGCTCCGCGGCCACCGCGTGCAGGTCCCGCTCGCGCATCAGGACGTACGTCGCCCCGCGCACCTCGACCTCGGCCCGGTCCTCGGGGTCGTACAGCACCCGGTCACCCGGCTCCACGCTGCGCACGTTCTGCCCGACGGCGACCACGGCCGCCCACGCCAGGCGCTTGCCCACCGCGGCCGTCGCCGGGATCAGGATCCCGCCGCCCGAGCGGCGCTCGCCCTCGGGCGAGTCGGACCGTACGAGCACGCGGTCGTGCAGCATGCGGATGGGCAGCTTGTCGTCGTGGGTGCTGTTCTCGCTCACGCCCCGAACCTACCCGCCCGCGTCACGCGCGCTTGCGGCGGGCGCCCAGCGCGAGCAGCCCGACGACGGCCACGGCGACCAGCGCGACCGGCACGATCCGCTCGATGCGCGGAGCGCCGTCCTCGTGGCGCAGGCCGCCCTTCACGTCGGTGACCAGACGGTTGACGGCGACGAAGGCGCGGCCCGCCGTGTGGTCCACGATCCCGGCGACCTTGGCCTTGGCGTCCCCTGCAATCGTCTTCGGGTGCACGCGCACACCGATCTCGTCGAGCGTCTCGGCGAGCTGCCCGCGCCTGCGGACGATGTCCGCCTCGATCTGTTCGGGGGTCCTGGCTTCCGGCACCGCGCTGCCTCCGTCGTCGTGGTCCTGGTCGTAAGGGGCGTAGTCCGCCGTGAACAGTCTGTCAGCTTAGTCTCGTCCCGTACCGATCCCCTCCCGAGGAGACTGCTGAGACATGAGCGAGCGACTGCAGCCGGGCGACACCGCCCCCGCCTTCACCCTGCCCGACGCGGACGGCAACGAGGTCTCGCTCGCCGACCACAAGGGCCGCAAGGTCATCGTCTACTTCTACCCCGCAGCCCTCACTCCGGGCTGCACGAAGCAGGCCTGCGACTTCACCGACAACCTCGCCGTCCTGGCCACGGCGGGCTACGACGTCATCGGCGTCTCCCCCGACAAGCCGGAGAAGCTGGCGAAGTTCCGCGAGAAGGAAGCCCTCAAGGTCACCCTGGTCGGCGACCCCGAAAAGGAGGTCCTGACGGCCTACGGCGCCTACGGCGAGAAGAAGTTGTACGGCAAGACGGTCACCGGGGTCATCCGCTCCACGGTGGTGGTGGACGAGGAGGGCAAGGTCGAGCGCGCCCTCTACAACGTCAAGGCCACCGGCCACGTAGCCAAGATCATCAAGGACCTGGGCATCTGACCCGCCCCCTTTGCGCCAACGGAGTGGCCCGCACCGAACCGGTGCGGGCCACTCCGCTTATCGGACGAAAACCCCCGTAACCGTCCGACTATCGGTCCGTTACTCCGTACGAGGGCCGCACGCGCGGCCGCAACCGGAGGGACGCGAACATGCCGATCAGCCCGTACACGAAGGAACGCCTGGCGGAGGCGGCGCAGGGGGCTCGGACACTGTCCGAAGCGCTCCAAGCATTGGGGGTGGAACCGAAGAACCCGTCGCGGAGGCGTTACCTGCACGAACGCATGCGCAAGCTGGGCGTGGACACGTCGCACTTCCAACCAGAAAGCACCAAGTGGACGCGAGAGATCCTCGCGGAGGCCGTCGCCGCCTCCACGACGATGTGCGAGGTGCTCAGGCGAATAGGCCTCGATGTAGTCGGCGGCCACCACACCCACATCAGCCGCAAGGTGAAAACCTTCGGCATAGACACGTCGCACTTCGCGCCGCCGCCGCGCACTGCTGGAGACCGGGCGCGAGGAGCGCTGCGCCATGTGCGAGATGGACGCCACATGGCAAGGAGAGCCCCTGCCCTTGGAGGTCGACCACATCGACGGCAACTGGCGCGACAACCGCGCGGAGAACCTGCGCTTCCTCTGCCCCAACTGCCACTCCACCACGGACACGTACCGAGGCCGCGGCAAGGGACGCCGATGACGCGCGGGGCCCACTACACGCGGGAGCGCCTGACCGAGGCCGCCACCGAGTGCAAGAGCATCGAAGAGGTCATCGCCCGCTACGGCGTCGAGCCACACCCCCAGCGGCTCAAGGATTCGTGCGGCGGGGCTCGACACGTCGCACTTCCTGGGGCAGGCACATCAACGCGGCAAACCAGGCCCCGTCCCCGCCCAGACCGCCGCCCAGATCCTCGTACTGCACGAAGGCGAGCGGCGCACCGTAACCAAGCTCTTGCGACGCGCTCTCCGCGAGATCGGTGTTCCTGACGAATGCGCCCGGTGCGGGACCCCTCCGGAGTGGGGCGGGCGTCCCATGACGCTGGAGGTCGACCACATCAACGGCGACTGGAGTGATGACCGCCGCGAGAACCTGCGACTGCTGTGCCCCAACTGCCACGCGCTCACCACCACCTGGTGCCGGGGAGGGCCCCGCAGACCAACGCGGTGATCTTCTGCCGCCCCTCAGCCGCCTGCCGGTATCATGGCAGGCGGCTAGCGGCGGTGGCGCAACGGCGACGCAGCAGACTTAGGATCTGTGGCCCGTGAAACGGCTTGAGGGTTCGAATCCCTTCCGCCGCACAGCAACGGCCTGCGAATCGAAGGACTGATTCGCAGGCCATTTGCATGTCGCCTTCAGCCCAGCAGCTCCCGGACCACCGGCGCAAGGGCGCGGAAGGCCTGGCCGCGGTGGGAGATGGCGTTCTTCTCCGCCGCCGTGAGTTCCGCGCAGGTGCGGGTCTCGCCCAGGGGCTGGAGGATCGGGTCGTAGCCGAAGCCGCCGGTGCCGGCGGGGGCGTGGCGCAGGGTGCCCGGGAGGCGGCCCTCGACGACGCGTTCGGTGCCGTCCGGGAGGGCGAGGGCGGCGGCGCAGGCGAAGTGGGCCGCGCGGTGTTCGTCGCCGATGTCGCCGAGCTGGGCCAGCAGCAGGTCCAGGTTCGCCTGGTCGTCGCCGTGGGTGCCGGCCCAGCGGGCGGAGAAGATGCCGGGGGCGCCGTTCAGTACGTCCACGCAGAGGCCCGAGTCGTCGGCGACGGCCGGGAGTCCGGTGGCCTGCGCCAGGGCGTGGGCCTTGAGCAGGGCGTTCTCGGCGAAGGTGACGCCGGTTTCCTTGACGTCGGGGATCTCCGGGTACGCGTCCGCGCCGACCAGCTCGTGCGGCAGGCCGGCGTCGGACAGGATGGCGCGGAGCTCGGTGACCTTGCCCGCGTTGCGGGTGGCCAGGATCAGGCGGGGGCGCGCCGGGGGCGTGGCGGGGGTGGAGGGCGTCGAGGTCATGTCCCCATTATCCCGTCGGCCGCCCTCACCCCGGCCGGGGGTCAGCCCGGGGTGCAGACCTTGGAGATCTCCTTGGCCGCGTCCGCGACGGGGGTGATGTCGGGGGCGGTGTTGCCGCCTTCGATCGAGGTGCGGACGTTCTTGACGGCCGTGGTCATGGAGTCGACCGCCTTGCCGAGGTCGGCGTTGCCGGTCTGGTCGCCGACCTTCTTGAGGTTCCGCTCTATCTGGTCGAGGGCGTTCTGGGCGTCCTGGGGGCTGTTGCCGGCCTGGGAGACGGCCTGCTGGAGGTCGTTGGCGCCGTCGGTGATGGCCACGGCCGTGTTCGCGCAGTCCATGGCGGTGGAGATCGCGTCGCAGGAGGTCAGGGCGGGCACGGTGAGGGCGGCCGCCAGGAGGACGGCGGACAGGCGAAGGCGGTGGTGGCGGTGCTGGGACATGTGGTTTCCCCCGGTGGCCGGTGACGTGGACGGGCGCACAGTTCTGACACTGTGCGCCCGTACTCGTCAAGACGCGGAATCCGGCCGCGCGGTTGCCGCCGGTCGCGCCGCCGGGATGCGCGTGCAGCGTCCCTACAGCTGGAGCGCTCCGCGCTGGATGGCTTCGAGGTCGGCGCAGCCGCCGGCGGCGAGGTCGAGGAGGGCGTTGAGTTCCTTGCGGTCGAAGGGTTCGCCTTCGGCGGTGCCCTGGACCTCGACGAAGCGGCCGTCGCCGGTGCAGACGACGTTCATGTCGGTTTCGGCGCGGACGTCTTCCTCGTAGCAGAGGTCGAGGAGGGGTTCGCCGTCGACGATGCCGACGCTGACGGCGGCGACGGTGCCGGTGAGCGGCTTGCGGCCGGCCTTGATCAGCTTCTTCTGCTGGCCCCAGGCGACGGCGTCGGCGAGGGCGACGTAGGCGCCGGTGATGGCGGCGGTGCGGGTGCCGCCGTCGGCCTGGAGGACGTCGCAGTCCAGGACGATGGTGTTCTCGCCGAGGGCCTTGTAGTCGATGACGGCGCGCAGCGAGCGGCCGATGAGGCGGGAGATCTCGTGGGTGCGGCCGCCGATCTTGCCGCGTACGGATTCGCGGTCGCCGCGGGTGTTGGTGGAGCGGGGGAGCATCGAGTACTCGGAGGTGACCCAGCCTTCGCCGCTGCCCTTGCGCCAGCGCGGGACGCCTTCGCTGAAGGAGGCGGTGCAGAAGACCTTGGTGTCGCCGTATGAGATGAGGACGGAGCCCTCGGCGTGCTTGCTCCATCCGCGTTCGATGGTGACGGGGCGGAGCTGTTCGGGGGTACGGCCGTCGATGCGAGACATGGATCCGAGCCTAGTCGGTGCGGGGCGGCGGTACGGCGGTGTGGGAAGACCCCGTCCGGGTGGGCCCGGGGACGGGGTCTTCTCGTCCGGCCGTTGGGCGGCCGGTGGGGGGAGCGGGGTGGGCGGGCCGGGCGGGCTCAGCTCGCTCGGCTCACATCATGTCTTCGATGTCGGCGGCGATGGGGTCGGCGTCGGTGCCGATGACGACCTGGATGGCGGTGCCCATCTTGACGACGCCGTGGGCGCCGGCGGCCTTGAGGGCGGCTTCGTCGACCTTGGTGGGGTCGATGACCTCGGTGCGCAGGCGCGTGATGCAGCCCTCGACTTCTTCGATGTTCTCGATACCGCCGAGCCCGGCGACGATCTTCTCAGCCTTGGTGGCCATCTGTTTCTCCCTGAGTTCTACGAAGAACGAGTCTCGGCGGCGCATACTCCGCGTGAGCGTCCGATCTGTCACGGTAGCCCACGGTTGGCCCATTCACACGGGCACATGTCCCGTATGTGCCGAATCATAGCGATCAGCACCACCCCGCCCGCCGGCCCCCGGGGGGCCCCGCGGAGCGGGCGCGTGCGACCGCGTCAGAAGTGGTCTACACCAGTGTGCCGCACGTGTCGCAACTGCCAAAAACGGGCCGTCGAACGGCCAGCCAGGGAGGACGCCGATGAGCGCGAGCAGCGCCGCAGCAGTGCCGGAGCAGAAGTGGTGGAACGGCATTTTCCAGGGGCTCCAGAAGATGGGCCGGAGCCTCCAGCTGCCCATCGCCGTCCTTCCCGCGGCAGGCATCCTCAACCGGTTCGGCCAGGACGACGTCTTCGGCAAGGACGGCCTCGGCTGGACGGACGTCGCCAAGGTGATGGCCAGCGCGGGCGGCGCGCTGCTCAACGCGGACCTGGGCCTGCCGCTCCTCTTCTGCATCGGCGTGGCCATCGGCATGGCCAAGAAGGCGGACGGGTCGACGGCCCTGGCGGCGGTGGTCGGCTTCCTCGTCTACCGCAGCGTCCTGCACGCCTTCCCCAAGGCGTGTCCGACGGGCACGAAGGACATCAAGGGCGGATGCCTGGCGCAGGGCGACCTGTTCGCCGAGTACACCTTCCAGAACCCGGGGGTGTTCGGCGGCATCATCATGGGGCTGCTGGCGGCCTGGTTCTGGCAGCGCTTCCACCGGGTGAAGCTGGTGGACTGGCTCGGCTTCTTCAACGGGCGGCGCCTGGTCCCGATCATCATGGCCTTCGTCGCGATCGTGTTCGCCGTGCTCTGCCTGGGGGTGTGGCCGGCGATCGGCGACGCGCTGGAGAGCTTCTCGGACTGGCTGATCGGGCTGGGTTCGTGGGGCGCGGGGATCTTCGGCGTCGCGAACCGTGCGCTGCTGGTGATCGGGCTGCACCAGTTCCTGAACGTGCCGGTGTGGTTCCAGTTCGGCAGCTTCACGAAGCCGGACGGGCAGGTCGTGCACGGTGACATCGCGATGTTCCTGGCGGGTGACCCGAAGGCGGGGCAGTTCCTGTCGGGGTTCTTCCCGATCATGATGTTCGCGCTGCCGGCGGCGGCGCTGGCGATCACGCACTGCGCGAAGCCGGCGCGCCGCAAGCAGGTGGGCGGCCTGATGCTGTCGGTGGCCCTGACGTCCTTCGTCACGGGCATCACGGAGCCGCTGGAGTACTCGTTCCTCTTCATCGCGCCGGCGCTGTACGCGGTGCATGCGGTGCTGACGGGCGTGTCGATGGCGGTGACCTGGGCGCTGGGGGTGCACGACGGCTTCAGCTTCTCGGCGGGCCTGATCGACTACGTCATCAACTGGAGCCTGGCGACGAAGCCGTGGCTGATCATCCCGATCGGGCTGTGCTTCGCGGTGGTCTACTACGCCGTCTTCCGCTTCGCGATCACGAAGTTCGACATTCCGACGCCGGGGCGGGAGTCGGACGAGGAGATCGCGGAGATGGAGCGGGAGAACGTGAAGTAGTACCGCGGGACGGACTGTCTGCCGTTCGTCCCGGGCGCCAAGGCCTTCGGACCCCATGGGTCCGGGGGCCTTTGTCGTTCATATGCTGATGTGTCCGCCACCACGGAACCGGGGGTTCCTTACGCGGACCTCACCGTGCTAAAACTGGTCTACACCACTTAGTGGTGTAGACCACGCGGGCGTGCAACGCCCCGCGGTCCCCCTTTCTGAGACGCCGCCTCCCCCTTCCATGTCCCCGGGCGGCGCCTTGCCCAATGGAGGAAGTTGATGAGTACGGCTACCGCCGCTCCCGCCAAGAAGCGGGGCTCCGGCCTGATGCAGGGCCTTCAGAAAGTCGGCCGCAGCCTCCAGCTGCCGATCGCCGTGCTGCCCGCCGCCGGCATCCTGCTGCGCCTCGGCCAGCCGGACGTCTTCGGCAAGGACGGTCTGGGCTGGGGGAAGGTCGCCACGGTGTTCGCCACCGCCGGTGACGCCGTCTTCACCAACCTGCCGCTCCTCTTCTGCATCGGTGTCGCGATCGGCTTCGCGAAGAAGGCGGACGGCTCCACCGCGCTCGCCGCGCTGGTCGGCTTCCTCGTCTACAAGAACGTGCTCACCGCCTTCCCGGTGCACGAGGCGATCATCAACACCACCGAGAACAAGGGTGTCGACGTCGCCGCGACGTACAACAACCCCGGTGTTCTCGGCGGCATCATCATGGGCCTGCTCGCCGCCGTCCTGTGGCAGCGATTCCACCGCACCAAGCTGGTCGACTGGCTCGGCTTCTTCAACGGCCGCCGCCTCGTCCCGATCATGATGGCCTTCGTCGGCGTCATCGCCGGTGTCTTCTTCGGCCTGGTCTGGGAGCCGATCGGCGACGTCATCTCCAACTTCGGCGAGTGGATGACCGGCCTCGGCGCGGGCGGTGCCGGCCTCTTCGGCCTGATCAACCGCGGTCTGATCCCGATCGGCATGCACCAGTTCGTCAACACCGTCGCCTGGTTCCAGATCGGTGACTTCACCAACGCAGCGGGCGACGTCGTCCACGGCGACCTGAACCGCTTCTTCGCGGGTGACCCGAACGCCGGACTCTTCATGACGGGCTTCTTCCCGATCATGATGTTCGGTCTGCCGGCCGCTGCCCTCGCCATCGCGCACTGCGCCCGCCCCGAGCGCCGCAAGGCCGTCACCGGCATGATGGTCTCGCTCGCCCTGACCTCGTTCGTCACCGGTGTGACCGAGCCGATCGAGTTCTCGTTCATGTTCATCGCGCCGCTGCTGTACGCGATCCACGCGGTGCTGACCGCCATCTCCATGGCCGTCACCTGGGCCCTGGGCGTCCACGCGGGCTTCACCTTCTCCGCCGGCCTGATCGACCTCGGACTGGGCTGGAGCAAGTCCACCCAGGCCTGGATGATCCTGCCGATCGGCCTGGTGTTCGCCGCGGTGTACTACTTCGGCTTCCGCTTCGCGATCCTCAAGTTCAACCTCCCCACCCCGGGCCGCGAGTCCGACGAGGAGATCGCCGAGATGGAGAAGGCCGAGGCGAAGTAGGCCCCCGGCACCACTGCGTCACCCACGCCGAAGCCCCTGCTCTTCCTTCCGGAAGGGCAGGGGCTTCGGCGTGCCGCGGTGCGGCGCGCACGGGGTACGGCGGCTCCCCGTACGGGTCAGACCTCGTAGACGGCGCCCGCGCGGGCGAGGTCCACCGGGCCCCCGTACACGGAGCGGGCGTCGGCGACGTTGCGCCGGGCGTCCGTCCACGGCGGGATGTGCGTCAGGACGAGCCGTCCGACCCGGCCGGCGCTGGCGAACTCCCCGGCCTCGCGGCCGTTGAGGTGGAGGTCGGGGATGTCCTCCTTGCCGTGGGTGAAGGAGGCCTCGCAGAGGAACAGGTCGGCGCCTTCGGCGAGCAGGCCCAGTTCGTCGCAGGCCCCGGTGTCGCCGGAGTAGGTCAGGCTGCGGCCGCCGTGTTCGAGCCGGATGGCGTAGGACTCGACGGGGTGGGAGACGCGTTCGGTGCGGACCTGGAAGGGGCCGATCTCGAAGGCGCCGGGCTTCAGGGTGCGGAAGTCGAAGACCTCGCTCATGGAGCGTTCGTCGGGGACGTCCTCGTAGGCCGTGGTCAGGCGCTTCTCGGTGCCTTCGGGGCCGTAGACGGGGATGGTGCCGCAGCGGCCGCCTTCGTGGCGGTAGTAGCGGGCGACGAAGTAGCCGCACATGTCGATGCAGTGGTCCGCGTGCAGGTGGCTGAGGAAGACCGCGTCGAGGTCGTACAGGCCGCAGTGCCGCTGCAGCTCACCGAGGGCGCCGTTGCCCATGTCGAGGAGCAGCCGGAAGCCGTCGGCCTCGACGAGGTAGCTCGAGCAGGCCGATTCCGCTGAGGGGAACGAGCCGGAGCAACCGACGACGGTGAGCTTCATGGAGCGGGAACCTCCGTGGACGGTCCGTGGACGTTACACGGAGACGGGGAGGGCGACGGGGCGTGCGTGGAGTCGAGCGTAAAGCGCGAAGCGTGCCGTCGCTCCTCCGCGGTGGGCCGTTGTGGGACAACTCACCTGCGCTGTCACCCGGTGGAGCGACGGCGGGTACCCGGGTTGCCGTCCGCGGGGCGGTCGGCGGGCGTGCGCGGGCCGTGCGGGCGGGTGGGGGCGCGGTTACGGTCGATGCATGGACACGTCCTGGTGGCCCGGGATGGCGGCGGTCGTGGCCGTGGCCCTCGTGGTGCTGGTGACGGGTCGGCGGACCCAGGCGGTGCGGCCGCGGCTGCCGGCCCGGTCGGGGCCGTCCGGGCACGGTCCGGGACCGCCGCAGCGGCCGGTGCCGGGCGAGCTGTGGCGGCTGGCGGACGGGAGTGCGTGCCTGGTCCTGGCGGTACGGGGCCCGCGGGCGCGGATCGCCCCGGTCACCGGGAAGTACCGGGACGCCCGGCCGGGGGTGATCGCTCTCCCGCCGGGGGTGCTGGGGGCCGCGCACGGGCGGGCGGCGTTCCTGGAGGCGGACCGGCCGCGGGAGGTTCCGGTGCGGGAGGTGCGGCGGCGGGTCGGGTCGGTGGATCCGGCGGTGTGGGACCAGGTGAAGGGGCTCGGGCTGGGAGGCGAGGGCCGGTGACGCGGGCGAACGCGCGAGCGGGGGCGGGGGGCGGTGAGGTCCGGGTGCGGCGGGTCTACGATCCCCCGGACCCGGCGGCGGACGGCGTCCGGGTGCTGGTGGACCGGCTGTGGCCGCGGGGGCTGTCGAAGGCGGCGGCCGCGGTGGACGAATGGCCGAAGGAGGTGACCCCGTCGGCGGAGCTGCGGAAGTGGTTCCACGGTGGGGGCGGGGGGTTCGAGGAGTTCCGCGAGCGGTACGAGGCGGAGTTGCGGGGGCGGTGGCGGGGGCGGAGCTGGAACGTCTGCGGGGGCTGCGGCGCAAGGGGCCGCTGACCCTGCTGACCGCCGTCAAGGACCCACCCTCCAGCCACGCCGCCATCCTGGCCGCGATCCTGTCCCGCTGACGGGGTCCGCGGGGGCGCGGTGCGGTGCCCCCGCGTCGGCTCGGGTGCCTCCGGCGGCGCCTCAAACGCCGGCGGGGCTGAGTTGTGCCGAGGCTGTCGCTGCCCTGCCGCCTTGCGGTACCTGGGGCGGCGCCTGAAGCACCGACGGGTTTGCCGGGCCCGGTTCCCGGGGCACGGCAGTCGGCCAGGACCACGCCGAGCCCACACCAGCCCTGCCGGCGTTTGAGGCACCGGCCGGGGAGGCAGCCCGGCGGGCCGGTTATCGTCCGTGCGGTCGGCGTCGGCGGCGCCGCACCACCATCAGCCCCGCCGGCGTTTGAGGCGCCGCCGGAGGCAGGCACCGGCCGGAAGGCCACCGGCGGAGCGGCACCCGCCCGTGCCCTGCGCGTCGGCGCCGCCGATGGCAGCCGTGCGGCTACGGGCCGGGGCGGGGGTCCGGGATCAGGCCCAGAGTTGGCCCTGGAGGGTTTCGATGGCCTCGGCCGTCGTCGGGGCCGTGTAGACGCCCGTCGACAGGTACTTCCAGCCGCCGTCGGCCACGACGAAGACGATGTCCGCCGACTCGCCCGCGGCAACCGCCTTGCGGCCCACGCCGATCGCCGCATGCAGGGCGGCCCCCGTGGAGACGCCCGCGAAGATGCCCTCCTGCTGGAGGAGTTCACGGGTGCGGGTCACCGCGTCCGCGGAGCCCACCGAGAAGCGGGTGGTCAGCACGGAGGCGTCGTACAGCTCCGGGACGAAGCCCTCGTCCAGGTTCCGCAGCCCGTACACCAGGTCGTCGTAGCGCGGCTCGGCGGCGACGATCCGGATGCCCTCGACGTGTTCGCGCAGGTAGCGGCCGACGCCCATCAAGGTGCCCGTCGTGCCGAGGCCCGCCACGAAGTGGGTGATCGACGGGAGGTCGGCGAGGATCTCCGGGCCGGTCGTGGCGTAGTGGGCGCCCGCGTTGTCCGGGTTGCCGTACTGGTAGAGCATCACCCAGTCCGGGTGCTCCGCCGCCAGCTCCTTGGCGACGCGGACCGCCGTGTTCGAGCCGCCCGCCGCGGGCGAGGGCACGATCTCGGCTCCCCACATGGCCAGCAGGTCGCGCCGCTCCTGGCTGGTGTTCTCCGGCATGACGCACACGATCCGGTAGCCCTTGAGCTTCGCGGCCATGGCGAGCGAGATGCCCGTGTTGCCGGAGGTGGGCTCCAGGATGGTGCAGCCGGGCCGCAGGAGGCCGGACTTCTCGGCCTGCTCGACCATGTGGAGCGCGGGGCGGTCCTTGATCGAGCCGGTCGGGTTGCGGTCTTCCAGCTTGGCCCAGACCCGGACGTCCTCGGACGGGGACAGCCGGGGCAGCCGGACCAGCGGGGTGTTGCCGACCGCCGCCAGTGGGGAGTCGTAGCGCATTACTTCGATCCGCCGGCCACGGCCGGGAGGATGGTGACGCTGTCGCCGTCCTTCAGCTCGGTGGTGATGCCGGCGAGGAAGCGGACGTCCTCGTCGTTGAGGTACACGTTCACGAAGCGGCGCAGCTCGCCGCCCTTGGCCTCGTCGATGATGCGCTCCTGGATGCCCTTGTGGCGGGTCTCCAGGTCGGCGAAGAGGTCGGCGAGGGTCGCGCCTTCACCGGACACGGCCTTCTCGCCGGCGGTGTAGGTGCGGAGGATGGTGGGGATGCGGACCTCGATGGCCATGGCTGGCTCCAGTCGTGAAGAGGGTGCGGGGAAGTGCGGGGGCTGGGCGGGCGGTGCGGAAGGCGGAGCGGGTGGCGGCGCCGCGCGCGGTCGGCCGCGGGCGCCGCGGTGGTGCGGCGGTACTCAGGCAGCGGCAGGACAGATGGCACTGGCGAGGCGGCACAGGTCGACGTGCAGCCGCGCCACGAGCAGCAGCCTGCCGGGCGTCTCGATGCTCACGTCGTGGGGAACCATGCGGTCATGTTAACGATTCCCGGTCCCGCGTTTGGAGTGTGATCCCGCATCGTGGACGCCTTTGGCTCACATACTGGGCGGTAGCCCGCTAGTAACCCGCCACGACCTGCACTTCTTCCTCCGTGACCACGCCGTCGACGATGCGGTACGACCGGAACTGGAACTCCCCCAGGCCGTCCTGGTCCGCCGTGGACACCAGGACGTAGTGCGCGCCGGGCTCGTTCGCGTAGGTCAGGTCGGTGCGCGAGGGGTAGGCCTCGGTCGCGGTGTGCGAGTGGTAGACGATCACGGGCTCCTCGTCCCGGTCGTCCAGCTCGCGGTAGAGCTTCAGCAGGTCCTTGGAGTCGAACTCGTAGAACGTGGGCGACCGCGCGGCGTTCAGCATGGGGACGAACCGCTCGGGGCGGTCGGTGCCCGCCGGACCGGCGACGATCCCGCAGGCCTCGTCCGGGTGGTCCTTGCGGGCGTGCTCGACGATCCGGTCGTACAGGTCCTGGGTGAGGGTCAGCATGAGCGAAAGGATAAACAGACGGGCCCTTCCGTACCGAGGAGTGGTACGGAAGGGCCCGGATGCTGGACAGGATCCCGCTACGAGGCCTTGGTGAAGGCGTCGCCGCTCGGGTTCCGGTTCTTCATGACCAGGTAGGAGACGCCGAGGATCAGGCCCCACAGCGGGGCGCAGTACAGCGAGACGCGGGCGTCCTTGTCGATGCCCATCATCACGATGACCATGGCGATGAAGGCGAGCGCGAACCAGCTCGTGTACGGGGCGCCGGGCGCCCGGAAGGGTGAGGCGGGCAGCTCGCCGCGGTCGGACTTGGCGCGGTAGCGGATCTGGCAGACCAGGATCATGATCCAGGCCCACATGCCGGAGATGGTGGCGAAGGAGACGACGTAGTCGAAGGCCTTGCCGGGGGCGACGTAGTTGATCCAGACGCCCACCAGCATCAGCGCGGCGGAGAAGGTCGTGCCGACGAGCGGGGTGCCGCTCTTGGTGAGCCTGGTGAAGACCTTGGGGCCCTGGCCGTTCTGCGCGAGGTCGCGCAGCATGCGGCCGGTGGAGTACATGCCCGAGTTGCAGGAGGACAGGGCGGCGGTCAGCACCACGAAGTTGACGATGGCCGCGCCGATGCCGAGGCCCATCTTCTCGAAGGCCAGGACGAAGGGGCTCTCGCCCGCCTTGAACTGGTTCCACGGGATGACCGACAGGATCATGATCAGCGCGCCGACGTAGAAGACGGCGATCCGCCACGGCACGGTGTTGATGGCCTTGGGGAGGGTCTTCTCGGGGTCCTTGGACTCACCGGCGGTGACGCCGACGAGTTCGACCGCGAGGAAGGCGAACATCACGATCTGCAGGGTCATCAGCGTCTCGCCGATGCCGTTGGGGAAGAAGCCGCGGTCGTTCCACAGGTTCGAGACGCTCGCCGTGCCGGCGGCGTCGGAGAAGCCGATGGTCAGGATGCCGGCGCAGATCAGGATCATGCCGACGATGGCGGTGACCTTGACCATCGAGAACCAGAACTCCAGCTCGCCGAAGAGCTTCACGGAGATCAGGTTGGCGGCGTAGAGGATGAGCGTGAAGATCAGCGCGAAGCCCCACTGCGGGAAGCTGCCGTGGGTCCAGAAGGACATGTACTTCGCGGCGGCGGTGACCTCGACGATGCCGGTGACCACCCAGAAGAGCCAGTACGTCCAGCCCGTCACGTAGCCCCAGAAGGGGCCGAGGAACTCGCGGGCGTAGTCCGAGAAGGACCCCGAGACCGGGCGGTACATGAGCAGCTCGCCCAGGGCCCGCATGATGAAGAAGATGACCAGGCCGGCGATGGCGTAGGCCAGGATGAGGCTGGGGCCCGCCTTGGAGATCGCCTTGCCGGCGCCAAGGAAGAGTCCGGTGCCGATGGCCCCGCCGATGGCGATCATCTGGATCTGCCGCGCGCCGAGCGTGCGGTGGTAACCCTCGCCCGCCTCGGCTCCGCCGCCGGCCGGCTTCGTGTCGTCGTGCTCGACCTGCACAGAGGTCATGTCTTGGTGCGCCTTTCTCCACGCCGGTCCGCGCCTGTGAGGGCTGCGGGCCGGATCCTCGATCCCCCCGGATACGGATGGAGTTGCACCCGGCGGTCAGCCGGTTCGAGCGAGCCGGGGAACAGGGGTGGCGTCCCGTCGGCAGTCGTGAAGATTTATCACGGGCTTACGGGTGGTCGAGGCGCGAAAAAGTGATCTGGAGCACGAAAAAATAGGGACAAACGCCGGGAAGGAGATCAGACCACCGCAGGGCGGTGATCTGATCGTTATCCGGATTTGAGCGTCCGCTGAGCGAACGGAGCGACGGCGGGGCCCCGCTCAGAGGGTTTCGATCAGCGTCTCCTGGAGACCGCCGAGCCACAGGTAGGCCATCACCATCGGCTTGCGCGGATCGTCGTCCGGGAGCCGGAAGAGAGCGGCGCTCTCGTCGTCCTCGGTGATGTCGAGCCGGGCCGCGATGGTGAGCCGCAGGTCGTTGAGCGCACCGAGCCAGCGCAGTGGCAGTTCCCCGGTCAGCTCCAGCACCGCGCCGCGGCCGCGGTCGTCGCCGTAGACCTCGCCATCAGCGTCGTCGGCATCGGCGCCGTCGTCGCCCGCGAGCCCCAGCCCGTCGAGGCTGCGCACGACGGCCAGCGCGTCCTCGCGCTTGCGGGTGCGCAGGTCGTTCTCGGTGAAGCGGCGGAATTCGGCCGAGCGGGCCCGCAGCTCCTCGGGCTCCACGCCGTTACCGGCGCCGGGGCCGCCGTAGGCGTCCGGGAAGAGCCGGGCCAGCGCCGGGTCGGAGGGCGGCTCGGTGGGGCCGTCGGCGGCGAAGAGCACGGCGAGCGGGTCGGCGTCCTCGGCCGGTTCGGCGGCGCCGGGACCGATCAGCTCCAGGAGCTGTACGGCCAGCGAGCGCAGGATCTGGATCTCGATCTCGTCGAAAGCGACGGCCGCGCCGCCGCCTTCGAGCGGCACGAAGGTGCCCGTCTCGCGCTCCATCAGTTGCGGTCCTGGGTGAGGGTCGCCCACAGGCCGTAGCCGTGCATGGCCTGCACGTCGCGCTCCATCTCCTCGCGGCTGCCGCTGGAGACGACCGCCCGCCCCTTGTGGTGGACGTCGAGCATCAGTTTGTTCGCCTTGTCCTTGGAGTAGCCGAAGTACGCCTGGAACACGTAGGCGACGTAGCTCATGAGGTTGACGGGGTCGTTGTGCACCAGCGTCACCCAGGGGACGTCGGGTTCGGGGACCGCGAAGGCCTCCTCGGCGGATTGGGTGCGTTCGATCTTAGCGGGGGCGACACTCACTCGTCCCATGCTGCCACTGTGACGGCCCCGTCGCACAAACGGGCCCTAGATCTCGTCACTCTGACGAGATGTGCGCTAGCATCCGTGACATGAACCCTGCGGACCTGGGCCTGCCGGTGGACGTGCCGTCGACAGCGCTCTTCACGGACCATTACGAGCTGACGATGCTGCAGGCCGCGCTGGCCAACGGCACGGCCGACCGGCGCTCCGTCTTCGAGGTCTTCACCCGGCGGCTGCCCGAGGGACGGCGCTACGGCGTCGTGGCCGGCACCGGCCGGGTCCTGGACGCGGTGGAGAACTTCCGCTTCGACCCCGCCGTGCTGGAGTTCCTGCGCGAGCGGGCCGTCGTCGACACGCGGACCCTGGACTGGCTGGCCTCCTACCGCTTCTCGGGCGACATCTGGGGCTACCCGGAGGGGGAGGTCTACTTCGCCGGCTCCCCGCTGCTGCGCGTCGAGGGCAGCTTCGCCGAGTGCGTGCTGCTGGAGACCGTGATCCTCTCGATCCTCAACCACGACTCGGCGATCGCCGCGGCCGCCTCGCGGATGTCCTCCGCGGCGGGCGGCCGCCCGCTGATCGAGATGGGCGCGCGGCGCACCCACGAACTGGCCGCGGTGGCCTCGGCGCGGGCCGCGTACGTCGGCGGCTTCGCCTCCACCTCGGACCTGGCCGCCGGCTTCCGGTACGGGATCCCGACCGTGGGCACCAGCGCGCACGCCTTCACCCTGGTGCACGACAGCGAGCGGGACGCCTTCGAGGCCCAGGTGGCCTCGCTGGGCGGGTCGACCACGCTGCTGGTCGACACGTACGACGTCGCCGAGGCGGTACGGACGGCCGTCGAGGTGGCGGGGACCGGGCTCGGCGCGGTGCGCATCGACTCCGGGGACCTGCTACTCGTCGCCCACCGGGTGCGCCAGCAGCTCGACGAACTCGGGGCCACCGGTACGCGCATCGTGGTCACCTCGGACCTGGACGAGTACGCGATCGCCTCGCTGGCGGCGGCGCCGGTCGATGCGTACGGGGTGGGCACGCAGCTGGTCACCGGGAGCGGGCACCCGACCTGTTCGATGGTCTACAAGCTGGTGGCGCGGGCCACCTCCGCCGATCCGAAGGCGCCGCTGCACCCGGTGGCGAAGAAGTCCTCCGGCGGCAAGACCTCGATCGGCGGCCGCAAGTGGGCCGCGCGGCGTCGCGACCGCGACGGGGTGGCCGAGGCGGAGGTCGTGGGCACCGGGGCGGTGCCGGCTTCGCTGGCCGGGGAGCAGTTGCAGGTGCAGCTGGTCAAGGGCGGTGAGGTGATCGCCCGCGAGCCGCTGGAGGCGGTGCGGGACCGGCACCGGGTGGCGCTGTCCGCCCTCCCCCTGTCCGCGACCCAGCTCTCGCGGGGCGAGGCCGTGATCCCGACCGAGTACGTCTGACCTGGCGGTGGCGGCGGTGCCGCTGCGGGGGGCGGGGGTGAGCCGGTGGCCCGGGGCGCGCGGCCGACCGGCTGTCCTGGCCGTACCGACCGCCGGTTCGCCGCCCTCCGGCCGCCGTCCCCTCCGGGGGCGCCTCAAACGCCGGCGGGGCTGGAGTGGTGGGGCGGTGGGCCCCGGGCCTGCCCAGACGCACCGGCCGCCGGATCCCGGTCTTCCGGCCGTCCTCCCCTCCGGGGGCGCCTCAAACGCCGGCGGGGCTGGAGTGGGCTGGCGGTGCGTTTTCGGCTTCGCCGGGGCGGGGGCTCCGCGAAATCCGGCGGCTGAAGGTGCGGCCACCCCCCGGCCCCGCCGCGCAGCCCCCGTCGCCCACCCCAGCCGCGCCGCGCAGCCTCCGGCAGCCACCTCCAGCCCCGCCGGCGTTTGAGGCGCCGCCGGAGGCCGGGGCCACCGGGGCGGGAGATGGCAGGGCGGGCCTTGGCCCGGCGGCCACCCGATCGAGGCGCCGCCGGAGGCGGAGGGGCTGGGCGGCGGCCCGGCGGGGGGCGGGTTCGGGGAGGGGAGGGGCGGGGAAGAGGCCACCGGAGGCACCGGCAGGGAACGGGTAGGGCGCAGACACCGGTGGCGGCGAACGCCGCCACATCGAACGAAGGACACGCGACATGCACCGCGCACTGATCGTCGTCGACGTACAGAACGACTTCTGCGAGGGCGGCAGCCTGGCGGTCGCCGGAGGCGCCGACGTCGCCGCCTCCATCACCGAGCTGATCGCCCAGGCCACCCCCGGCTACCGGCACGTGGTCGCCACCCGCGACCACCACGTCGACCCGGGCGCCCACTTCGCCCGCCCCCCGGCGGAGCCGGATTACGAGACCTCCTGGCCCGTGCACTGCGTGGCCGGGACGGAGGGCGTCGGGTTCCACCCGAACTTCGCCCCCGCCGTCGCCTCGGGCGCCGTCGCCGCGGTCTTCGACAAGGGCGCCCACGACGCGGCGTACAGCGGTTTCGAGGGCGCGGACGAGAACGGCGTGACGCTCGCCGACTGGCTGCGCGACCGCGAGGTCACCGAGGTCGACGTGGTCGGGATCGCCACGGACCACTGCGTACGGGCGACCGCCCTGGACGCCGTCCGCGCGGGCTTCGACACCCGCGTCCTGCTCGACCTCACGGCGGGGGTGGCCCCCGGGAGCACGGAGCGGGCCCTGGAGGAGCTCAGGACGGCCGGGGTGAAGCTCTCCGGCACGCCGCACGTGGCCGACGCGTAGGGGCGCTCAGGCCTGCGCTCGGGCCTGCGCTCAGGCCCTCGGCAGGAGGGCCCGGATCGGGTGCCACAGCTCCTCGGCCCGGTCGGGGGCGCCGCGCCACAGCAGGCCGTCCGGGTGGTGCAGGACCGCCGTCACCTCGTCGGGGGTCGGCGGCTGCGCGTTGCCGCGCAGGTAGACGGCGCGCATGCCGAGGTTCCGCAGCCTGGTCAGGGCGCGGGCCCGGTTCGCGGCGTGCACCAGCACGCGGACGTTTCCGCCCTCACCGGACGGTCTGGGCAGCGTGAGCGCGACCACCACGCTGCCGCCGGGCAATCGGACGAAACCTCCACCGGGCATGCTTGTCATCTCCCCCGTCAATAAGAAACTCGCACGGGCATCTAAACGCGATCGGCCGCCGCCCGCTAGAGGGCGACGGCCGATCATGCTCTGACCTGCAGTTTTGCGTGTTACTTGACGGAGGGACCGACCTCGACCGTCATCTGGAGACCGTCGTAGGGCTCCTTCACGATCTTGATCTTGGTGTTGGTGTCAGTGACCTTCACCGAACCGGTCGGGTTCTCGTCGTAGAAGTACTTGCCCTTGTGGTCGTCGAAGACCAGGTTCGCGGGCTTCGGCTTCAGGAAGAGCGCCTCACCGTTCTTGTGCAGGGTGAAGGCGTCCGTGGAGTACGCGCTGAAGGTGGCGTCGTACGGCTGGATCTTGTTCCGCAGCAGGGTGCCGTCCGCCCACTTCATGGGCTTGGCGTTGGCGTCGATCGGAAGGATCAGGCCCTGGCCCGGGTGCTGGCTGGTGTTGTTGTCCTTCTGGGAGGTGTCCCACTGCCAGATGAGCAGGCCGTCCTGGTACGGGTAGTGCTCGACCCAGCCCGGCTTGGTGTTGGCGAAGCCGAAGTTGTACGGGCCCACCTTGAGAGTGGAGTCGTACGAGACGTAGCGGCGGTTCTCCGCCAGGTAGTACTGGGCGTACTCCTTGGTGAAGTTGGCACCGATGCGCGAGAAGCCCTTGCCGGTCCAGCCGTTGTCGCCGTTCTCGGCGCCGTCGGTGAAGAGGGCCTGGCCGTCCGCGGTGACGGTGACGGCGTCGGCGGTGAAGCCCTTGCCGCCCGCGCCGCCGTCCGTCTGGTAGCGGAAGCGGAGGTCGAACTTCTTGCCCGCGTAGGCGTCGAGCGGGTAGTTCAGGTCCTGCCAGGCGCCGGAGACGTCCGTCAGGGCCGGGGAACCGCCGGCGTCGAGCGGGATGGCCTTGCCGTTGGCCGTGCCGGCGAGGGCGGTCCAGTTGGCGCCGCCGTCGGTGGAGACCTCCGCGTAGAGGAAGTCGTAGTCCTTCTCGATGTCCCACCAGCCCTTGAGGGAAAGGGCCGCGGAGGACTTACCGGTCAGGTCGACCGGGCGGGAGAGGGTGTTCTTGAGGTCGTCACCCATGTTGCTCCACCACTGGGTGGCGCCTTCGGCGGGAGCGACGATGTCCGTCCGGACCTGCTTCTTGGGCAGCTCGACGACCAGCGCCTGCTTGTCCTTGGTGTTGTACTCCGAGACACCGAGCTTGTGGGTCGACTTCGTCGCGGCCTTGGCCGTGTCGTAGTTCAGCCAGCCGAGCTGGTACTTGTCCCACGCCGTCATGTCGCCCGGCATGTCGCCGATGGAGTCCTTGCCCTCGCCGAGCCAGGAGCCCGCCGACATCAGGGACCAGAAGCCGACCGAGTTGTCGCCGCCACCGGAGGTGTCGTAGAGGTCCGGGAGACCGAGGTCGTGCCCGTACTCGTGCGCGAAGACACCGAGGCCGCCGTTCTCGGGCTGCATCGTGTAGTCGCCGACCCAGATGCCGGTGGTGCCGATCTGGGTACCGCCGGCCTTGTTGCCGGCCGGGCCGGTCTTGCCCGCGTCCGTGCCGTAGGCGTACCAGCGGTGGGCCCACAGGGCGTTGGTGCCCTGCACGCCGCCGCCGGCCGACTCGTCCTCGCCCGCGTGGACGATCTGGAAGTGGTCGATGTAGCCGTCGGGCTCGTTGAAGTTGCCGTCGCCGTCGAAGTCGTTGCGGTCCCACTGGTCGTACTGCGCCAGCGTCGCCTTGATCTCGGCGTCGGTCTTGCCGGCCTTCTTCTGGGCGTCAGCCCACGCGTTGACGCCGTCCTTGACGGTGTCCCACACGTTGGCGCAGTTGGTCTGACCGCAGTAGTTCGAGCCGTAACGGGCCTCGTTGTACGGGATCTTGACCCAGTCGGAGACCTGGCCCTCGACCGAGTAGCGGCCCGAGGAGGTCTTCTCGTAGTAGGTCTTCAGCGAGTTCTTGCCGGGGCCGGTACCGAAGTACAGGTCCTGGAAGTACTCGCGGCTGAAGTCCTTGCGCCAGGCCGTGCTGTTGTTCGACGCACGGTCCGGCTGGGCTATCTGGTTGTGCGCCGGGCCGGGGGTGCCGCCGTACTTCTGGACCGGCGGCTTGGGGCCGTCGGGGCCGTCCGGGTCGACCATCGTGGTGCTGTCGACCTGGTCGCCGAAGTCGACGAGGACCGTGAAGATCTTGTCGGTCTTCTCGCGGCCCAGCTCGACGTACTTCTTGTCGTCGAGCTTGACGACCTTGGAGGCGCCGCGCTGCTCGACGTTCTTCTTGCCGGACAGCACCTGCTCCAGAGCGGCCTTGCGGGCCTGCTCGTTCTGCTTGCTGAACGGGCCGTCGAGGTTGTGCTGGACCTTGACGTTGGCCGGAGCCGTCGGGTCCTGGTGGTCGGCGGCCGCCACGGGCGCGGGGGCCACGGGGCCCGACGCGGTCGCGGTGGTGAAGGCTGCGCCGGTGGCGGCGCACGCGGCGATGGACACGGCGACGGCCGTGGCGCGCAGCGCTCGCCTTCTGGCGGAGTCTGAGTTGCTGGTCACTTGATGTCGTTCCCCTCCCGCGGCCGCCAGGACGTGTCGGAACGAACGTCTCCATCGGAGCGGGGGTTCCGCGCGGCGCGCGTCTCAAGTGACGACATTTGACCGGAGTAACGCGAGAAAAGACAGACCTTGACTTGTTCCCTACAACTGCACTATGCGGTCAGTCAGTTCCGCTATTCGGACGTTCCCCGGCCATTATGGGCGAAGGGGGAGCTTCCCGCCCGCGCCGCGCTCCGCACCCCGGGCCAACACATGACTCCGTGCGCCCCCCTGTGCTCCGGTGGACGCGTGCCAACGGGTAAGGACACGCTTACCGTTGGTCAGGCTCGGGCATTCCCCGTCGTAGAGTTCCCTCCCTGCGTGAGGACGGATACCGCCATGCCGCGACCGACCGCCGTTCAGCTCACCTCCGGTTCCGTCACCGTCGTGGTGTCGACGATCGCCATGCTGCTGCTGTCCCAGACGAGTACGGGCCTCGGCGTCGCGGTCATCTCTGTGGCGGCCCTCGCCCTCGGCCTGCTCGTCGCGCTCACCGTGCCCATGCCGAAGCGGCGGCGCCGTGACTCCGCCGCCGCTCCGGACGCGGGCGCGGCGACGGCCGCCCGGGTACCCGTACCCCGGACGGCCGCCGCCGACGACGCCTCAGACGCCGCGCGCGCGCCGCACTCCTCGCACGCCTCGCACGCCTCGCGCGCCGAGCACTCCGTGCACCGCTAGATGGGGGCCGAGCTGACCACCACCGTCTTGGCCGCCTTGTCGTGCCAGCCCTGTTTGTACGGCTTGTCGATGAGCATCGAGATGACGAGTGCGATCGGCCACAGGCAGAAGCAGCAGAGCAGCGTCGGCAGCCACAGCACGGCGGCGCGGGTCAGCGCCGCGTTGGAGGGGGGCACGCTGCCGTCGTTGAGCATCGCGACGCGCACGTTCATGACGCGCTTGCCGACCGTCTGGCCGTTCTTCTTCGTCATGAACCAGTCGTAGCCGACGTACGCGAGGATCCCGATCAGCGTCCAGATCAGGCCGCTGCCGCTGTAGGACCGCACGACGACGTCGCTGACGTCGTCGCCCTTGCTGGTGTCGACCACGTAGCGCTTGCTGCTGAAGGCCCACTGCAGCAGGTACAGCGGCACGCTGATGATCAGCAGGTCGATGACGCGGGCCGCGAGGCGCTTGCCGAAGTCCGCGAGCGGGGGCATCCCGGCGAGCGGATCGGGCATGCCGTAGCCGCCGCCCCCGCCGTAGGGGTCGCCGCCGTACGGGCCCCCGCCGCCGTAGGGCGGGGGCGGCGGAGGCGGGTAACCGCCCCCGCCCGGCGGCACCCCGCCGCCGGGGGGCGGGGTGGGCCCGCCGGGCGGCGGCGAGCCGTACGGCGAACCGCCCGACGGGGGCGTCGGTTGCTGGGGCTTCTTGAGGAACGGGTCGTCCTCGGGCGACGGGCCCGGCGGCGGCTGGTCGGTACTCATGGCCCGAGTCGAACCCGGCCGGACGCGCCCCGCAACGGGACCGCGTCCGTTCGGGGGGCGGACCGGGCGCACGGACCGTCAACCGGGCGGTACGACCGTCAGCGGGCCACGTACGTCCCCGCCGCCTTGTCGTGCCAGGCCTGTCGGCGCGGACGGTCGACCAGGCACCAGAGGGAGCCGGGCACGCCCAGCAGCGCGTAGACGAGCCAGCGGCGCAGCGCCGCCCCGAAGGACGGCGGCCGCCGGGTAGCGACGGCGAGCACCCGGATCCCGAACAGCTTCTTGCCCGGCGTCCGGCCCCAGCGGGCGGTCGGCAGCACCTCGCAGAACACGCCGCAGAGCAGGACGGCCCCGAGTACGACGCCCAGGTAGCCCGCGGTGGTCCCGTCGAGCAGCCACACCGTGACCGTGTGCCCGCTCCCCCGGGCCGCCTCCACCTTGGCGTCCAGGTGCGCGGTGACGGCGGGCAGGAGCGGCCGGGCCACGGCCACCGCGACCCCGGCGGGCACCAGCGAGTCCACCAGGCGCGCGAGCAGCCGGCGCGGGCGTCCCGCGGGGCGCACGGCCCGCTCGGCCATCCGCTCGAAGACGTCGCTGTCGGTGCGCCGGGGCGCGGGGGCCGGGGCGTCGGTCCCGGTGGCGGCCTCGGGCCCGGCGGGCACGGCGCGCGCCGCGGCCATCGCGGGGGCGTGGACCGGCGCGTGGGCCGCGGGCGCCGGAACCGCGGCGCCCGCGGGGTCGGGGGCGGGCGCGGGGGCCGATGCGGGGGCCGACGGGGCCGCGACCGAACGAGCCGGGGCTGACGCGGCCGGAGTTGACGCGGATGCAGTTGACGGGGCCGGGATCCCGCCGCTGCCCCGAGGTTCCGGCCAGTCGGGGGCCGGGGCGGGGGCGGCGGGCGCCAGCGGTGACCGCGCCGAGAGGATGCCGGCCTCTTCCGGCGCGCGGCCGATCCGGACGCCGGAGGCGGACCCGCGGACGGCCGCGGGCTCGCGCACGGGCTCGCGCGCCGGCTCCCACCGCGGCTCCGGCCGGTACTCCGGCCGGGATTCCGGTTCTGCCTCCGGAAGTGGTTCGGGACGGCTCCGGGCGAAGGACACCCCGCCCTGGCGGCCCGCCGCCTCGTGCCCGTGCTCATCCGCCTGGCCCCAGGAAACCAGGTGGTCGCGGGGCCCGCCGAAGCCCGCCTGGTGGAGGGGGTCGGCCTGCCACCCCATCGGCTCCGGTGCGGGCGCCCGTACCGCCACCGGTTCCGGTACGGGTTCCGGTTCGCGACAGGCCGCGGTCATCGAGGTCTCGTCGAGGAAGACCGGGCCGGTCTCCTCCACGGGCGCGGGGCGGCTCGTACCCGGGACCCAGGACCCGCCGTTCCAGTACCGGACGTACCCGGGGATGGACGGGTCGGGGTAGTACCCCTCGCGGGCCGCGTGCCCGCCGTCTCCTGGGGAGGCCGTCAATGTCCCCAACTCCGTTCGTGGCGTGAGGCTTGTGCAGGGGAGGACCATAGCCAAGAACCGGTGTCCCGCAGGTCCGGTAACGGGAGAGTGCAACCCTTCGGGCGAACCTCGCCCCATGCGGGAGGTTTCCGGTCAGCCGATCGTTTTCGGCCATCTTGCGGACGGACCGGGAAACCCGCGTCATAGCCGCGCGTGCGCGCGCTCTCTCCGGGTGCGGGGCCGGACACAGGCTCCGCGTGAGACGAGAGACCGAAGCGAGGCACACCGTGCACCACCCCGTCATCGAGCGCGAGCTGGAACTGCGACTGGTCCTGTCCCCCGAGCGCAGCATCTGCGTCCCCGCCAAGCTGTCCTACCGCGCGGCCGACCCCTACGCCGTCCACGTCACCTTCCACACCGGGACCAGCTCCCCGGTCAACTGGACCTTCGCGCGCGAACTGCTGGTGGAGGGCGTCTTCCGCGCCTGCGGGCACGGGGACGTCCGGATCTGGCCGACCAAGGTCGACGGGCGCAGCGTGCTCTGCATGGCGCTCAGCTCGCCCGACGGGGACGCCCTGCTGGAGGCCCCGGCCCAGGCGGTGTCGACCTGGCTGGAGCGCACCCTGCGGCTGGTGGCGCCGGGCACCGAGGCGGAGAGCCTGGGGCTGGACGACGCGCTGGCGGCGCTGCTCGCCCCGACCCCGGCGGACGACCTGTGGCTGCGGGACCCGTGGCCCTCCGACGAGTCCGCGGACGGGGAGCTGTGAGGCGGCCGGGCGGGAGCGGCGACCGTTCCGGTCGCCTCTCGGGGCCCGGGCTCAGAACAGCTTGCCGGGGTTGAGCAGGCCCAGCGGGTCGAAGGCGTGCTTGACCGCGCGCTGCGCCTCCATGCCCACCGGGCCCAGTTCGCGGGCCAGCCATTCCTTCTTCAGTACGCCGACGCCGTGTTCGCCGGTGATCGTCCCGCCCAGCGCGAGGCCCAGCGCCATGATCTCGTCGAAGGAGGCGCGGGCCCGCGCGGTCTCGTCGGCGTCCGCCGGGTCGAAGCAGACCACCGGGTGGGTGTTGCCGTCGCCCGCGTGCGCACACACCCCGATGGTCAGGTCGTGGGCGCGGGCGATGGCGCTCGTCCCGTCCAGCATCTCGGCCAGCCGCGACCTGGGCACGCACACGTCGTCGATCATCGTGGCGGGCCGCAGGGCGTCGAGGGCGGTGAGGGCCATCCGGCGTGCCTGGAGGAGCAGTTCGGACTCGGCCTCGTCGTCGGCGGGCACGACGGCGCTCGCTCCGGCGGCCGTGCACAGCGCGCCGACGGCGGCGAGGTCTGCGGGGGCACCGGGGGTGTCGAAGGCGGCGAGGAGCAGGGCCTCGGTCGTCTCGGGGAGCCCCATCTTGCCGAGGGCGTTGACGGCGCGGACCGTCGTACGGTCCATCAGTTCCAGCAGCGAGGGCGTCAGTCCGGCCTCCATGACCGCGCAGACGGCGGCGCAGGCCGCGGCGGCCGAGGGGAACTCGGCGGCGAGCGCGAGCTGCCGCGGCGGGGCGGGGCGCAGGGCGAGGACGGCTCGGACGACGATGCCGAGGGTGCCTTCGGAGCCGACGAAGAGCCGGGTCAGGTCGTATCCGGCGACGCCCTTGGCGGTGCGCCGTCCCGTGCGCAGCAGCCGGCCGTCGGCCAGGACCACGTCCAGTCCCAGCACGTATTCGGCGGTGACGCCGTATTTGACGCAGCACAGGCCGCCGGAGGCGGTCCCGATGTTCCCGCCGATCGTGCACTGCTCCCAGCTGGAGGGGTCCGGCGGGTAGTACAGGCCGCGGGCGGCGACGGCCCGTGACAGGACGGCGTTGACCACGCCGGGTTCGACGACGGCGAGCCGGTCGACCGCGTCGATCTCCAGGATCCGGTCCATGGCGGTCAGGGAGAGCACGATGCAGCCCTCCGAGGCGTTGGCCGCGCCCGACAGGCCCGTACGGGCGCCCTGCGGGACGACGGGGACCCGTAGCGCGGTCGCGGTGCGCATGACGTGCTGGACCTGCTCGACCGTACGGGGCAGGACCACGACGGCCGGGGTGCCGGCCGCGCAGAAGCCCGCCATGTCACGGGCGTAGGAGGAGGTCACCTGGGGGTCGGTGAGCACGGCCGCGGCCGGCAGCCCGTCGTGGAGGCGTGCCAAGAGATCGTCCATGGGGCCAGCCTGGCACCCGCCGCCATCGGTGTGAACCCGGACGCGACCCTCTTGCGACACCCCGGTGCACTCTTCATATTGACGCACAGTGACCCCATGGACGAGGAATCGCGGCCCGCGCCGCCCGTGACCTTCACCGGCCGCAAGACGCTCGTGCCGGCCGTAGTCGCCGTGGTCCTGATCATCGGGGCCCTGGTGATCCGGCCGGTCGAGAACGGCGACGACGCCCGCCCGCCCGGGCCCACCGAGCGGGCCGCCTCGGCGGTCGGCCGGGGCGCGCCCGCCGCGGCCGTGGACCTGAGCGCGCTGATCGGCGACCGGGAGAAGTGGGTGGCCGCGCACGCGAACGACGACGGTTCGTGGGCGGTGCTGGGGGCGGCGTACCTGGAGCAGGCGCGGCGCACCGGTGACACCGGCTGGTGTCCGAGGGCGGAGCGGGCGCTGAAGCGTTCGCTGGAGCTGCGGCCCGCGGAGAAGGGCAACTTCGACGCGATGACGGGCATGGGCGCGCTCGCCAACGCCCGGCGGGACTACGGGACCGCGAAGAAGTGGGGCGAGCTGGTGCGGGCGCAGTCCCCCAAGCGGTGGACCGCGTATCCGGTGCTGGTGGACGCCTACGGCGGGCTGGGCGACTACAAGGCCGCCGAGAAGGCGATGAACGAGCTGCTGGAGCTGCGGCCGGGCCTGGCGGCGTTCACGCGGGCCGCGCAGGTCTACCGGGACCACGGCTGGCGCGAGGACGCGGTGGCCGCGATGGCGAACGCCTCGGGCGCGGCGAAGGCCCCGGTGGAGAAGGCGTACGTGCTGTACCGGACGGGCGAGCTGTCCTGGGAGCGCGGGGACTCCGGGGAGGCGCTGCGGATGTTCGAGGGCGCGCTGCGCACCGACCCGGCGCAGGCGGAGGCGCTGGGCGGGCGGGCGCGGGCGCTGGCCTCGCTGGGGCGCTCGGGCGAGGCGGTCCGGGACTACCGGATGGCGCTGGGCCGGGCGCCGGTGCCGCGCCTCGCGCTGGAGCTGGGCGAGCTGCTGGAGTCGCTGGGCCGCACGGAGGAGGCGCGCGCGCCGTACGAGATGCTGGCGGGGCTGGCGTCGAAGGGCGTGGCGAACGGGGTCTCCGACGAGGTCACCCTCGGCCTGTTCGAGGCGGACCATGGGGATCCGGCGGCGGCGGTGCGGCGACTGACGGCGGAGTGGGGCCGGCACAAGAACGTGCAGGTGGCGGACGCCCTGGGGTGGGCGCTGCACCGGAGCGGTGATGACGCGGCCGCGCTGGAGTACGCGAAGAAGGCGACCGAGCTGGGGCTGCGGAGCGCGGACTTCTCCTACCACCGGGGGCAGATCGAGCGGGGCCTGGGCGACACGGCGGCGGCCCGGCGGCACTTCCAGGAGGCACTGCGGACGAACCCGCGGTTCTCGCCGGTGCGCGGGCCGCAGACGAAGGAGGCCCTGGAGGCGGTGGGCCAGCCCGCGGCGGGCGGGCCGGAGAACGTGCAGCCGAAGGGGCCGTGGGTGGCGCCCGTGATGCCGAAGCCCTCGGCGAAGGCGTCGCCCGCGGCGTAATGGCGCTGACGCGGGTGCCGCCGGGGCCGGGGCAGGCGGTACCCGTGGCACGGCAGGGGCCGGGAGCCGCCCAAGGCGGCCACCGGCCCCGTCGCACGTGTGATTACAGGTTGCCGCGCTTCTCCTGCTCGCGCTCGATCGCCTCGAACAGGGCCTTGAAGTTGCCCTTGCCGAAGCCCATGGATCCATGGCGCTCGATCATCTCGAAGAAGACGGTCGGCTTGTCCTGCACCGGCTTGGTGAAGATCTGGAGCAGGTACCCGTCCTCGTCGCGGTCGACGAGGATCTTCAGCTCGCGCAGGGTCTCCACCGGCACGCGGGTCTCGCCCGCCCACTCGCCGAGGGTGTCGTAGTAGGAGTCGGGGGTGTCCAGGAAGGCCACGCCGGCCGCGCGCATCGTCCGTACGGTCGACACGATGTCGTTGGTGGCCAGCGCGATGTGCTGGACGCCGGCGCTGCCGTAGAACTCCAGGTACTCGTCGATCTGCGACTTCTTCTTCGCGATCGCCGGCTCGTTGATCGGGAACTTCACCTTCAGGGTGCCGTCCGCGACGACCTTCGACATCAGCGCCGAGTACTCGGTCGCGATGTCGTCGCCCACGAACTCCTTCATGTTCGTGAAGCCCATGACCTTGTTGTAGAAGGCGACCCACTCGTTCATGCGGCCCAGCTCGACGTTGCCGACGCAGTGGTCGATCGCCTGGAAGGTGCGCTTCGCGGGCGGGGTCACCAGCGGCTCGGCGGCGACGAAGCCCGGCAGGTAGGGGCCGGTGTAGCCCGAGCGCTCGACCAGGGTGTGGCGGGTCTGGCCGTAGGTGGCGATGGCGGCGACGACGACGGTGCCGTGCTCGTCCTTCAGCTCGTGCGGCTCGTCCAGGCCGCGCGCGCCCTGCTGGACGGCGAAGGCGTAGGCGGCCCGCGCGTCGGGGACCTCGATGGCGAGGTCGATGACGCCGTCGCCGTGCTCGGCGACGTGCTCGGCGATGAAGCGGCCGCGGTCGGTGGACGGCTTGATGACCGAGGTGAAGACGAAGCGCGCGGAGCCGTTGGTCAGGACGTAGCTCGCGGTCTCGCGGCTGCCGTTCTCCGGTCCGGAGTAGGCGACCAGCTTCATGCCGAAGGCCGTGGAGTAGAAGTGCGCGGCCTGCTTGGCATTGCCGACGGCGAAGACGACCGCGTCCATTCCCTTGACCGGGAAGGGGTCTCCGGCGGGGGCGGTGTCCGTGGCGTGATCGAGGGTCTCAGTCATGACCGCAGAGTCCCGCCGAACCACAAGCTGCGCAATAGTTCGCATTTTCACTGCACAGATTGCCCAGTGGAACCACAGGATGGGTGCAGCATTCGTACAGGATGTGCAGCGAACGGCGCAGGGAGGACACCGATGGGAATCGACCGGCTGGACGGAAGGCTGATCGTGCTGCTGGCCCGGGAGCCCCGGATCGGGGTCCTGGAGGCGTCGCGGCGGCTCGGCGTGGCGCGCGGCACGGTGCAGGCGCGCCTGGACCGGCTTCAGTCGAACGGCGTCATCCGCGGCTTCGGCCCGCAGGTGGACCCGACGGCGCTCGGCTACCCGGTCACCGCCTTCGCCACGCTGGAGATCAAACAGGGCCAGGGAGCGGACGTACGGGCGCACTTGGCCGGGGTGCCGGAGGTGCTGGAGCTGCACACCACCACGGGCCACGGGGACATGCTGTGCCGGCTGGTGGCCCGGTCCAACGCGGATCTCCAGCGGGTGATCGACCTGGTGGTCGCCTTCGACGGGATCGTGCGGGCTTCCACCGCGATCGTGATGGAGAATCCCGTGCCTCTGCGGATCATCCCGCTGGTCGAACAGGCGGCGCGGGACGACTGAGCCGGACGGCCCCGGGCCGGGCAGTTCCAAAGAAGTCTATGCAAAGAAGTCCTTGCAAACTCTTCTTTGCAACTCTAGAGTGGGGTCATGCCCGATGACACCGACCCCACCAACCCCAAGGCGCCCAAGGTCCGCACCCTGGACGCCCACGCGCTGCGCGGCCTGGCCCACCCGCTGCGCATACGCCTGCTGGCCGCCCTGCGTCACGAGGGGCCGGCCACGGCCTCCCAGCTGGCCGAGCGGCTCGGCGAGTCCAGCGGGGCCACCAGCTACCACCTGCGCCAGCTCGCCGCCCACGGGTTCGTCGAGGACGCCCCCCAGCACGGCAAGGGCCGCGAGCGCTGGTGGCAGGCCTCCCACGAGGGCACGGGCTTCGACGAGACGCTGATGCGCGACGCCGACCCGGCCACCCGCAGCGCGGCGGAGGTGTTCCTGCACGAGATCGCGTCCATCCACGCGCAGGAGATGAACACCTGGCTCGGCAACTCCCAGCGCTGGTCGACCGAGTGGCGCCAGGGGGCGGACCTCAGCGACTTCACCCTGCGGCTGACCGCCCCTCAGGCACATGAGCTCATCAACAAGATGCACGACCTGATCAACAGCTACCGGGACCTGGGACCCCAGGAAGGGGCCGAGACGGTCCGCCTGCACACCCACGTCTTCCCGCGAACCTCGGACTGACCCGGGCCGCACCGCCCAGCCACACAGCACCGCAACGCCCCGCACGACCACCGGAAATCGTTTGCCCCGCTTCCTGCCGCCCGGAAAGAGTCCTGCCATGTACGCGTTCACACCTGCCGAGACCCACACCGTCCTCCACAGCGCCCGCGCCGGCGAACTGGCCGCGGGAGCCGCCGCAGCCGGCACCCGACGGCTCGCCCTGGCCCACGCCCGGGCGGGCGAGCCCCTCCCGGCCCCCGCCGTGCGCGCGCTGCTCGGCAGGGCTCTCGTCGCCGCCGGGACCCGGCTGCTCGACCACGGTCACGGCTACGGCCGCGGCCCCGCGCACCCGCACGCGGCATGAGCCGGCGCCCGTTCGCGGCCGTCCTGACCGCCAACACCGTCTCCATAGCCGGCAGTTCCCTCACCCTCATCGGCGTCCCGTGGTTCGTGCTCCAGACCACGGGCAGTGCCGGCCGGGCCGGAGTCGTGGCCTTCTGCGCCACCCTCCCCGTCATCGTGGCCGCCCTCGTCGCGGGTCCGGTCATCGACCGGATCGGCCGCCGCCGGGTCTCGGTCGCCTCCGACCTGATCTGCGCCCTCTCCGTGGGCGCCATACCCCTGCTGCACTACGCCGGGGTACTCGAGTTCTGGATGCTGTGCGCGCTGATGGCCGTCGGCGGCCTGGTGCACACCCCCGGCCTGACCGCCCGGGGGGTGCTGCTGCCGCACCTCGCCGAGCACGCGGGCACCACCCTCACGCGGGGCGCCGGGCTGTACGACGCGGTGTCCCGCGGGGCGCGGATGATCGGCGCCGCGCTGGCGGGCGTACTCATCGCCTTCTTCGGGGCGGAGTCCGTGCTGCTCCTGGACGCGGCCACCTTCGCGGTCTCCGCGCTGCTCGTCGGCGCCTTCCTGCGGGGGATACCGGCGGCCGAACCGCAGGGCCGGGCCCGGGCGGTGACCCCGGCCGGCTACCGCGCCGAGCTGCACGAGGGGTGGGCCTTCCTCATGGGGTCCCGGCTGCTGACGGGGATCACCTTCATGGTGATGCTGACGAACGGCATGGACCAGGCGTGGGGCGCCGTCCTGCTGCCGGTGCACGGCCGCGAGGCGCTCGGCGGGGCCACCTCGATCGGCCTGCTGATCTCCCTCTTCGGGGGCTCCGCCCTGGTGGGCGCGCTGCTGTACGGCGCCTGGGGCGACCGGCTGCCCCGGCGGCTGGTGTTCGCGGCCGCCTTCGTCCTGTGCGGTGCTCCGCGCTACGTGGTGGCGGGTCTCACGGACACCACGCTGCCGCTGGCCGTGACGATGGCACTGTCGGGGCTCGGCGCGGGCGTGCTCAACCCGGTCCTCACCACGGTGGTCTACGAGCACGTGCCCGAGGAACTGCGCAGCCGGGTCGCGGGCGTGACCACGGCGGGCTGCGAACTGACCATGCCGCTGGGCGGCCTGGCCGCCGGTCTGCTGGTGGAGGCCTGGGGCATCGGGTCCACGCTGCTGCTGTTCGGCGGGGCCTACCTGCTGACGACCCTCGCGCCGCTGGTCTTCCCGGCCTGGCGGTCGATGGAGAAGCCGTCCGCCGCAATACCGATCCCGCTCAGCAGGACGGAACCGGACCTCCGCGGTTCAGCGCCCGCAGATCGCTGACCGCTCCCGCCAGGGTCGCGACGGGGATCAGCCGCAGGCCGTCGGGTAGTTCGGACTTCGCGTCCGAGCACTCCGCCTCGGGCACCAGGAAGACGGTCGCGCCGTCCCGCGCCGCGGCCTGGGTCTTCAGTGCCACGCCGCCGACCGGGCCGACGTCGCCGTCCGCGGAGATGGTGCCCGTACCGGCGATGTCGCGGCCACCGGTGAGGTCGCCGCCCTGCCCGTCACCGTCGAGCGTGTCGACGATGCCGAGGGAGAAGAGCAGTCCGGCACTCGGGCCGCCGACGTCGGCGAGGCGCAGTTCGACCTTCACGGTGTCGGGGCTCTTGTGGAGGAAGCCGAGCGCGGCCAGGACGGCGTCCGACTGCGACTTGGTCATTTCCTCCAGGTTGTGCACGTTGATCTCCTTGTCGCTCCCGCCCGTCGGATAGACCGCTGCCTTGGGCATGACCGCCCGGTCCGTGCGGAACCAGTTGTCGACGAGTTCGGCCAGGCCGACGGTGCTGGAGGGGCCGGTGGCCAGGATCGTGGTCATCCGGAGGTGGCCGCTCGTCGCGCGGGTGGGCGCGCCGGTGACCGTGATGACGGGCTTGCCGTCCTTGGCGCCGAGCACGTCCGTGGTGAGCCCGGGGCTCGCGAGGACGTACGGCAGGGGCGCCAGCGCGGCCACGGCGAACAGCCCGAGGACGGGCGCGGCGCAGACGGCGAGGGCGGCGGGACGCGACATGCGTGTGAGACGGGAGAGCACCCGGCCAATCTAACCGCCGGGTGCCGGCTCCGGGTCAGCGCAGCGCGTCCGCGACCTCCCGGGCCGCGTCCACGACCCGCGGACCGACCCGCTCGGGCACGGCGTCGGCGAGCATCACGACGCCGACGCTCCCCTCCAGCCCCGTGATGCCCACCAGGGGCGCTGCGGCGCCGCTGGCGCCCGCTTCCAGCTCCCCGTGGGTGAGGGTGTACCCGGGGTCCGTCAAGGCCCCCTGACGGGCGGCCAGGATCGCGCGGCCCGCGGCCCCCCGGTCCAGCGGATGGCGGAAGCCCGCCCGGTAGGCCACGTGGTAGTCGGTCCAGGTCGGCTCCACGACGGCCACGGCGAGCGCCTCGGTCCCGTCGACCAGGGTCAGGTGCGCGGTGGCCCCGATGTCCTCGGCGAGGGAGCGCAGCGCGGGCAGGGCCGCTTCGCGCACGAGCGGATGGACCTGACGTCCCAGCCGCAGTACGCCGAGGCCGACCCGGGCGCGGCCGCCGAGGTCGCGGCGGACCAGGGCGTGCTGCTCCAGCGTGGCCAGCAGGCGGTAGACCACGGTGCGGTTCACACCGAGGCGGTTGGACAGCTCGGTGACGGTCAGACCGTGGTCGGTGTCGGCGAGCAGTTTGAGGACTCTGAGCCCTCTGTCGAGAGTCTGGGAGGTTTCCGCGGTCACGACGCCTCTCCCTCTTTCGTGAGCGGCGGTGACTCTCGCGGGGTGGAGCGCTGCCGTATCCCTTAGGCGACGCACGGAGAGGCCGCCGGTACAGACCATGGCACCGGCTGCGCTCCCGCGGCGGCGTTGCCACGGGGCGTTCATTGCGGGGACAGTAGCGACCGGGTCCGCTCAGCGGAAGGGCTCGTCCAGAATCCGGGCGCGTGCTACCCGTATGTGCCGTTTCGCTCCGCGCCCCTGTGTCATTTCGTGACCTGCCCCGGCATAAAAGCAGTTTAAAGAGCCATTAGTCTGAGCGCGTTCAAAAAGTTGGGGGTGGTGCCGGACGAACCGTCCGGAGCCACAGGGGAGGAAGAGCACACAGATGAACCTGAAGCGCATGGCCGTCGTGGCCGCTGCGGCCGTGGTCGGCCCGACGGTCCTCATGGCCACGCCGGCGATGGCGGACGAGGCCAAGACCACCTCGGTCACGACGCCGGACACCGACCTCACGAAGGACGACGCGGCAGCCCCGGTCAAGGCCGAGACCCCGGCTCCGGCCCCGGTCAGCGACGCCAAGCCCGCACCGGCTCCGGTCGTCCCGGTCACGCCGGTCGGCCCGGTCACCCCGCCGGTCGTCCCGCCGGTCGCGGACAAGCCCGTACCGGCTCCGGTCCCGACCCCGGGCGACGAGGACGAGGTGGCCGCCCCCGGCCCGAAGCTCGGCCTGGTGGGCGTCCCGTCCTCCTTCAAGGCGGGCGGCGACTGGACCGGCTTCCGGGTCGCCGTCACCAACGACGGCAAGGCCCAGAAGAGCTACGTGCTCGTCCTGGCCGTCGCCGACGAGCACGCCAAGCTCAAGGCCAAGGACGTCCAGGTGCAGGTCCTGGTCAACGGCACCTGGCACAACGCCGAGATCATCTCCGAGGACGGCACCCCCGTCGCCCTGCTGACGGACGACATCAGCCTCCCGAAGGGCGCCACGAACCTGTCCGTCCGCGTCCGCTTCGGCGCGAGCGCCCCGGCCGGTGAGATCCTGTTCGCGGTTTCCGGCGGCAGCAACACCGACGAGGAGATGTGGTCGGACACGACCATCGAGTACTCGAAGATCACCCGCGGCGCCAACGGCGGTGGCAGCACCGGCGGTGACCAGGGCAACGGCAACACCGGTGGCAACACCAACAACCCGAAGCCCGACGGCGGCGCCACCACCCCGATCGTCGACCACACCACCGGCAACGGCACGGGGGCCGGCACCAACGCCGGTGGGCAGCTCGCCGAGACCGGCGCCGACGCCGCCACGACCTGGGCCGTCGGCGGCGCGGGCGTGGCCCTCGCGATGGGCGCCGCCTTGGTCGCGGGCACCGGCCGCCGCCGTCGCCCGACCGCGTAACACCTGCCCGCAGGGCCGACGGAACCACCGGCCCGCAGGACAACGGGAAGGGGGCCCGTGCGCACCACGCGCACGGGCCCCCTTCGCATCTCACACCGGCACTTCCGCACCGGCACACCGCCGGGTCACCGCATCCGGGTGGCCCACTCCTGCACCTTCTTGATCCGCTCGCGCAGCTGCCCCGCCGTCGCCTCCGCGCTCGGCGGCCCCCCGCACACCCGCCGCAGCTCGGTGTGGATGACCCCGTGCGGCTTGCCGCTCTGGTGGACGTACGCGCCCACCATCGTGTTCAGCGACTTGCGCAGCTCCAGCAGCTCCTTGTGCGACACGACGGGCCGCCGGTCGGCCGGCAGCTCCAGCAGGTCGGCCTCCGCGTCCGGCTTGCGGCGGCTGTGCGCGATCTGCCGGGCCTGGCGCTTGTGCAGCAGGAGCTGGACCTGGTCCGGCTCCAGCAGCCCGGGAATGCCCAGGTAGTCCTGCTCCTCCTCGCTGCCGGGGTGCGCCTGCATCCCGAACTCGGCGCCGTCGAAGAGCACCCGGTCGAAGACGGCGTCGGACTCCAGCGCCTCGAAGGACATCTGCTCCTCGTCGCCGGTGTCCTCGTCCTCCTGCCGGTTCGCCTCGTCCATCTCCTTCTCGGACTCGGCGTAGGGGTCTTCCTCCCCCTGCTTCTTCGGCTTGTCGAGGACGTGGTCGCGCTCGACCTCCATCTCGTTGGCGAAGCCGAGGAGGTAGGGGATCGTGGGAAGGAACACCGACGCGGTCTCGCCGCGCCTGCGCGATCGCACGAAACGGCCGACGGCCTGGGCGAAGAACAGCGGGGTGGAGATCGTCGTCGCGTACACGCCGACGGCGAGCCGCGGGACGTCGACGCCCTCGGACACCATCCGGACCGCGACCATCCAGCGGCTGCCGTCCTCGCTGAAGGTGTCGATCCGCTTGGAGGCGCCCGTGTCGTCGGAGAGGACGACGGTGGCCTTGGTCCCGGTGATCTCCCGGATCAGCTTGGCGTACGCCCGAGCCGAGTCCTGGTCCGCGGCGATCACCAGCCCGCCCGCGTCCGGGATGCCCTTCCTGACCTCGGTGAGCCGCTGGTCGGCGGCGCGCAGCACGTTCGGCATCCAGTCGCCGCGCGGGTCCAGCGCGGTGCGCCAGGCCTGCGAGATGGCGTCCTTGGTCATCGGCTCGCCGAGCCGGGCCGCGATCTCGTCGCCCGCCTTGGTCCGCCAGCGCATGTTGCCGCTGTAGGACATGAAGATCACGGGCCGCACCACGCCGTCGGCGAGCGCGTTGCCGTAGCCGTAGGTGTAGTCCGCCGAGGAGCGCCGGATCCCGTCGTTGCCCTCCTCGTACGTGACGAAGGGGATCGGGTTCGTGTCGGAGCGGAACGGCGTACCGGTCAGCGCGAGCCGCCGGGTCGCCGGGTCGAAGGCCTCCAGGCAGGCCTCGCCCCAGGACTTCGAGTCACCGGCGTGGTGGATCTCGTCGAGGATCACCAGGGTCTTGCGCTGCTCGCACCGGTTGCGGTGCAGCATCGGCCGTACGCCGACACCCGCGTAGGTGACGGCGACCCCGTGGTAGTCCTTGCTCAGCGGGCCCGCCGAGTAGTCGGGGTCGAGCCGGATCCCTATCCGGGCCGCCGCTTCCGCCCACTGCTTCTTCAGGTGCTCGGTGGGCGCGACGACGGTCACCTGCTGCACGACGTGGTGGTGCAGCAGCCAGGAGGCCAGGGTCAGCGCGAAGGTGGTCTTGCCGGCGCCGGGGGTCGCGACGGCCATGAAGTCGCGCGGCTGGGTTTCGAGGTATCGGTTGAGCGCACCCTCCTGCCAGGCACGCAGTTTGCTTGCGGTGCCCCACGGCGCGCGGCCGGGGAAGGCGGGTGAGAGGTGGTGGGAGGCGGTAGTAGTCACGGTCTCCGGTTCGGGCTCTCGGTGGCGTACTGACGGGCAGCGGTACGGGCGGCGGGCAGTCGTACGGAGGACAACCGGGCCACCCTACCGGCCCCGGCCGCGGCCCGCGGAAGGGACGGGGCCGTGACCTCGGCGGGTGCGGCGAGCGTCACACCCGAGCGGCGAGCCCGCGCAGCCGGTCCGCGATCCGCCCGCTGTCCCCCTCCGCGCCGCTGGCCACGTCGATGACCAGGCGGTACGCCGCCTCCTGGTCGGCGTCTGCGAGATCGACCCCGTTCACGGCGAGGAAGGTGGCGGCCGCGAGCCACGCGGTCCGCTTGTTCCCGTCGACCAGGGGGTGGTTCGCGGCGATCCCGTGGAGCAGCACGGCGGCCTGCTCGTACGGGTCCGTGTAGGCGGGGGTGCCGAACATGCGTGCCCGCGGCCGGTGCACGGCGGACTCCAGCAGTCCGGGGGCGCGCACCTCCACGGGCTGGTCCCGGGCCGCGCAGGCGTGCCGCGCCAGGTCGCCCACCTCGGCGAGCGTGAGGTGCCGCGTCCCGGACCGCTCCCCTCCCCCGGCGCTCATGCGCCGAGCCGCTTCAGCAGCGGGGCGTGGCGCACGGCCAGGCGCCCGGCGGCTTCGGCCACGCCGTCGCGCTCCCGGCGCAGGTACGCCCGTACCGCTTCGAGGGCGCACTCCTCGGGCGTACGGCCGCACGCGTCGGCCAGGTCGGCCAGCTCGGCGCGCTCCGCCTCCGGCAGGCTGATGATCAGCTCGTTCATCGGGGAAGCGTAGCCGCGCGTCCGGCGGGCCTCAGCCGGTTTTCGCGGCGGGGGCGTGGGCGGACGCGGGGGCCGTGCCGGCCGGGGGGCCGGTGACGCGCGTCGCGACCCAGGCGCCCGCCAGGGCCACCACGGCCATGGGCAGGAAGACGGCGACGAAGGCGGCGGGGTGGGAGGCCCCGGCCGCGGACCCGGCGGCTCCGGTCACGGCGTGCGCCGCCCCCACCGCTCCCCCGCCCAGCGCGGCGAAGGCGGCCCCGCCGAGGGCGAGCAGCACCACGTTGGCGAGGGCGTCGGAGATCTGCAGGGCGGCCGAATTGGCGCCCGCCTCCTCCGGCGGCGACAACTGGAGCAGCAGCACGCTGGTCGGCCCGATCACCAGCCCCATGCCGAGGCAGCCCAGGCCCCACACCAGCGCCAGCGACCAGACGGGCACCGCCTCGATCAGCACCGCGGGCGCGGCGGCGATGGAGAACGCGACCAGCAGCATCCCGCCCACCATCAGCCGCTCGCGGTGCGGCACGGCCCGCGCGGTGGACTGCACCCAGGAGCCCAGCGCCCAGGTGGCCCCGCCGAGGGCGAGCGAGAACCCGGCCAGCGTGGGACTCAGCCCGCGCTGCGTCACCAGCATCAGCGGCACGAAGCTCTCGGCGCCGATGAACGCGCCCGCCGCCACCCCGCGCAGCAGCACCACGGCGGGCAGCCCCCGCCGGGCCAGGTACGTCCCGCGCGGCAGCAGCCCCCGCACGGCGGGCACGAGCAGCGCACCACCCGCGAGGGCGGGCACGACCGAGAGCCAGCGCAGGTCCTGGGCTGCGTACTGGAGCAGCCCGGCCCCCAGCGAGATCCCGAAGGCGAGCCGGATCCGGCGCCGGTCCAGGGGCTGCGGGGCGGCGCCCTTGTCGACGGGGCCGCCCGCGGACCGGCGGATCTCCGGCAGCGCGACCAGCAGCGGGACGATCACCATGGCCGGGATCCCGAGGAACACCCAGCGCCAGCCAAGGTGCTCGGTGACGGTCCCCGAGATCAGCGGCCCGACGATGGACGGCACGACCCAGCCCGCCGCGAAGGCGGCCATGATGGCGGGGCGCAGCCGCTCGTCGTAGGCGCGGCCGACGACCACGTACAGGGCGACGATCACGAGCCCGCCCCCGAGCCCCTGCACGGCCCGGCCGAGGACGAACAGCCACATCGTGGCGGCCGTCCCGGAGAGCACCAGCCCGGCGGCGAACGCCGCGATCCCGCTGGTGAGCGCCCCGAGCGGGCCGCTGCGGTCGGACCACTGGCCGGCCAGGACCATGCCGAAGAGGCTGGTGGTGAAGTAGGAGGAGAAGGCGAAGGCGTAGAGCGCGATCCCGTCCAGCTCCCGTGCGGCGACGGGCATGGCCGTCCCGACGGCGGTGGCCTCGAACGCGATGATGAAGATGACGGAGATGATCCCGATGCTCAGCGTCCGGTGCGCGGCCCCCATGATCCCGCCGCGGGCCGTGCCGCCCGTGTCACCCGTGTCACCTGTCTCGCCCTGGGCGGCCCTCTCGGCCGTCAGGGACGTGTCGGCCCTCTCGGCCATCAGGGACGTCTCGGCCGCCGTGGCCGTCTCGGGGGCTATGTCGGGTGCACGGGGTTCGCGGGCGCTCATCGCCCCAGGGTAAGGGGCCAACCCGCCGTTCGTCCCTGTCACGACGACCGATCTTCCTCTCCGCCTCCAGCCCTAGGCCGACGGCCCGAGAGCCGCGCGGAACCGCCCCCGGGGACCGACCGCCCCTCCCGGTTGTGAACGCAGCATGGCAGTCGCGTTGCGTCCCCCCGGCACTCCTTCCCCCCGCCCCGCCCGCCCCCGTACGGTCGTCTCACCACCCCAGCCGTGTGCCCGAGTGGTTGAGGGACTCGCCTGCAAAGCGAGTTACGCCGGTTCGATTCCGGTCACGGCTTCTGCTGTGTGCGCAGCAAGCCCGAAGGGCGGCACCCCAAGCGGGGCGCCGCCCTTCGGTCATTGCCCGCTACTGCGACTCAGGCCCCGCACTTGGACTGCTGCTTGACGGCGTCAAAAAGCTTGGCGACGAGCATCGTGAAGTGCGGGCGGCGCTCTTCGGGCTTCATCTTGTCCACGTCACCCGTGACCTGCACTTGGAGCGCGAACTCATCTTTGGGGCCCTTGCAATCGACGCGTACCAAACCAACCGTGTCGTCCACGATCGCTTCGTCGCCGATGCTGAGTGGATCCGCAGTCGGGTAGAGCGTCTCGCGGTGCCAGAAGAAACTCTGCCCCAACGGCTGCCTCGTTGCGGAAGCCTGAAAGTGGTTCGTACCGGCAGCGACGGTACACGTCACCGTTCTACGAACCGACGACAGTTCGGCGTCCGGGGGGCCGGACACGCGCACCTTCTCGGCGTTTCCCAAAAACGGCGCCAGATCGGAACGTGTGAAGACGCCGAAACAGGTCCGGTCCTCCAGCAGCCGGGCGGCCGGCTTCGCCTCCTCGGCACAACCGGTTAGCACCATGACCACGGCCGCCCCGATGCAAAGCAGGGGGGTGGGGCGCCTCTCCCAAATGGAGATCACGACTTCGACTCCGGCGGTTTGATCCCACGTCCGGTCGCGTGGGCATTCACGGTTTCCGTCGAAGCCACACCAGCCAGGGCATCAACGGTCCGCTGGCTCATTCCGGAATCCTCTAGTGCCTTACGGACTGATTGCGCTGCCGACTCACCTGCCGCGCGTTGGGCGATCCTGTAATCAACAAGAGCCTTGTGGTCGGCCTTGTCGGTTTTGATCCCCTGATCCTTGTCCGCCCGCTCGACCATGCTCGCCTCCTGATCTTCCTGGAACCACTCCAGGAGGTCTCCGGCCAGTGGCACCATCTCCACGTACTTGCCCCCCGCGGCGCTGATGCCCCGGTTGAGCCACTTGGCGTTGTCCTCGACTCCCTTGACATATTCCTCGTGCGCATGGGCGTTCGTGGCGAATGTTCCCTGCGCCCTGGCCTCGGAAAGGATGCCCGCGATCTGACCTCCGGGGTTCACAGCAGCTGCGATACCGGCGTCCAGGTACCCGATGTCGTACTGATGACGGTGCGCGATGACATCGGTGATCAATGCGGTCGTGAACACGCGCTGGGCATTGGTCATCGCGCCGTACGCGTCCGGATCCTGGGCCACCACGCCGATGAAAGCGGCCATGTCGGTCGTGTCGAACACGGCCCGCACGCCATTGGTAATGATGATTTTGCTGGCGTTCTCAGCGGAGGCCTGAATGTCTGGCATGTATTCGGCGGCCATCTGGCCGAAGTGGCCTGACAGGCCGCTCAGCGGGCCGTCCTCACCTGGCTGCTCCATCACCAGCTTCGGGGTGCCGCCGATTTTCGCGACCACCCGCTCCATGACCGCACTCATGTCCTTCGTGTGCTCGACCGGTTTCGCGTCCTCGTCGCCCGCCACCCGGCCCGAGACCGCTGCCTCCAGGGCGTTGCCCAGGGCTTCCTGGCCCGGGTGGGGTTCGCCGGTCTGCGTGATGTCGAAGGCATCGTCGTACGGCTTCTTGTCGAGCATGTAGTCGACCATGCCCTGGGGCTTGCCGTGCTGCCCGCTGACCGCCTTGTCGGCCGTGGTCACGATGCCGTCGCCGTTGCTGTCCTGGCGGACCGGTTCGTTGAAGAGGGCCGTCGCGGCGTCCGGGTTGTTGCCGAGGGCCTCCATCAGGCCCGTCAGGGGGTGGAAGCCCCGGCCGCCCTCGGCTCCGTGGTTCAGGATCGCGTTCAGGTTCATCTGGGAGGTCTGTTCCCAGAGCTTCGGGTTCTTGTTGTCCATCGCGATCATGTCGCGACCGACCGACGTCAGGAACTCCTTGTCGTACTCGCCCTCGCGCAGCAGCGACCCGAGCGCCTGGTAGCCGTAGACCTTCTGCAGGAGGCCGACGTCCATCTCCTTGCGCCCGGCCTTCATCAGCTGCGTCGTCCACGCCGCGTCGAGGTGGTTCGGTACGTCCTTGTGCGTGGCCAGGCCCAGCATGGAGCCCAGTTCGCTCTGGATGTTGCCGACCAGGGCGGTGCGGTCCGCGCCCGTGGGGCCGAGCATGCTGGAGTCCAGGGACATCGACGCGTACATCTTGAGCGTGTCGTCCGGTCCCACCGTGCGGTAGAAGCCGGTGGCGAACTCCGGGTCCGCGCGGTTGTCGTCGAGCAGGTCCTCCAGCTCGCGCAGCGCCTCGAGGTTCCGGGCGGTACCGCCCGGGCCGGTCACCTTCTTCATCAGAGCAGCCGCACGGTCGACCTGTTCGGCGTCCAGGGTCGTGTACTTCGGTGCGGTGAAGTCGTGGTCGTCCGTGACGTTGGCCTGGAGCACCCGCGCCAGCGAGTCGTCGGCGTCCGCGCAGTCCTCGACCGCGCGGTCGATCCGCGCCTGCCAGGCGTCACGTTGCTCGCGCACCAGCTGCTGGTAGTCGGGGTCGTGCCGGGCGGCGTTGCGCTCCTTCGCGTCCGCGATCGGTACGGGCGTCACGCGGCCCGTGGCGTCGACCTGGTAGCCGGCCGCCGGGGCCTCCACGTCCACAAGCTTCTTGAGCTGGTCCCGGGCCGCCTTGATGGTGGCGTGCCCGTCCGCCAGCACGAGGTGGATGCCCTTGGCCTCCTTGGCCGCGTCGTCGAACTCCTTCGCGGTCTTGGCCACGAACGGTTTCGTCACGTCCGCGTTGGCACCCTTCCAGTCGGCCTTGTCGGACTTGGCCCGCATGCCGGTACGGGCCGACTCCGCCAGCTCCGCCAGTTTCGTGGCCATCGCGCCCCAGTCCTGGACGGCGGTCTGGAGCTTCTCCAGGGGAGCGTTCATCACGTTCTCGAACGTCAGCACGTGCCTGCGATGCCTTCCTACGGGCCTGGCGGCCTACTTGAGGTACTCGTTGACCTTCGACGCCGACAGGGTGGCCACGAGGTCCGCCTCTTCCTTGGCGTGGGAGGCCACGGTGTAGTCGAGGTGGTTGGAGATGTTCGCGCAGGCCGCCACGAGCACCTTCAGCTGGGAACTCCAGCGGTCGTGCACCTTGAGCAGGGCCGCGCCGCTGGTGAAGTTGCGGTTGGTGAGGGCGATCGACGCGTCGAAGGTGGCCACGCGGGCGTGGTCGCCTTCGCGCGAGAGCCGCTCGTGCAGGACGTACGCGTCGCTGCCGACCGCGCCGAGGGCGTCATCGGCGATGCTCAGGTCCGCCCCGCCGGCGGGGCCGCCGGGTCCGGGTGCGGCGGGGACGTGGTTGAGGCGCACCGCGGCGCGCGCGGAGGACCACTCCTGTTCGAAGGACATCCGGTCCGGTGCTCCTAGGGTCGGCGGTTGCGGCGTACGACGACGGCGGTGACGGCGCCGCCTATCACCAGGCACGCGCCCAGCCCCAGGGCGATCCAGGTCACGGCCCCGAGGCCGCCGCCGGCTTCCGCAGCCTCGGGGACGCGGGTGGCCTTCTCGGGCGTCTTGCCGTCGGTGGAGGCCGAGGGGGCGGAGGAGGGCGTCGCCTTGCCCTTCGCCTCGGCGGCGGCCAGGTCGGGCAGCGGGTAGACGTTGGCCGGCCCGGGGTCGCCGGGGGCGGCGAGCGCGATGCGGGGGCGGACGACGCCGTAGCCGATGTAGTCGTTGCGCTCGACGCCGTCGCGGGGCTTGCCGGAGGTGTTGAGGAGGACGCGGAGGACCTGGTTGTTGGTCCAGTCGGGGTGGGCGGACCAGATGAGGGCGGCGGAGGCGGAGGCTAGGGCGGTGGCGTCGCTGGTGCCGCTGGTCTTGCACACGCCGGTCTTTCCACCGCAACCCGAAACGATGTCGTCTCCGGGTGCGGAGATGTCGACTTGGGCGCCGTACTGGGACATCTTGCTCGCTTCGGCGCTCTTGTCGACCGACCCCACACCTACCACGCCGGGTGTGCCCGCTGGGTAGTCCACCCCATGCGAACCGTCGTTGCCCACGGCGGCAAAGATCAATTTCCCCTTACCCAGCGCGTATCTCACAGCCTCTTGGAGCTCTGCTGTGTCGCCGACACCGGACATGGAGATGTTCATGATCTTGGCTTCCGAATCAGCGGCATACCGGATGCCTTTGATAAAGCCCTCGTGCTGGGACTCCCCACCGCCGCCCTGCGAAATGCGGATCGGGAGGATCTTTGCTCCGGGTGCAAGGCCGTAGGACCCGTCACCGCCGGGACCCTTGCCCGTACCGGCGATGATCGCAGCCATCGTGGTGCCGTGACCGTTGTAGTCGTCACGCTCATCCCCACTGGAAAGGCGGGCGTAGTTGGTGCCCGGCAGCACTTGTCCAGCCAACTCGGGAATGTCACCGACACCACCGTCAATCACCGCAACGGTGACACCCTTGCCGGTGCTGACCTTCCACATCTCATCAGCGTGCATCGAGTCGAGATGCCATTGCATGGACCGGATGGTCTCCGCGTGAGCCGGAGTCGCGGCGACTCCGGCCAGCAGGAGGCCCATCAGGACCGACGTAACTCTCCGCATGCGCATCTCGTGCAGTGTCCCGTTCGCTCAGTCGATCACCGGCGGGACAACACGACGGTTGCCCTGCCAGGTCTCTTCGTCCTCGGCCAGGTAGTCCGGGCGTTCGCCCGACTGGTCGTTGCGCTTCTTGCCACCCGTCCGGGCGCCCGCACCACCGTGGCCCATGGCGCCACCGACACCGCCGGCCGCACCACCGCCCTGGTTTCGCACGAGACCGGAGCCGCCCTGGGTGAACGGCTTTCCGCCCGTCGTCGAACGGCCACCCGCACCCGGCTGGCGGCCACCGACCACGCCACCCGGCTCGCTGGCGAGCCGACGTCCGGCGGCCGAGCTGCCCTGGCCGCCGACACCACCCGTACCACCGGCACCGGCCATGCCACCGGCCATACCGCGGCCGGTCATGCCGCCTTCATTGCCGATGACCGTGCCGCGCGGGATCGAGGACTTCGGTCCGCTCGCGGAAACCGGACGGCCACCTGTGATGCCGGCTTCCCGCGGCGGAAGACCCGCGATACCGCCGACCTTGCCGCCGGGGCCTGAGGTGTTCGGGAAACCGCCACCGGGGCCCACGCCGCTGATCGGAGAGCGACCGCCCCCTGCTCCACCGATGCCGTTACCAGGCGATTTCATTCCGCCGATCGGCGGCAGCGTCAGGGGCGGGAGGGAACCTGCGGGGCCAACACCGGTAGGACCGCCCGGGCCTACGCCTGTAGGCACTCCCGGAAGCTGGGTGCCCGGCCTGTCCGGCAGGGTCCCGACCGTGTTCAGGTCCACGTTCACATCGCGGTCCGGCACGGTGGGTACGTGCGTCTGCCCAGAGTCAGGCGCCGGCTTCGACGGCAACGTGTTGTCCTGAACCTGCTGGTGGGTGGCCACGTGCCCCTTGTCGGAAGAGGACTCCGTGCTGCCTCGCTCAGATGGAACGTAAGCGTCTCCGGTGGACCCGGTACGCGACGTATCACTGCCCGGCCGCTGGATATCAACGGAGTAGCCACTACGGTCGCCCGTCGGGACGAAACTAGCCGGCGGCGGCGGAAACGTAGGCGGCACCGCCGCGTTCATCTGCGTCGTCGACGCCTCGTACGACTGCGCCAGCTTCGTCATCTGCTGGACAGCCTCTTGGTGGTCGCCGCTCAGCTTCGTGAACGCCTTCTGGCCGATCTCCCGCGAGTCAGGGTCGTTGTGGTACTTCTTCGCCGCCTCGTAGTTGTCCGCCGCCGCCGCGTCGTACTTCGGCATGCTCGCCTTGACCTCGACGATCGTCTGCGCCGCCTGGATCATCCACTTGCCGCCGGTCTTGCTGTAGTCCCCCAGCTTCAGCGTCGAGTTTCCCGCGGTGTTGACCCACTCCTCGAAGTCTCGGGCGGCCTTGCCCTCCCAGCCTGCGACCCGGTAGTTCTTGAGGTCGTTGCCGATTTTCGTGATCGTGTCCGCGGCCGTCTGCAGCAGCTCACCACGCGACTTCACCGTCTCCGCGTTGACAGGAGCCAGCATCGCCAAAAGTTCCTGGTGCGAGTGGCCCTCGAAATTGGTCGCCATTACATCCCACCCCCCGCGGTGCTTCCGTTGCCGTTGTCCGGGTGACCCTGAGCGGCCGCGGTCGCCTTGTCGTGCTCCGCCTTGTGACTGTCCAGCTTCGGGTCGTACCAGCCCTGCGCTTCGGCGTTCAGCTTGCGCATCCGCTGCTTGATGTCGTCGTCGATGTTCTCGTAGCCCACGCGCGAGGCCTCCACCGCGATACCGAGCGCCTCGATCTGGACGCCCAGCGCCTTCGAGAGGGTCTCCAGCTCGCCGCGGACCTTGTTGTACGCCGTGTAGAGGCCGTCCGCCTCCGGGAAGCCGTGGCCGAGGTCGGTCTTGCCGAGGGTGCCGTCCGCGATCTTGCCGTGGTCGGCCGGCGAGTCCTTCAGCTGCTCAAGGAGCGCGTCCACCCGCTGCTTGTATTTGGTCATCGACTCGTGCTCGACGAACAGCGCCGGCGCCTGATTGGCGATCATCACCTGGTTCGCGACGAGTACCGCCGGTCCGATACCAGGCATCATCGCGATCACATTCTTGTCAACGTCCTCTGCCACGTTGGCTCCCCGACTCCCCGTATCCCCGTTGTCCCCGTGATTCCCCGTCGGAGCGGCGTTTCCACCGCCCCCCGTCCGCGGCCTCCGCGCCGAACCCGGCGCGCGTACGCAGACGTACAGATCACTCTAGCGACCGGCACCGACACACCCAAGTCCGGGGTTGCAGGTGCAATGCGGGTCACACGGTCACGAGTTGGGCACCGCGACCGCCGCCGATGGCCGGATCGGGAGCCTGTTGACCGGGCGGCCCGTTGCCGCGCGTACTGCCGAGGCTACCGCCGCGGGCGCCGTCACCACAGGGACCGCGCTCGCCGCCTTCGCGCCGAAGGGCGCCACGACGTCCCGCTCCTCCACCAGTTTCACGATCCGCACGGTCGGCGCGTCCAGCGCCGTCGGCAGGGCGTAGCCCGTCAGGTCGGGGTGGCGGATGAGGCCGGCGGCCGAGCGCAGGTTCTCCGTCAGGGCCGCGCCCACGCCCTGGGTGACGCCCGCCTCGATCCGGGCCTCCAGCTGGCGGGGGTTGAGGATCCGGCCGACGTCCTGGGCCACGGCCAGCTCGACCACGCGCACCGAACCCAGCTCGATGTCCACGTCGACCACCGCGCGGATCGCGCAGAACGCGAGCCCCACGAACGCGTCGCCCTGCCCGTCCGCGTCCAGCGGTTCCGTCGGGTGGGGCCGGCACTGGGCCGTCGCCCAGAGCTCCTTGCCCTCCATGGCCTCGGCGACCGTGGTGGAGAACGCGCCGTCGTACGACGTGATCCGGCCATCCGTGATCTGGAGCAGCTCCGTGGACATGCCGAGCTTGTGGGCCATCGGCTGGAGCAGCTGCGTACGGACCATCTTGGCCGCCCGCTCCACCGCCCCGCCCGACACCCACGTGTGGCGGCCGTGCGCCGACGCCCCGGCGGGCGGCTGGTCGGTGTCGACCGGAGCGGTCACCACCTCGTCCACGCCCAGCACTTCCTGCACGATCTGGCGGGCCAGCGTGGCGAAGCCCTGGCCGGTGTCGACGGCCGCGCAGATCACCGTCGCGACGCCGTTCTGCACCTTCACGGTGGCGGTGGACACCTCGTCGGTGCCCTCCGCGCCGAGCATGTGGACCATGCCCACGCCGTACCCGACGCCGCGCCGCACCGCGCCCGGTTCGCCCGCGCCCTCCGGACCGCCGGGCAGCAGCCACTCCTCCTCGGGCGTGTCCATGGGCAGCGGCGGCAGCTCGAAGTCGCGCACCGCGCGCAGCAGTTCGGCGACGGGCGCCGGACAGGTGACGGTCTGCCCGGTGGGCAGCAGATCGCCGGTGGCCAGGACGTTGCGCATCCGCAGTTCGGCGCCGTCGATGCCGAGGGCGGCCGCGAGCTTGTCCATCTGGCCCTCGTACGCCGCGCACACCTGCATGGCGCCCTCGCCGCGGACGTGGCCCGACGGCGGGTTGTTGGTGCGCACGGCCCAGCCCTCGACGAAGGCGTGCGGGACGACGTACGGGCCGCACGCGAAGGCGACGGCGGCGGCGAGCGACTCCGACGAGGAGTCCGCGTAGGCCCCCGCGTCCATCAGGATCTGCGCCTCCACCTTGACCAGCCGGCCCTCCGCGTCCGCGTGGTGGCGGTAGCGCAGCAGGGTCGGGTGCCGGTGGGCGTGCCCGAGGAAGGACTCTTCGCGGGTGGCGGCCAGTTTGACGGGGCAGCCGGTGCGCAGCGCGAGGAGCCCCAGCGGGAGCTGGAACGCGGGGTCCTCGCGGTCGGCGGTGGCGCCGGGGACGCCGGTGACGACGACCTTGACCCGCTCGGGTTCGAGGCCGAAGCAGGCGGCGGCGAGGTCGCGGTCGGTGTGCGGGTCGGTGGAGGCGGTGTAGAGCTCGACGCCGCCGTCGGGGCGCGGCACGGCGAGCCCGGCCTCGGCGCCGATGGGGGCGGGGTCCTGGCGGCCGATCCGGTACAGGCCCTCGACGACGACCTCGCCGACCGCTTCCGGATCGCCGTAACGCAGCGGGATGTGCCGGATCAGGTTGCCGTCGGGGTGCAGGGGCGGCGCGCCGAAGGAGTGCTCGGGGTCGGTGACCGCGTCCAGCAGCTCGTACTCGACCGCGATCGCGGCGGCCGCCAGGCGGGCCGTGTCGGGGTGGTCGGCGGCCACGGCGGCGATGGCCTCGCCGTGGTGGCGGACCAGGTCGTGGGCGAAGACCGGGCGGTCGGCGATGCGGCGGCCGTGGGTGGTGGAGCCGGGGACGTCGGCGTGGGTGACCACGGCCCGTACGCCCGGCATCGCGACGGCGGCCGAGGTGTCGATGGAGCGGATCCGGGCGTGGGCGTGCGGGGAGCGCAGGACGGCGGCCCAGAGCAGGCCCTCGGCCCACAGGTCGGCCGCGTAGGGGAAGGTGCCCTCGGACTTGGCGCGGGCGTCGGCGGCCGGGACGGACGCGCCGATTCCGCGCAGCGCCTCGGGTTCGGCGGCCTCGGCCATCGCCGTGATGGAGAACGATCCGGTGGCGGGTCCGGTTCCCGGGCCCGTGCCCGCCGCTCCCGCGGCCGGTCCCGTCGCCGTCGCCGCGTCGTGCCCGCTCACGCCATGCCTCCGTGCTGGTGGTCCGGGTGGATGCCGCCCTCGCCGGGCGCCGCCTGGTGCGGGATGCGCGCTTCCGCGCCGCCCTGGGCGTCGCCGTGCGGGCCGGCCGCCGCGGCCTCGGCGGCGGCCTCGCGCTCGGCGACGACCTCGCCGACGGCGTCGATGACGCCGCGGTAGCCGGAGCACCGGCAGAGGTTGCCGCACAGGGCCTGGCGGGTCTCCAGCTCGCTGGGGGCGTGGTTGCCCTCCAGCAGGTCGTGGATCGTCATGGCCATGCCCGGTACGCAGAATCCGCACTGGACGGCTCCGGACCGGCACAGCGCCTGCTGCACGTCGGAGAGCTCGCCGTCCGTGGCCAGCCCCTCGACCGTGCGGACCTCGCTGCTCGCGGCGGTCGCGGCGGGCACCAGGCAGGAGGCGACCAGTCGGCCGTCGACCTGCACCGCGCAGGCGCCGCACTCGCCCTGCGAGCAGCCGTCCTTGGCCCCGGCGAGCCCGAGCCGCTCGCGCAGCACGTAGAGCAGCGACTCACCGATCCAGGCGCCGGTGACGGGCCGGTCGGCGCCGTTGACGCGCAGCACGTAGGAGGCGAGGGGGTGCTCCTCGTGTACCGGAAGCGGCGCCTCCGCAAGAACGGGCACCTCCGCTTCCACCGGAGCCGGAACCGGAGGAACCGGAACCACCGGATCCACAGGCGCCGAAGCCGAGCCCGCCTCCGGACCGGCCTCCGGACCCGCCCCGGAAGCCTCCGCAGAGCCCCCCGTCCCTTCACCCCCGTCGTACGCCGCCCACTCGTCCGGGACGTCCGCCGCGTCCCCGTCCCCGGAGGCCGTACCGGTTTCCCGGTGCTCCCCCTCGGCCCCGCCCGGCGCGCCGTCCGCTCCGGCGAAGCCCGGGGTCCGCTCCGGCGCCGCGGGGTCCGCGGCCGGGTGCGGGCGCTCCGAGGCCACCGGGGCCGCGGCGGCGCCGTGCGCGGCGTCGATGTCCGGGGCCCCCTGCGGCGCCCCCTCGCCGTGCGCGGCGTGGTCGAAGTGGTCCGGGTGTTCGAGGTGCCGCAGGTGCTCCGGGAGCGGTGTGCCCACGCCGGGGCCGCCGATGACCCGCGGCCCGTACGGCAGCGGTGCGGGCGTGCCCACGCCGGGGCCGCCCAGCACCCGGCGCCCCGACCCGTCGCCGGTGTCGGGGCCGAGGTCCGGGCCGACGGCGGGCAGCACGCCCGCGCTCATGGTCTGCTCGGGGTCCAGGGCGCCGAAGGCGTCGAAGGCGCTCGGGGTTCCCTGCGCACCCGCAATCGCACCGGCACCGGCGCTGTCACCGGAGTCGGCACCGGCCTCCGCACCGGACTCGGCGGGCTGCTCGGCAAACCCCTCCGCGGCGGTGTGCCCGTGTCCGGGCTGGGTGGCCCAGGGGGCCGCGGCGCCGCCCGGCAGGGTGGCCGGGGCCCGGCTCCAGTCCGCCTCCGGACCGCCGCCGTGGCGGAACTCGCCGGACTCCCGGGGCAGTTCCCCGTCCACGACGGGCACCGCCCACTGACCGGTCTGCCCGCCGTGCGTGCCGTGAGTGTCCTGCGAGCCGTGCGCGTCCTGCTGGCCGTGAGTGTCCTGCGAGCCGTGCGTGTCCTGCGTGCTCAGCGCGAACTGGCCGGTGTGCCCGCTCTGGTCGCCACCGGCCGCGTGCCCGTTCCCGTGCGCGTACGGGTCGTCGAGGTTCTCCGCGGTCTCCGGGAAGCGCCATTCGGCGGTCGACGCGGATTCGTGCCCGTACTCGTAGGCGTGCTCGTACCCCGGAGCCGCACCGGTGCCGGCCGCGCCGTCGCCACCGAAGCCCTGGTCCGTCTCCCCCTGGAGCGAGGCGATCGCCGACGCGGGCATCGGGATGACCGCCGGGATCGGGCCCAGCACCGGCGCGGGGGCGCTCTGCGCCCGGGGGGCCGGTTCCGCGGGGGCCGAGCCGCCCGCCTCCGGCCACCGCACGGGCAGCGTCCAGGTCCCGGTCGCGGCCGGGTCCGTACCGGCCGAGCCCAGCGGGACGATCATCGGCGGCGGCACGAACCCGTGCCCGGGGGCCGCCAGCGGCTCCCCGGTCCCCGCCGCGCCCATCATGTCCGGGGGCAGCTGCACGAACGCCGTCGCGTCCGAGTCGTACTCCCCGCCGTGCGGCACCGGTTCCCAGCCCCACGCGGTGCCCGCGCCGTCATTGCCCGTACCGTCGTCGCCCACGCCGTCGCTCGCGTTCTCGTTCTCACTCATGAGGTCAGCGCCCTCCCCAGGGCCCTCCGTGCCAGTACCGCCACCGTGCGGCGCAGGTGCAGCACCGCCGGAGCCACCGTTTCGCCCTGGTCCGGTACGCAGGCGGCCGCGACGTACTCGCCGAAGGCCTCCAGCGCGTCCGGAGCCAGCGTGCGCTCGCCGTCCCAGTCGATCAGCGAGGCGACCCACTGCTCGGCCTCCAGCGGGCGCAGCGGCATCGGCGCGACCGCGCCCACCGCGATGCGCACGCCCCGGCGCGCAGGGTCCAGTACGAGCCCCACGGACGCCACCGCGCGCCCCGGGCCGGTGCGGCCCGTGGCCTTCAGGAACACCTGCGGCGCGTGCAGCAGGGGCACCCGGACGAAGCCGATCAGTTCACCGGGCCGCAGCATCTCGCGCCCGGCCAGCAGGTGCGAGACCGGGATCTCCCGGCGCGAACCGCCCGGGCCGACGATGACGAGGACCGCCTCCAGCGCCGCGAGGACCGGCAGCGCGTCGCCGGTCGGGGCGGCCGTGGCGATGTTCCCGCCGAGCGTGCCCGCGTTGCGGATCTGCGGCGGCCCGGCCGCGCGTGCGGCGGCCGCCAGGGCGGGGATCAGCGCGGCGAAGTCGGGGCGGCCCATCCGCGCGTGCGTGAGCCCGGCGCCGAGGAGGGCGTGACCGTCCTGGTACTGCCAGCCGCGGATCTCGTTGATCCGGCCCAGGCCCACCAGCGCCGCGGGGCGCAGCAGCCCGGCGTTGACGGCGGCCATGAGGTCGGTGCCGCCGGCCACGGGCACGGCGGCGGGCATGGCGGCCAGCGCCGCCACGGCCTCGTCGAGCGAGGCCGGCAGCGTCACGGACTGCGTCGGCTGCGGCCCCTGAGGTGAATCCGGTGCGTGCAGTGCGTGCGGTGCGTGCGTGGTCAACCCAGCTGCCCCTTCCCGATGTCCCGGCGCTCACGCCTGTTCCGCCGTACGGTACGTGCTCACGACCGGGAGGTGGCAACTCTGGCACATCTTCCGGGGCACCCGGCGCGAGGGTCGGCCGGGCACGGCCCGCGCGGGCACCCTGCCCGGATCGCCCGTTTCCGACCCTCTCACCCGTATTCGGGGAAGAGTTACCCGAATCTCCCCCCGGCTGCGCCCGCCCCGGCCGCCGCCTCAGACGGTCGGCGGGACGCCCTCCTTGGGACGCCCGAGCACCCCGGGCCGACGCTGCCACGGCAGCGGGCCGCCCGGGGGCCGGTAGCCGACGCCGAGGGCGTCCAGGCGCGCGTAGTGGCCGCCCATGCGCTCCTCGAACTCCGCGTAGTCCCGCGCCGCCGGGTCGGGCAGCGCCGACCACACCACCTCGGCGAAGGCGGCCAGCCGCGGGAACACCTGGTAGTCCAGGCGCCCCTGGTCCTCCGTCACCTCCGTCCAGATGTTGGCCTGCGCGCCCAGCACGTGCTCCGCGGCACAGGCGGAGAGCTGCGGCGGCACCGGTTCAAAGCGGTAGACGTCCTCCAGCGTGCGCACGTACCCGATCGGCACCGGCTCGCCCGGGCCCGGCGCCTGACGGTGGTCCAGGTACACCTGCTGCTCGGGGCACATCACCACGTCGTGCCCGGCTTCGGCGGCCGCGATGCCGCCCGCGTAGCCGCGCCAGGAGGAGACGGCGGCGCCGTCCGCCAGTCCGCCCTCCAGGATCTCGTCCCAGCCGATCAGCCGCCGCCCGCGGGCGGCGAGCCAGCGGTCGAAGTGCCGGATGAACCAGGCCTGGAGGCCGTCCTCGTCCCCCACCCCCAGCTCCCGGATGCGCGCCTGCGCGGCGGGCGAGGCCGCCCACTGGGTCTTGGGGCACTCGTCCCCGCCGACGTGCACGAAGGGCGAGACCTCCGCCGGGAACAGCTCCAGCACCTCCTCGAAGACGCCCTCGTAGAAGCGCAGTACGGCGTCGGTGGGCGCGAGGACGTTCTCGTTGATCCCCCAGTCGTCCCACACGCCGAGCGCCGCCGTGTCGACGACGTCGGTGTTGCCCAGCTCCGGGTAGGCGGCGAGGGCGGCCTGCGCGTGGCCCGGCAGGTCGATCTCGGGCACCACGCGCACGTGGCGCTCGGCCGCGTAGGCGACGATCTCGCGGATGTCGTCGTGGGTGTAGAAGCCGCCGTGCGGGGTCTCGTCCCACAGCGGCGAGTCCCGGTGGCCGCGGCGCGAGCGCGGGCGCCAGGCGCCGACGGCGGTGAGCCGGGGGTGGCGCTCGATCTCGATCCGCCAGCCCTGGTCGTCCGTCAGGTGCAGGTGCAGCACGTTGAGCTTGTGGGCGGCCATCAGGTCGATGTAGCGCAGGACGCCATCCTTGGGCAGGAAGTGCCGGGCGACGTCCAGGAGCAGTCCGCGCCAGCCGAACCGGGGCGCGTCGCGGACCGTCCCGTACGGCAGGCTCCAGCGGGCCCCGGGCAGCGGCGCCCGCCGGAAGGCGTGCGGTCCGAGCAGCTGGCGCAGCGTCTGCGCGCCCCGGAACACCCCGGCGGGTGCGCCGCCGCGGATCTCGGCGCCCTCCGCGGTGACGGTCAGCTCGTACCCCTCGGGGCCCAGCTCGCGCCCGACGCCCTCGTCGACGAGGAGCCGTACGTCGGCCCGCCCGCCGGGGCCGGCGGGCGGCAGCCCCCACCCCGCGGCGGCCCCCAGCACCCCGCGCAGCCAGCGCGCGGTGCCCTGCGTACCGGGTCCGGCGGCGACGTCGGGCTCGGCCCCGAACGCGTAGCGCGCCCCGGCCGGCCCGAAGGCGGCCTCGCGGGGCGCGGGGATCAGGTCGGCGGCGGGGTCGGGTATCGGATCGCGGTCCATGCGTCAGCCCTCCACGGCGGCCGCCGCGGCGGGCGGGGCGGCACATTGCGTTGCGCTGTGCGCAACGACCGTTCCGCAGAGCGCTTGTCGGGGCCGACCCTACCCGCGCCGCGCCGCCGCGCGGGGGCGTCCGGGCACGCGAAGGGCCCCCGGGCACGCGTCGGCGCGCCCGGGGGCCCTTCCACACCTGGGGGTGGAGCGGTCAGGACGCGGTCACTTGTCCTTGCCCTTGTCCTTGTCCCCGCCGGATCCCATGGATTCGTAGATCTCCTTGCACATGGGGCAGACCGGGTACTTCTTCGGGTCGCGGCCCGGTACCCAGACCTTGCCGCAGAGCGCGACGACGGGGGTCCCGTCGAGGGCGCTCGCCATGATCTTGTCCTTCTGGACGTAATGGGCGAAGCGCTCGTGGTCGCCGTCACCGTGGGAAACCTGCGGCGTCGGCTCGACGAGGGTTCCCGTGCCAGACCCGCGCTCGGGCTCAAGAGTGCTCATACAAGCCAGGGTACTGAACGCGGGCGGCCTCAGTTCAGCGACGGGTCGTCCGGATAGGTGGCGACCATCGCGAGGTCGCTGCGCTGGCGGCGCAGCACCGCCCGCCAGAGCTGCTCGGGGACCGGGAAGGCCACGTCCCCCGGCTCGGACTCGACGACGTACCAGGCCCCCTCGCCCACCTCGTCCTCCAGCTGGCCCGGGCCCCAGCCCGAGTAGCCGGCGAAGATCCGCAGCGAGCCGAGGGCGCCGGCCAGCAGCTCCGGCGGGGCCTCCAGGTCGACCAGGCCGATCGCGCCGTGCACCCGGCGCCAGCCGATGGGGTCTCCCCCGCTCGAGCGCAGCCGAGAGTTTGGGGAAGGGCCCTCCTCGCCGGGGATGACCGCGATGCCGAGGGCGGAGTCGAGGGCGACCGGGCCGCCCTGGAAGACCACGCCGGGGGCGCCGGCCAGCGGCGCCCAGGGCTGCAGGACGTCGCCGACGCCGACCAGGGTGGGCCGGTTGAGGACCACGCCGAGGGAGCCCTGCTCGTCGTGGTCGAGCAGCAGCACCACGGCGCGGTCGAAGTTCGGGTCCGCGAGGGCGGGGGTCGCCACGAGCAACCGCCCTGTGAGGGAGGACACCTCGGTCATGCGGCCATGGTCTCGCACATTCGCCCTCCCGGGGGAGCGGACGGCGCCGACGGGTCCCGCGCAGCTCAGGACGTACGGCGCCGGACCGCGGCGGCGGTGCGGGAAACCACCGGAGCGGGCCCGGAGGCTACCCGGAAGGCGACACTCCGCTATGTGGCGTACACACTGGGTGCTGTGGCGAATTCATGACAGTCATACGGCCACGTCGGCCTTACGTACCAGGGGGTCCTGCCGCTTACCCTTTCTCCTGGCCCCCTGCCCACCCCTCTCCGGAACGCGAGATTCATGACCGGCACAGTCAGTGACGATGTACTGCTTGTCCACGGCGGTACCCCGCTCGAGGGCGAGATCCGTGTCCGCGGTGCGAAGAACCTCGTGCCGAAGGCCATGGTGGCCGCTCTGCTCGGCAGCGCCCCCAGCCGGCTCCGCAACGTTCCGGACATCCGTGACGTGCGGGTCGTGCGCGGCCTCCTCCAGCTGCACGGCGTCACCGTCCGCCCCGGCGAGGAGCCGGGCGAGCTGGTGCTCGACCCCACGTACGTCGAGAGCGCCAACGTGGCGGACATCGACGCGCACGCGGGTTCGTCGCGCATCCCGATCCTCTTCTGCGGCCCGCTGCTGCACCGCCTCGGCCACGCCTTCATCCCGGGCCTGGGCGGCTGCGACATCGGCGGCCGGCCGATCGACTTCCACTTCGACGTGCTCCGCCAGTTCGGCGCGACCATCGAGAAGCGCGAGGGCGGTCAGTACCTGGAGGCCCCGCAGCGGCTGCGCGGCTGCAAGATCCGCCTGCCCTACCCCTCGGTCGGCTCGACCGAGCAGGTGCTGCTGACGGCCGTCCTGGCCGAGGGCGTCACCGAGCTGAGCAACGCGGCCGTCGAGCCGGAGATCGAAGACCTCATCTGCGTCCTGCAGAAGATGGGCGCGATCATCTCCGTCGACACCGACCGGACCATCCGCATCACCGGTGTGGACGAGCTGGGCGGCTACAACCACAAGGCGCTCCCGGACCGCCTGGAGGCCGCCTCGTGGGCTTCCGCGGCCCTGGCGACCGGCGGCAACATCTACGTCCGCGGAGCGCAGCAGCGCTCGATGATGACGTTCCTGAACACCTTCCGCCGGGTCGGCGGCGCCTTCGAGATCGACGACGAGGGCATCCGCTTCTGGCACCCGGGCGGCCCGCTCAAGGCGATCCACCTGGAGACGGACGTCCACCCCGGTTTCCAGACCGACTGGCAGCAGCCCCTGGTGGTGGCGCTGACGCAGGCGACCGGGCTCTCCATCGTCCACGAGACGGTCTACGAGTCCCGCCTGGGCTTCACCTCCGCGCTGAACCAGATGGGCGCGCACATCCAGCTGTACCGGGAGTGCCTGGGCGGCTCCGCGTGCCGCTTCGGCCAGCGCAACTTCCTGCACTCGGCGGTCGTCTCCGGCCCCACCAAGCTGCAGGGCGCCGACCTGGTCATCCCGGACCTCCGGGGCGGCTTCTCGTACCTGATCGCGGCCCTGGCGGCCGAGGGCACTTCGCGAGTGCACGGCATCGACCTGATCAACCGCGGCTACGAGAACTTCATGGAGAAGCTCGTGGAACTGGGCGCCAAGGTCGAACTGCCGAACGGCGACCTCGTCTAGACCGTACGGGTTCCCGCGCACCCGCGGGAACGCAGCTCCGCGATGGCCGCGCGCAGCCCGTCCTGGACCGCTTTGACCGCCTCGGGGGAGACGACGAGGTCCCCGTCGCCCGCCATCAGAAGG